>NZ_CAJPNR010000034.1 GCF_905372115.1 uncultured Streptococcus sp.
TCAGTCTGCATCAATGCCTCTAAATTCGACTGCGCCCACGGCTTGTCTCATTAAGAGGCATAGAAAAACCCAGCTATCCAAATGGTTAGCTGGGTTAGGTTTGAGCTACATCATAGTTTTAGACTATCCTGCGGCCTTTTGATGAATAGTAATGCCATATTTTTCATGGTTTTCTTCATACCAATTAATTAAGGCCATCGCAGTTTGATAAGTAATGTTCTTAATCTTACTGGTCCCTTTAGTTAAGGTCAGGATACTCATCTTGCTGATGTTTGCATCCGTCGCAATTCGATAACTAGTTAAGGTTCCATTAACTAACAACTGAACAACAGCCTCGACTTTCCTATAGTCGGGCATGGTTGTAATATCCAACTTTTTCATAATTAAATCCTCTCCTAAAATTTAATTTACTAATCCATTATACACTTTTTTCTGACATTTACATATATAAAAACTTGAAAATGTACAAAAAATTAGAACATAACTCATTGAAATGTCAACTTTTTCCATTTTTACAGACTTTTGATAGCCTTTTACCTCTATTAAATAGAAAAATAAATCAACATTATCATCTTTTGTTACTCTGTTAGCTCGCCTTTCCATACTCCTGTTTTTTTCTCCATTTCCGTATAGCTAGGCCGACGAGTAGATAAAGAATAGTCGGAATCATCCCCACTGAAAGCGAGAAGAGGAAAGCTTGATTTTTTTCTACCGAGACAAAGAATAGTAATCGTAAAGGATTTATAACCGCATCTTCCATAGTGTGCATAATTACCAGTGGCCAAACTGATTTAGTAATTCTAAAAATCTCTGTATACATGTCCGTCCAGCATACAACAGTTATCATCCCGATAAGGAAGAATGTAAGCCTTCTAACCGGCAAGGTATTTTGGATTTCTCTCTCAGACAGAAACTTCATAATGTAAGGCAGATGCCAAATCCACCAGATAAAGCCAACAAGTAGATATAGTTTTAAATCGGATAATTTTTATTTGATTAATTGATTAGTAAGATTTGCCCTCCAAACAGATTCTTCAAAAATATTTTTTATGAATTGAGTTCTGACCTGTGTTAGCAAGATTCCAAGATAGGACGTGAACTCAACCTTCACACCTGTCACTCTGATTCCTTGTGTCATCAGTCCCAAGAGTATCACTATCATCGTAACAAGAGGGTAGACTAAAAAACTAACAAGCTATAATTTTTTTGTTATTTTTAAAATTAATGGAAAAACCAGCCTCTTTCCAGCCGTCTCCGCCAAAGCTTCGAAGAAAGATGGTACAGATTAACGGAGTTACCAGCCAAATCAGCATCCCTAAAAAAACCACTTCCTATCTCTGTTCCGATATTTTCGTAATGAGCTTGGCCGGTTACTTTATCAACAACATAACCAATCCAGCCACATAGGGTGCTGAGAATGGCAAAGATAATGACATTGCGTTTAATTGTAGTTATGGACTGTTTCATAGCAGTCTCCTTTCGTCAAAAAATTATTCATCTCTCTTATTTGAGAGAAGCTAGGTTGATTCGAGTCATCGACTGCTTCAGCAATATCAAGGAGAATTTAGTCGAGATGTTGGGATAGATACTAATTTATTCACAGAAAGTAATTTGGAATTCCTACTTAACAAAAAAGACCTGCCTTCATCTAAGAAGGAGGTCTTTGAAAACTTAATTGTCTTAGTAAGCTTTATTCTGCTTGCTTGTCTTTTTCAGATGCGTCAGCACCCTTTTCACGAATAACTAAGACACCATCTTCTAAATCGGCTGTCAAGTGCTTAGCATCTAGATTATCCAAGTGGAAGTCAGTCACCTTGTCACGGATTTGCTGCTCAATGACACGGCGGAGCGGACGAACACCCATGACTTGGTCATAACCAGCGTCACGCAGGAATTCTTTTGCTGCATCGGATACAGCCAGATTAATTTCTTTCTTGCTCAAGGTTTGATTTACTTCGATCAGCATGAGATTAACAATCTCCATCAAATCTTCTTTCTTGAGATGAGAGAACTCAATAACCGCATTGAAACGATTGAGGAATTCTGGACGGAAATAAGCTTTGAGTCGATCCATCAAATCAGGCTTTTCAGCATCCTCTTCCAAGCCTGCTTCGTAGCCAAAGCCAGCATTGGAAGTCGCAATGATAACCGTGTTCTTGAAGTTGACTGTATTCCCTTGACCATCCGTCAAACGACCGTCATCCAGAACTTGAAGGAGAAGGGTAATCACTTGTGGATCCGCCTTTTCAATCTCATCCAAGAGAATGATAGAGTAAGGATTGCGGCGCACACGCTCGGTCAGGGTATTACTGTTATCATCATAGCCGACATAGCCTGCAGTGGTACCAATCAGCTTGGAAACAGCAGTCCGGTCGGAGTATTCTGACATATCCAGACGAATAATCGCTTCCTTGGTACCAAACATATCCAAAGCCAGTTGCTTAGCCAACTCAGTTTTTCCGACGCCAGTTGGACCAACAAAGAGGAAGCTTCCGATTGGACGGTTGCCTTCATCAAAGCCTGCACGGTTACGGCGGATAGCCCTAGCCACAGCTTCTACAGCCTTGTCTTGGCCAATCACCTTGGCTTTGAGACGGTCATTCATGCCCTTGAGGCGCTCAATGTCGCTGGCACCCATTTGAGATACCGGCACACCTGTCATCCGCTCAACAGACTCTGCTATGTCGTTGACTGTAGCAGTCACTTTCATATCCTCAGTGTGATTTTGAATTTTCTTTTCCAACTCTTCAATGCGGGTCTTGGCATTTAGAGCTGCTTCATAATCTTCTTTCTCAACAGCCGCTTCCTGCTTATCTTTCTGTTCAGCAATCTCATTTTCAACCGCATGAACATTAGTCACTGGATGCTGGGCTGCCAAGTGGGCAGCAGTCACGTCGACCAGGTCAATCGCCTTGTCTGGCAGGCTCCGTTGTGGAATATACTGAACAGAGTAATCCACAGCCGCTTTCAGCACTTCATCCGGCAGGATGACATTGTGGTGCTTTTCATACAGGTCCCGAATGCCTCGAAGGATCTGATAGGTGTCTTCGGCAGACGGTGCATTGACCTTGACTTCATTGAAACGGCGAGCCAGAGCTGCATTTTTGAGAATGGTGTTACGATACTCGTCCTGAGTGGTAGCCCCGATGACGGTCAACTCTCCACGAGAAAGTGCTGGTTTGAGAATATCCGCCATGCCCTTAGAGCCACTATCTCCACCGATAGATCCTGCTCCTAGGATTTGATGGATTTCATCAAAGAATAGGATGATATTGCCAGCTTCCTTGACTTCATTGACCAAGTTTTGGATATTTTCTTCAAAGCTACCACGATACTGGGTACCAGCTTCCAGACCAGAAATATCAACAGAAATAATTTCTTTGTTCTTGATAGCCGCTGGCACATCACCATTGACGATAGCCTGAGCCAAACCTTCCACTACAGCGGTCTTTCCGACACCTGCATCTCCGACCAGAACTGGATTGTTCTTAGTCCGGCGAGAAAGGATTTCAGCTGTTTCTTGGATTTCCTTATTACGCCCAATGACTGGATCTAACTTTCCATCACGCGCTTCTTGGGTCAGATTACGACCCAGCTTAGCTAGGATACCATCTTGCTTAGGCGCATTAGCAGCAGTTTGGCCAGTCTGCTCACTTGTTCCTTGGCCAGGGAGCTTGCCAGTAGCCCGGTACTGAGCAAACTCTTCCGGTGTGACCTCTCTACCATTAATCAAGTAGCGCCGGTGTTCGCTGTTGTAGCCACCCATGCGCCCCATGAGTTGGTTGAAAAGGTCGTCCATATTGTTAAAATTGTTGTAGTTGTTGTTCATAGCATTACCTCGCTTTTTTCATATTTTGCTTTACATAATTTTTATTTTTACCAAAGTTTCAGATAAGAAATCTCTTCCTTATCTACTATAAATTTTCATTTGGGAGATCTTCTCCTATCTATTATTTTACATAACTTATTTCATTTTCAAAAATCAAGACTGAATCAGTCCCTGCTTTTATGAGTGAAATTGATCTCTTTCAGAAGAAGATAATTTTACATAACTTTTAATCCTCCCAAAAATAATTGCCTTCCGGCTGTATTCATACCTTCTGATTAAATTTACGTAAACTTTTTTGTTTACAGTTGTAATTTTATCATGACAGAATTTATTTGTCAATAGATTTTACATAATTTTTTAAAATAAATTTACAAATGTAATCGAGAAAGTCGTTGAGGTCCTTTTCGTTCCTATAAAGACGCTTTTTTATAATAAAAATCTGGACATAATCCAGATTTTTAAATCATATACTCTACACTATAACTGGCATCTGACAAAATGCGGGACAGAAACTGTTGGGTCCGCTCTTCCTTTGGACTGCTGAAGAATTCCTGAGGAGGATTTTCTTCGATGATGTGACCTCCGTCCATAAAGATGACATGGTTGGCCACATCACGAGCAAAGCTCATCTCGTGGGTCACAACGACCATGGTCACTCCCTCTTGAGCCAGCTGTTTCATGACGCTGAGAACTTCGCCGACCAGTTCCGGATCTAGAGCCGAAGTTGGTTCATCCAGCAGGATGACATCTGGCTTGACAGCAATGGCACGCGCAATCCCAATCCGCTGCTGCTGGCCGCCTGATAGCTGAGAGGGATAATAGTCCTTGTAGGCCAAGAGGCCCACGCGCTTCAAGGACTCTTCCGCAATCTCAAGCGCTTCTTCCCTCGGTATCTTACGAGCGATCACTAAGCCCTCTAAGATATTTTCAAGGGCTGTTTTATTGGCAAAGAGATTATAATGCTGAAAGACAAAGGCCGTTTTTCTACGAATTTCCAAAATCTCTTTTTTGCTGAGTTTAGCCAAATCATAGTCCTTACCAGACAAAGTCAGCTGACCGCCATCCGCTTTTTCTAAGTGATTCAGACAGCGCAGAAATGTTGTTTTCCCAGAGCCTGAGGGTCCCAGAATAACCACAACGTCACCTTGATTGACCTTGAGACTGACATCTGCCAGCACCTGGTGCTCTCCAAATCGTTTGGAGATATGTTTTACTTCTAACATAATCTTTCCTTCCTAAGCAAGAGCGTAGCGCTTTTCCAAGCCCCTAAACATCCACTGAATTAAGCCGCAAATAATGAGATAAATAACAAAAATAACCAAGTAAGACTCTGAATACTGGTAAGAGTGGGAGGCCTCTATCTTAGCCAAGGCTGTGATATCCTTGACCGTCATGACAAATACCAGCGAGGTTCCCTTGACTAGATTGATAACCAGATTGGCCAGATTGGGGAGGGCAGAGCGCAATGCCTGAGGAAAAACAATCCTCCGATAAGCTTGAAAATTCGTTAAACCAATCGCTTGAGCCGCCTCCAACTGCCCTTTATCCACTGTCAAAATGGCAGAGCGCAGTATTTCCGACAAACTACCTGTCGTCATCAGGCTATAGATGATGAAAGCATAGTAAAGCGGATTGAACTTAAAGACATCTACCTGACTGCCCAGACTTTTAAAAATTTGATTCAGTAAACTAGGAAAAAGACTGTAGAAAAAGAGAATGAGCAAAATAGGAGGCGTTGCCCGAATAAAGGCCAGATAAACCACCGAAAAGGTCCGTACACCTCGAACTTTATAAATCTGTCCCAGAGCTAGAAGCAGAGCCGGAATAAAGCTGAGCAGAATAGCCACCACCATAATGATCAGGGTTACTGGAATGCCTTTCAGAGTAACCAGAAAGGTATTTACAATATAATTCAAATCCATGCTTCACCTCTCCTTGACTGTCAGACTTTTTTCCAGAAGCTGGGAAGCCAGCGAAACCACTAGAGCAATTCCCCAGTAAATCAAGGCCACCGCTGTATAGGTTTCGAGGGAATAATTTCCCAGATTACGGCTGATGAGATTTTGCCCCGCTCCCATGACATCAACAGCTCCAATCGTATAAGCCAGCGCAGCATCCCGCATGAGATTAAGAAAGGAGGTAGTAAGATTGGGCAGGGCGATGCGAAAAGCCTGTGGCAGGATAATGCGCAGAAAAGTCTGCACCGGTGTCAAGCCAATACTGAGACCTGCCTCGGTCTGTCCCTTGGGAACAGCAAGATAGGCTGCCTTGAAGACTTCCGCAATCATAGCCGCAAAGAGCAGAATCATGGTGATGATGACAAACACAGTCCGCGACCAATTATTGATATCCAGCCCCAGCCACCATTCTAAAAACTCTGGAATGCCATAAAAAACCAAGAAAAGCAAGACGATAGGTGGTGTACATCTAAGGATAAATATATATCCTCTAGCCAGACCAGCTAAAGACTGCTCCTCGGCGATCTGAGCCCAAGCCAACAGACCACCCAGTAAGGAGCCAATCAATGCTGTCACAAACATAATCCATAAAGTGGTCGGCAGAGCCTGCAGCAGACTAGGCAGCAGGCCAAAGACACGGGATAAGTCATACGAGACCATAATTTCTTCTCCTTCGACAGTGATTAGATAGAATAAGCTTCTCTTGGACGGGCACTTTCAGCTTGGAGCAGCCATGCTCTCGCCTAGCTATCCTCTTTGAAAATTCCTTCAAACAGCATCAAGGTCAGCTTAGAAGCAACCAGCTCTGTATTCAGATAGCTTATCAGTCAGCCTTTGATTTTCCGTGGTCAGCAGACAGCAGCCACTAATTCTTGTCCACATAAGAGAAGACATCTTCTCCGAAATACTTCTCCGATAGTTTAGCCAAGGTTCCGTCTTTTTCCAGTTCCTTAATTGCCTTTTCGTATGCCTTGGCAAATTCTTCATTCTTTTCGTTTTTATGAAGCAGGGGATAGGTCGGAATCCCCTTGTAAGGGAACCAAGTCAGTTGATCCGCATACTGATGGTAAGAACCTTCCTTGTCCGTCACAGCTTTTTCAAATGACAGCTTGATGTCAAAGAAAGCATCGTAGCGCCCTTCCAGAACCCAAGCATAAGCATCAGCTACCTTGAAGGACTCTGCTGCAGTCAAATCAATAGGAGCACCGCTATGCTTCTGATTATACTCTTCGATAACGGCCCATTGAGCATTCTGCGGAGAGATCGGTACCAGCTTACCCTTTTCCTTAGCAAAATCATCAATAGTCTTGTATTTTTCAGCGTCTTCCTTGCGGATAGTGAAACCTATAATGCTAGCGCCGATTGGGCTTTTTGGAATGATGAACTTCTTCGCCCGCTCTTCGGTGTACCATGCTCCCTTGGTTCCAATATCATATTTCCCAGATTCCAGACCGACTAAGAGATCCTCATCACTAGTACCGGTATATTCAAACTGATAGTCAGGCAACTTCTCATCAATAGCCTTGAGAACAGCAACCTCATAGCCATCTGATTCTCCCTTTTCATCCACAAAGTCATAGGGAACATAGTTCTGTGTATGTGCCACTTTCAAAGTCGTGACCTTGCCACTGCCAGATGCAGAGCTGCTCGTCTTGCTAGATGAAGCACCTGTCAAGGTCCGCCCCAAATAAGTCGCCGCTACAATAGCAATCACTGCCGCTACAACAATAATCCATTTTTTCTTGCTCATTCTTTCGTCTCCTTCTTATGCTAAACTTGCTGCTTGGCGAACCCACTGAATCCGCTCTGCCTCAATATCGCTTGGAATAGTACAGTCAGCCCCGATAATCAAAGCTTCCTTGCCAGCCTCTGCTATCAATCGCTTGGTCTCGTCTTGAATAGCTGCTTGACTGCCCGTGTAGAGAAGGCTATTCTTGCCGTTTTCAAAACCACCGAGAACAGTGCGACCGCCAAACAATTTCCGGCCCTCCGCTAGACTGATGCCTTCTGGCCCCACTGCCCAGTTGATGACCTGAGCTGGATAGTCAGTGAAAAGATGAACATCGTTTCGCGCGCCTTCGTAGCCACAAATGTGCAGGATATTCACTCCGCCAGCCGCATTGGCTGCTTCCAGCACTGCCAATTCACTAGGAGCAATAAAAGTCTTATAGTCTTCAGCCGACACCCGTGCATCCTGAATGCTCTGAACACTGAGATAGATTCCATCCGCACCAGCTTCCTTGATAATTCGCTCTGTCAAAGCAGCAATATCTTGAGCAATCACATCCAGCACCAGCTTCGTGAGCACCGCATCCTCTGCTAGGAATTCTGCAATGATGTCATCCCCTCCAGCAACCTTACCGACCAACCATTTGAAATAGGTTACTGGCGCAAAAATATTGTAAATAGCGACCAAGTCCTCTGTAAAGCTAGCCCTAATCTTCTGAACCAGTTCCACCTGCTCACTAATCCAAGGGTGGTCAGCACCTAGCGACTCAATATCTGCCAACTCCTTGATAGATTGGACTTTTTTCAAGCGCTCGTTAGGATAGGCAAAATAACCGTCACTCATCAGCTTGATAAAGTCTGGCTCGACTTCTGCCAGAAAAGCTTGATGGCCTGCCAGATTTTTCTCAATAATGGCCTGATTTCCAAAACCAGCCAGCCACTCATCCTCGCTGGTAAAATGATGCCAGAAACCAACTGGCACTCGGTCAACGGGCTCTCCTCTGAAAGCCTTCAGTACTAATTCTCTTTTTGAAGTCATCTTCTCTCCTTTTTTATTGTTCCTATCTAGTCAATGAGTTGTTTGTTAGCTTTTTAATTAGGCTAATTCATCTTTTTAAGTAAAATTCTAATCTGACAAGAGCAGGGCAGCAATATCATTGGGCTGCATCAATCCAGTTGACTGCTCTGGTAATTTCTTGAGCACCTGCAAATCATCTTCTTTTTTGTCTGAAGACTGATGAGCATAAATCTGACTGATGCTAAGAAAGGTTCCTATTATCAAAAATATCAGAGCAAGAGCAGCAATTCTTTTTTGATACCGATTCATCTATCTTCCTCCTTGAAAGAGTTGAAAATCACTCTTTAGGACTTTGGCAAGTCCGTCAGAACTGACTAGCTGCTTGGCGGATCCAGTCCAATCTTTCTATTTCAAAATCATCTGGTACAGTGCAGTCAGCCCCTAGAATCACTCCCTGACTGCCAGTTTCAACCAGCAGCCGCTTGGTCTCAGCCTCTAACTCTGCACGACTGCCTGTATTTAGAAGAGCTGCTCTGCCATTTTCAAAGCCGCCCAGGACAGTCTGACCGCCAAAGAGCTTGCGCCCTTCCGCTAAGCTGACACCCTCATGATGAGTTGCCCAGTTAAAGACTTGAGCCGGATAGTCTTTGAACAGTTCCAAATCATTGCTGGCTCCTTCAAAGCCGCAAATGTGGAGAATATTCTGACCGCCAGCTGCATTGGCTGCATCCAGAACCTTGACCGTACTAGGCTCAATATAACGACGATAACTGGCCCCATCTACCCGACCATCTTGGATTTGCTGGGTACTGAGATAAATCCCCTCAATGCCCGCTTCCTCAATGATGCGTCTAGTCAAAATAGCAATATCAGTGGCAATGACATCTAAAACATGTCCTGTCAGCTCGGGATCCTCTACCAGAAAATCTGCAATTTCTCTATCTCCTCGCGACCCTTCCCGGCGGAACCAGCGCTTGAGATAGGAGACCGGCGCAAAAATATTGTAGAAGGAAGCGAGGTCCTCCGGATAGCTTGCCTTTACAGCTTTAACTATCTCAATCTGCTGCTCAACCCAAGGATGATGCTCTCCGATAGACTGGATAGCTGCCAAGTCCCGAATGGACACAATATGATCCGAATAAAGCTCGCTGGGATACTTAAAGAAGCCATCGCTCATAATCTTGACAAAGTCTGGCCGTGCAGCTCGAACATAAGCAGCATGCCCCTCAACACTTTTATTGAAAATCACTGGATTATCTAGGCCCAGCATCTTTTCCTCTTGGCTTACAAAGTGAAACCAGAATCCAACAGGCACTCGGTCAACTTCTTCACCCCGAAAAGCTCTCAGCACTAATTCTTTCTTGCTGGCCATTACTTCCTCCTTCTTTGAATTTGTAATATATCTTACCATCCCCTCCTTCTCCTGGGAAATATATTTTCCCTATCAGCCTGATTAAAAATATTTATCAAAGCAAAATAAAAAAGCTAGACTAAGCTAGCTTTTTCAAGGCTTTTCAGACTCTGCTGAATAACCTTATTTTTTGTACCCTTTTTAGATAAGGACCATATATATTTTCTATGGATGAGATAGGTAATTTTTATAGGCAATAGCCCTCTGTGCTTATTCTACAGTGACAGACTTAGCCAGATTACGCGGTTTGTCAACATCCAGACCACGGTGCAAGGTTGCAAAGTAAGCAATGAGCTGTGTCGGTACCACCATAGAGATTGGTGACAGGTATGGGTGAACCTGATTGAGCACGATATCGTCGCCTTCTTTGGCTACATTCTCCTCAGCAATGGTCAACACCTTGGCACCCCGAGCTACGACTTCTGAAATATTGCCCCGAGTATGGCTAGCCAAGACTTCATCTGAAAGCAAGGCCAAAACTGGTGTTCCGTCTTCAATCAGAGAGATTGTACCGTGTTTGAGCTCACCAGCAGCAAAGCCTTCACACTGGATATAAGAAATTTCTTTGAGTTTTAAGCTAGCTTCCATCGCCACATAGTAGTCTTGACCACGGCCGATATAGAAAGCATTGCGAGTTGTTTCTAGAAGGCCGCGGACCTTATTGTCAATCAACTCCTTTTCTGACAAAGTGGACTCAATAGACTGCGCAACTAAGGACAGCTCGTGAACCAAGTCAAAGGATTCCGCTTTTTCAGAAGCATTGGCATCGCCAACAGCTTTAGCCAAGAAAGCCAAGGTTGCAATTTGAGCTGTATAGGCCTTAGTAGAAGCAACCGCAATCTCAGGACCTGCATGCAGCAGCATGGTATGATTGGCTTCCCGAGAAAGCGTAGAACCCGGAACATTGGTCACGGTCAAACTTGGAATGCCCATCTGATTCGCCTTGACTAGGACCTGACGACTGTCAGCTGTTTCACCAGATTGGCTGATAAAGATGAAGAGAGGCTTCTTGCTAAGGAGCGGCATAGCATAGCCCCACTCAGAAGCAATGCCCAGCTCAACAGGTGTATCCGTCAGCTCTTCCAGCATACGCTTGGAAGCATAGCCAGCATGGTAAGAAGTTCCAGCTGCAAGGATATAGAGACGGTCAGCTTCCTGAACAGCTTTAACAATATCCGCATCTACTGATACTTGCCCCTTATCATCTGTATAAGCGCTGATGAGCTTACGCATCACAGTTGGCTGCTCGTCGATTTCTTTGAGCATATAGTATGGATAAGTCCCCTTACCGATATCGGACAGATCTAGCTCAGCAGTATAGCTTTCACGCTCCAGAGTATGCCCGTCATAATCCTGCACTTCCACACTATCTTTACGGACAATAACCAGCTCTTGATCATGAATTTCCATAAACTGACTTGTCTCGCGAATCATGGCCATAGCATCTGAGCAGACCATATTGTAGCCCTCACCCAGTCCAACTAGAAGCGGTGATTTATTTTTAGCAACATAGATAACATCTGCATCTTCTGAGTCTACTAAAGCAAAGGCATAAGAACCACGGATAATGTGGAGAGCTTTTTTAAAGGCTTCTAAAAGAGACAAGCCTTCTTCTTCAGCGAATTTGCCAATCAAGTGCACTGCAATCTCTGTATCTGTCTGCCCCTTGAAATCATGACCAGCTAGATAAGTATTCTTAATATCAAGGTAGTTCTCAATCACACCGTTGTGAACCAAGACAAAACGGCCAGTCTGTGAAGTATGAGGATGGGCATTGTTTTCACTTGGTTTTCCATGAGTAGCCCAACGAGTATGTCCAATACCAGTAGTCCCAGCAACATCAATGCCAATTTTAGCATGTAGGTCAGCGATACGACCGACCGACTTGACCAGACTAGAAGTTTTCCCTGTTGTTACAAAAATTCCAGCTGAGTCATAACCACGGTATTCCAGCTTTTCCAAGCCCTGCATCAAAATATCTGTTGCGTTGCGATTTCCGACAACTCCGACAATTCCACACATAACGTTACTTCTGATTTCTAGCCTTAGAAACCAGCCCTTCTTATTTAAAATTGGTATAGTCTTCTTGAAGTTCAAAAACTCCAACAAGGCTAGTATACACACAGTTTTTCACTTTGTCAAGCATGAAATTGGTATAGTTTTCTTTAAGGAAAGTATGCTTGGATTCTCTTACTGCAAAACAGTCCCTTGAAGCATTTTGAAAAATAGACAGATATAGCAAAAGTGACTTTCTATATGACTAAAAATTTGGAAAATAGAAGCTCAATAAACCACAGCCCTGTCTTTGATGATTCTCACAAAGCAAGGTACAGAAAAAGAGACTCAAATGAGCCTCTTTCTTTTACCATTGAATTATTTAGCGATTTTCGCGAAGTATTCAAGAGTACGTACAAGTTGTGCAGTGTAAGACATTTCGTTGTCGTACCATGATACAACTTTAACCAATTGTTTGCCGTCAACATCAAGAACTTTAGTTTGAGTTGCGTCGAACAATGAACCGTAAGCCATACCTACGATATCTGAAGATACGATTGGATCTTCTGTGTAACCGTATGATTCGTTAGCTGCTGCTTTCATAGCTGCGTTTACTTCATCAACTGTTACGTTCTTTTCAAGAACAGCAACCAATTCAGTAACTGATCCAGTTGGAGTAGGAACGCGTTGTGCAGATCCGTCCAATTTACCGTTCAATTCTGGGATAACCAAGCCGATAGCTTTAGCAGCACCAGTTGAGTTAGGAACGATGTTTGCAGCACCAGCGCGAGCACGACGAAGGTCACCACCACGGTGTGGTCCGTCAAGGATCATTTGGTCACCAGTGTAAGCGTGGATAGTAGTCATCAATCCTTCAACAACACCGAAGTTGTCTTGAAGTGCTTTAGCCATTGGAGCCAAGCAGTTTGTAGTACATGAAGCACCTGAGATAACTGTTTCAGTACCGTCAAGAACGTCGTGGTTAGTGTTAAATACAACTGTCTTAACGTCATTTCCACCAGGAGCAGTGATAACAACTTTCTTAGCACCACCTTTAAGGTGTTTTTCAGCAGCATCTTTCTTAGCAAAGAAACCAGTTGCTTCAAGAACGATTTCTACACCGTCAGTAGCCCAGTCAATTTGTTCTGGGTCACGTTCAGCAGAAACTTTAACGAATTTACCGTTAACTTCGAATCCACCTTCTTTAACTTCAACAGTACCATCGAAACGACCTTGAGTTGTGTCGTATTTCAACAGGTGTGCAAGCATTACTGGATCTGTAAGGTCGTTGATGCGAGTAACTTCAACACCTTCTACGTTTTGGATACGACGGAAAGCAAGACGACCGATACGACCGAAACCGTTAATACCAACTTTAACTACCATTCGTGATTTCCTCCTTATGAAAATCAAAAAATTTTTATGTGAAAAGAGTAACTTGAGTTGCTACAAATCACCTTTCAACATTTCTATTATATACTTAATTGAGGTAAAATGCAACTGATTTCATTGTTATTAACAAGTATTATGAATTCTTTCACTAACTTTCATTTTGACTTTCATTGATTTGAAAAAGCAAAGCAGTATCTTTTGAAAATGTAGAAATACAACTTACAAGACAGAATAGAAAGTATAAATTCAGATTCATCTGATCATTCATTTCCCCTTTTTATCGAGTGGTCGGTTCTCTAAAAATAAAAAAAGCACCCGCAAACGCGAGTGCCAAGGTTTAGCTCAAAGCTTAAGCTTCACCTTTGTTTTTCTTAATGATTTCTTCTTGTACTGACTTAGGTACATCTTCGTAGTGGTCAAATACCATCATGAAGGTACCGCGTCCTTGTGATGCTGAACGAAGAACTGTTGCATAACCGAACATTTCAGCAAGTGGTACATAGGCACGAACGATTTGGCTGTTACCATGAGCTTCCATACCATCAACACGTCCACGACGAGCTGTTACGTGACCCATAACGTCACCAAGGTTTTCTTCAGGAACAGTGATTGTTACCAACATCATTGGCTCAAGGATAGCAGGCTGAGCAGTCTTGGCAGCTTCTTTCAAAGCAAGTGAAGCCGCAACCTTGAAGGCTGTTTCAGATGAGTCGACATCGTGGTATGAACCATCGTATAGTTTAGCTTTCACGTCAACGATTGGGTAACCAGCAAGGACACCATTAGCCATTGACTCAACCAAACCTTTTTCTACTGCTGGGATGAATTCACGTGGAACTACACCACCAACGATAGCATTTTCAAACTCGAAGCCTTTTCCTTCTTCGTTTGGTGTGAACTCGATCCAAACGTCACCGAATTGACCTTTACCACCAGATTGGCGTTTGAAGAATCCACGAGCTTGAGTAGAAGCGCGGAAAGTTTCACGGTAAGATACTTGAGGTGCACCTACGTTTGCTTCAACCTTGAACTCACGACGCATACGGTCAACAAGGACATCTAAGTGAAGCTCACCCATACCAGAGATAACTGTTTCACCAGTTTCAACGTTTGTTTCAACACGGAATGTTGGATCTTCTTCAGCCAGTTTTTGCAGAGCAACACCCATCTTATCTTGGTCAGCCTTAGACTTAGGCTCAACCATCAGCTGAATAACTGGTTCTGGAACGTTGATAGACTCAAGGATGATCTTAGCTTTTTCATCTGTCAATGAGTCACCAGTAGTTGTATCTTTTAAACCTACGGCAGCAGCGATATCACCCGCATAAACAGTTTCAATTTCGTTACGGCTGTTAGCGTGCATTTGCAGGATACGTCCGATACGCTCACGTTTACCTTTAGAAGTGTTCAATACGTATGAACCGCTGTTCAGAACACCTGAGTAAACACGGAAGAAAGTCAAACGACCTACGAATGGGTCAGTCATGATCTTGAAGGCAAGAGCTGCAAATGGCTCTTCATCAGATGCAGGACGAGTTTCTTCTTCTTCAGTGTCTGGGTTGATACCTTTGATTGCTGGAATATCAAGTGGGCTTGGCAAGTAGTCGATAACTGCATCAAGCATCAACTGAACACCCTTGTTCTTGAAAGCAGAACCACACAATACTGGGAAGAATTCAACGTTGATAGTCGCACGGCGGATACCAGCTTTCAATTCGTCATTAGTGATTTCTTCACCTTCAAGGTATTTCATCATCAAGTCTTCATCAGTTTCAGCAACTGCTTCCACCAATTTTTCACGGTATTCTTGAGCTTGCTCAAGGTATTCAGCTGGGATATCTTCTTCCAAAATATCTGTACCAAGGTCATTAGTATAGATTTCAGCCTTCATCTTGATCAAGTCGATAATTCCACGGAAGTCATCTTCTGAACCAATTGGCAATTGGATTGGATGAGCGTTTGCTTGAAGACGATCATGCAAAGTGCTTACTGAGTAAAGGAAGTCAGCACCAATCTTGTCCATCTTGTTAGCAAATACGATACGAGGAACTCCGTACTCAGTTGCTTGGCGCCAAACTGTTTCAGTTTGAGGCTCAACACCTGATTGTGAGTCAAGAACGGTTACCGCACCGTCCAAGACACGAAGAGAACGTTGTACTTCGATTGTGAAGTCCACGTGTCCCGGTGTGTCGATGATGTTTACACGGTGGTTGTTCCATTGAGCTGTTGTCGCAGCAGATGTGATAGTGATACCACGCTCTTGCTCTTGCTCCATCCAGTCCATTTGTGACGCACCTTCGTGAGTTTCACCGATTTTGTGGATTTTACCAGTGTAGTAAAGAATACGCTCAGTTGTTGTTGTTTTACCAGCATCGACGTGGGCCATGATACCGATATTACGAGTTTTTTCAAGTGAAAATTCGCGAGCCATTTGGTTATTTCTCCTATTAATTTATTTTACAGTTTATTATAACATTATTTAGCAAAAACGGATAGGCAGGACCTACCCGTTCTCAATGCTTATCTTGTTTTTGTTGGTCTCAACTTGTAGATAAGTTGAATTGAACTAGAGCTAAAAGCTCGAGTTAACTAATTTGAACCCGAGCGAGGCCCGGCGCAAAAAAGATAAACTGCTTTGTGTTCACTGAACACTGCATCAGTTTCCTATTTTTGCCTTGCGCCTTTGTCGCTCTTAGTATCATTTTATTACCAACGGAAGTGTGCGAAGGCACGGTTAGCTTCAGCCATACGGTGAGTGTCTTCACGTTTCTTAACAGCTGCACCAGTGTTGTTAGATGCATCCAAGATTTCTTTTGCAAGGCGGTCAACCATTGTGTGCTCACCACGTTGACGAGCAATAGTTACCAACCAGCGAAGTCCAAGTGTTGTACGACGTTCTGGACGAACTTCAACTGGAACTTGGTAGTTTGAACCACCGACACGTCGAGCACGAACTTCAAGTACAGGCATGATGTTTTCCATAGCTGTTTCAAATACTTCCAGCGCATCGTTTCCAGTTGCTTCTTTGATTTGATCAAAAGCTCCGTAAACGATAGAAGCCGCTGTACCACGCTTACCATCAAGCATAACGCGGTTGATAAGACGAGTAACTAATTTTGAATTGTAAAGCGGATCTGGCAATACTTCGCGCTTAGGCGCTTGGTTTTTACGACTCATTTATCTTTCTCCCCTTTCCTTATGCTTTTGGTTTTTTAGTACCGTATTTAGAACGGCCTTGTTTACGATCAGTAACACCTGCTGTATCAAGTGCACCGCGGACGATATGGTAACGTACCCCTGGAAGGTCTTTTACACGTCCACCACGAAGAAGCACCACGCTGTGCTCTTGCAGGTTGTGTCCGATACCTGGGATGTAAGCTGTAACTTCAATCAGGTTGCTCAGACGTACACGGGCAAATTTACGAAGGGCAGAGTTCGGTTTCTTAGGTGTCATAGTTCCGACACGAGTTGCAACTCCACGTTTTTGCGGTGAAGATACGTTTGTTTGAACTTTTTTATGGCTGTTGTAACCAACGTTCAAAGCTGGTGATTTAGATTTTTCTACTTTTGATTTACGCGGTTTGCGAACCAATTGGTTAATTGTAGGCATCTACATTCTCCTGTATTTTTTTAATTTTGGTGATGATACACTTGGTGACAGCTACCATCTGCGTGTACTTTTGCAACATTTGTCAGCACGTCTCTGTACACTTTTGAGAGACCAAAAGTAAAAAGTACCGTCTATCATTATAGCACGACGATACTTTTGTGTCAATACATTTTTTCTACTTTAAGCCTATCTCTGCTTATTAGATTTCTGCTAACTTATTGCTGCGACTGAGCCACTGCTTCTTCTGATACAGCAGCTGGATTTTCATAAACACCAGCCTGAGCCCCTTCTGGGTCAATCAGGACAGCTATTGCATGAATACGGCTTTGGAATCTAGCCTTAGTAGCTGCATCTTTGACCTTCTCTGCTGCAGTCTTAGATAGCTGCAAATCTTCCAAAGTTTGCATGGTTTCAAGCTGTTTAACCGCTTCTTCTGCGGTCTGAACTGCTCGCTCTTCTTCCTGAATTTCTTTTTCCTGTGCTTCTTTTTGAGCAGAAGACAGTTGTAAGGAAGAGCTGCTTGATGCGATGCTGGCAGCCGAACTAACTGAATTTCTGGTGGAATTAGCCTGTCCCTGCACAAAAAGCATGCCAGTAATCAGAATCCCAAATAAAATCGACAATACTCCTAAACGAATCCACAGCGGACTGTGGTCAAACTTTTCTAAAACTGTTTTCATCTATAATCTCCGCCCTTTTCCCTAATCAAAAATATTTCCAATTTCCACATCAATGGTATTCGCCTTGACATCAATATTGGTTACTTTCAAGAGCGATTTATAGTCCAGATAATCGCGATTGGCCTGCGCGTTGTCCGCAAAGACAGCTACACCTGCCAACTCAGAGTCAAACTCAGATAAGAGGCTAATCATCCCTGTAATGGTCCCCCCGCCTTTGAGGAAGTCATCCACAATCAAGACGCGGCTGCCGGCCTTGAGACTGCGCTTGGACAAGAACATCTTTTCAATACGATCTCCGCTGGAGCCCGATACATAGTTGACACTGACCGTTGACCCTTCTGTAATCTTTAAATCCCGACGAACGATGACAAAAGGAACATTGAGAACATTGGCTACTGCATTGGCCAAAGGTACACCCTTAGTTGCAACCGTCATGACAGCATCAATCTGTTGACCTTTAAAGCTTTTGGCAATGATCCGTCCGATATTATTCAAAATGGATGGAGTACTGAGCAGATCAGATAGATAAATATAGCCCCCCGGAAGAATCCGATTGCTTTCCGACAGCTGATCACAAAGACCTTGTACAATGGTCTTAGCTTCTGTATCTGAGATGGACGGGCTAAAAATCACTCCTCCACCGGCACCAGTAATCGTTTCGATAGTTCCAATTTCAATCTCTTCAAAGGCTCGCTTAATAATGACAATATCTTCTGAAATAGAAGATTTGGCAGATTCGTATTTTTCTGCAAATGTATTTAAGCTCGTTAATTCATAAGGATGGTTAATCAAATAATTAGAAATAACCACCATACGCTCACTTCTTCTTAATTTCATTTTTTCACCAATTAAAGTTATTTTATTCATTATACCATAACAGAAACAAAAAAACGAACATTCTTTTCCAAGTAATGTCCATTTTTCGTATTTTACTGTTCAAGTTTTGGTTTGTAGAAAGAACGGCCTTCAAGAGCGAATATTTTATTGCTCATTTCACCTGGATCCACAAGTCCTAAGGCAGCAGTCATCATCATCATCTCCGCATCCAGATTATCAATCATGTGCAGAATTTCTGCCTCCATAATCTTAGGCCGTACAGGACTGCCGTATTCCAAGAGACCGTGGTGGCTGAGAAGGACATGGCGCAGTACAATAACCTCTTCCTTACTATCGTCAATTTTCAGCTCCATCAGGGTCTTGGTCAACTCTTCATCAATCAAAGCGATGTGACCAATCAGATTGCCTCGCACAGTGTACTCTGTATTTTCCGGACCGCTGAGCTCAATAACCTTGGCCAAGTCATGGAGCATAATCCCTGCAAAGAGCAAGCTTTTATTAAGCTGAGGATAAATGTCTCCGATAGCATCGGCCAGCTTGACCATTGTAGCGGTATGAAAGGCTAGTCCCGACTCAAAAGCATGGTGATTGGTCTTGGCAGCTGGATAAGAATAAAACTCCTTGTCGTACTTGCTATAAAGCGAGCGGACCACGCGCTGCCAGACCGAATTCTCAATCTTAAAAATCATCTGAGATAAATAATCTCGGATTTCTTTCTGGTCTACTGGCGGTTTTTCCTTGAAATCCGCTGGATCATTGGGCTCTCCAGCCTTAGGAAGACGCAGGGTCAGTTGATTTACCTGGGGCGTGTTATTGTAGACTTCCCGTCGACCTTGCATGTGCACGACCTTGCCAGCAGTGAATTCTTCAACATTGTGTGGCTGAGCATCCCAAAGTTTACCCTCGATTACTCCTGTATCGTCTTGGAAAGTGAAGGCCAGATAATTTTTCCCAGCCCTTGTCTGACGGACTTCTGCTGACTTGATCAGATAGAAACCTTCAAACAGTTCATCTTTTTTCATTTGATTAATCTTCATTGTTTTCCCTTTCTTCTGAAAAATCAAGTAAGTTCAAATCGAGGTCTTGGTCAGACAGCTCAATATGGCGTAAGGTTCTTTCGATAGCTCCTGTCCGCCGAGTCAAGAGTTCATCAATGTTACCCGAAGCATGCTGCAAATGTTTCTGTGCCTTGGTCAGAATGCCACCGAACTTGTTAAACTCAGATTTGACTGAGCCCAGAACCTTGCTGATGTCGTCCGCACTTTTTTGGATATTGAGCGTTTTAAATCCGACAGACAGTGAATTAAGCAAGGCAGAAAGGGTCGACGGACCCGCCACCACAATCTGCTCCTCACGTCGCAAACTGTCAAAAAAGGCTGGATTGCGGACAACTTCCGAATAGAGACCTTCCGTTGGCAGAAACATGATACCAAAATTGGTCGTAGCTGGTGGCGCCAGATATTTACTCTTAATATCCTTGGCAAAGCGTTTAACACTTGCTAAGAGAGACTTGCGATAGAGCTCAATCTCTTCCTTGCTGCCAGACTCGTAAGCATCTTCCAAACGGTAGTAATCAGCCAGAGGAAACTTAGAATCAATGGGCAGGTAGACATATTCATGCTCCGTCTGTCCCGGCAGTTTAATAGCATATTCAACACGCTCACTGGATCCGGCCGCTGTCACAAACTCTCGCTCATACTGGCTGGCCGTCATGATATCCTCGATAATCTGGCCCAGCTGCAACTCCCCTAGAATCCCTCGGGTCTTGGTGTTGGATAAGACCTTATTCAGTGTACCGACATCTCGGGCAACACTCTGCATTTCTCCCAGACCGCGATTGACAGACTCCAACTGCTTAGAGACCGTTTCAAAAGAAGTCTGAAGACGAGTCTGAAGTGTCTTCTCCAGTTTCTCTTCAACAGTCTGCCGCATCTGCTCTAGACGGGTTTCGTTGGACTCTTGGATCTGCCTCATACGCTCGTCAGTTTTATCCCGATTCTTGGTCAGATTGTCACTGATTTCCAAGCGCAGCTCTGTCAAGTTGCGGTGCAAATCTGTCCTGACCTCGCTCAAGCGGTCTCCCAGAGCTAATTCCAGCTCTTTCTGAGCCGTTTGCTTTCTCTGGCTTTCTTGCTCCAAGCGATAGTCCAACTGATCCGATAGATGATCTGCCTGATTTTCCAAGACTTGCTTTAGCGTCTCGGTCTGCTGACTAATCTTTTGCCATAAAAGAAAGGTCAGCACTAGATTTCCCAAAAGAATGAGGATAATTATAAACTCCATATCAGCTCCTGTCTTTGCTGTAAATGACGACTGTATAGCCACTATCAAAGTCCAAATAAATGGGCTTATCTATAAATTCGTTAGAAGCATACACTTTTTTGAAAAAAAAGTTATCTTTATTGAGCGGATATTTAGCGCCCTCAATCGTTAGGTCAACGTCATCCGATGGCAGAAAGGCCAGATAGCGCATGCCAGGTACTGGTTTTATTTCATGGCGCCCCTTGGGAACATAGGTCAGCAGATTCTGTTCGTCTTCCAGAAAAATCTTCTCCATATAAGGTGCAATTTTTTCATTACTGGGCAGGAAAACATTGGCCAAGGCATGATCCAGACGGCCTCCAAAGGCGCCGAAAATGGTCAAACGGGCATCTGGATACCGTTCAAAACAAGCCAGAACAGCTAACTCCAGGTCCGTATCATCCTTTTCAGGATGGGCCTGAACGACTTCCTTGGCTCTATCTTTTATGCGCAGCAATTCTTCCTTGCTCACAGAGTCAAAATCCCCGACAGCCAAATCCGGACAAACTCCTTGCTCAAGCAGAAAGAGGCTCCCACGGTCTACTCCGACCAACACATCAAAATCCAAGCTAAAATGCTCCAAGTTTCCGCCAGCAAACAGCGCAACCTTAGTCATGCAAGGCATCCCGTAGAGTCTGAACTTGATGATTAACATCGCCTTTGAAGACATAGCTGCCAGCCACGAAGACATTGGCGCCAGCTTCTTTAGCAATCCCAATGGTCTTACCGTCAATACCGCCATCCACTTCAATATCAAAATTCAGCTGATTGACTTCGCGCAGAACGACCAGTTCACGAATCTTATCCATGGTTTCTGGCAGAAAGGCCTGACCGCCAAAGCCTGGATTAACTGTCATCACAAGGACTTGATCAACCAAATTCAAAACATTTTTAACTGCTTCGACTGGTGTTCCTGGATTAATCACAACACTAGGCTTGACTCCCGCTGATCGAATCTTCTGCAGCGCTCCGTGGATATGTGGCGTCGTTTCGGCATGGATGCTGATAATATCTGCACCGGCACGAGCGAATTCTTCAATATGATTCTCAGGATTGGAGACCATCAGATGGCAGTCAAAGACTAGCTTGCTGTGAGGACGCATACTGGCAACAACCCCAGCTCCAAAGCTGATATTGGGTACAAAATGACCATCCATAATATCGATATGGGCATACTCAGCACCTGTCGCTTCTAACTTTTTCAGCTCTGCTTCAAAATTAGCATAGTCCGCACTTAAGATTGAAGGGGCGATTTTGAACGATGTCATAGTTTTTCTCCTTATTTAGAATTTTTTTTGGCAACTTTTTTATAGGTTTCCCGACGATTCTCGATCTCGCTGAGAAACTGTAGGTAATTATCAAAGCGGAATGAAGCTATCTGGCCGGCCTCAACTGCTGGCTTAACGGCACAAGCTGGCTCGTGAGTATGAGTGCAAGTACGAAACTTACAGGACTGGCTGAACTCAGCAATCTCTGGAAAAGCTTGATTGAGATCTTCAGCTGTACTCACCTCGTAATCCAAAGATGAAAATCCTGGCGTATCGGCAATCTTACCGCCGTTTAGATTGTAAAAGCTGACAGCCCTTGTCGTATGACGGCCGCGGCCCAGACTTTCAGAAATCTCTCCTGTTTCCAGCTGCAGGTCTGGAGCGATTTTATTGAGCAGAGTGGACTTTCCTACTCCAGTCTGTCCCATGAAAACAGTGATTTCCCCTGTCAGCCGTGGCAGCAACTCCTCAGTAGTTTTAAGAACCTCATACCCGATAGCCTGATACGCCTGCACATAGGCATCCAAGCTCTGCTTATCTCCAAGCAGGTCTAACTTGCTGATGTAGATAATAGGATGGATCCGCTTATGCTCTAAAAGCACCAGAAAACGATCTAACAGATTAGCATTGAAATCTGGCTCTTTCGCGCTCATGATTACAACTGCCTGGTCAATGTTGACAATGGGAGGCCGTACAAGACTGTTCTTTCGCTCTGCTAT
>NZ_CAJPNR010000035.1 GCF_905372115.1 uncultured Streptococcus sp.
TGCATGTTGGCACCCATGAGGGCACGGTTGGAGTCGTCATTTTCCAAGAAAGGAATACATGCTGTCGCTACGGCAACTACCTGCTTAGGCGATACATCCATGTAGTCTACTTGGTCTGATGGGAATTCTTGGTTATTACCTTGATGGCGTCCCATAACGATAGGCTCAGCAAAGCCGCCTTTTTCATTCAGTTTAGAGTTGGCCTGCGCTACGATAAATTCATCTTCCTCATCAGCTGTCAACCAAACGATTTCGTTGGTTACCACGCCAGCTTCACGGTCTACCTTACGGTAAGGCGTTTGAATAAATCCGTATTTGTTAAGGTGTCCATAAGAAGACAAGTTATTGATCAAACCAATGTTCGGTCCTTCAGGCGTTTCAATCGGACACATACGGCCATAGTGAGTATAGTGTACGTCCCGCACTTCATAACCAGCGCGGTCACGTGTCAAACCACCAGGTCCTAAGGCAGATAGACGGCGCTTGTGAGAGAGCTCAGACAGCGGATTATGTTGGTCCATGAACTGAGACAACTGTGAAGAACCAAAGAATTCTTTAATAGCTGCAGTTACTGGACGGATGTTGATGATTTGCTGCGGTGTGAGAACTTCATTATCCTGAACACTCATCCGTTCACGAACATTACGCTCCATCCGAGAAAGTCCGAGACGAACTTGGTTGGCTAAAAGCTCGCCAACTGCACGAATACGACGGTTCCCCAAGTGGTCAATATCATCTACACGACCGATGCCTTCAGCCAAGTTGAGGAAGTAGCTCATCTCAGCTAAGATATCAGCTGGTGTTACAATCCGTACCTTGTCAGAAGGATTTGCGTTACCGATGATAGTCACAACGCGGTCTGGATCAGTCGGAGCCACTACCTTGAACTTCTGCAATTCTACAGGAGCTGTCAAGACAGCTGAGTCGTTTGGAATATAAGTGATTTTGTTCAAACCATTGTTCAGCTGCTCTGCAATGCTGTCAATGACACTGCGGGTCATAACTGTACCAGCTTCAACCAAGATTTCTCCTGTTTCAGCATCTACCAATGGCTCTGCAATGGTTTGGTTCAGCAAGCGTGTCTTGACGCTGAGTTTCTTATTAATCTTGTAACGACCAACTGCTGCCAAGTCATAACGATGCGGATCAAAGAAGCGCGCATCAAGGAGAGAGCGAGAGCTTTCAGCCGTCTTAGGCTCACCTGGACGAAGACGCTCATAGATTTCTTTCAGAGCTTCATCCGTACGAGAGTCCATTGGGTTCTTGTGGATATCTTTTTCAATGGTATTGCGCACCAAGTCGCTGTCACCAAAGATGTCCAAGATCTCATCATCACCTGAGAAACCAAGCGCACGCACCAGAGTGGTAAATGGAATCTTCCGTGTCCGGTCAATACGAGTGTAGGCAATGTCTTTTGAGTCTGTTTCCAACTCTAACCAAGCACCGCGGTTAGGAATAACCGTTGAACCGTAGCCAACTTTTCCGTTTTTGTCAACTTTATCGTTAAAGTAAACCCCTGGAGAACGCACCAACTGGGATACGATAATCCGCTCACCACCATTGATGATGAAGGTTCCCATTTCAGTCATGATTGGAAAATCACCAAAGAAGACTTCCTGAGTCTTGATTTCACCAGTTTCCTTGTTAATCAGACGGAAAGTCACAAAGATTGGCGCTGAGTAGCTGGCATCGTGAATGCGTGCTTCTTCCAGCGTATATTTAGGCTCACGGATTTCATAGCCGACAAATTCCAATTCCATGGTGTCGGTAAAGTTTGAAATAGGAAGTACATCTTCAAAGACTTCCTTCAGACCATGATCCAAGAAATCTTGGAACGAATCCGTTTGGATTTCAATCAAATTTGGTAAATCAAGAACTTCCTTAATTCTTGAAAAACTACGACGGGTACGGTGTTTACCGTATCGAACTTCATGTCCTGCCAAGTTTTTACTCCTTTATGATAAGATACTGAGCCCTTGATAAAGCGAGAAGAAAGGTATCTTTTTCTTAACGCTTTGAGGGCGAGTTCTGTGAAATGTTTTCAGAGGAAAATCCTCTGTCATTTACAATGCTGCAAAACAGCCACAATCAGTCCCTTTTGTTTAATTTTCAGAAAAATTAAATTTTGGTTACATAATCCATTTTTCCTAAAAATAGGCACAAAAAGAGCAGCTAAATCTGACTTATTCAAGTTTGATTTAACTGCTGTAAGCTTCTATTTGGACAATATTTCAAATAAAGCACACGACAAATTATTGCTATCATTATACCTTATTTAGCTAGAAATTGCAAGGATTTCATCCGCTTTCTGAAAAGTTAAAACTGTTCTTGATGCGCTAATTCCCCTGCCGATTATTGTTAGAATTGGAGTTGGAGTTGGAATTAGAATTAGAGGTAGAACCGCCCAGTATAGCTGACCAAGCCTTCTGATAATCCGCATCTGATGCCCCGATACCAAAGCGGTAGGTCGTGGTCGGAGCACCGTTTTTAGCCCAATAGCTAGGCACTGTCGGACCACTGAGATTAACAGAGCGGCCGTTTACCGTTACTGTACCTGGCTTTTCCCCTGTGGACTTGAGTACATCAGACTTAATCACACTCGGATCAAGAGTGAACTTATCACCAACACCCCAGGCATTCGGATCTGCCTGATAGATGGCATTTACCATATAGGCCATGTAGGAGGCATTATTATTATAACCAGTCAACGCCGCCATAGAGCTATTATCATCATGACCAATCCAGCCTCCCAAAGTCATCTTTGGAGTAGAAAGCATCAGCCACATATCACCGTTGGTATTGGTCGTTCCAGTCTTACCAATCCAGTCGGCACCTGCTAAAGTTCCATTGACCTGACTGATTCTGGATTTATAGGTCGTAGTAGCTCCAGAATTGATAACTCCCCGCATGAGCTCCTGCATAATCGTAGCTGCTGCTGGACTGTATATCTGAACAGGGTTGGTCTTATGCTGGTAAATCACCTTGCCATCTCGGTCAGTGATTTTTTCAACCATGTATTTTTTCTGGTAGGTTCCATTATTGGCCAAAGTTTGGAAACCATTGGTATGCTGAGCTACAGATACTTCGATTCCCCCGCCCATAGGCAGACTCTCAATGCTGTAGTCATCAATGTAATAGCCCATTTTCTCCATATAGCCACGGACATTGACACCTTTTTCGCGTAATCCGCGGTAAGTCCAATAAGCAGGGATATTCCAAGAAGTATTGAGCGCTTCTTGCAAATCCATCATGGCTGTACCACGGCTGTCCACGTGCATGATTGGATCGCCGCTTGAAAAGTTAGTTGGATAATTGGAAAGAACGCTGGCGCTGCCCATCAGACCTTGGTCAATAGCAATTCCATAAGCAAGAATCGGCTTAATGGTCGAACCCGGTGAGCGCTCCGTATCAAAGGCGTGATTGTTCTGATTGGAAGCATAGTCTCTACCTCCTACAAAGCCGATCACAGCACCGGTTTTATTATCCAAGAGGACATTTCCCACCTCAACTGCACCAGTTCCGTCATCCAAGATGCCGCCATAGTTGGCTACTGCATTTTGCATAGCGGTGTGGATGTTCTTGTTAATCGTGGTGGTAACAGTATAGCCACCATCGCTCAGTTCCTTAGCAGCCAATTCCTTGTAGGCCTTGACAGTGTCGTTGTTTTTCAGCTCTTGCTGGGAAACATTATCCCGCTGAATCAGGTACTCATACATGGTCTGCTGGGCTTCTTCGACCGCTGTGTAATAAAGGTAGCCATGCGAAGATTTTTCCGAGCTTTCAGATGGCTTGAAATCCTTGGTCAAGTCGTAGTCCTTGTACTCCTTGTACTCTTTCTCGCTTAGATGGCCCGTACGATACATATTATAGAGCACATCCTTGGCACGTTCCAAGCCCAGAGCTAAATCCCCTGCACTCTTGAGACTGCCATCCGCTGCATAAGGCGAATAAACAATCGGACTCTGTGGCAAGCCGGCAATAAAAGCAGACTGGGGCACTGTCAAATCCTTAGCAGAGACACCAAAAATCCCTTGAGCCGCTTCTTCCACACCAGCGATATTCTGCCCCTTATTGTTGCGCCCGAAAGGCGAAACGTTCAAGTAGGTGGTCAAAATATCATCCTTGGACATGTAGCGCTCCAAAGCCAGCGCATCAACAATCTCGGTCGCTTTCCGCTTGAAAGTTGGTGCATCCCCCACCACCTGCTGCTTGATTAACTGCTGGGTAATGGTTGACCCCCCGCTAGACGAGCCAACTCCAACAACTGAACCCAGCGTAGCCCGAAGCACAGCCTTGGGAACGACTCCCTTATGCGTTTCAAAATTCTCATCCTCTGTAGCGATAACAGCTTTTTTTACATTTTCAGAGATAGCGTCACTCTTAACCGGAATGCGGAGCAAATCATTGTCCACTTCTGCAATCAAGCTGCCATCGGCATAGGTAAGCTTAGAAATACCAGAGATATTATTCACCTGCTTGACCAGCTCTTCCTGCTTAGGCACTTCCACCTTACTGAAAAGACTAGCTGCATAGCCTATCCCAATCCCAGCACCGATTACGGCACCGAAGAAGATAAATACAAAAGCCATATTCATCAGAAGCTTAAAAGTCCGCAAGAAAACAGCAAAAACATCACCGATAGACCATCCATTGTTGCCACTAACGATCTTCTTGCTCCATTCCGGAAGATGTATTTTTTTGATAAACTGCTGGGCTTTTCCCCAGAACTCTTTTAATTTCTCTATTAATTGTTCCAAGTTTGATTCTCCTTGTTATCTTCCCATTATACCAAATATCTATGATTTATTTCAAGGAATCATTGCTATTTAAAAGCTTTATGATACAATAGAGTAACATAAATTTAAAATATAGATAAGCCAATTTCTTGGCTTTTAGAACAGGAGAGACATGATGCACATTTTTGATGAGCTAAAAGAACGTGGCTTGGTATTCCAAACTACTGATGAAGCAGCTTTACGCAAAGCCTTAGAAGAAGGACAAGTCTCTTATTATACCGGATACGATCCAACCGCTGATAGCCTGCACCTAGGCCACTTGGTAGCCATTCTGACTAGCCGCCGCCTGCAACTAGCTGGCCATAAACCCTACGCTCTGGTTGGAGGAGCAACTGGATTGATTGGCGATCCATCTTTTAAGGATGCAGAGCGCAGCCTCCAAACCAAGGAAACCGTGGAAGGCTGGGTGAAATCTATCCAAAATCAGCTTTCTCGCTTTCTGGACTTTGAAAAGGACGATAATAAGGCCGAAATGGTCAATAACTATGACTGGTTCAGCAGCATCAGCTTTATCGATTTTCTGCGCGATGTTGGTAAATACTTCACTGTCAACTACATGATGAGTAAAGATTCTGTCAAGAGCCGGATTGAGACAGGGATTTCCTATACAGAATTCGCCTACCAGATCATGCAAGGATATGACTTCTACGTCCTCAATCAAAACCACGGCGTGACCCTGCAAATCGGTGGTTCTGACCAGTGGGGGAATATGACAGCAGGTACAGAACTCCTGCGCCGCAAGGCTGACAAGACTGGCCATGTGATGACCGTTCCGCTCATTACCGACGCTACTGGCAAAAAATTCGGCAAGTCAGAAGGCAATGCTGTCTGGCTCAATCCTGACAAGACTTCTCCTTACGAAATGTACCAATTCTGGATGAATGTCATGGACGCAGACGCTATCCGCTTCCTGAAAATCTTCACCTTCCTGTCCTTGGATGAAATCGAAGAGATTCGTCAGCAGTTTGAAGCGGCACCACATGAACGCTTGGCGCAGAAAGTTCTAGCTCGCGAAGTGGTCAGTCTGGTTCACGGTCAAGAAGCATATCAGGAAGCTCTCAATATCACTGAGCAGCTCTTTGCTGGAAATATCAAAAATTTGTCCGTCAAGGAACTCAAACAAGGTTTGCGCGGTGTGCCTAACTATCAGGTCCAAGCTGACGAAAATCTTAACATCGTGGAAATCCTCGTGTCATCTGGTGTGGTCAACTCAAAACGTCAAGCTCGCGAGGACGTCCAAAATGGCGCTATCTACCTCAATGGTGAGCGCATCCAAGATTTAGACTATGTCCTCAGCGCCTCAGATAAACTGGAAGACGAGCTGACAGTTATCCGCCGCGGTAAGAAGAAATACTTTGTCCTGACCTACTAAAGATAAAAATCCGATTACCTGAATCGGATTTTTCTATGCCTTACCAAAAAGAAGTCATTCAGCTATATAAAAACAATAGAAAGAGAGCGCCTATGAAACCAAAACTCGCCCGCTTTGCCCAAGCTCCAGCCCTGGCCTGTCCACTCTGCCAGCAAAGCTTGGCTATGGAAGAAAACAGCCTCAAGTGTCCTAATCGCCATTCCTACGACATCGCTAAATTCGGTTATGTCAATCTAGCTCCCCAGGCCAAACAAGCTAAAGACTATGACAAAACGAGCTTTCAAAATAGGCAAGCCATCTTGGAAGCCGGCTTTTATCAACATATCCTAGACGAGTTGCTAGATCTGCTACAGACCCTGCCTGAAGAACAGACCATTCTAGACGTCGCTTGCGGAGAGGGATATTATGCTCGAAAAATCCAGGAAACATTCCCCAACAAAGAAATTTACGCTTTTGATCTATCCAAAGATTCTATCCAACTAGCTGCCAAAAGTGATCAGAGCCTTGCTGTAAAATGGTTCGTAGGTGATTTGGCACATTTACCCATTCAGGATCAAAGCATGGATGTCTTGCTAGACATCTTCTCACCAGCCAACTATCATGAATTTCAGCGAGTATTGAAAAAAGAGGGACTTATCATTAAAGTCATCCCAACAGAGAATCATCTGAAGGAAATTCGCCAAAAAGTTGCTCAATATCTGGACAAGAAAGATTATTCTAATCAAGATATCATCCAGCATTTCCAGAAACACTTTACCATCCTATCTAGAAAGACCGTAGAATCAACCCATACTCTGCATTCTGAGGAGAAAACTGCCCTGCTGCAGATGACTCCTTTACTCTTTCATGTTGAAAAAAATCTAATCAATTGGGAGCAGCTTACACATGCCACCATTTCAGCTGAGATTCTTATCGGAAAACTAAAACAAGAAAAAATCTAATCACCTTTTAGTAAAAAATGATGTTATAACAGCCATTTTAAAAACGCAGACAGGACTGTCTGCGTTCTTTGTTTATCAACTGATTAATAGACTGTCTTCTCTGTCTCTGGATCAAAGAAGTGTGCTTTATTGAGGTCAAAGCCTAGGTCAATACCTGCACCAGTTTCTAGGTAATCCCGTGAATCCACACGCGCTACAAACTCACTAGAACCCACTTGGCAGTATAGATGAGACTCCGCTCCCAGCAATTCTGAAACAGAAATCTTGGCATGCACAACTGAATTCGGGAAAGTTTCCAAGAAAGCAGCCTCTGCATTAACATCCTCTGGACGAATACCGAAGATCAACTCCTTGCCCTCGTAACCTTTCTCCCGCAGAACCTTGAGAGCTCCTTCAGGTACCGTCAAGCGCAGACCTTCTGCTACAATCTCATTCCCTTCAAGCTTAACTGGGATGAAGTTCATAGCTGGGCTACCGATGAAGCCGGCAACAAACTTATTAACTGGGTTGTTGTAGACTTCTTGAGGTGTACCAATCTGCTCCACTCGTCCAATCGTTCCAGTTCCAGCAGGATTCTTGGTCGCTGACATGATAACGATACGATCCGCCAGAGTCATAGCTTCAGTCTGGTCATGGGTGACATAGATAGTTGTTGCCCCAATACGGCGGTGAATCTTGGCAATCTCCGCCCGCATAGAAACACGCAGCTTAGCATCCAAGTTAGACAGAGGCTCATCCATAAGGAAAACCTTTGCATCCCGAACGATTGCGCGTCCCATAGCTACCCGCTGACGCTGACCACCAGACAAATCAGCTGGCTTACGTTGCAAGAATTCCTTCAAGCCTAGGATTTCTGCTGCTTCATTAACCCGTTTGTCAATATCTTCTTTACTGTACTTGCGCAACTTGAGACCAAAGGCCATGTTGTCGTATACAGTCATATGCGGATAAAGGGCATAGTTCTGGAAGACCATAGCGATATCACGGTCTTTTGGTGCCACATCATTGACCACTGTACCGTCAATAGAGGCAGTTCCTTCTGTGATATCCTCCAAGCCTGCAATCATACGCAGCGTAGTTGATTTTCCACAACCAGAAGGACCGACAAATACGATAAATTCTTTGTCCTTGATGTCTAGATTGAAGTCTTCCACCGAATAGTGGTCGCTGTTGGGATATTTTTTATAGATATTTTTCAGATTTAATTCGACCATAATAAGCCCCTTCTTTTGAATAAAAATATTTTCTTTCAAGCTCTCGTTTGCAAAGCGCTTTCACATTGTCCATTATATCGTTTTTTTTTAACTTTTTCAAGCGTTTTTAGTAAAACGTTTGCATGATTTTTGAAAATTTTTTCCATCAAAAAAGAGACCAAGTGGCCTCTTTAAAACTTAATCTTCCTTTTTTCTACTACGGAATGACAATCCGGCTGCACCTAAAGCGCTGATAACTCCTGCAACTGTGAGAAGAGCATTAGAAGCTTGACCCGTATGCGGCAAGACTGACGTACCACTCCTACTTTCCATGTTTTTAAGCTGAGCTAGCTGGGTGACCTTAGCTGATGAATGCTGCTCTTGTACTGATTTGGTCCCATCAACTGCTGGCAAAATACCGCTAGTTACTTGGTAAGCAGGTAAAGCATCAGCTACTGCCGCGTCAGCAGCATTGACACCACCAGTAAATTCCGGAAGAGCCGACATTTGAGGAGCACTGTCTGGATGTGCGCTCCTGACTGATGGCTGAACGCCAGCATCATAGGTGTTATGTTCTGTCATAGTTGGCTCTGAATCATTGACGCCGCCAGTAAATTCAGGACGTGTTGCTGTTGCTGCTTCTGAATCATTAACATTGCCACTGAATTCTGGTTGTGCAGACGCCTGTGGAGCTGTATCAGGATGAGTTCCAACTTCATGGCTAGATAAATCATATTCCGACGCCGTTGCCGTTTCTGGTTCAGAGTCGCTGACTCCTCCACTAAATTCAGGACGTGTTGCTGTTGTTGCTTCTGAATCACTAACATTTCCACTGAATTCTGGCGTAGCTTTCTTTGGTGAATCACTTGGAATAGAAGAAGTCATCTCAGCTTTGGCAGCATTCTTGACAATCGCTTCGAGAGTTTCAAGAGCTTTTGTCTGCTCAGCAGCAATCTGTTCCTGCAGCTTTTCTGCTTTTTCTGCACTGTCTACACTATCATCCAGCTGTGCAATCGCATCTGTCACCGCCTTTAATGCTGCTCGAATCTTTTCTTTAGCTTGCTTTTTATCGAGCTCTGAAAGTGTTTGATGTTCAATTGCTTCAAGCTGTTTATCAGCTTCCTCTTCAAGCTCATCTAAAACCAAATCTTTGCCAACTGGATGAATCGTGTCCAAGCTAGTAATTCCAGCTTCCTCAATTCTCTCTAGTTCCTCTTCGGTATCAGCCTTTTCAAGCGCCGTTTTCGCATCTGCTAGAGTTGCTTCCGCTTCAGCTTTAGCCGTAGCCCGTTCTGCATCTGACAGATTCGGGTTGCTCCGTAAGTCGGCTAGCTTATCAGACAGAGCAAGATCTAGTTTCAGTCCAGTTGTAACTTTCAGCAAACCTTGCTTCTCTGTCGCTATCTGTTCTTGAATTTTTTCAGCATCATCAGGACTTTCAACCCAGGCATTATGAGCTGCAATTGCTTTTTTAGCTATGGCTGCTACATCTTCAATTTTCTTTTTAGCTGCCGTTTTTTCTTCAGCAGAAATACTTTGGCTCTTCTCAACAGCCTCAATAGCAGCTGTTCTTTCTTCCTGAATTTCTTTTAAAAACTGCTCTTTGCCAATAGGGTGAATCTTGGCTAAGTGGGCTATGGCTGTTTCTTTTGCCTGATCATAGACTTCCTGAGAATCTGCTCCTTCAATAGCCTTCTTGGCTGCTTCCACCACTTGCTCTATTTCGCCTCTAACCGCTTTCTTTTCTGCTTCTGAAAGATTAGGATTTGCTTCCAAGTCAGCTAACTTAGCTACTAGAGTGAAATCTACGGTTGAACTTGCTATAAATTTGAAAAACTTATCTTCCTCGGTTACTGCTTGCTCTTGAATCACTTCCGCCTGCTCTGCTGTTGCTGCATTAACATCTAATTTCTGAATTGCATCCTCTGCTTCTGCAGCCTTCCTCCTTACAGACTCTTGGAAGCTTTTCTTTTGCTCCTCAGGCAGTAAATCGCTACTATCTACAAGTTTGTCAAACTCTGCTTTCCCATTTTGGATTTCATCTAGAAGTAAATCTTTGCCGACTGGATTGATAGAGTTGATGTCTGCCAATCCATCTTCTTTGGCTTGATCAATCCTTTCTTTATCCTCAGCTGCGGCAATTTCATTCTGAGCCTTTGCCGCTGTTTGATTGACTTCGTCCTTAGCTGCTGCAAGCTCCTCATCTGACAAATTCGGATTATTCCCAAGATCTGTCATTTTCTCAGCCAGAAATGTGCCTACTTCCTTGTTAGCAGCCTCCCTGACTGTTGTCAAATCCTGATTTACTGGCGATGCAGCGACTGAAGTCTCTACTGCATTTGCCACTGGCTGCTCCTCATCAGCCGCCACTATACTGTGACCTAAAAACAGAGCACAAATAAGGACTGAACCAACACCTAAAACTGACTTCCGAATAGAATATCGCAAAACTTTTTCTGTTCTTTTCATTTTATTCTCCTCTGAACATATTTTATTATCCTGATCATTAATCCTGAATAAAAAGTCCAGTCAAACCTCCCATAAATCTTTCAGATTTGGTAATCTTTAAACTACACTTTCTATTTGACTTCTGATAAGATTTTTTATTATTTTATCATATTAATATTTTAAAGCAAAACAATTATCGACTTGATCTATGTACATTAATTGTAAAATTGTCCAGTTTTTAAATAGACACAATGTCCAAAAATCAAACTAAAATTTTTCCATTTAACAATGTGTAAACTTTTTTAGTAAAAATTCCGGGCTATTTTCTAGCTTATTTCAGACAGAAAAAGTAAAATGGTATAGGAGGGATAAAATTATGGCTCTTAATACACGAGATAGGATTTTAGATGCATTTTTTGAATTAGCAGATAAACAGCCAGACAGGCTGCGTTTTACCTTTACAGAAATCGCTAAAAAAGCCGGTTTGTCAAGACAGGCCATTTACAAACGACACTTTAATAACACTACTGAAATTATCGAATACATTCGCCAAGATATGGTAAAGCAAGCCTTTGCTCCCAATTGGAATAGCAACAATTCTGAAGCGGGCTTAGATCCTTTCGCCTTTTTGGCTCAAACGATTCTTCCCGCTATTTATGAGCAACGCCAACGCATTAAAATATTATATACTAGTTCTGTCGATCCTCTGTGGAGCGATTTTATTACTGCCAGTTACAAGGACTGGATCGAGCAGAATCTAAATCTTGACCACCAAAAATTAGGTATTCCTGAAGACCTGGCCAATCAACTGCTGGCCGGCTGGATTAGTTCTCTTATCGAGAATTGGATCACTCAGGATGACCCCGTTCCTTGCAAGCAGTTTTCTAAGACATTTCTCAACCTTGTATCTTCGCCCCTAACCAGCTTTGCTGCCTATGATAGTCCAGCTGGTCCTTCAAACAAAATTGTTATCGCATAACCAATTAGAAGAAAAGCAGAGAAATGGCAGAACCAGTCCTTGTAAGGGAAGACTGGTTTTTTATATTAAATTTTAAAAATAATTGGACATTTTCTCTATAAAGTGTTATCATTTTAGTTGACAAATGGTAAACTACTTTGTTGGAGTCTGCTCTATTTTTTTAGACATACCAGCAAGAACTTAATATAAAAGAAGGAAGGTACTTATGCCCCAAGATACTCGAGACAAAGTCGTCAATGCCTTAATTGAGCTGGCAGAGCAAAATCCTGAAAAGTCTTATTTTACTTTTTCAGAGATTGCTAAACAAGCCGGTCTATCGCGCCAGGCCATCTATAAAAAGCATTTTAGTAATGTTGAAGACATTATCCAATACATCCGCCAGACAATTATGGCTCCGTTTTTGCCCCTGTATGAAAGCTACGAAGAAGGAAATGGAGAAAATCCATTCTGCTTCTTTGCCAAGCATATGATTCCTACCCTCTATGAACATAGGAAATGGATGAAGGTGCTCTACACTACAGCTATCGATCCTTTCTGGAGTGACTATCTATCTACCTTCTTCACTCAGTGGGTCGTACAAAATTTAGAAATTGACTCTAAGAAATTGGGGATTTCGAAAGAGATGGCTACTGAAATTGTCGTCAGATGGATTAATTCCCTCATTGAGATTTGGATCATCAAAGAAGACCCTATGCCTGCAGAGGATTTCGCCAAATTGTTCCTGAATGTAATTTCAACCCCTATGGATCAATTTATAACGCCTCATAGTGAGTCCTAATTCAACTCAAAATTATGAAGCCCGCCTAATTTAGGCAGGCTTTTTTATCTGTAAAATTTCTTACTCTACCAAAGAAAAAAGAGCAGATGTTTTTCTGCTCTCCTCAATATATAAGTTATAAAACTAAAAGCCAAGCTACGTTTAATCTACTCGATAATAGAAGCTGCCTTGCTCGTCAAAGCTATTCATGCCAACACCTGTCCAGATTCTATCTTGGCCAGCATCTGAGTTGTCTGTAAAGTTTTCCTTGTCAGCGACCTTAACTCCCTTAGGAAGAAACTCAATCAGAAAACCTCCGCTTTCTCCGCCGTAGACACCGCCAGCAGCAGTCCCATAGTCTGTCAGTGAAGCTCCGTACAATTCATAAACACTTGAAACCAAGCCCTTGTCATCAAAAACAAGCTGGTTGCCAGAAGCATCCTGCCAGGTTCCTTTAACGCTGGCATAATTGCCATTTGCAAGTGCTGAAATGTCCATCGCTTCCTTCTTTTCCTTGTTTTTTTCTGTGCTTGCACTCTCTGAGCTAGTGCTGCTAGCCGCTGAAGTTGCTGCTGCAGTTGATTGACTGGATACCTGCTCCACAGAACTTGTTACCGAGCCAGTACTGCTAGTAGACGTCTCTGATTGATTCGTAGCACTGCCCTTTGAGCAAGCTGTCATAGCTAATAAAGCAGCTCCTGCTAGTAAAAAAGGTAAAGCTTTTTTCTTCATTTTTCTCCTCTTTCTCACGGTAAGATAAATCATGTGATTAGTAACATTATAGATTATTTTATCGCTTTTTACAAGAAGAATTCTAGCAACTGGGCAGGCGCAAAGCTACTGACTTTATTCATTCAGCTTCTGCCACATCCAGAACCCTGTAGATTGTCTTTGCCAGAGCAACTTCATAATCAGCTGTCCCATAAGGCTTATCAGTCGTGACGTGGGCTGTCTGCTGTTCTAGATCTACCGCCACATCTGACACTCCCTCCATAGATAGGAAGTGCTGGGTGACATGTTTAACACAGTTTTGACAAGATAAGTTTTCTAATTGAACTGTTTGTTTCATAGATTCATTCCTCCGTATATTTAGTTCATTTTAAAGCGTCCTAGACGCAGAGCATTGGCCACTACTGACACTGAGCTCAAGCTCATGGCCAGACCAGCCAGCATAGGATTGAGCAAGGGACCGCCGAAAAGATGCAGTAGACCCATAGCAATCGGGATGCCTAGTGTATTGTAGGCAAAAGCCCAGAAGAGATTTTCCTTGATATTACGGATGGTTGCCTGACTGAGCTTGATAGCCTTGACTACATCCTGCAAATCACTATGCATGAGCACTACATCTGCCGACTCAATAGCTACATCAGCGCCTGAACCGATGGCAATTCCCACATCTGCCTGAACCAGAGCCGGCGCATCATTGATACCGTCTCCGACCATGGCCAGTTTTTTCCCAGCTTCCTGTAAGTTCTTGATAGCAGCGACCTTACCATCTGGCAATACACCTGCGATGACTTTTTGGATTCCAGCTTTCTGGGCAATAGCTTTCGCGGTTTCCTCACGATCCCCTGTCAGCATGATAACTTCTAGTCCCATAGACTGAAGCTCCTGCACAGCCGACAGGCTACTAGATTTCATCTCATCTGCTACCGCTAGAATACCAGCCAACTGTCCATCTACTGCGACAAACATGGCTGTCTTCCCTTCTTGGGATAGCTCCAACAACTGTTCTTGAAAAGCATTGCTGTCAATGTTCTTTTCTTTCATCAAAGACTCATTTCCCACCAGAAGCTGTCTGTTCTCAACCCGAGCTGACAAACCTCGGCCAACAATGGCCTCAAAATGATTGACAGGCAGTAAGCCAAGCTCCTCCTCTTCAGCTGCTGCCAAAATAGCCTGAGCCAAAGGATGCTCAGAATGCTGCTCAGCACTGGCTATTAACCGCAACAAGTCGGACCGATTCAAATCACTCAAGGGCAGCAGATCTGTCAGACTGGGCTTACCAACCGTAATCGTCCCCGTCTTATCAAGAACAATAGTATCCAGTTGATAAGCTGCTTCCAAAGCTTGTCCAGACTTAATCAGAATTCCATTTTCAGCCCCTTTACCAGTCCCAACCATAATGGCTGTCGGAGTGGCTAATCCCAGCGCACAAGGGCAGGCAATGACCAGAACTGCGATAAAGATTGACAGAGAAAAGCCAAGGCTCTCACCAGCTAGAACATACCAGCCCAGCGCAGACAAAGCAGCCAAGCTCAGCACGATTGGGACAAAATAAAGCGAAATTTTATCGGCCAAAGCCGCTATTGGCGCCTTAGACCCCTGCGCTTCCTCCACCAATCTAACAATCTGGGCTAAGGTCGTATCCGAACCCACTCTAGTTGCTTGGTAGTCAATACTACCATTTTGATTGATTGTTGCACTGGTAATGGTATCGCCGACCTTCTTTTCAATCGGGACACTTTCACCAGTCATCATGGACTCATCCACAAAGGTCTGCCCTTCCGTCACAAGGCCGTCTACCGGCATACGCTCCCCTGGCTTGATACGGATAATGTCCCCAACTCGGATATCCTCCGTATCAATGGTCACAGCTTCACCATAACGAATCACTGTCGCCTGACTAGGCACTAGCTCAAGCAGAGACTGAATTGCCTGAGACGTTCTCCCTTTAGCTGAACTTTCCAGATATTTCCCCAGAAGAACCAAGGCAATAATCACTGCAACCGACTCAAAATAGAGCTGATGAACAAAGGCATGATAGCCTAGAAAAACCTGACCGACCGAGTAGAGGCTGTAAAAAAATGCTGCACCGGTCCCCACCGCAATCAAACTATCCATATTAGAATGCCTCTTGATAAGATTACGAAATCCTCGCTGATAAAAGCCACGACCAATCCACACAGCAGGCAGAGTTAACAGCAGTTGTGACAGAACGAAGACCAAGGGATGCGTCATATGGTCCAAGAAGCTGGGCAAAGGAAAACCGACCATACTGCCCATCGAGATATAAAGCAAAGGCAGAGCCGTAATCAAAAGAATCAGTATCTCTTGTTTCTTTCTTCGTAATGCTTGCGCTCTAGCCACAGCCTCTTCGTTTACTTCAGACGGTCGGTCTTTTCCTTTTTCTTCCGCCTGATAACCAGCCTCGGCTACAGCATCCAGAACTTGCTGGCTGTCAAATCCCGCCTTAGGAAGCAAACTGAGACGTTCTGTCGCCAGATTGACACTGACGTCCTCGACCGTTTCCAAGTCCTTGACCGCCATCTCTACCGTCATAGCACAGGCAGCGCAGGTCATACCTGAGAGCTTGTATTCTTTCTTCTCGCTCATCAATGTGCCTCCTTTCCGTGCCCGCAACGACACTGGCCTTGTGGGCAGTCGCATTTGATTTCCAATGGTGCCGACGCTCTTTTCTTATCAATGACCTGGCTGAGCCGCTCCAAGTCCCCTTGACTGAACTGACTTCTCTCAATCATCGAAATTAAAAGATCTCCGTGTTTAGTATTACAGATATTGTCAAAAAGCGCCTGCCATGTACTTTCCAGATGGTCCGCTTCTAAAATTCGAGCATCGTAGTAAAACTTGCCCTCGATTTTTTCCATGGCAATAAATTCTTTGGTCTTCAGACGATTCAAAAGGGTCTTGATGGTTGCCGGTTTCCAAGAAAAATCGGCTTCCAACCGCTCTATAATCTCTGTACTGCGACTATGTGGATAAGCCCATAGGACACGCATCACTTGCCATTCTGCTTGGCTAATATTTTGCTGTTCCATTGTTTAACACCCCCTTATCATTTACATTTGTAATCTAACTCTTTATTAGTTTACATTTGTAATCGTAATTTGTCAAGTATTTTTATCATCATTTCCTGATATACAAAAAAGAAGGCGGGATAGTCCCGTCTTCTTACTTTATTTATATTAATGCGCCAACATCTCTTGGGCAATTTCTTGACCTGTCAATTTACTTGGATAGTAGGTTGGCCAGTTTTCCAGCTCGTCAAAGAGTGCTTCCTGGCTTTCGCCGCCATAGAAGATGTGGAAATGAGCCGCCTTAGTAGGTGCAATGTTGTGATCGCTAAACTGAACATACTTGTACTCACCAGCATCCTCGTCTGTCGCTTCAAACATGAAGCGTACCCCTCGATTTCCCTTAGAGTAAGTCAGAGTGTGCTTACCAACGTATTTATACGTATATTTCTTAGATTTTCCATCTACCACAAATTCCATAGTCTTGTCTGTGATATTGATATTGGAAACATCTGTCTTGTAGCCCTTGTCATAGTAGTCCTTGTATTCAGCTGCCGTCATTTTGCCAGTCAGCTTAGCCTTGTAGTCAAAGACTTGATCCAAGGTACCGTCCTTCAGATATGGGTAAACAGACTGCCACTCGCCAGCATAGTCAGACAAAGTACGATCCTTGACGGCACTGTCTTCAAAGTAGCCGTTTTGAACTGTCTTATCGTCTTCTTCTTTCTCGGCTGCAATCTCTGCTCCCTCTTGGTCAGTTGTCTTCTTAAGAGCCTTTAGATTGGCTTGCATGATAGAAATATAGTCTGCCCCGTCCTTGGTCTGCTCTTCAGTCAAGCTTTCCAGCGGATTCAAGACATCAAGTTCTACTCCTGTTTCCTTAGCCAGAGTAGAAGCCAAAGCCTGAGAAGCATTCTCTTCAAAGTAGATATACTTGATATTATTTTTTTTGATATACTCAGTCAATTCAGCCAAGCGTGAAGCGGATGGCTCACTGTCTGGTGAAAGGCCAGAAATTGGCACCTGCTTCAAACCATAGTCCAATGCCAGATAGTTAAAGGCTGCGTGCTGAGTAACAAAGCTCTTTTGCTTGGCATTGGCCAAACCATCTTCATATTCCTTGTCCAAGGCTTCCAGCTTCTTGATATAAGCCGCTGCATTTTTCTCAAAAGCCGCTTTCTTGTCAGGATAAGACTTGCTCAAGCTATCACGGATGTTCTCCACCATTTTAATAGCCCGCTTCGGTGACAGCCAGACATGGGGATCATAGGCATGATGATGTCCCTCTTCACCATGGTCATGGTCTTCTTCCTCTTCACCGCCAGGCAGCAAGAGCATATTTCCAGTCGCCTTGATAACCTTTTCTTCCTTATTTTTCAAAGTTTTTAACAGATCAGGGACCCAAGTCTCCATGTTTTCATTTTCATAGACAAAGGCATCTGCATCCTGAATCGTCGCAACTGCCTTAGCTGAAGGCTCATAATCATGTGGCTCTGTACCGGCCCCGATTAGAAGTTCAACATTGGCCTCATTTCCAGCCACCTGCTTGGTAAACTCATAAACAGGATAAAAAGTCGTGACAATATTGAGCTTGCCATCTGCATTTTTTTGATTGGAACAAGCTACTAAGAAAATACTCAGTAAACCTGCTAATAGTAAGCTAATTTTTTTCATTTTCTGCTCCTATTTCATAAATTTTTTGACCAGATTGACCAGCAAGAACAAGCTGACGAAGATAATCGTAATGCTAGCACTAGCTGGCGTCTCTGCATAGTAAGAAATATAAAGTCCAGCAATCATACCAAAGAAACCAATGGCATTTGCCAGCAAAATAACCGACTTGAAATTTTTCCCAATCCGCAGAGCAATACTAGCCGGCAAGACCATAATGGTCGAAACCAGCAAGGCTCCCGCAGCTGGAATCATGAGGGCAATCGCAACACCCGTCACGATATTAAAGAGAATGGACATGGTACGCACAGGCAGCCCATCCACAAAGGCCGTATCCTCATCAAAGGTCAAGATGTACATGGGGCGAATGAAGAGGAAGGTCAAGACAAGCACCACAGCAGCAATAACAAAGAGAGAAATCACCTGCTCCCTACTGATAGTCACAATGGATCCAAATAGATACTGGTCCAGACTCATCGAGCTAGAACTCTTGCCTTTACTCATAACAATCAAGGAAATAGCTAAGCCGGTTGACATGAGAATGGCCGTTCCGATTTCCATGAAATTCTTATAGATAGTCCGCAGATACTCCAAAAAGACTGCTGCAACAATGACGACAAGCACCGTTGTGAGAGTGGGCGATAGTCCAAGAACCAATCCAAAAGCTACACCTGCTAGCGAAACGTGACTGAGCGTATCACTCATAAGGCTCTGCCGACGTAAAATCAGGAAAGTCCCCAGAATCGGTGAGAAGAGGCTCATGGCAATAACTGCCAAGAAGGCTCGCTGCATAAAATCATAGGAAAATAGATTAAGCATGGCTCACCCCCTGTCCATTGTCGCTTTCATGCACATTGAAACAGCGCCAAGGTGAGTCCTGGTTACGGACCAGATGAATATTGCGGTCAGCATATTTACGAACTTCTTCCGGATCGTGTGTAATCATCAAGACAGCTTTCCCATGCTGATGAGCACTATGGTGCATGAGTTTGTAAAATTCATCCTTGCTGCCTGCATCCATACCTGTTGTCGGCTCATCAAGGACAAAAATATCCGGATCCGAAGCAAACATCCGAGCAATCACAGCCCTCTGCTTTTGCCCGCCAGAGAGAGAACCAATCTTCTTATCTCGATGTTCCCACATTCCAACCGACTCCAGACTTACCTTGATATGCTCCTCATCATGCTCATTCAAACGACGAAACCAACCCTTACGTGGAAAACGTCCCGACTTGACAAACTCATATACCGTACTAGGAAAACCTGCATTAAAACTAGCAATCTGCTGAGGTAAATAAGCAATCCGCAGTTTCTTGCCTCGCACATTGGTCTTGGAAATCTTCACTTCCCCATGCTTAGGCTGCAAAATACCCAAACTAGCCTTGATAAGCGTCGTTTTAGCAGCTCCATTTTCCCCCGTCAAAGTTACAAACTCACCACTGTCTAGAAAATAATGAATATGCTCCAGCACAGGCTCCTTGTCATAATAAAAGGAAAGATTATCGACTGTGATATATCTCATTTACCAATCTCTCCCACCAAGGCTTCCAAGAACTTCGCAATTGTCGCCTGTTCACTAGCAGAAAACTGCTCTGCCAATTTTTGATACGTCTCCAAAGTATGTGCGTGATGATGCTGATGTTCCTTTGCAATCGGCTGAGCTAACTCAGTCAAACGGTAAAAGGTAACCCGTGCATCCCTCTTATCTTTAAAGGCTTGCAGCATCTCTTGCCGAACCAAGGATTTCACAGCCTTAGTCACAGCAGCTTGACTCACATTCAGTTTTTTTGCCAAATCAGAATTTGTCAAATATTCCTCAGACAAAAGCATCAAAATATGCTCCTGCGTATTGGTTAAAGGCACATCACTCGTGCAAGAACCAATCAGAATCTCATGCTGATTTTCTGCTTTCAAAATAACTTCATTTAAAAATTGATCGATCTTCTCTGCTAAATGAGTCATTTCCTCCTCCTTCTCTTAACCAGTTAAAGCTTTACTGGTTAATTATACCACAAAAAAGAAAAGAGTCAAGAATTTTCAGTAAAAGTAAGATGCTTTTCACAAAAAATATTTAATTAGACAATTAGATTCTTAAGCCCTAAAAACTCAATCAGAGAATAAAAGGAACAAACCAAGCTGCCTCGTATTAGCATTCTAGATCTTATAATCCATTGAATGGCGAAATTCTTCCATATCCATTACACGAGTTAAGTGTAAATTTACAAGCAAAATCAAGATTCAATCTTCCGCTTTAGCTTGCAAATAATTACTAAAGAGAAAACAAAAAAACGAAGCTAAACACTTCGCTAAACTTAAGCTATACCGGCGGCCGGGGTCGAACCGGCACGTCCGTGAGGACACTGGATTTTGAGTCCAGCGCGTCTGCCAATTCCGCCACGCCGGCTCAAGTTTTTAACTGGGGTAGCTGGATTCGAACCAACGCATGAGGGAGTCAAAGTCCCTTGCCTTACCGCTTGGCTATACCCCAATAATATTAAATAGGCGAGTGATGGGGATCGAACCCACGCATGCCAGAGCCACAATCTGGTGTGTTAACCACTTCACCACACCCGCCATATTTAAACACGGGCAGTAGGAATTGAACCCACACTGAAGGTTTTGGAGACCTTAGTTCTACCTTTAAACTATGCCCGTAAAGGTTATGGAAGGGGAGGGATTCGAACCCCCGAACCCGAAGGAGCGGATTTACAGTCCGCCGCGTTTAGCCTCTTCGCTACCCTTCCGATTATAAAATTATGGCGCGAGACGGAATCGAACCGCCGACACATGGAGCTTCAATCCATTGCTCTACCAACTGAGCTACCGAGCCAACTATTGCGGGAGCAGGATTTGAACCTACGACCTTCGGGTTATGAGCCCGACGAGCTACCTAGCTGCTCCATCCCGCGTCAATACTATTCGTCCCTAAGGAGGATGTGGGATTCGAACCCACGCACGCTTTTACACGCCTGACGGTTTTCAAGACCGTTCCCTTCAGCCGGACTTGGGTAATCCTCCGAATATATAGTCCGTACGGGATTCGAACCCGTGTTACCGCCGTGAAAAGGCGGTGT
>NZ_CAJPNR010000036.1 GCF_905372115.1 uncultured Streptococcus sp.
TTTTTTACTTTGTTTTTTCTCTAATGTATGCCCCAAGTCAATGATATACTGCTTCAAGGAGTCTTTGACCTGCGGATGCTTGAGGGCGTAGTCGATTGAAGTCTTCATAAAGCCGAACTTGTCACCGACATCATAGCGATCGCCCTTGAATTCGCGAGCGAAGACGCGCTGCGTCTTGTTAAGAGTATCAATCGCATCGGTCAGCTGAATCTCATTTCCAGCACCTGGCGCTTGTTTTTCCAAGATTTCAAAAATTTCTGGTGTCAGCAGGTAGCGGCCGATAATAGCCAAATCACTCGGTGCATCTTCAGGTTTTGGTTTTTCGACGAAAGTTTCCACGCTGTAGAGACCTTTGACACCTTCACCTTGAGGGGCAATCACACCATAAGAGGAAACTTCATCATGAGGGACCTGCATGACAGCGATGGTAGAAGCATGAGTAGCCTCGTAGTCATCAATCAATTGCTTGGTCAGCGGCACAGCCTTATCATTGGTGATGTCCATAAGGTCATCGCCAAGCATGACAACGAAAGGCTCGTTTCCTACGAAAGCCTTGGCCTGAAGGACAGCATCTCCCAGTCCGCGCGGATGGCTTTGACGGATGAAGTGCAGACCGATACCAGTGGTTTCATCAACTAATTTGAGCAAATCGTCTTTACCCTTTTCTTTGAGATTGTATTCTAATTCAAAGTTTGAGTCAAAGTGGTCTTCGATGGAGCGTTTTGATTTACCTGTGACAACTAGAATATCTTCAATTCCAGATTTGAGAGCTTCCTCAACGATAAACTGGATGGTTGGCTTGTCAACGATTGGCAACATTTCTTTGGCTAGTGCTTTAGTAGCTGGCAGGAAGCGGGTTCCGAGACCAGCTGCAGGGATGACGGCTTTCTTAACTTTTGACATAATTATTTCCTTTCTATTAGAACGAAGTCCATTCGTTCTCAGCCTTGAATTCATTGTTCATAATTTCATAAATGGCTTCTTTGATATTCCAGTTTTGATAAATAACCTTATAAATAGCCTGTGTAATCGGCATATAAACATCGAGCTCTTGGGCCAGTTCATAGGCAGCCTTGGTGGTGGAAATTCCTTCGATAACCATGCCCATATTGGCTTCAATATCAGCTAACTTCTCGCCGCGTCCTAGAGCATTGCCGGCCCGCCAGTTGCGGGAGTGGACAGAAGTCCCTGTGACAATCAGGTCACCGACACCAGATAGGCCGCTGTAAGTCAGAGGATTGGCTCCTAACTTGACACCTAGACGCGTGATTTCTGCTAGACCGCGTGTGATAATTGCGGCCTTGGCATTGTCACCATAGCCTAATCCGTGGAGAGCACCGGCTCCGACTGCGATGATGTTTTTCAGAGCGCCTGCAGTCTCCACTCCGATAACGTCGGTATTGGTGTATAGGCGGAAGTAGTGATTGCTGAAGAGCTCCTGCACATACTTAGCTGTTTCCAGATCCTTAGAAGCAGCGGTGATCAGGGTAATATCGCGTACAATGGTTTCCTCAGCATGGCTGGGACCTGAGACAACGACAATCTCGCTGCGTAGCTCTGCAGGGATTTCTTCTTCCAGGATAGTTGAAATCCGTTCGTGAGTATTGGGCTCTAGTCCCTTGGAGGCGTGCATGATTTTTACCTTGTGGTCCAGAGCTTGAGCTACTTGTTTGGCTACCAGACGGGTTACCTTGGTCGGCACGACAAAAAGCACGGCATCCGCATCTTTTAAAGCTTCTTCTAGGTCATGATAAGCCTTAATCTTTTCATCCAGTACAATATCTTTGAAATAGCGTTTATTGGTGTGTTCGTCGTTGATTTCGTTGATTTGCTCAGCGATATTTCCCCAAATACGAACCTCATGTCCGTTGTTATTTAACACTTGTGATAAGGCCGTTCCCCAAGAACCAGGACCAATCACAGCAACTCGTTGTTTATCCATATCTTCTCCTTATGATGAAATTCCGAGTCTGAATTTAAATCGGTTTTAGAGTCTATATCTCATTTTACCATATAATATAAGAAATTTCTTGCTTGACATTGTTTTTATGTGTGATATAGTAAGGAAACTAAGTCAAATAAGAAAAAAGTAGGAGGAAGCATGTTTTTTAAAAGTCTATTACGGTATAAATGGTATGTCCTGAGTTCGCTTTTGATGACCTCGCTGATGATTGCCAGCTCTCTTTTACTGCCCTGGTTTTTAAAACACATCTTAGACGCTTTGCAGGAGCAAAATAGCCAGACTATCTACAGTATGGGCGGTTGGCTGATTGGCATCGGTTTTGTCGGACTGGTGGCAGGAGGGATTAATGTGACCTTGGCGGCTTACATTGCCCAAGCTGTTTCATCGGATCTCCGTGAGGAGACTTTCCGTAAGATTCAGACCTTTTCTTATGCCAATATCGAGGAATTCAACGCTGGAAATTTAGTCGTGCGGATGACGAATGACATCAATCAGATTCAAAATGTGACTATGATGCTCTTTCAAATTCTTCTTCGCTTACCCATCCTTTTTATCGGTTCAGTCATCCTGGCCATTGTGACCATGCCCTCTCTCTGGTGGATTATTTTCTTGCTGATTTTACTCATAGCTGGTCTAACGGCTGTCATGATGGGGATGATGGGCCCTCGTTTTAAGAAATTCCAGACTCTTTTGGATAAGATTAATGCCATTGCCAAGGAAAATCTTCGTGGTGTGCGAGTGGTCAAGTCCTTCGTTCGGGAGGAAGACCAGTTTCATAAGTTCAGTCAGGTGTCTGATGAACTTTTATCAGAGAATCTTTATATCGGCTATGCTTTTTCAATCATTGAGCCAATGATGATGTTGGTCGGCTACAGCTCTGTTTACTTGGCTATCTGGACTCTATCTGGCATGATTCAGGCGGAGCCAGGACTGGTCAGCTCTATCGCTTCTTTTATCGGTTATCTGAGCCAGATTATTTTCACTATCATTATGGTTGGCTTCTTGGGAAATGGTGTGACGAGGGGGATCATTTCTATCCGTCGGATCAAGGAAGTATTGGCAACGGAGCCAGCTATGGCTTTCCCAGACTCGCCAGATGAAGAATTAGAAGGCAGCCTCAGCTTTGAGCATGTGACTTTTTCCTATCCCAATGATGACGAGCCAATGCTAAAGGATATCAGCTTTGAGGTTGAGCCGGGGCAAATGATTGGCGTTGTCGGTGCGACAGGTGCTGGTAAGTCTACCTTAGCCCAGTTGATTCCCCGTCTTTTTGACCCGCAGGAAGGTTCTGTCAAGATTGGCGGCCGAGATTTGCGAGAGCTTAGTCAGGGAACTCTTCGCAAAAACGTTTCCATCGTGCTCCAGCGGGCGATTCTATTTAGCGGGACCATTGCGGACAATCTCCGTCAGGGCAAGCTCAACGCTTCGCTACCTGAGATGGAGCGGGCGGCTCGTATTGCCCAAGCCAGTGAATTTATCAGCCGTATGGAAGAGAGTTTTGACAGTGCAGTGGAGGAGCGTGGCAGTAACTTCTCTGGCGGTCAGAAGCAGCGGATGTCCATTGCCAGAGGTGTTGTCAACAATCCCAATATTTTGATTTTAGATGATTCGACCTCAGCCTTGGATGCCAAATCGGAAAAGCTGGTTCAAGAAGCCTTGAACAAAGAGCTGCAGGGAACGACGACAATTATCATTGCTCAAAAGATTAGCTCTGTTGTACATGCAGATAAGATTCTGGTCTTGGATCAGGGTCGGCTGATTGGCCAAGGGACGCATGCGGAATTGGTCGCCACTAACGATGTCTACCGTGAAATTTACGAAACTCAGAAAGGAAAGGAGGACTGAGATGCGGACGATTGCATTTTTCTGGCAATATTTTAAGCGTTACAAATTATCCTTTGTCATTGTCCTTTTGATGATGATAACAGCGACTGTTTTTCAGGTCCTTTTTCCGGTTTATGTCGGTCAGGCTGTTCAGCATTTGGTTGAGTTGGGACGTGCTTTTGCAGAGAAGGGTGAGACTGATCAGATTCTGTCGACTTTTGGCAGCGTCATGGGCAGTGTATTGGTATCCTTTGTCTGCCTGTCTGTTTCTAGCCTGATTTACATGCTTTTGATGACCCGAGTTATTGCCCATTCGACCAATGAGATGCGCAAGGTCCTGTTTGGCAAGCTGTCCAAGATGACAGTTGCTTTCTTTGACCGCCATCAGGATGGAGACATTCTGTCGCGCTTTACCAGCGACTTGGACAATATCCTGCAAGCTCTAAATGAGAGCATGATTCAGGTGATGAGCAATGCCTTGCTCTATCTGGGGCTCGTGATTATCATGTTTGTCCAAAATGCTAGATTAGCCTGGATAACGGTAGCTAGCACACCGGTTGCTTTTCTTCTTCTAGTGGTCATTGTTAGGCTGGCTCGGAAATACACCAATCTTCAGCAAAAAGAAGTCGGCTGCCTCAATGCTTATATGGACGAGACCATTTCCGGTCAGAAGGCTGTTATCGTTCAGGGAATGCAGGAGGAGGTCATCAAAGGTTTTATTGAGCAGAATGACCGAGTACGTTCAGCAACTTTTAAAGGCCGGACCTTTTCAGGCCTTCTCTTCCCTATCATGAACGGGATGAATTTGATTAATACAGCCATTGTTATTTTTGTTGGATCGGCTGTCTTACTAAGCGACCCTAATGTTGAAACGGCTGTTGCAGTTGGCCTGATTACCACCTTTACTCAGTTTTCTCAGCAGTATTATCAGCCTATCATCCAGATTGCAGCCAGCTGGGGCAGTTTGCAGTTGGCTTTTACAGGGGCTGACCGGATTCAGGAGATGTTTGATGCGCCAGAGGAAGTCCGGCCAGAGAATGCCCCTACTTTCACAGAGCTTACAGACTCCGTGGAGATCAAGCATGTGGACTTCTCATATGTAGAAGGCAAGCCTATTCTCAAAGACGTATCTATTTTAGCCCCTAAGGGCAAGATGACGGCTGTTGTCGGCCCGACTGGTTCAGGTAAGACGACCATTATGAACCTGCTCAATCGTTTTTATGATGTGGATAGTGGCAGCATTCAGTTTGACGGTCGCGACATTCGGGACTATGAGCTGGATAGCTTACGGAGCCATGTGGGCATTGTCTTGCAGGATTCGGTGCTCTTTAGCGGTACGATTCGGGACAATATCCGCTTCGGGGTACCAGATGCCAGTCAGGAAATGGTCGAAACGGCTGCGCGTGCGACTCATATCCATGACTATATCGAAAGTCTGCCAGACAAATACGATACCCTGGTAGATGATGATCAGAATATTTTCTCAACTGGGCAGAAACAGCTGATTTCCATTGCTAGAACTTTGCTGACGGATCCGCAAGTCTTGATTTTGGACGAAGCGACTTCCAATGTCGATACGGTGACGGAGAGCAAGATTCAGCAGGCCATGGAAGCAGTTGTAGCTGGCCGAACTAGCTTTGTCATTGCTCACCGCCTCAAAACTATCCTCAATGCAGATCAGATTATCGTCCTCAAAGACGGAGAGGTTATCGAACAGGGCGATCATCACCAGCTCCTCAAACTCGGTGGCTTCTATTCGGAACTCTATCATAACCAGTTTGTCTTTGAGTAGCTAGTTAGTTTTGCAGCTGGATAATCAGCTAGGCTTTTAAAATATTAAATAGAAAATTTAAAAAATCCAGCGGGTTTCTGTTCCTGCTGGATTTTTAATTAACATCAAAGTAGTGATTATTTCACATGTTTAGCTAGATCCTCTTGGGCCTTTTTATTGGATTCCTCTTTTTCTTTTTTCCACTTTTCTTGGGCCTTTTGATAGTCTTTAGTCGTGACAATCTCATCACTGATTTCCACGTATTTATGGTAGTTGGCATCTTTTGTACCTGTTTGAGCATAAGAGTTTGTAAATGGCACAATCCGAGAAATGAATGGTGCTGCTCCTCTGCTGCTCATAGTTGGCACAACGAGGGCGCTATCTGTCAGCCATGCTTGAGCTGCAGCATATTTTTCATAACGCTTGTCAACATCTTGTGTTTCGTTTCCGGCCTCTTCGACCAGTTTGCTATACTCATCTAGTCCTACAGCTTTAGCAGCAGCATTGTCTTTGTCTTCAAATCCAAGGTAGGTTCTGGTCTGAGTGCTGTTACCTGGAACTAAAATGTCCAGATAAGTAGATGGATCTTGGTAGTCTGGCTCCCAGCCAACGAGACCGTTGATATCCCAGTCTTCCTGGCTAGCAGCTTCAGCATTGAAGGTGATGTTTAGTGCTTCGTCCTCAGACAGCATCTGCAGGTCTACAGAGACGTTGTCCTTGCCTAAAGCCTCTTCTAGTGACTGTTTCAGAGATTGCATGCGGTTGACGAAGTTAGTAGAATTCTGAGCGACAGGAACATCTAGGTGAATTGGGAATTGTACGCCTTCATCTGCAAGAGTCTGCTTGGCTTTGGCAAATTCCGCTTTGGCTTTGTCAGTATTGTGGAGACCGTCTTGACCGTCATCCAGCTTGATACCTTTCCACTCGTCACCATAGGAAGCCAGTGATTCTTCGACCAGAGTGCCAAATTCCTTGCCATTGGCTTGTACGAAGGTTGGCGGAACAAAGAGATTACGGACAGCTGGCTTGGCTGCATCTTCTCCGTTGACCTGAGCTGAATAGCTTTCGCGGTTAAGGGCAAAGGCTAGAGCTTGGCGGAAGTCCTTGTTTAGCAGAGCTTTTTTGGTAGCTTCATTTTGTTCATCGCTGGTTTTAGAAGTGTGGTTATAACTTTGACGGTCAATGTTAAAGCTGATTAGACCGACACCCGCTCCTGCTTCTGTCATGAAGATATTATCTTTGTATTTCTCAGCGATTGAGGAATAACTGGAAGTGGCTGGGTAAAGTCTTGCCAAACTGTAGCCGCCATCTCCAAAGGTCCGCGCTAATGAATCTTGGTCAGAACCATCGTAGTAAGACAGTTTGACGCCATCAATCTTAACCTTGTCCTTATCCCAGTAGTTAGGGTTCTTCTCAAATTCGACAGAGGATTTAGAAGTAATGGATTTCATGATAAATGGACCGTTATACAGAATGGAGTCGGCTTTGGTTGCCTGACCGAATTCCTTGCCTTGCTTTTCTAGGAAGGCCTCGTTGACCGGCATCATAACACCTGATGTTGTTTTAGAGTTCCAGTAGGTTTCAGGCTTGTTGAGTGTATATTGAACCGTATGATCGTCCAGTGCCTTGACTCCAACAGCTGAAAAGTCTTTGTTGGTACCGGCTGCATATTCACTCAGCCCCTTGATAGAATCTTGGATAAGAGGGAGAGCGTCTGATTTGACATCAGCAGCATGTTTGATACCTGCCACAAAGTCCTGAGCCGTGACATCTGCGTATTCTTCGCCATCAGCGGTATACCACTTGGCGTCTTTGCGCAGCTTATAGGTATAGACGAGACCATCTGGAGAGACTGTCCAGTCTTCTGCGATAGACGGAGCTAAGTTTCCATATTTATCATTTTCCAGCAAGCCATCTACACCATTTGTAGTCAGCTCGTGGGTAGACACCTTTGCCGACTGGATGTAGTCCAAAGTCGTTGGATCAGACGTAAAGACATAGCTGTAGATTTTTTTGCTGGATTGGGAACTTCCGCCTCCAGAGCAAGCTGTAAGTAAGCCGACAGAGAGCAGAGTGAGCCCTGCGGCAAGAAGAATATTTGATTTTCTCATAGGGACCTCCAAGTCATGAGTTTTTACACTGCTTATTATAACAAATTTCTGCCAAAAGTAAATAATTTTCTGATAATTCTGAAATGTTTTTCTAAATTTTAAAAAAGAGATTTATAGTGTTGCATATTCTGATAAAAAATTTTTATAACCAGCTTTAAAAAAATCTATTGGACGGCTTCGCAGAGGAGTGGTAAGATATACTATATCAAAATAAGGGGGAATCACGGTATGTGCAGAACGATTGTTGGAATTTCAGCCAATCTTTGTCCAGTAGATGAAGCTGGAAAAAATATTCACACCTCTGTATCACGCAAGTTTGTGGACGGCGTACGAATGGTTGGTGGCCTGCCGATGGTGATTCCCGTTGGAGATAAAAGTTTAGTTCAGGATTATGTGGAAACGATTGACAAGCTGATTTTGTCAGGCGGGCAAAATGTTCACCCGCAGTTTTATGGGGAAGAAAAGACCATCGACAGTGACGACTACAATATTGTTCGCGATGAGTTTGAGTTGGCTCTCTTGAAAGAAGCTCTGCGCCAAAACAAGCCAGTCATGGCTATTTGCCGCGGTCTGCAGTTGGTAAATGTTGCTTTTGGCGGTACTCTTAATCAGCATATCGAAAATCACTGGCAGGGCTTGCCATTTGGTACTTCGCACTCCATTCGCACGGAGAAAGACAGCGTTGTGGAGCGTTTGTTTGGTCAGGCTAGCCAGATTAATTCGGTTCATCGCCAAAGCATCAAGGACTTGGCACCTAATTTCCGCGCGACAGCTTTTGACCCAAGAGACAATACCATCGAAGCGATCGAATCGGTTGACAATCATCGTATCATAGGCCTTCAATGGCATCCGGAGTTTTTAATAAACGAAGAAAAGGGCAATTTGGAGCTGTTTCAGTACCTCTTGCAAGAGCTGTAAAAAATAATTTCATTTTTTTAAGTTACTTTTAGGAAAATTTAAGATAAGTGTTCTATACTAAGACCATAAACAAAGACCTCCTAACTTTGTTTAGAAATCCTAAAACTTTTCTTTTTCATAATAATCTCCCTATAAGAACCGCCCAATTGGCGGTTTTTTTGCGAATTTAGTATAATAGGAATAGAAAAAATAGAAAAGAGAACTGCATGAAAATTCGCGGATTCGAGCTGGTGTCCAGCTTTACAAATGAAGATTTGCTGCCTAAGAGAGAGACAGCTCACGCAGCTGGCTATGATTTGAAAGTGGCAGAGCGTACCCTCATTGGACCATGGGAGATTAAGCTGGTTCCGACTGGTGTCAAGGCCTATATGCAGCCGGGCGAGGTGCTCTATCTTTATGATCGCTCGTCCAATCCTCGTAAAAAAGGCTTGGTCTTGATTAACTCCGTTGGGGTCATTGACGGCGACTACTATGGGAATCCTGGAAACGAAGGGCATATCTTTGCTCAGATGAAAAACATCACAGATCAGGAAGTCGTCCTCGAAGTTGGGGAACGTGTGGTTCAGGCTGTCTTTGCACCATTTCTGATTGCAGATGGAGATGAGGCAGAAGGCGTGCGGACCGGTGGATTTGGGTCGACAGGACATTAATATGAAAATCATTTTTATCCGCCACGGAGAGCCAGATTATTCACTTTTGGAAGAGGCTGGTTACACTGGCTTTGGACTAGATTTGGCTCCTTTGTCAGTTGCTGGTCGCCAGATGGCGACAGAGGCCGCTGCTAATCCTTTGTTAGAACAGGCGGAAATTTTGATCTCCTCTTCTGTGACGCGAGCTTTGGAGACGGCTTCCTATTTGATTCGAGACCGCCAACTGCCGCTTTTTGTGGAGCCTTTGCTGCATGAATGGCAGGTATATGAGAGTGGTATAGAAAAGTTTGAGCAGGCTCGGGAGTTGTTTTTTGAAAATAATGGTTGTCTCCCTGCAAGAAGTCCTGTCCAGTATGAAACGGCTGAGCAGATGAAAGCCCGCTTTTTCAGTGCCTTAAGCAAATACAGAGACTACGAGACGGTAGCTCTTGTAGCCCATCGCATGCTCATCCGCCAGTTTGTAGCTGATCAGCAGATTGATTTTTGCCAGTTTATTGAATATGAACTGAAGTTTTAATGTTTCGTCGTAAAAAGAATCTTAACAAAAGGATTTAGAGATAGAAGAAAATATGAAAGAATTTAAGAGCAAGGATTATGCAACAGAAATTCGTCAGAAAATTCCAGGCTACGATGTGATGCTAGATGTGATTTTCCGAGGAGTATTGCTTAGATTAGCCCCCAGTTTAAAAGTCGATAAGGTGTTAGCTTTAGCAAGCCAGACGGATGAGTTGAATGGTTTGGCATCCTTATTTCCTAAGGCAGGGTTGACGGTTGTGGAGCCAAGTGAGGCGATGCTGCAAGAGCTTAAAAGACAGGTTTATCTGCCTCAAGCGGAGTATCTTAATAGTCGATTTGAAGAAGCAATACTGCCCTCTGATTATCAGATTTGTTCTTGCTTGCTAGTGTTGCAGTTTGTTGAAAATCCCAGCTTTTTTCTTCGAAAAATTTATGACTCTTTAAGTGACGGTGGCCTTCTGATTCTTAGCTTTTTTTCCAACCAGCAACTAGGCTATTGGAAAACACTTGCTTCAGAGCTAGGAGCCAATCAGCAACAAATTCAGCGTACTTATGAGAATCAAGCTAGTTTGATGAATACCCTCTCGCCTCAAGAAGTTGCAAACCTACTAGAAGAGGCTGGCTTTACTAACATAGAGCAAGTGTTTCAGGTCTTATCTACTTTTGTTTGGATTATTAGAAAATAAGGAGAATCACCATCGCTAAGAAAAGAACAACCTTTGTCTGTCAAAATTGTGAATATCATTCGCCTAAGTATCTAGGCCGCTGTCCCAACTGCGGCTCTTGGTCTTCTTTCGTTGAGGAAGTAGAAGCTGCAGAAATCAAGCATGCCCGTGTTTCCTTGACAGGCGAAAAGACCCGGCCCATGAAGCTGGCTGAGGTCACTTCGATTGATGTCAACCGGACCAAGACAGAAATGGACGAGTTCAATCGTGTGCTGGGTGGTGGCGTAGTGCCTGGCAGTCTGGTCCTGATTGGCGGGGATCCTGGTATCGGGAAGTCCACCCTGCTTCTGCAGGTATCTACCCAGCTTTCTCATCAGGGCACAGTCCTTTATGTCAGCGGGGAGGAATCAGCTGAGCAGATTAAGCTACGGGCGGAACGGCTTGGTGATATTGACAGTGAATTTTATCTCTACGCCGAGACCAATATGCAAAATATCCACACAGAGATTGAGAAAATCAAGCCAGATTTTCTGATTATCGACTCTATACAGACGGTCATGTCACCGGAAATTTCCAGTGTTCAAGGGTCTGTTTCTCAGGTCCGAGAGGTGACAGCTGAGCTTATGCAGCTAGCCAAGACCAATAATATCGCGACCTTTATCGTTGGTCACATGACCAAGGAAGGAACCTTAGCTGGCCCCCGAACGCTAGAGCACATGGTGGACACAGTACTTTATTTTGAGGGCGAACGTCAGCACACTTTCCGTATCTTGAGAGCAGTCAAGAATCGCTTTGGCTCAACCAATGAGATTGGCATTTTTGAAATGCAATCTGGTGGGCTAGTTGAGGTTATCAACCCCAGTGAAGTCTTTCTGGAAGAACGTCTGGACGGCGCGACAGGCTCTTCTATCGTCGTGACTATGGAAGGAACGCGGCCGATTTTGGCAGAGGTACAGGCTTTGGTGACACCGACCATGTTCGGCAATGCCAAGAGGACCACGACTGGTCTAGACTTTAACCGAGCCAGCCTCATCATGGCAGTTCTGGAAAAGAGGGCAGGACTCCTCCTGCAAAATCAAGACGCCTACCTCAAGTCTGCTGGCGGCGTCAAGCTAGATGAGCCAGCGATTGATTTGGCAGTAGCGGTAGCCATTGCTTCCAGCTACAAGGATCTGCCTACAAATCCTCAAGAGTGCTTTATCGGTGAAATTGGCCTGACTGGTGAAATCCGTCGGGTTAATCGCATAGAGCAGCGCATCAACGAAGCAGCAAAGCTGGGCTTCACCAAAGTCTACGCTCCTAAAAACTCTCTGAACGGTCTCAAAGTTCCAGACAATATCCAAGTCATCGGTGTGACGACGATTGGGGAAGTCTTAAAGAAAGTATTTTCCTGATTTAACAGTATTGCGAAAAGTTATTGTGCGTGCTATAATATTGCTAGAAAAAATAGGATTTGTCTGGAAATTCCTATAAGTTGTTTTTCCAGATTTTTTAGGAGGATAATCAACCATGGTAGATCATCGTATGAATGTTTCTATTACCAATAATGCTCAATTTCCTTTGGCGGAGATTGCCTTAGATGCATCAGAGTCTGTTCGTATTCAGACCGGGAGCATGATATACCACACTCCCAACGTTGTCTTAAATGCTAAAGTGAATGCAGAGTCTCAATCAATCTTTGGCAAGGCAATCCAAGCTGTGGGCCGTTCTATGGCTTCTGGCGAAGGAGTGTTTATCACTGAAGCAACTGCTCAATCAAATAACGGTCGTCTAGCCTTAGCGCCTAATGTACCTGGTCAGATTGTTGCTCTGGAACTAGGCGAAAAGCAATACCGCCTTAATGATGGAGCTTTTCTGGCTATGGATGGTTCTGCCTCTTATACTTTGGAGAGGCAGTCGGTAGGTCGAGCTCTCTTTGGTGGTCAAGGAGGCTTTTATGTGATGAGTACCCAAGGTCAGGGAACACTCTTGGTAAATTCCTTTGGCTCGATTCAAAAGGTTGAGCTACATAATGATAGGATAACGATTGACAATGCTCACGTAGTAGCATGGAGTCGAGAGTTGGAATATGATATTCATTTAGAAAATGGTTTCTGGCAGTCCATGGGGACTGGTGAAGGAGTGGTTAATACCTTCTATGGAACTGGGGAAATTTACATCCAAAGTCTCAATATTGAAACCTTTGCTAATGTTCTTCGCCCACATCTACATATTGACAATTCTTGAAAAATTTCAGAAGAGACTGGAGGGTCTCTTATTTTTTTGATGCTTCAGTTTTCCTTTGTCCAAAATATATGAAAATGTTATAATCAAGTCATAATAAGAAGGAGGTATTTATTATGCGATTTTCTATGGATAGTAATATGCAGTTTCCTTTGGTTGAGTTGTCGCTCAATCAAGGTGAAACCGTCTTTATCCAGCGTGGCAGCATGGTCTACCACACGCCTAATGTGACTCTGAATACTCAGCTAAATGCCAGCGGTTCTGGTTTGGGACGTTTTGTCAAGGCTGTAGGGCGGTCAATGGTTTCTGGTGAAAGTACCTTTATTACTCAGGCTGTTGCCCAGTCTGATAATGGTTACCTTGCTTTAGCGCCAGATTCTCCTGGTCAAGTCATTCCTCTTCAGCTAGGCGAAAAGCAATATCGGCTGAATGACGGTGCCTTTCTAGCTCTTGATGGTACAGCTTACTATACCATGGAGCGTCAGTCTGTTGGGAAAGCCCTCTTTGGCGGTCAAGGCGGTTTCTTCGTCATGACGACCCAGGGTCAGGGAACTTTATTGGCTAATGCCTTTGGTTCTATTAAGAAACTTGAGCTTCATAACCAAGAAGTAACAATTGACAATGCCCATGTAGTGGCTTGGAGCCAGTCTTTGAATTATCATGTTCATTTAGAAAATGGCTTCTGGCAGTCTATCGGAACAGGTGAAGGAGTGGTCAATACCTTCCAAGGTACTGGTGAAGTCTATGTGCAAAGTCTCAATCTTCAAACCTTTGCAGGCTCACTCAGCAAGTTTATTCCAAGAAGCTCATAAGAAATAAAACTAGGACAGAAGACCAGATTAGATGCTGGGTTTGACTGTCCTATTTTTTTGAAACAAAGTCGAGAACTGACAAATAGCAGAAAAGATGGTAAGATAATATAAAATTATTTGAATATCAAAGTACCAGTAAAAGGTTAGGAGAATAAAGTGACAATTACTATAAAACTTTACCAGAAATCGGATAAAGAGGCTGTTTTAGGATTATCAATTCAGGCTTGGTCTCCAGTTTTTCCAAAAATGGAAACAGGAGTTCCTAAGTTTGTTTATGACAATTTTTATCCTCAAGGGTGGGAAACAAGGCAAATCAATGATCTAACAACGGTCTTAGATGAAGAGAGTCAGTTTGTCTGGTTAGCTTTTCTGGAGGAAGAATTAGCTGGCTGGATTCACATTCGCTTGCACCCTGAGGATAAGATGGGTGAGATTTATATCCTAGCTGTTGCTCCAAGATATCAGCGTCAAGGTATCGGAAAAGCGCTCATGACCTATGCTTGTGATCAGATTAAACAAAAAGGAATGGAAATGGTCATGGTTGAGACGGGTGGTGATCCAGGTCATGCACCGGCCCGTAAAACCTATGAGAACTTTGGTTTTGAACAATGGCCCGTTGCTCGCTACTTTAAGAAGTTATAACTAATGGGTCTTTACCAACAGTAGTGGGTGATAACAGCTAGCACAGAGAGCAGTTCATATAGGTTCTCTCTTTTTTGAAGTTAGGGAAGTTCTAAAGCCAAAACCTGGTATGATAAGGTTAATTCGTTTGGATGTCAAACAATATAATTAGTCAGGAGTCAAAATGTCATATTTTGAAAACTTTATGAAAGCCAATCAAGCTTATATCGATCTGCATGGAACGGCACATCTGCCGATCAAGCCCAAGACCAAGGTAGCCATTGTAACCTGCATGGACTCTAGGCTCCACGTGGCTCAGGCTCTAGGACTGGCACTAGGAGACGCCCATATCTTGCGCAATGCCGGTGGTCGGGTAACAGAGGACATGATTCGCTCACTGGTTATTTCGCAGCAGCAGCTAGGAACGCGGGAAATCGTAGTTTTGCATCATACAGACTGCGGGGCACAGACATTCAAGAATGAGGAGTTTACGGCCTATCTTCATAAAGAACTAGGTGTGGATGTCAGTGATCAGGACTTTTTGCCCTTTACAGATGTAGAGGAAAGTGTGCGCGAGGATATGGTCTTGCTGCGGCAGTCACCGCTGATTCCAGCTGATGTAGAAATCTCTGGAGCGGTTTACGATGTAGATACTGGTCGGATGACAGTTGTTGAGGAATAGTTAGGAAGTCAATTTCTTTGTCTGCGCATCGGCATTGAAATTGGCTCCTTTTTTATGTTAAAATAGAGAAACGATTTTAATTAGTTAGGACAATGTTATGATTCTTTCCATTATTTCTCAGGGATTGGTTTGGGCCGTTTTAGGTCTAGGTATTTTTATGACCTTCCGGATTCTGGGCTTTCCTGATATGACGACAGAAGGCTCCTTCCCCTTGGGCGGGGCGGTGGCTGTTACCTTGATTACCAAGGGAGTCAATCCTTTTCTGGCAACAGCAGCAGCCGTTTTAGCGGGCTGTGCAGCGGGTGCAGTGACAGGTCTGCTTTATACCAAGGGGAAAATTCCTACTCTGCTTTCTGGGATTTTGGTCATGACCTCCTGCCACTCTATCATGCTGATGCTGATGGGTCGTGCCAATCTAGGGCTTTTAGGAAGCAGTAAGATTCAGGATGTTCTGCCATTTTCAGGGGAAGTCAATGACCTGCTGACTGGTTTAATTTTTGTCAGTTTGGTGATTGTAGCCCTGCTCTTTTTCTTGGATACCAAGCTAGGGCAGGCTTATATCGCGACCGGAGATAATCCAGACATGGCTCGCAGTTTTGGGATCAATACTGGCCGTATGGAGCTCATGGGACTGATTCTGTCAAACGGCTTGATTGCTCTGGCTGGAGCGCTGATTGCCCAGCAGGAAGGCTATGCAGATGTTTCCCGCGGGATTGGAGTAATCGTAGTTGGTCTGGCCAGTCTTATCATTGGCGAGGTACTCTTTCGTAGTCTGACCTTGGCAGAGCGGCTGATTACCATTGTGGTTGGTGCGATTGCCTATCAGTTTTTGATCTGGGGCGTTATTGCTCTCGGGTTTAATACCAACTATCTCCGTCTCTATAGTGCGGTGATTCTGGCCGTCTGTCTCATGATTCCAACCCTGAAAAATAAATTCTTTAAAGGAGCCAAGTTAAGCAAATGACAGCGATTGTAGAATTAAGAAATGCAACCAAGCTTGTAAAGAGCGGCTTTGATGAAGAAAAAATCATCCTAAATGATGTTTCTTTAGACATTCACGAGCATGATTTTATTACGATTTTAGGTGGAAACGGTGCAGGGAAGTCAACCCTGTTCAATGTCATTGCCGGCACTCTCCCTTTAACCAGCGGCAGCATTCATATCTTGGGGGAAAATGTCACTCATTTTTCACCAGAAAAGCGGGCCAAGTACCTGTCCCGTGTCTTTCAGGATCCTAAGATGGGAACAGCTCCGCGTATGACAGTGGCGGAAAATCTTCTCATTGCCAAATTCCGAGGCGAAAAGCGTGGTTTGGTGCCCCGTGGGCTCAACAGTTATAAGGAAGAGTTTCAGGCGACGATTGAGAAAATCGGCAATGGTCTGGATAAGCATCTGGATACCCCGATTGAATTTCTTTCTGGCGGGCAAAGACAGGCTTTGAGTCTGCTCATGGCAACGCTCAAGCGCCCAGAACTTTTGCTTCTGGATGAGCATACTGCGGCGCTGGATCCTAAGACCAGTGTAGCCTTGATGGAGCTGACCAATGAATTTGTCAATCGTGACCGCCTCACAGCTCTTATGATTACCCATCACATGGAGGATGCCCTCAAATACGGCAACCGACTAATCGTTATGAAAGATGGGCAGATTATTCAGGACTTAAACAAAGACGAGAAAGCCAAGATGACCATTGCAGATTACTATGGCTTGTTTGAATAGGCTTGCTCAGAGTTTCGTAAAAACAAGAGAAAGAATAGGTACTAAATAATGTACTGCTCCCACAAAGTTAGACAAATAATGATCAAAAGGCTCTAGTTCTCTATTCAATAGGACTTTGTTCTTTTTCTTTAAATTGCCCTAATAGATGAATAAAAACCGCTAGATTGCGGTTTTTTGTTATAAAAATAGTCTAAATTACTCATCTAAGCGAATAAACATCATTGCGTTAAGTAAGGAGATGAGTGCGACCGTATTAATATTATTGGAATAGATCAGTCTCTTGTTCTCAATGGGTGGAATAATAAAATTAGAAATGATGATATCGTAAGGTGATTCTTTTAAAGAATCGATTGATAGTTCTAATTTATTCCAAACTTCAAGTTCAAAATTGTTGCTGCAATAATAAGAAAGTGTCTCTGCTACTGATCTTGCATGATACTGATCAAAATTACTCATGACTAAAACTTTTAATTTAGGCTGATTTTGTAAAAGATTCAGCACTAAATGTTTGCTGTGAGTGATAAGAGTATAGGATAGATGGTTGACTTTCGTTGGTGTGCTATGGATATCCAAAGTCTCTAGATAATGTTCAATCCCTTCCTTTACCTCTGAAACAAAGCGAGGGAAAATATTTTGAAAGTTCTTGATTGTATTGCCTTTTTGATCAAACAGAATAAATTCTGTAGATAGTTCCTGGCGGTGCAGATGTGCTGTATTATGCAAATGCCAAATAAGATTGTCATTATTGTCTATTTTTAGATTATAATTGCTTTCTATCTGATCAATTAAATCACTTAATAATTGATACGAATTTTTTACATAGCTGTCTGTTTTTGCGCAGCTCATAAATAGATTTTCATCAATGAAAAACATTTTTTGAAAATAGGAGACAAATAGTTGACCTATCACTTCTTTATTCAAAGAGATATGGTATTCAGAATCAAAGCTCGCTACAATGTCTTCGATTCCTTCTGCCTGCATGAGAGATTCTAACAATTGATTGTTAAAAGAATCTTTCTCAACTTCCAAGAAATGACCAAACTTTATTCGATATAAATTTGTAACTAGGAGCAATTTTAACATTCTTTGAGTTGCGAAATTGACAGGAAATGCAGTTTCTTTATAAACCAGTGCTAACAGCTTACACAAAGGTTCTACTGAAAAATCTGTAAAGGGCCATTCAAGAAAATAATATTTTTCTGAAAAATATTGTGCAAAAAAATAACGGATATCAATCTCATCTCCAATAATCCGAGCAGGATTGAGACTAATTTTAAAATTATATTGTTTTTTTATAATTTTGTTAATATGACTGATTATACGATAGAGTGAGGAAGAGCTTATATAAAACTCTTTACAAATATTCTCAGTTTCATATCCTTCGTTAAAGAAGATGAATTCTAAAATTGAAAAATGGGTTGAATGCTTAAAAAAATGGTGATAGACCATCTCAATATCACTATCATCGGTATTAATGATACGTATGCCATTAGTAGACGAGTGAAAAATCAATTCAGGAAACGCAGACTTGACATGAGATAAATCATCTTTTACTGAACGTTCTGTACAATTCAATAGTTCAGCCAACTCAGAAATATGAAACCAGCGTTTGTTTTTAAATAGTAGTTCTAGTAGTTCTAATTGTCTGTGGCTCTTTTTAGACAGTAATTCTCGCATTAAAATATTATCTTTCTTTATATAGTGTTTTTATTATCAGGCAATTATACCATATTTTGTGCATTTAACCTCGTTTAACAACTCTAAAATATATCTAAAAATGCTGATAAAAGCCTATAGAACAAGGAATTCTTATCTTTGCGTATCTATAGTACAGATAAACGGAAAGAAAACCAAGTTGAATTATTATGTTTCCAAGTTGGAAAATTATATAATTATGTTAATCAAAAAATAATAGTAAAAAATATTATTAAACAATTTTGATTTAGAAAAAATTAGAAAGGAGAATCAATATGCTTTGGTCTATTATTGTTGGAGGAGTTATTGGTCTTATTGCTGGATCAATCACTAAAAAAGGCGGCTCAATGGGTGTTATTGCAAACGTTGTTGCAGGTTTAGTTGGTTCTGCTGTCGGTCAGTCACTTTTAGGAACTTGGGGTCCTAGTTTGGCTGGTATGGCCTTGCTTCCTTCTATCATTGGTGCAGTTATTGTGGTAGCTGTTGTATCATTTTTTGTAGGTAAAAAGGCATAAATTGTCTTTTTACTTTCAAAAAACAATTTAAAATTTAATGATGTGAGGATTCAATATGTCAAAATCAAGAAAAATACTTTCCCTTATTTTCTGTATTTTAATCTTGACAATTTTGATTCCTGTTTTGCTAGACTTTCATAAAGTCAGCGGTCTGGGGCTTCGGTTATTTAGCTGGAAGTTATTCACTTGGAAGCAGATTCCTTTTGTGGGCTACTATCTTTCTAGGTATGTTTTCTGGGGCACTGTGGTTTTAGCAAGCTTAATCTTACTACTGATGTTAGTGATAGTTTTTTATCCTAAGAGACGTTTGGAAATTCAGCTAGCTGATGCGGATGGGAAACTGATGCTGAAAAATTCAGCAATTGAAGGGTTTGTTCGTAGTCTGTTAACAGAACACGGTTTAATTAAAGATCCTACAGTTTCAGTAAATAGCCGTAAAAACAAATGCATGGTTTCCGTTAAAGGGGCAATCGTTCCTTCGGAAAACATTATCAAGAGAAGTCAGTTGATTCAAGAAGAAATTGCGTCTGGATTGACAGAATTCTTCGGAATCAATCATAATGTCAAGCTTAAAATTTCTGTCTCAGACTTCAAGCCAAAAGAAGCGGCTAAAAAAACTACTAGTCGTGTAAAGTAAGGAAGTAAAAAATGGAATGGTTTAAAAAATATCAATATCCAATCTTGTCTGGATTAGCAGGCATTATTCTAGCGTGTTTTATCCTATCCTTTGGCTTCTTTAAGACTCTATTTGTCTTGATTTGCGCTACTCTAGGGGCAGGAATCGGATATTATATTCAAAACAAAAATATATTTAAATAAGAATAAAGGAGTTTAACATGTCAAATAAAGATGTTAAAGATGTTGCAAAAAAAGAAGTTGCTCAAGCAGCTCACGAAGTAAAAGGTGAATTGACTTATGATGATAAGGTCATTCAAAAAATTATCGGCCTCTCTTTAGAGAAAGTTTCAGGTTTGCTGGCTGTTGACGGTGGCTTCTTCTCTAACATAAAAGATAAATTGGTCAACTCTGACAATGTCACTCATGGTGTTAATGTTGAAGTTGGTAAAGAACAAGTCGCTGTTGACTTGAATGTTGTTGCGGAATATCAAAAGAATGTTCCTGCTTTATACAAAGAAATCAAGAAAGTTGTTGTAGAAGAAGTTTCTAAGATGACTGATTTAGAAGTTGTTGAAGTAAATGTCAATGTTGTTGATATTAAAACGAAAGAACAACACGAAGCGGATTCAGTAAGCCTTCAAGACCGAGTGACAGATGTTGCTGAATCAACAGGTGAATTTGCTTCAGAGCAATTCGAAAAAGCAAAATCTGGCATTAGCGGTGGCTTCTCAGCTGTTCAAGAAAAAGTTGGCGATGGTGTAGAGGCTGTTAAAGACGCTGCATCAAATGAAAAAGCTCGCGTTCGTTAATTCTCTCACTAAGATTAGGAATTCTTATATTCTTTCATTTCTTTAAAAATGGAAACTAACAACGGAGGTATCAAATATGTCTACAGAAGAAAAATTCAACCAAGCTAAAGGTTCTGTTAAAGAAGGCCTTGGCAAATTAACTGGCGATAAAAAAACAGAAAAAGAAGGAGCTGCTGAAAAAGTAGTTTCTAAAGTTAAAGAAGTTGCAGTAGATGCCAAAGATGCTGTTGAAGGCGCAATCGAAGGCGTTAAAAATATGGTTAAAAAAGACGAAAAATAAAACCAATAGTTGATTTTCCTTATAAAAAAGTCTTTGTTAACTATAGTAACTAAAAAGAGAGAACATTTAATTGAACCGCACCCCAAAAGTTAGACAGAAAAAATCTAACTTTTGGGGTGTTTT
>NZ_CAJPNR010000037.1 GCF_905372115.1 uncultured Streptococcus sp.
GTCAGAAAAAATTTAAAAAAAGAAGGTGATAGATTAAATGGATATGGAAAAAATGATTGTTGTAGAAAAAAGTACTAAATGGTGGCTGAAGGTTGCAACGGGTAGTGCTCTAGTAGTCGGACTTCTGGGCGGTTATGGTCTTGCGACAGCTATTCACGGTACAAACAGTCAGCAATCAGCTATTCAACAGCCAGCTACTGTGCCTGGAGCACCGGAGCATGTACAAAATGGTCAGGATGCAGGAAATAGCATGCCTCCGCAACCAGGTCAGAATGGTCAAAACGGCGGACCGGGTAATAGCATGCCGCCGCAGGATGGTGGTTCAGGACAGAACGGTCAAGACCAAGGAATACCGTCTCAAGACGGTCAGCAGTCTGGCAAGGATAAGAGCAAGGATTCTTCTGCTCAACAAAATGACAACGGGAAGAAAAACAAGAAAAAGTCTTCAACGAACACAAGTGAACAATCGGACAAGAACAATAATAAGTCGACAAAAGAAAATAAAACGTCGCAGTCGTAGGAAAAAACTTACTGATTTTGAACCCAAGTCATGATATAATAAGAATAGCAAATAAAACAAAAACCAAAAGACATAATCTTGGTAAGTTTTATTGGAGGAAAGAAAGATGATTAAAATTCTATTGGTAGAAGATGACCTTGGACTGTCAAACTCAGTTTTTGATTTTTTGGATGATTTTGCAGATGTAATGCAGGTTTTTGATGGTGAAGAAGGTCTATATGAAGCAGAGAGCGGTGTTTATGACCTTATCTTGCTGGATCTCATGCTTCCTGAAAAGGATGGTTTTCAAGTGCTGAAAGATCTTCGGGCAAAAGGAGTCACAACCCCTGTTCTCATCATGACAGCTAAGGAAAGCTTGGATGACAAAGGACATGGCTTTGAGCTCGGCGCTGATGACTATCTGACCAAACCTTTCTATTTGGAAGAACTGAAAATGCGGATCCAAGCGCTCTTGAAACGTGCTGGTAAATTCAACGAGAATACTCTTTCTTATGGTGATGTGACTGTCAATTTATCTACAAATTCAACCACGAAGGCAGGTAAAGACGTAGAGTTGCTTGGTAAAGAGTTCGACCTCTTGGTTTATTTCCTGCAAAATCAAAATGTAATCTTGCCTAAGACCCAAATTTTTGACCGTCTGTGGGGCTTTGACAGTGATACCACTGTTTCCGTTGTTGAAGTGTACGTTTCCAAGATTCGTAAAAAACTGAAAGGAACGGCATTTGCGAAAAACCTACATACTCTTCGTAGTGTCGGCTACATTTTAAAAGATGCTGAATAAAATCAAGAAGACCTTTTATGCGGATGATTTCTCTTATTTCATTCGCTATTTTGGGCTGTTTACATTAATCTTCTCAGCCATGACCTTGATTATTATTCAGGTTATGCGCTCCAGCCTTTATACGTCTGTTGATGAAAATCTTAAAAACCTGAGTAATGATCCTAGTTCGGTAGCAGATTTGGCCTATCGGACGACAGGTCAGCAGTCTGATCCGAGCAATAAGGTCAACACTAAAAGTCCTAAAAGCAGTAAAGAACCAGATGGCGATCCAAACGAAGAGCCTAAGCCTGACAATCTGACGACGCCAAATTTCAGTTCTAATACTTTCGCCCTGCTTTTGGATGATAATTATAAAAATATTTCCACCAGCAAGAGCGATGGCTTTCTGGACTTTAATTCTTTGGACTTTAACAAGTCCTATCTGAATCAAATCAAGGAAATTGTGATTGGCAATAGCTTTGGCCAGACGGAAAGCTATCGGGCTTATCTCTTTGATATCGACCCTAATAATGAATATCCAGATATCAAGTATGCTGTGGTCATGACTAGCATCAGTCAGCTGGAGCAGACTAGCGGTAAGCATGAGCAACTGATTGCCATGGTTATGGTCAGCTTTTGGGGGATTTCCCTGATTGCCAGTATTTATCTGGCTCGGATGAGTGTTAAGCCCCTGCTGGAAAGTATCCAGAAGCAGAAGGCTTTCGTGGAAAATGCCAGCCATGAGCTGCGGACACCCTTGGCTGTTTTGCAGAGCCGCTTAGAGACGCTCTTTCGTAAGCCTGAAGCTACAATTATGCAGAGCAGTGAAAATATCGCTTCTAGCTTGGATGAAGTACGGAATATGCGCTTGCTGACGACCAATCTGCTCAACCTGGCCCGTCGTGATGATGGCATCAAGCCTCAATATGGTGAAGTCGAACCGGAATTTTTTGATACGACCTTTGCTAATTACTGCATTATCGCAAGGGAAAATAAAAAAGCTTTTCATTCAGAAAATATGATCAAGAACCCTATTGTGACAGATCAAATTTTCCTCAAGCAGCTGATGACCATCCTATTTGACAATGCTATCAAGTACACAGATGATGACGGCAAAATCAGTGTTATGGCTGCTTCAACCGATCGTTACCTCATCTTTCGGGTAGCAGATAATGGACCTGGTATCAGCAACGAAGATAAGAAGAAGATTTTTGATCGCTTTTATCGGGTGGACAAGGCTCGGACCCGTCAGAAAGGTGGCTTTGGTCTGGGACTTTCTCTGGCCAAGCAGATTGTCGATGCTTTCAAGGGCACCATTTATGTCAAGGACAACAAACCAAAAGGTACGGTCTTTGAAGTTAAACTGCTATTGAAAGAAACGAAAAAGCGCTCTGTTAAATAACGGGAGAGGCCTAATATGAACATTTTGGTTTATGGTGCTGGCATGATTGGTTTGACATACGCTTGGTTACTGTCTAATCAGCATCAAGTTACTGTCTTAGTTAGAGAGCATAAGCTGTCGACTTTAGAGCAAGGCTTCACACTTTCCATTAAAGATTTAAGGAAAGATGATCAGGTCTATAAAGAACATCATTTTCAACCGCCATTGGTGACGAGCATTGCTCAAGACTATGACCTGATTATCTTAACGGTAAATAGTTTGCAACTAGAGCAAGCATTGAATCATTTGGCGGCTATAAAGGAAAAAGCTCATTTACTTATTTTACAGAATAACTGGAATATCAACTCCAAGATTCCTTCTTATTTGGATAGAAAGCAGGTGTCGTTAGCTTTTCCTTCTTCTGTTGGAGGAGGGCGAAAGAGTGATGGTCGGATCCAAGCTATCATTTTCAAAGAAGCTACGTTACTTGATGATGATTCTTACACATCAGAGTTGTCTCCTATCTTCACAGCTAGTGGGATAGGCATTGATGCTATGCCTAACTTGGCTTCTTGGATGAAGGTTCACTGCCTTCAGGAGGCGGTAATGGCAGGTGCAGTTGCAGAAGCGAGGAGTTTTGATGCACTCTTGAAAGATAAAAAAGCAATTCGAAAGATGATTTGCGCTTGGCGAGAAGGTTTAGAACTCTGTCAGCGATATGGCATTCCTAAACATCGTTATAAACCTACTAAATATCTATCCCTGCCCCTATTTCTCTTGGTTCCAGTAATGAAGTTCATGTTGAGTCAGCCTTTGGTTGCCGAAATGGTCACAAATCACATGCATTCAGGCTATGCCGAGTGGGTTGATCAATATTTTGAAATCAAAAGAAGTGCTGAGAAAGAAAGCATTCCCATGCCTCAATGGAATTCGTATAGCGACTTCATTGAACATTTTTTGAAAAACAATTCTTAGCAGGCCTTAATGGCTTGCTTTTTATATGCTTTCATTTACTTTTTTAAAAATTTAATATAAGTTTTGCCTAAAATAGGGTATAATAATAGAAAAGAAAGAATGAGGTGAAATTATGGCATCAAAAATGTTACATACTTGTTTGCGTGTGGAGAATTTGGAAGCGTCTATTGCTTTTTATGCAGAGGCTTTTGGTTTTAAGGAGCTTCGTCGCAAGGATTTTCCAGATTATCAGTTTACTATCGTTTATTTAGGTTTGGAAGGGGATGATTATGAGCTGGAACTGACCTATAACTATGACCATGGTCCTTATGTGATTGGCGATGGCTTTGCTCATGTGGCACTTAGCACGCCAGACTTGGAAGGTCTGCACGCTGAGCACAAGGCCAAAGACTATGAAGTGACAGATCCAAAGGGTCTTCCTGGCAACCCGCCTAATTATTATTTTGTAAAAGATCCTGATGGCTACAAGGTGGAAGTCATTCGTGAGAAGAGTCTCTAACATCTAGCTGCAGTTAATTTTGCAAGATAAATGATGATTTTTATTCATTTAGGACAGGTGTATGAAAAGACAAAATAACAAGAAACACGGAAAGAAAACACTCATTGTTCTCAGCTTGCTAGGTTTAGCTTTTGTTGCTGCTCTATTTCTGGGTGCTGTAAAAATTTACGCTATTTTCCAAGAAAAGGAACTGCAAGAGAAGGTTAGTGTGCTGATTTCTCAAGAAGAGACCTTCCACGCTGAAAAAACTGAAAAGCAGAGCAAGATGATTGGCAGTCACTATGTAGAGGCCTTTTATCCTCTGCTGGATGGTCAGGTTATGGCAAGTGTCAAGGAGCAGATGGACGCTGATAGCCAGACGATTAAGGAGAATCAGAAGAAGGGCGATAAGATTGAGGAATTGACCTTCTACTATGCCGAGGAAAAAGAAACGAGCCTGAAGGATGTTAAAGAAGTACTGGTGCATCGCAAGGACTATCATGTCAAAGAGATGAAAATCAGTAAAGGAGAAGAGCGGGAAGTTGCTGACAGCTATCTCGGTCCAGACGGTAGCCCTTTCACTCTGGATAAGCTTTTTCAGAATCCTGATGCAGCTAAGGAAATCTTCATCAACGAGATATCCAGCCAGCTGACCTTTAGACAGGCCGATGAGGCGGTGCAGACGGAAATTCTCAATAACCTTAATGGAACGGAGTTGGGTCAGTGGTCCTTCCGTTATGAGTACAGCCATTTTTCTATCAAGTTGAGCAAGGAAGTGCAAGGCTTAACCAGCATTGATGTTCCTTTGTCTAGCTTTTATGACCAGATCAATGCGGACTATCTGACTGGAGATGACTTGGCAGCTTATCAGAGTTTTGAAGCTAAGAAGCATGTGAAGATGGTTGCTCTGACCTTTGATGACGGTCCAGATCCTAAGACAACACCGCAGGCTCTGGATATCCTCAAGAAATATGGTGCCAAGGCGACCTTCTTTATGGTTGGTCAAAACATTGCTGGTAATGAAGCGATTGTCAAGCGCGTGCACAATGAAGGTCATCAGATTGGGATTCATACATGGGACCATCCAGTCTTAACCAAACTTCCTCTGGAGACAGCCCAAAAAGAAATCCTTGATACCCAGACCGCTATTAACAATGTCATAGGCATCAAGCCAACGATTACGCGGCCTCCTTATGGAGCTATTAATGCTACAATTCAAAATTCGGTTGACCAGTCCTTTATCATGTGGAATGTGGACAGCCTAGACTGGAAGACACGCAATACTAAAGCTATCATGCAAGAGATTGCCAAAACCCAGCCAGGCTCGATTATCCTCATGCATGATATTCACCAGACCAGTATTGACGCTCTGCCAAGTGTCCTCGAGTATCTGAAGAGTAACGGATATACTTTGGTAACGGTCGATGAGCTGCTGGAAGGTCAGCTGGAGCCCCATCGTATTTATTACGGCAGAGACTAATCCAGTCCTTGGGGTTAGATTTTTTGAAATCGTTGTTGGTAATGAGTAAAAGCAAAAAGCTTTGGAAACATGAGATTTCCAAAGCTTTTTAGTTTAACTTGTTACATAAAGTTCTTGATTTTTTAATACAATTTCTCGGACAGCGGCGTATTTTTTTAATGTCTTCAGCTCTTCTGGATGGCTTATGAGGGTGATAACATAGCCTTCTTTGCCCATGCGGCCGGTTCGGCCAGAGCGGTGGGTGTAGGTTTCTAAATCGCGCGGAAGTTCATAATTGACAACACATTCTAGCGAATCAATATCAATGCCGCGAGCAACCAAGTCAGTGGCTAGCAAGAGAGTAATCTGGTGTTCTTTGAACTTATCTAGAATAACCTTCCGGAACTTAACATTGACATCGCTGGCTAGAGAAACCGCGTTGGCTTCACGATACTGGAGTTTTTCCTCGGCGCTGCCTAGGTCTGACAGAGCGTTGAAAAAGACCAGTCCACGGAAATCTTCAACATTGGATAACTTACGGAGCAAGTCCACCTTATCACGTTTTTCAACTTGCATGTAAAAATGCTGGATGTTGTCTAAAACTTGGTCGTCAATGCTGATTTCTAGAGTATTTTCAGCAATCTTATCGTGGTCGAACTTAGCGGTGGCGCTCATATATACCAGTTGGTGGTCACGAGGCGCATAGTGGGTGATTTTATCTACAAAGTGATACTGAGAATCGCTGAGCAGCTGGTCAAATTCGTCCAAAATGATGGTTTCGACATTCATCATCTTGATCTTCTTGAGCTTGGCCAATTCGAAAATTCGTCCAGGCGTTCCGATGATAATTTCTGGACCTTTCTTAAGGCGCTCAATCTGTCGCTTCTGGCTGGATCCGGAGAGCAGGAGCTGAACTGTCAGTCCTAAAGGCTCTGCCCAAGTCTTGCAGACCTCAAAGATTTGTCCGGCCAACTCGGTGTTAGGAGCTAAAATCAAGAGCTGTTGGGCTTTTTTAGGTGTCAGCCTGAGCAGATTGGGAAAGAGATAGGCCAGAGTTTTACCAGTACCAGTCGGACTGATTCCCAGCACCGTATCGCCTGCAGAAATAGGTTCAAACATCTTCTCCTGAATAGGTGTTAAATCTTCAAAACCTAGCAGAGCCAGCTGATTTTTCCAGCTAGGGGGAAATTGTTCCTTAATCATCATCAACCTCAAATCTAATGCCAGCGTCCTTGCGCATGGCAAATAAGCTTTCATGAACAGCCGCTGCCGTATCCAACCATTTCTCGTAAGCCGTATCCTGTCCGCCCTTGAGCACTCGTGCGAAAGCCTGAGCCTCTTCCAGCATGGTGTGGGAAGCACGCTTGATAGGCAGCACCTCTTCTTGACCGTCCAGACTTTGCCAAATAGCAGAGCTGATAAATTCAATCCCGTCTAAAGTCAGAGTTCCCTGATCCGTGTAAATCTCTGCAGGCAGATTGCTGTTTATATTTTTACCGGCCTGAATCTGAACTTGAAAATTTGGATAGATAAGACAGCCGGCTCCATTTAAATCAATCGTATTGGCTAGCTGCTGGGCGCTGTAGCGAGCGAAGCGCGGATGGCCGAAAAGTCTGATAGCCGCATAGACTGGATAGACACCCAGATCCATCAAAGCGCCGCCAGAAAACTTAGCTGAGAAAACATTGGGCTGCTCTCCCGCAAGCAGAGCCTGCATTTTTGAAGAATACTTGGCATAGGTGAAGTTGGCTCCCAAGACAGTCTTGTCCTTGAGAAAATCACTGATTGTATCAAAGGCCTGCTCATGATAGTTGCGGGCAGCTTCAAAGAGATAGACTTGATGCTCGTCAGCCAGCTTGGCCAATTCCCGCCATTCTTTGGGACGAGAAACCGCTGGCTTTTCGACAATGACATGTTTACGAGCCAAAATGGCTACCTTGGCATGCTTGAAATGCAGGCTGTTGGGACTGGCGATATAAACGACATCAATATCAGACGACAAAAAGTCCAGCATTTCAGTAAAAATGGTCGTATTTTCATAGTTTTGCACAAAGCGCTCAGCAGAAGCCAGAGTCCTAGAGTAGACAGCTGCCAGCTGATAGTCACCTGTTGAGTGAGCAGCATTTATGAACTCATGAGAAATAGAACCTGTTCCGATAATTCCAAGTTTGAACATAAAAACCTCCTTTTTTCTATTTTTAAGCATGTACTTTTTTTATTTTAGCTCTTTCATTATAACATGAATTGCGGTAAAATAGATAAGATAACAAGAGATGGAGCTTATAATGCAAAATAGACCTATTATTATTGGTGTAACTGGTGGTTCCGGAGGCGGAAAGACCAGCGTTTCTCGAGCAATTTTGGCTAATTTTCCAAACGAAAAAATTTCCATGATTGAGCATGACTCCTACTATAAGGATCAGATGCATCTGACTTTTGAGGAGCGGGTTAAGACCAACTATGACCATCCTTTTGCCTTTGATACGGACCTGATGATTGAGCAAATCAAGGAGCTCTTGGCTGGTCGGCCAGTGGATATTCCCACTTATGATTATACGGAGCATACCCGCAGTAAAAAGACCTATCGTCAGGATCCTCAGGATGTGTTTATCGTTGAGGGGATTTTGGTCTTAGAGGATCAGCGTCTGCGTGATTTGATGGACATTAAGATCTTTGTGGACACAGATGATGATGTTCGGATTATCCGCCGGATTAAGCGGGACATGGAAGAGCGCGGACGCAGTTTGGATAGTGTTATTGAGCAGTATTTGGGTGTCGTTAAGCCTATGTACCATCAGTTCATTGAGCCAACCAAGCGCTATGCGGATGTCATCATTCCAGAGGGAGCTTCTAACAAGGTGGCTATTGACCTGATTACGACCAAGATTGAAAAAATCCTTAAGGAAGCCAGAGAAGGCTAGGATAAGCTGCTTTCTAGCTCAGTCGTTTGAGGAAATAAATAGCTGTAAATCTGGTAAAAAGCAGTAGCTGCAAGATTTTCGAAATGTAATCTAGCAAGGGGAAGTGGACGGACTGAAATCAAGGATTTTCGGAGTCCGGTCACTCCCTTATTTTGTAGGTAATTTATGAAACAATTTGTAAAAAGAGAGTTTCACTCTCGTTCAAAATTTTTTGCCTGCCTCTTGACCTTTTGTGCAGGATTTATCGACGCCTATACCTTCATTGAGAGGGGTGGAACCTTGGTGGCAGGTCAGACGGGAAACGTCGTTTTCCTTTCGGTTGAACTCATCAATCAGGAGACAAGAGGAATCGAAGTGAAATTGGCAACTATGTTGGCTTTTATGCTGGGGATTTTTCTGATGACTGTTTTTCAGCATCATTTTGAGCATTCTTGGCGCAGACTGTCCAGCGTTTTTCCTTTGATATTGACGACAGCTGTCGCTGGATTTTTACCAGCAAATGTGCCCTATCTCTATATTGTGCCACCACTGGCTTTCTGCATGGGCCTGGTTGCGACGGCTTTTGGCGAGGTGGATGGCATTGTCTATAACAATTCTTTTATGACGGGGAATATCAAGAAAACCATGGTAGCTTTTGGCAACTATGCTCGAAACAAGAAAGCGAAAGATTTGAAAGAAGGCCTTTTCTTTGTAGCCCTATTGGCAAGCTTTGTAGTAGGAGCCATCATCTCTACCTATCTGATTCAATTTTACCTCTTGAAGACCATCTGGCTTGTTCCCCTGATTCTAACAGCCTTTCTCCTTTTCCGAGGTATCCAGTATATGAGGAGATGAGGGTGGATATTCTTAGAAACGCAGAGTCTTAAGAAGTGATATTATGAAATACATAGAAAGAAGTAGAATATAAGTAAGTATGAGAAAAATAATCTTTATAGGACAGAGCGGTGATAGAGCCGTTTACTATAACACGCGGACAAGAGAGGCATTAGCAGCGAACAAAAGTGCCCTCTTAAATACAGAAGGAGCAAGGAGATCGAATAGAGCGATTATTCCTTTAATTGCTATATTCTCTTTGTTAGGTTTACTCGGAGGCTTTGTTGCAATACCAATTTTCTCAGGCTTTCGTTATAATAGTGCGATGGTTCCTATTTTTATTCTTTGTCTTTCCTTTATTCTATTTGGATTTATATGGATGATGGAAGTCGCCTTATATAAAGGAGTGAAACGAGCCCGAGGAGCAACAAAGCAAGAGTTTAAAGAAGCAGTTTATTCAAATTTATTCTGGGAAAATTTTAGTGAGAAAAAAGCGACGTTTGCGAAAATGTTGGCTTTTATGATTGTTATGCTACTAATTTTTATGACTACTATAGTAATATTTGCTGCTGCAATACCAGGCACAATTGATTCATTCAATAAGCAAGAGGCATTTGATATACAAATCTTTTTCTCGCCTTTAGCTGGCCTCTTTCCAGCTGTTTCTTATTTGTTGTTATTCCAAAATAACCCCATTCGCTGGCTGTTAGCAGTGCGGAAGTATGAGCAGGGGAAAGTAGTATTTGCAGAAGACAAGGAGAAGAAACATGAGTGAAACACTATTGCCATTGGGATCAGTGGTCAAACTAAAAGATCAAACAGAATTAATTATTATCGGCAGGGGTTCGCTAGTAGAGCAAAATCAAGAACCTGTATATTTTGAGTATACAAGTGTTCTTGTACCAACTGGTTATCAGTAAGCCGATCAGCTTTATTTCTTTAATCACAGTGATATTCGTGAGGTTGTATTTATGGGATATAAGAATGATGCTGAAATAGAATTTGAATCTAATTTTTATCAGCTAGTTAAAAAGGCTGGTTTTAAAAAAGGAGTTACAGAGCTATAAGTTCGGTTAGATGATTTAATGATTATTTTAAAAACTATACTTCTGTTTATACAAAGTATAGTTTTTGATTATTTAATTTTAAGAGGTTATAATGAAAAAAGAAAAATCGAAACAAGATCAGCTGTATGAGTTACATCGTCGCCAGTATGAACTAGAACATAAAATCTCGGACAATGTGAAGAATATGAATGAATTGAGCGCCAAAAATCCCACGGATTATAATTTTTTAAAAAGCCTGAATGGTGATATTGAGAATGATAAGGGAGGCAATTACAATGAATATACAGATTTTAAAGAGTAGGAAATTATTCCTATTCCTAAGTATAGTAGCCACCTTATTTTTAGGGTACCAAGGCGTTAAAATCTATAGCTATTTCTCTCTAAAAAATCCACTAGATGAGATTTACTACTCAGAGACGAGTGCTTTTAACCTCCTGCATTTGCCAGATTTTAGCGAGATAATCCGAAGCGGTACATCATATCGAAGTGAAAATGAAATAACTTCTTTAAATCTAAAGAACAATGAAAGCCAAAAACTCGAAATTTCAAATAAGGGAAGTATGTTTCTTGAATATAGAAAACAATTATCTGATAATAGTTTTTTATTCATAGATTATGAATATGAAGAAGGTGTTTTAACTGAATATATTAGTATCGCTTATTCTGATATTTCTGATGAATACGTAAATTACAGGAAAAATGTTTCAAAACACAATGGTCGAAATACTGATATAGCCACAATATATCAATTTAATTCTAACGTTCATAATAACCAACCAAGTCTTACAAATCCTACCGAAGTATTGGAATATCTCAAACCCTACAACATTGACAAAGCTTGGCTGGAACAGAAATCTCATAAGATTTTATATGATGATTTCCTCAACATCTGGTTTAAAAAAGGAAGCCAGCGGTACTCAAAAAGCAATTTGGGTAATTTGAAAATAGAAAAAGCTGAGATCTTCCGGTAATTATTTCCTTAATGGCAAGGGAGCGTCATGTAAGGATTATATCAAACAAGAGTTATTGGTGCTACGATGCAAAGATATAGATTCCCTCTTCTTTAGCCAATAGCAAGCCAAGGAGGTTCGTCATGAAGATTAATAAACAAGAGTTGGTTATGGCTCGTGAGGAACTATATACCAATAAACACCCTAGAAGCCCAATTAAACATGGCACAGGCTAAAGCGCAAGGGATTATCGCCAGTCCGCACTTTAAGTCTGGTGCGAAAGATTCCTTAAACAGCGAGTTGACGAATGACACTATTCCGCTTTTGCTCAGCTATGTTGACAATATCAATGCCATTTACAATGATTTGATCACAGAAGGAGTAAACTAATATGAAAAAATTATCCTAAGTCTCTTCGCCTTCCTTGTAGCAGGTCTCAGTGTCTTTGGTTTTCTGAGATATCGAGACTATGATTCACTAAAAACCCCAATTGATGAAATCTATTATGCGAGTGTTCATTATAAAAATATTCTGGGCTTGCCAGATATGAGTAGGGTTATAAGAAGTAATACGGCATATGTAAGTGAGCCGGCCTGGATAAACTATCGTCGTGCCAGACCTAGGTTGGCAGATGATGAAGATTTGCAGCTATATATCAATTCCGATGGCCTGCTTGCTGTTCTGTATAGTAAAAAGTTATCAGGAGATACTTATCTCAATATTGACTATGTATATGAGGACAGTTTAGTTAAACAAAATGTTTCCATTGCTTTCTCCAAAGTTTCGGATTTTACTGTTCAAGCTTTTATTAATCAGTCTAAAAAAAGGGGATATGTCCGGACAGCAGATGAAATTTATCGCTCTATTGGAGGGGAGGAGCTTCCACGTAAGAGTCTAGTGTCAAAAGATGAGATTTTGGACTATCTGAAGGATTATAATATTGATCAGGCTTGGTTGGCAGAAAAATCTGATCAAATTCTCTACACTTATTTTCTGGATATTTGGTTTAAGGAGGGAAGTCAGCGATATTCCAAAGAAAATATGGGGAATTTGAAAGTGAAATACTCGGATACCATAGTAAAAGAGTGAATATACTATTCTAAACCAGACAGAATTTAATAAGTTTTTTCACTTTTAAAAAAATTATATATTTTTTCGATTCAAAGTTGAATTATCAGATGCGATGTAACTCTTGGAGGATTTTAATATGAAATTAAAACAGCTTAATTATCGCTTTATTATACGTCACGAAAGGTAGGATATAAATGTTTAAAAAGGCTGAAATGGAACCCTTGGCTAAAAGAAATCTTCGATATCGCATATTAAAAACAGAGGATAACTACTATCTTCTGGATGTAGAACGCCCTTTTTTGATTGTCTACTTCTTGCCCTTGTTGATTTACTTTGTGCCACACAGATGTTACGAGATGAGTAAGGAAGAATATGAGCAATTGTCCCAATCAGAGGAGCAGAATGCTCGGTTAAAAGAGGCCTTTGAAAAACATGGTCTTGGCTATGGCTTAGGAACTGGTGTAGGTGCCATGCTTCTATCAAGAGTATTTGATATCAATCAATTTTTGAAATTTGATTCAAGTAGAATTAGCAATTTTTTGGCTATTCTAATTGTATTATTGGTTTTTGGTTTGCGTTTATGGCTTACACTGGCTTATCAAGTCCCTAGTGGATTAAAAAATAGGGGCTATCATAAGATATACCTTTATCCTCGTTTTGTTAAAGAATTGATTTTTAGTATTCTTTTATATATCATGTCGGTATTATTCACGATAGTACTTATTTCCGGTTTTTTAACTAATCAAGTGGATAATTATATTGTTCATATTGGATTGTTAATATTTTTGACATTTTGGTTACTTATAGGGAACATGTTTTTCATGCGTCCGGCAAGTAATTACTGGATAAAAATAAAAGAGAAAAAAAGGAGAAAAAATTTTATGGATATGATTTCACGGGTATCAATTGCAAATGCAGATGTGAAAAAAGCAATTAAGGAGAGATCTGAAGCTATATATGATATTGTGATAGCTCATCAGGTCAATGACTATTTTGAACGCATAATTGATGAATCAAAATTTTCTCAATTGGAGATTTTGTACTTTAAGGCACTGAATTGCCTATTGAAGGGCAATGACACTAAAGCAAAAGAGCTGTTTAACACAATCATAAAAGAAGACAATGAACTTTACATTGTGAGAGAATCAAAGAAATATTTAGGGGATGAAAGATATGTCGATTGATAAACGCTAGCAATTTTTCTAAGATAATATAAAACGGAATAATTGAGCTGTTTTTATGCATTATTTTATTATTTCTATTCGCTAAAAGTGATTTACCAGGAAGTATGGATTGAGCAAAATGGTATTTGCAGAAATTTTAGAGAGGGAGCAGAATTGACAAAGAAAACATCGATTGCGATATATACACTAAAAGGAATTGGTCTGATTAGTATTTTCAGCTTAATGATTGTCGTAAGTTTTTTCAACCTCTTTTTAGATGGGAATTTGTTGGCAAATTTTTTATATTTCTTAGGGTCAGTTGTTTTATTAATTACAGTAGGCTGGGTGGCTTTTGCTTTTATGGGGAGAATAGAGCTTGATGACCAAGACTTGCTTGTTTTCCGAAATTTCAAATGCTATCGCTTTCCTATTTCTTCGGTTACATTCTACTTCGGCAAAAGTAGATACGCTTATCATGGGACTTATGAATGGCCCTTATTTATTGTAGGAGAAGCATTGACCCCAAATGGCAGCGGCCAAAAAGTAACACTGAAGTTGATTGGAAGTAAGTGGAAGAACCGTCAATTCCAGCATTTTATTCAAGAACATCTGGAAGGGAAAGTACAGCCTCTGCCTAAGGAAGATTCGTGGAAACTGAATGCTTTTGGTCAGTTAGAGATCATTGAAGATGAGGTGCATGAAGAACCAAAGTCAGCATTTGCAGTTACTAGGAAACTGTCTGATTTTATCGAATTTGGAGCAGATCAAGGAAATGTCAAAAGGACTGTGTTTTATGATATTAAGCGAAATGAGCTTTTTGTAGGGAAGAGCGTGTCTTTTCCAATGATTTTTCTACCAAGTGCTGGTTTTTCTTATGGCCTGTATGTATTAACGGAGAATCTGACTGTACAAGGTTTGTTCCCTTTACTTTTTTCCTTCATTTTCATGCTTTTACTGGCTCTTTACCAGTTTAAAAATAGAAGGGAGAAATCAGTAGTTGAAGTAGTACCTTATGAGATGCCCAGAGACTATTTTGTCACCCAAAAATCCAACGGTCTTAAAACCTATGCTCTCATTTTACTCTTTGCCTTGATTTCAGCTGTTTTTTCCTGGCTATATCTTCTATTTGGCAGTTTCCTACTTTTATTTTTGACGATTGTGATATGGTATTGTTTCTTGCTCTTGCTCCTGTCTGGGCAATTTAAAAAAACTAAATATTTGAAAGTATTAGAAAAAAGAAAAATTACATAGAATGCAATGATTAGCATGTTTATAGGCTATATTTTATGATGATTCTTTTACTTTGGAGTTTAATAATAAGTATGAGAATGAGGCTGTCAACACATCCATGCTATAATAATGTCAGTAGTTGAAAGGATGATTTGAGATGAAAACTATCAAAAGTACGTTACTTGTAGCATCACTAATACTTATATTTATAGGTACATTTATAATAGTACAAAATAAAAATTTGTTCACACAAGAAACCAAGCAGGAGAAAAAGAAAGAGCAAGACCCACATGAAAAACAACTGGCTTACCTTAAGAAACATGAAGAAGAGATTAAGGAGTTTGTAAAATCTCAAAATTCAAAGATAGAAACGGTCCAAATTGATTGGAATGAAACCATGTGGGAAGAAGTTGGAAATGGAACACCGCAAGGAGGAGGTGAGGTAGTAATAGTTGGAGGAGGATTCAATAACATAGAAGGATCGACATGGCAGGTTATGTTTAGAATTAAAAATGAACAAATTGTTTTTGATACTATGATGCAAGGAAGCCCATTGCGAGTAGGAGGTAGAATTTTTGAGTAATAGTAATTTAAAAAACTTTGATAATTTTTATGGAGATTTAGCTCAGTTTGTAAATTTCATACTTCACAGAATACTTTTCAAAAGTATTTTTTTACTGTATTCATGATATAATAATAGTAACTTATTATTATGCACAAGGAGGCTAGAAGATGAAACAAAAACAAATAGCGATTCTCTCTGTGGCAGCAGTAATAGCTTCTCTGGTCATAGGAGGGACAATTATGACAGTTCAAAATAAAAATTTGTTTACAGACGGAAGCAAGCAGGAGAAAAAGAAAGAGCAAGACCCACATGAAAAACAGCTTGCTTATCTTAAAAAGCATGAAGAAGAGATTAAGGAGTTTGTAAAATCTCAAAATTCAAAGATTGAAACAGTTCAGCTTATTTGGGATAGTTTAATTGTTGAAGAGATAGGGAATGGGACTCCTCAAGGAGCAGGTTTTAATCTATCGTTGAAAGGAACTTTCAATCATATAAAAGATTCTGATTTTACAGTAGATTTTCCGCTAGAAAATGAGAATGCTATCCCTTCGATAGATTTAATTGGAATGCTAAATCCACCTAGTGTATTAAAAAATGGGGGATGGGACAAATATGAGTAATAGTAATTTAAAAAATTTTGACAATTTTTATGGAAATTTAGCGTAGTCAGTAAAATTTATACTTCACAGAATACTTTTCAAAAGTATTTTTTTAATGCATTCATGATACAATAATAGTAACTTCTATTCTTAAGGAGGACAAATGGTGAAAAAAAGCAAAATAGCTACTCTATCAATTGTAGTGATAACCGCTACTCTAGTTATTGGAGGAACAATTATGACAGTTCAAAATAAAAATTTGTTTTCAGATGGAACCAAGCAGGAGAAAAAGAAAGAGCAAGAGCCGCATGAAAAACAGCTAGCTTATCTCAAAAAACATAAGAAAGATATTGAGGAGTATATTAAGTCTTTGAATCCTAAGATAGAAACAGTTCAAATTGATTGGGAACAAACACAATGGGATCAGATAGGAAATGGAACGCCTCAAGGTGGAGGTGATATTGTTCAGGTTTATGGAGGCTTTAATAATATAGCAAAATCAAGCTGGAGTGTTATTATTAGAATTGAAGATGAAAAAATTCTAATTAATTCTATTGGAATTGGTAGTCCTTTACGTATTGGGGGTGAACTTTTTGAGTAATAGCAATTTAAAAAACTTTGATAATTTTTACGCTAATTTGGCTCAGTCAGCCTACAGAGGTCGACCGAATCTTTTTCCTTATGAGAGATTGACAAAGGCAGAGAAAGAGATATTAGACTCAGGAGGCTCTCTTCCATTTGATTTTTCCCAAGATGTTGTGTATGAGAAAGAAATCACCCCTGGAGGTAAGAAACTCGATAATGATGGGAAAGTTTACCTGCAGCCAGATCCAGATTTGCATGTTGAAAAGGGATTAGATTTACCCTTTGTGGATGATAAGGATAAGAAAATTGCTGATTATAAAGAGAAAGCAGGTTTAGGTCCTTACCAGAAAGGTCGTTTAACTAATGAGAGAGCTGGTTTTAATGCATATTTTCTAACAGATACACCGACTTTGGGCAAGGATACAAAGCATACTTATATGGCTATTCGAGGTAGTGATGGTTTCAATACTGAGAGAGTTAAGAAAGAAGGAATTAAGCCTTTAAATCTGAATGATTGGCTTATTAATGATGCTAATTTTGCTTTATTTGATTCGCATATACCTCAGGCTAGACTAGCAACAGAGGGAATGAAAGCCACCATTGCAGAAATGAGCGAGAAAGCTCCCCAAGCTACGATGGATCTTACAGCCCACTCGCTGGGGACTATGGTGACAGTTCAAGGAATAGCTAATCTGAGCCAACAAGAATTTGATAAAATTGGAAAGGTCGTTCTTTTCGATGGACCGGATACTACCGATAGTTTGAAAAAAATGGGAGTTGATGATGATAGGATTAAAGCGATTAGCGAAAAACTTGAATACTATGCCAATCCTTTTGATATTGTTAGTATGCTCAATCGTGAGAATACAATCTATAATTTAGAGAAACCTGGAGAAAAGCCAACTCGTAAGGAATTGGGAACAGCTCATATAGTTGTGCCTCTTCATTATACTCGCTTTGACTTTATGTCTGATAGTGCTCATGATTTTGGTGTTTTTCAGGCAGACGGCAAGGGGGGATTTTTAGTCGCTTCAGAAGATTTTCATCCAGAACTTCTGAGAGCAGGGGAGAAGCTTGCGAGATTAGAAGCGAAATTTTTAGATTTGCTTCGTATGCAAGGTTTGACTGATGATGAGGCGATAAAATTCATGAATGCTGTTGTTGACGTTTCTTCTTTTGGAACAGCAAATTTTGCGCGTGCAGGTATTTCTACATCTGCTTTCTATGAATTTAAGCGGGATTATCAAGCAATCATTGATGAAGCACGTAGAGAGTCGATGAAGTGGGACAAGAAGATGATTCCAAGCTATCAGAAACAGCTTGGAAGTGGTAATCTTACAGGTGAAGAGAGAATTTTAGTTCGTGCTCGTCTCCTTCAGACTGCAGCTCAGTTGGCTATCTTTGAAATAGAAGATAAAGTTAAGCATGTCAAAACTTTATTGTCGGATGCCAAGGAATCTGTCCAAAAGATAATTAATGACGCAAGAACAGAGGCAGCTGGCCTTGCTACTTATTTGAGCGACTCAGAAGTGGAGAGTTTATTGATTGATTTCGATATAAAGCACTACTGGGACGATTCGGTTGAAACAAATACGAACACATCCGCAAAAGGATTCCTGACAGAGATTGAACAGTTAGGAACGACTTTGGTCAGAGCTAGTGGAGATTTTGCAGCAGTCGATACTCAGCAAGCTGAGGATTTCAATAATCTCTTAGCAGATGTGAAAGGATCATGGAGGGTTATTGAAAATGCTTATACCAAATGATGATGCGCTCGTAACTAGAGTGGAGTTAGAGAGACAGTTTAAAGAAAAGATGAAGGAGCAGGAGAGGCAGGCTATCAAGGCTTTGATAGTGGCCAAAGAGCTGCTTATCCTTGCAAAAGGATTAGATCTGGTAGCTCAGCTACAGGCGGCGGCTTTGGATATGAAAAATTATGCTTCTACTAACTATGTCAATGACATTAAGGGTGGATTTGAAGGGAAGGCAGCGCAAGCTGCTGAAACTCATCTAACTCAGACGATGCAGATGCCTTCTTTGGATAGCCCAATTAAGGGTTAGGAGGTGAGGCAATGCTGAATAAAAAGAAGCTTCAGGAACTGGAAGATGAACATGCTCTAAAAATGCGTGAGTTTGAGCGAGTAGAGACAGACTTAGATACATACTACTATAAGTTTGACAGAGAGACGAACAAACTCTTAGAGGCGATTTCTTATGCATGTAGAGAGGTTCCTTTGACAGCGACTCAACCTTATATTTCTCAAATAGAGGATAATCTGGAACAATACCATCAGCAATATAAAAAGCGCATAGATGATGTTTTAGAAGCTCGCTATCAGGAGAACAGACGCTTTCAGAATAAGCTGGATGAAGTGAGTAAATGAATCAAAATACTAAGAAAATTGGAAGAAGTGAGAATTACCCTGCTTCTTTTTCTTTCTCTTTTTTTGCTAATAAACTCAAAAAATAATCCAGCATATTAAAAATTTTCAGAAAATATAGACTTTTTCTTGACAGGTTTATGATACTGTGTTAAAATACTAAACAATAAGAAACCATCTCAAAAAGGAGTTAGTCAAACATGAGGTCAACTCAATCTTCAAACTTTGCTTTGTTGTTGCGTTACTCGGGCTAGTGCAAAAGCATTAGTCCTGTTTGGCTTACCAAGCGGGAGTAAATCAACATCTCGCTTGTTCCTCAAGTGAGATGTTTTTTATTTCACCTATCTTACCTCAAATTCTGATGAGGAAGAAATGGTTTCTAAAGGAGCGACGGGAGTGGGAATGCATCTTGATTTTTCTGAAATCAATTTGTCTCATACCGTCTCAGTCATTGAACACGACCTAGAAGTTGGGGAAGATTTTTTCCTAAATGGTCTATGTATCTTAGAAAAGGAGTTGTCTATGACACGCAAAGTTGAGTTTTTTGATACCAGCCTCCGGGATGGCGAGCAGACACCAGGAGTGAATTTCTCTATCAAGGAGAAGGTGGCTATTGCCAAGCAGTTAGAGAAGTGGGGTATTTCAGTCATTGAAGCTGGTTTTCCTGCTGCGAGTCCAGATTCTTTTGCGGCGGTGCAGGAGATTGCTAAAGTCATCACAAAAGCCTCTGTTACTGGGCTGGCGCGTTCGGTCAAGTCCGATATTGATGCCTGCTATGAAGCGCTCAAGGATGCCAAGCATCCACAGATTCATGTCTTCATTGCGACCAGTCCTATTCACAGAGAGTTCAAGCTGAAAAAGTCCAAGGAAGAGATTTTAGAAGCTGTGAAAGAGCATGTCTCCTACGCGCGCTCCAAGTTCGATATAGTCGAGTTTTCACCAGAGGATGCGACACGAACAGAGCTGGATTTCCTTTTTCAGGTGGTACAAACAGCAGTGGATGCAGGTGCGACTTATATCAATATTCCAGATACAGTCGGCTTTACTACTCCTGAAGAATTTGCAAACATTTTCGACTACCTAGTGGCAAATGTGACTTCTGATCATAAGGTGGTATTTGGTGTTCATTGCCATGATGACCTTGGTATGGCAACGGCCAATACTTTGACGGCTATCAAGCACGGTGCTGGTCGTGTTCAGGGAACTATCAATGGTATTGGTGAGCGGGCTGGAAATGTAGCATTGGAAGAAGTTGCAGTTGCATTGGAGATTCGTCAAGACTATTATCAGGTTGAGTCGGATATCGTCCTTAATGAAACCATCAACACTTCTGAGCTGGTGTCCCGCTTCTCAGGTATTCCAGTGCCTAAGAACAAGGCGGT
>NZ_CAJPNR010000038.1 GCF_905372115.1 uncultured Streptococcus sp.
GGTTGATGAAAAGTTATAATCTGGAGAGGACTAAATCAGTCCTCTCCTTTTTGATATTCAAAGCGATGAGAATTCTAGTTTTAAAGTTGTCAAAGTTCCGAAAGCCAAAAGCGTTGCGCTTGATGACTTTGATGAGGTTGTTAGTAGCTTCTAGTTTTGCATTTGAGTAGGGCAGTTCCAGCGCGTTCAAGATCTTGTCCTTATCTTTCATAAAGGTCTTAAAAACAGTTTGAAAGATAGGCTTCACACACGAAATGTTATCTTCAATGAGTCCAAAGAAATGTTCAGCTTGTTTCTTTTGAAAATGAAACAGTAAGAGTTGGTAGAGTTTATAGTGTTCTCTGAGTTCTTGAGAGTACGAGAGAATCTTTTCAAGAATCTCTTTATTAGTTAAGTGCATGCGAAAAGTTGGACGATAAAAACGTTTATGGCTTAGTTTTCGACTATCCTGTTGAATGAGTTTCCAGTAGCGTTTGATGGCCTTATATTTGTACGATTTTCTATCCAACTGATTCATGATTTGGATGCGAAGACGGTTCATAGACCGGCTGAGATGTTGTACAATATGAAATCAATCGAGGACGATTTTAGCAGAAGGAAATAGTTTTCTGGCAATATCGTAGTAGGGGCTAAACACGTCCATGGTTATGACTTTTACTAGGCTTCTCACCTGTCTAGAATAACGAAGGAAATGATTGCGAATCGTTGCTTTTCATTATAGGTCTTATGGGACTTTTTTCTACAACAAATAGACTCCATCATTCCTACAGCGGTTTTACCCACTACAGAAATTATAGAGCCTGAAAAGCCTTAAGTCCATTGGACTTAAGGCTTTTGCTATCTATGGATTGGCTGTGGAACTAGAGCTGGAAGAGCTTGAGTCTTCTTGACTGCTGTCTTCGTCGCTGCTGCTAGTTTGGAACTGCTCTGGATGCAGTGCCCGATAGCTTGGCGAGTTAAATAGGTCCACAGTGGAGACATTGCCTCGCTTGGAGTAAAGACTGGTTGATTGATCGCCTTTTTCCTTTTCAATAGCCAACAAGGCTTTCATTGAATTAAGATAAGAATAATCTTTAGGGTTGACCTTGCCTAAGTCATTTCCCTTGTAGAAGCGAATCAAGTCGCCGGTCTGAATAGCGTCACTCATCTTCAGCTGAGTATTGGCAGCATTACGAATTTCATCCAGCTCTTTCTTGATGGTTTCGTCTGGATTGGTAATTTCCTCACCGGTCTGGGTGTAGTAGGTCCGTCCGTTGAAGCTAGTGTATTTTGGAGTGACAAAGTTATTGCTGGATCGGAAAGCTGTGATTTGCTGATGCTGAGATGACAGTAGGTCTTGTCCAACTTGAAGGTAGTTCTTAGAGTCAATGCCCAGCAAATGCTCCAATGTTGGCAGCATATCCACTTGACCGCCGTAAGTATCAATTATCTTTCCTTTGTCCATGCCAGGCACCACTACCATGTAAGGCACGCGCTGCATCATGGCATTGTCGTAGTTGGACCAAGTCTCAGAAGTCTTGCCTACAAGAGGGGCCAAGTTAGGATTACGGGTTTGGGAAATTCCAAAGTGATCCCCATAGAGAACGATAATAGAGTTGTCATAGAGGCCAGATTCTTTAAGATAATCAAACAAGGCCTTGACAGAAGAATCTAGGTAGTTGGCAGTGGCAAAGTAGCCGTTGATGGTTTCATCCTTGGTCTTAGCCAGCGGGAATCCAATCTCGTCACCAATCAAGCTAGTCGTGTAAGGATAGTGATTGGAAACCGTGATATACTTGGCATAGAAAGGCTGCTGTAGGTGTTCCAGGTATTTAATGGAATCTTTCAGCATAATCTTGTCATTCAAGCCGTACTGGAAAGAGTTGGTGTCGTCCTGTTTGGTAAAGTAAGACGCATCAAAGAAATAGTTATAACCCCATTGCTTGTAGGCTGTATTGCGGTTCCAAAAGCTTCCTGTATTTCCGTGGAAAACAGCAGAAGTATAGTCGCCGTTTTTGGAAAGAATAAAAGGTGCTGCTTGCTGGGTATTAGTACCACCGTAGTTGACCATGAAGGATCCTTGATTGAGACCGAAGAGACCAGTTTCAATCATGGTTTCAGCATCAGAAGTCTTACCAGCCTTGACCTGGTTGAAGACATTAGAGAAAGCTAAAGTCGAATTGGAGTGGTAGAGGGAATTGAGGAAAGGTGTCACCTCGTACTCTTTCCCATCTGCCTGCAGCTTATAGTCAATCAGGAACTGCTGGAAGCTTTCCAGATGGACATAGATAACATTGCGGCCTTTGGCAATCCCGTAATATTCTGGATTTGGTTCTGCATAGTGGGATTGGATATATTCTGTTACTGGTTCCAAGTCTTTTTCAGAAGCTTTGGAGCGCTCACGATTGGCGGTATATGTCTGGTTAGCACTGTAACCTAGAAAGGCTGGCAAGCCCAGAGCCCGAACGACATAATAGTTGGAAAATCCACGTGACAAGAGCTCAGGCCGGTCAATTTCAGCCAAGAATAAGTTGGCAGAGAACAGCATGGCGGACAGGGAGGTCACAGCAAAGCTGGCACGTTTATTGAAAGGCCGATCATCCATACGGATGTATTTCTTAAAGAATAAGAAGGCCAAAATCGGGAAATCAATCAGATAAAGGATATCCCAAGGGCGGAAGAGCTCGAGTGCTGCTTCCCCAAGTCCAGCTGAAACGCTGCTAGAAGCCAGCATAGTATTGACTGTAACAAAGTCGCTGAACTCGCGATAGTAAATGGAATTAGATACCAGCCAAGCAAAGAGAAGCAGATAGATTCCGAAGGCTAGGCTGTAGAATAATTTGGTTCGTTTTACATAAAGTGCCAGTCCCAGCAGCAAGAGGCTGATAGGGAAAGGGTTTATAATAGCTAAAAATACTTGATAGGCACCTTGAATATCAAGGTTAAAATCAATCGTGTAGGCCCACATGGTTTTTATCCAATAGAGGACCAGTAAAATCAAGACAAAACCTAGTCTCGTACTCATGAAATTGAGTAAATTCTTGGTTATTTTTTTCACAAAAAGTTACTTCCTTGTCTTATTTCCTAAAAATTTTCTCCTCTAAGTATAACATAATTTCTCCAGTTAAGGAAAATTTGAGCCGCATTTGAGATATTTTAAATCGGCGAAATTGTAATATTTCTATAAAAGCCTTATCCCCTCTATGGAGAGGTTTATAGTCGTTTTGCACTCGTTTGTGAAATCTTTTATTAACTCAAATGTAAAATATGTTTTGAGAATTTTCACAATCTTTGGTATAATATAATTTATGAATAAACTTACTGTTAGTCAAGAGGCAGAAGAAAAACTGAGAAAGGGCATTCTTTTATTAGATAAAAAGGATTTTGGCGCTCTTTCGCTTCAGAATCAATGTGTGGAGCTGCAAAACCGTCAGGGAAAGTTCTTAGGCACAGCTTATCTCTCTCCGCAGAATAAGGGAGTAGGCTGGCTGGTTTCCCAGAAGAAGGTAGAGCTGAACTCGGATTTTTTTCAAGGCCTCTTTGAGCAGGCTAAGAGCAGACGTTCTACTTATTTTCATTCGGCTGACACGACAGCCTTTCGACTCTTTAATCAAGAGGGGGATGGCTTTGGTGGCTTCACGGTGGATTTCTACAATGACTTTGCGCTTTTTTCTTGGTACAATGACTTTGCCTTTGCTATCAAGGAGCAGATTCTGACAGCCTTCGTTAAGGTTTTCCCAGAGATTCAGGGAGCTTATGAAAAGATTCGTTTCAAGGGTTTGGACTACGAATCGGCTCATCTCTACGGAGCGGAAGCACCGGAACCCTTCACAGTCTTGGAGAACGGTGTTCGCTATCAGGTTTTTCTGAATGACGGTCTCATGACCGGTATCTTTCTGGATCAGCACGATGTGCGTGCCAGTCTGGTAGATGGTCTGGCTGCTGGTAAAAGTTTACTCAATATGTTTTCCTATACAGCTGCTTTTTCAGTAGCAGCAGCCATGGGCGGTGCCAGTCAGACAGTATCAGTTGATTTGGCCAAGCGAAGCCGTGAGCTGTCTGAAGCTCATTTTATGGCCAATGGTCTGACACTGGATCAGCATCGCTTTCAGGTGATGGATGTCTTTGATTATTTCAAATACGCTAAGCGCCACGATCTAAGCTTTGATGTCATTGTGATAGATCCGCCCAGCTTTGCCAGAAATAAAAAGCGGACATTCTCGGTTGCTAAAGATTATCATCGTTTGGTTGCACAAGCTTTGGAAATCCTGAATCCTCAGGGAATCATGATTTTAAGTACCAATGCAGCCAATCTTTCCAAAAGTAAGTTTAAACAAGAAATTGAAAAAGGCCTTGCCGGCAGAAAGCACCGCTATCTTGCGGAGTATGGCTTGCCAGCAGACTTTGTCTATAATAAAAAAGACGGGAGCAGTAATTACCTCAAGGTATTTACAATAAAGGTGGACCAATGAAATTAGTCGTTTCTGTAATGCCCAAGAGTTTAGAAGAAGCTCAAGAAATTGATGTATCACGCTACGAAGATGCGGATATTATTGAATGGAGGGCAGATTTTCTGGCCAAGGATGACATTTTAAATGTTGCGCCAGCTATTTTTGAAAAATTTGCCGGACGTGAATTGATTTTCACCTTGCGGACCCGTCAGGAAGGCGGAGAAATCGAACTGTCCGATGATGAATACGTAGCTCTCATCAAGGAAGTAGCAGGTTTTTACCAGCCGGATTATATCGACTTTGAATATTTCTCTCACAAGGGGAAATTTGAAGAAATGCTGGAGTTTCCTAATCTGGTGCTGAGCTACCACAACTTCGAGGAAACACCGGAAAATATGATGGAAATCCTGTCTGAGCTGACTTCTCTGACCCCTAAGGTGGTCAAGGTTTCTGTCATGGCTCATAATGAGCAGGATGTGCTGGACTTGATGAACTATACTCGCGGTTTCAAGACTTTGAATCCTGAGCAAGATTTTGTCACCATTTCCATGGGAAAAGTCGGCAAGATTTCACGCATTGCGGCTGATTTGACAGGTTCCAGCTGGTCATTTGCCAGTCAGGAGATAGCGTCAGCACCCGGTCAGATTTCTCTGAGCAATATGAAGAAAATCCAGGAGATTTTGAATGAGAATTAATGGCCACACCCGCATGGCTGCTGTGGTTGCCAAGCCAATTAAGCACAGTATTTCTCCTCTTATTCACAATATGGCTTTTGAAAAGACTGGTGTCAATGGTGTCTATCTAGCTTGGGAAATAGAAGCGAAGGATCTGCAGGCCAGTATAGAAAATATCCGCAGATTCGATATGTTTGGTGTCAATCTTTCCATGCCCTATAAGCAGGAAGTGATACCTTATCTAGATGAGCTGGATGTCAGCGCCCGCCTTATCGGAGCAGTCAATACCGTTGTGAATAAAAATGGAATTTTAGTTGGTTATAACACAGATGGCAAGGGATTTTTTAAGAGCTTGCCTTCTTTTGCTATTCAGGGCAAAAAAATGACGATTTTGGGAGCAGGAGGAGCAGCGACAGCCATTATTGCTCAAGCAGCTTTGGACCAAGCAGAGGAAATTTTCGTCTTTACTCGGCAAGCCTCCTATGAGAAGACTGTCAAAAAGATAGCAGCTATCAGCCACCAAACCAAGAGTCGTATCCAGGTACTAACCTTGAAAGATGCGGATAGTTTGCAGGATACAATCAACCAATCAGACCTTCTGGTAAATGGGACCAGTCTAGGTATGGATGGCATCAGCATGCCCCTGCCTGAACAGCTTGAGCTTCCTAGCCAGATTTTAGTTGCGGATGTTATCTACCAACCTTTTGAAACGCCCTTTCTCAAATGGGCCAGAAATCAAAATGTCACAGCGGTCAACGGACTTGGTATGCTGCTCTATCAGGGAGCAGAAGCCTTTGAACTTTGGACTGGCAAAACTATGCCCAGTCAGGAAATTTGGCAGTGTTTAGAAGAATTGTATAAATAAGGAGGCGCTTATGAAACTGAATGTGAATCTCCCGCATCATCCCTATGATATTCTCATAGAAAAGGGGTCTTTATCTCAGACTGGAAGTTGGCTGAGTCAGCTTTGGCAGCCTCAGAAGGTGGTTATCGTCACGGACAATCGAGTGGCTCGACTCTATGCGGAAAAGGTCAAGCTGAGCTTGGAAGCAGCTGGGTTTGAGACTTTTGCCTTTGACTTTTTGGAGGGTGAAGCCAGCAAGAATTTAAAGACGGTCAACAAAGTCTATGAGTTTTTGGTCAAGGTTGGTCTGACCCGCAGCGATGGTATCGTGGCCTTGGGAGGAGGCGTTGTTGGTGATTTGGCAGGCTTTGCCGCTTCGACCTACATGCGGGGCGTTCATTTCGTGCAGATTCCGACCAGTCTGACAGCCCAAGTGGACTCCTCTATCGGTGGTAAGACAGGTGTCAATACGCCTTGGGCCAAGAATATGGTCGGGACTTTTACCCAGCCTGATGGAGTTCTGATTGACCCTCAAGTCTTGCAGACCTTAGGCCAGCGGGAATTGATTGAAGGCATGGGTGAGGTGGTCAAGTACGGCTTGATTGAGGATAAGGAACTCTGGGATGAGCTGTCAGAAATGGATGGCAGTCCAGAGTCGATTTTGGAGCATGCGGAGAGCATCATTTACCATTCCTGCGATGTCAAGCGTAAGATTGTAGTCGAGGACGAGCTGGATAATGGCGTTCGTCTTTACCTGAACTTCGGCCATACCATTGGGCACGCTATTGAAGCGACAGCGGGCTATGGCAAGGTCATGCACGGTGAAGCTGTGGCGATTGGCATGGTACAGGTTTCTCGAGTCGCTGAAAAGAAAGGCCTCATGCCAGCCGGAATCACAGAAAACATCATCCATATGTGTCAGAAGTTTGGCTTGCCGGTGGATTACCAGCCTTGGAATGAAGCTGCTCTTTATCAGGCCTTGACCCATGACAAGAAGGCTCGAGGGAATTCTATTAAACTAGTACTGGTGCCCGAGCTGGGTTCGGCTAGTATTCACCAGATTCCGCTGGAAGAGATGAAAGAATTTCTGAAGAAATAAGTTCCAGATGGAGTTTAAGACGATTGGACAGTTTGGATAAAAATAGACAGGTTGTCCATATCTTTCCATCTCAGAAATAGGAGAAAATGTATGAGATACTTAACAGCAGGAGAATCCCACGGACCTCGTCTGACAGCTATTATTGAGGGAGTGCCGGCTGGTCTTCCTTTGACCGCTGACTATATCAATGCTGAGCTCAAGCGCCGCCAGGGTGGTTACGGCCGCGGTGCCCGCATGAAGATTGAAAGTGACCAAGTCGAGATTACGTCTGGGGTTCGGCATGGCTTGACCATGGGCGGTCCGATTACCCTCAATGTCACTAATCTAGATCACCAGAAGTGGCTGGAGATTATGAGTGCGGCGGATGTGGATGAAAAGAAAAAAGGGCTGCGCAAGATTACCAAACCACGCCCTGGCCATGCTGATTTAGTTGGTGGTATGAAATACCGCTTTGACGATTTGCGAAATTCTCTTGAGCGCTCTTCTGCGCGCGAAACGACTATGCGTGTGGCAGTCGGAGCAGTAGCCAAGCGTTTGCTGGAAGAAATTGGTGTAGAGGTGGCTAATCATATCGTAACCTTTGGTGGCATTGATATTGATGTCCCAAATAATCTGACTGTAGCAGAAATCAAGGAAAGAGCTGCCCAGTCGGAGGTTTCCATTGTCAATCCCGAGCGCGAAGAAGAAATCAAGACTTACATTGATCAAATTAAGAAAGACGGAGATACCATCGGTGGTGTCATTGAGACCATCGTTGGCGGTGTTCCAGTTGGTCTGGGCTCCTATGTCCAATGGGACAAGAAGCTGGATGCCAAGATTGCTCAAGGAGTCGTGTCTATCAATGCTTTCAAGGGAGTCGAGTTTGGTGTGGGCTTTGAAGCCGGCCGTCTCAAGGGCAGTCAAGTCATGGATGAAATCCTCTGGTCTGAGGAAGATGGCTTCACTCGCAGAACCAATAATCTAGGCGGGTTTGAGGGGGGTATGACCAATGGTCAGCCAATCGTAGTGCGCGGTGTTATGAAGCCCATTCCAACCCTTTACAAGCCACTGATGAGCGTTGATATTGAGACCCACGAGCCTTATAAGGCGACAGTGGAGCGGAGCGATCCTACGGCTCTGCCAGCAGCGGGCGTAGTTATGGAAAGCGTCGTGGCAACAGTTTTAGCCACTGAAGTTCTGGAGAAGTTTTCTTCGGACAATCTGGAAGAACTAAAGGATGCGGTAGCCCGCCATCGGGAATTTGTCAAGAACTTTTAGAAGTAAGGAGAAGGGCATGGAGAGAAAAACGGTCTATATCGCTGGTCTGGGACTGATTGGAGCTTCCTTGGCTCTGGGCATCAGGCGAGCTCATCCTGAGATAGAGATTCTTGGCTACAATCGTAGTGAAGAATCGCGCAGAGTTGCATTAGAGCGGGGAATGGTAGACCGGGTAACGGATGATTTTGCCGCCTTTGCTCCCTTGGCTGATGTGATTATTCTGGCTGTGCCCATTAAGCAAACCATAGCATTTATCAAGGAACTAGCGGAGCTGGACCTGAAGGAAAATGTTATCATCTCTGATGCTGGATCGACCAAGGCTGAGATTGTGGCAGCTGCAGAAAAGTATCTGCAGAATAAGCCCGTCCGCTTTGTCGGTGCTCATCCTATGGCCGGAAGTCACAAGACCGGAGCCAAGGCTGCCCATGTCACTCTCTTTGAAAATGCCTATTATATTTTCACTCCCTCTAGCCTGACCAAGCCTGGTACGCTTGAGGAAATGAAAGACTTACTGAGTGGCCTTCATGCCCGCTTTATCCAAGTGGACGCAGCCGAGCACGACCGAGTGACCAGTCAAATCAGCCATTTTCCGCATATCCTAGCCTCCAGCCTGATGGAGCAAGCGGCAGCTTATAGCCAAGAGCATGAGCTGACCCAGTCTTTTGCCGCTGGTGGTTTTCGAGATATGACGCGGATTGCGGAGAGTGAGCCGGGTATGTGGACCTCTATTCTCTTGACCAATCCTCAAGCTATCTTGGATCGGCTGGAAGATTTTAAAGACCAGTTGGACAAGGTTGCCGCAGCGATTGAGGCTAAGGACGAGACAGCTATCTGGGAATTTTTTGACCGAGGACGGCAGAGCCGCAAGCAGATGGAAATTCATAAACGAGCTGGTGTGGATAGCTTTTATGATCTCTTTATTGAAGTGCCTGACGAAGAAGATGCGATTTTGGGTATTTTGGAACTCCTGCGGGGAATTTCAGTCGTCAATATTCGTATTAACGAGGAAAACCGTGAAGATATCAACGGTATTCTGCAAATCACCTTTAAAAATCACCAAGATTTAGAAAAATCTGCTAAAATAGTAAGAGAACATACGGATTACCTAGTGTCCGTAGACTAATATAGATTGGAGAACTCTATGTCAAATATTTATGATTTAGCCAATGAACTGAGCAGAAATCTGCGTGATTTACCTGAGTACAAGGCAGTTGCAGAAAGCAAGAAAGCAGTGGATGCTGATAGCGAAGCGAAGGCAATTTTTACAGATTATCTGGCATTCCAGCAGGAGTTGCAACAGCTGGCTCAGACTGGTCAGGTACCGACTCAGGAGGTGCAGGACAAGATGACTGCCTTTGGCGAGAAGATTCAGGGCAATGCTGTTCTTTCTGAATTTTTCAATAAGCAGCAGCAACTGTCCATCTATTTAGCGGACATTGAGCGTATTATCTTTGATCCGGTGCAGGATTTGCTTAAGTAAGCTAATAAAAAAGAAGAATCTGGGATGAATACCCGGATTCTTTTAGCTTTAGCTAGGATTCCAGAAATTTTAAGAATTTCTGGTCTTTTTATGATAAAATAAGAAGCAACAAAGGAAAGTACGAGGTCATCTATGAAATTATCAACTAATATAAGAGGCCTGAAGGGCCGTATCCGCGTACCTGGAGATAAGTCTATCAGCCACCGTTCCATTATTTTTGGCAGTTTGGCCAAGGGGGTCACTACTGTTCGCGACATTCTGCGAGGAGAAGATGTGCTGTCTACCATGCAGGTTTTTCGTGAGTTAGGAGTCCAGATTGAGGACGATGGAAATCTAGTCAAGATTCATGGTGTAGGATTTGAAGGTCTGCAAGCACCGAAAAATAAGCTGGATATGGGCAATTCTGGAACGTCTATCCGCTTGATTTCTGGTGTTTTGGCCGGTCAGGATTTCGAAGCGGAGATGTTTGGTGACGACAGTCTATCCAAGCGGCCTATGGATCGGGTGACCATTCCTCTGCGGCAGATGGGAGTAGAGATTGCTGGTCGGACTGAGCGTGATTTACCACCGCTCAAGATGAAGGGGAGCAGGGAACTGCAGCCTATTCATTATCAGCTGCCAGTGGCTTCTGCTCAGGTTAAGTCGGCCTTGATTTTTGCTGCTTTGCAGGCTCAGGGAGAGTCGGTTATTATTGAAAAGGAAATCACCCGTAATCATACAGAAGATATGATTGCCCAGTTTGGTGGGCAGATTGAGGTCAAGGGCAAGGAAATTCGTATTCAGGGCGGTCAGGAATTCACTGCTCAGGAAGTGACGGTTCCAGGTGACATTTCCAGTGCGGCCTTCTGGCTGGTAGCTGGATTGATTGTGCCGGACTCTAAGATTGTTTTAGAGAATGTCGGCATCAATGAAACTCGTACAGGTATTTTAGAAGTGATAGAGGCTATGGGCGGACGGATGACGCTGTCAGATGTCGATCGAGTAGCCAAGTCTGCAACCATCACCGTTGAGACGTCTGTGCTTAAGGGCACTGAGATTGGCGGCGAGATTATCCCGCGCTTGATTGATGAGTTGCCGATTATTGCGCTTCTGGCGACTCAGGCTCAGGGTCGGACTGTCATTCGTGATGCAGAGGAGCTCAAGGTCAAGGAAACCGACCGTATCCAGGTAGTGGCAGACGCTCTAAATAGCATGGGCGCAGCTATTACCCCGACGGAAGACGGCATGATTATCGAAGGGGAAACAGCTCTTCGCGGCGCTCAGGTCAATACCTTGGGAGACCATCGCATTGGGATGATGACGGCAATTGCTGCTTTATTGGCTCAAAGCGGTCAGGTGGAACTTGAACGGTCTGAAGCCATTAAGACCAGCTATCCAAGCTTCTTCAGCGACTTGGAGGGCTTGATGCATGGCTAAGATATTGCTGGGCTTTATGGGAGCCGGAAAATCCACAGTGGCCAGAGGCTTAGCCCAAGATTTTGTCGATATGGATGAACTGCTCTGTCAGAGGCTGGACATGTCTATCAAGGACTATTTTGATCAGCATGGTGAAGCGGCCTTTCGGGCTGCTGAAACCCAGCTCTTAGCTGAGCTGATCGATACGGACTTGGTCGTCTCAACCGGCGGCGGTGTAGTCGTCAGCCCTGAAAACCGCAGATTACTGGCTCAGAATGCTGATAATATCTACCTGAAAGCAGATTTTGAAACGCTCTATCAGCGAATTCGGCAGGATGCTGAGCAAGAGCGGCCCCTGTTCTTAAACCAGAGCAAATCAGACTTGCAGCAGATTTTTGAGCAGCGTCAGGCCTGGTATGAGGAAGCGGCGACCCAGATTGTCGATACGAGGCTCAAAAGCCCGCAGGAAATTATTGAGGAAATTCAATGAAAATAGCATTTTTAGGTCCTAGAGGCTCCTTTTCTCACCATGTAGCCCAAGCTGCCTTTCCCAGCAAGGACTTGGTGCCTTATCAGAATATCACTGAGGTCATGAAGGCTTATGAGGCTAGAGAAGTGGATTACTCGGTTGTTCCGGTGGAAAATTCCATTGAGGGTAGTGTCCACGAGACGCTGGACTATCTCTTTCATCAAGCAGATATTCAGGCAGTGGCAGAAATCGTTCAGCCCATTAAGCAGCAGCTTTTAGTAACTGATTTAGAAAAGCCAATTGAGAAAATATTTTCTCACCCGCAGGCTATTGCCCAAGGAAAGAAATACATCCGCCAGCATTACCCACAGGCTGCCATTGAGGTGACGGCTAGTACGGCCTATGCAGCTCGTTTTGTGGCAGAGCATCCTGAAAAGAATTTTGCGGCTATTGCCCCGCGCACGGCTGCAGCAGAGTACGGGCTCAAAGTAGCAGCCAGCGATATTCAGGAAATGGAAGAAAATTATACCCGCTTTTGGATTCTAGGCCATGAGGTGCCAAAGCTTCAACTGGCTAAGACAGGAGACAAGCAGACACTGGCTTTGACCTTACCGGACAATTTGCCTGGTGCTCTCTATAAGGCTTTGTCGACCTTTGCTTGGCGTGGGATTGACCTGACCAAGATTGAGAGCCGGCCTTTAAAAACGGCTCTGGGAGAGTATTTCTTCATTATTGACATTGACAACGAGCAGAAAAAATTGGCGGATTTTGCCTATCAAGAGTTGACAAGTCTTGGAATTACTTATAAAATTTTTGGTAGCTACAGTGTGTTTCTGATTCAGGACCAGTAGCAGTAGATTGGAGAAGAGATGAAGAAATCAGAAAATCTTAGCCATCATGAACAGCTCCGCTTAGATTATCTCTATAAAAATTATTATTATCTAAACGATAAAGAAAAGAAAGAATTTGACTATTTGCGTCAGAAGTCCAAGGGGACTGGCAGTTCAGCCAGTGTGCCGGACCATGACGAGCAGCCGCATACAGTTAGTGACGCCTATGAGCAAGAGCCAGTGGAAATGGATTCTTCTGGCCTCTTGCCCAAGTACCCTGAGCGTTCTTCTCGTAGCAGAAGACAAAAGAAGGAGCCGGAAGCTCTGGCAGGAGCTGGTCTGGGACAAGACAAGCCCAAGAAACCCCGCAAAAAAATTCGCTTGAAACGGATTCTGCTTTGGGCAGGGATTTTCCTGCTGATGGTCTTGGGGGGCATGATTTTCATGTTTATCAAAGGCTTGACGACAGCTCATAATGGAAATTCTAAACCAGCAGAAACAGAATTTTTTGACGGTAAGGATACTAAGGACGGAGTGAATATCCTCATTCTCGGAACAGATGGCCGGGTTGGTGACGACTCGACTGAGACGCGGACTGACTCCATTATGGTCTTGAATGTTGGGAATAAGGACCACAAGGTGAAATTGGTCAGCTTTATGCGTGATACCCTCATTCACATCGATGGCGTCAGCAATGAGTACACGGACCCTTCGCAAGCAGATTACTATGACCAAAAGCTCAATTCTGCCTATACGATTGGGGAGCAAAACCACAACCGCGGTGCAGACTATGTCCGCCAGATGCTCAAAGATAATTTCGATTTGGATATCAAATATTATGCACTGGTTGATTTCCAGACCTTTGCGACAGCTATTGACACCCTTTTCCCAAATGGTGTCAGCATGAACGCTCAGTTCTCAACGATTGATGGGGAGAAAGTGACTGAAGTTGAAGTGCCAGATGACCTGAATATGAAAGACGGTGTGGTGCCTAATCAAACAATCAAGGTCGGTCAGCAGCAGATGGACGGTCGAACCTTGCTCAACTACGCTCGCTTCCGTAAGGATGATGAGGGCGACTTTGGCCGTACCCGCCGCCAGCAGGAAGTATTAACAGCGGTCTTCCAGCAAGTCAAAGATCCAACTAAGCTCTTTACCGGATCAGAGGCTCTTGGTAAGGTCTTTGCCTTGACTTCAACCAATGTGCCTTACAGCTTCCTTTTGACTAATGGTCTCTCTATGGCAGGAGATTCCCGCAATGGGGTTGAGCGCCTGACAATTCCGGAAAATGGCGACTGGGTTGATACCTATGACATGTACGGTGGCCAAGGGCTATTGATTGACTTTGAAGCCTATAAAGAAAGACTGCAGCAAATGGGTCTCAGATAAGATATATGATATAATGAAAGGTAGGACGATGTTCTGCCTTTTCTTTTGGGAAATGGCAGAGCGATAAAGCAGAAAGAGAAAAATATGTTAAAAAAGAATGATATGATTGAAGTTGAAATTGTGGATCTGAGCCACGAGGGAGCAGGGGTCGCCAAGGCAGAAGGCCTGGTTTTCTTTGTAGAAAATGCCCTGCCGGGTGAACTCATCCGCATGCGTGTGCTCAAGGTCAACAAAAAAATTGGCTTTGGCAAGGTGGAGGAATTTCTCCGTACCTCAGACCAGCGCAATGAAAATCTTGATATGGCCTATCTTCGTACGGGGATTGCTGACTTGGGGCATCTGAACTATCCAGCTCAGCTGGACTTCAAACGCAAGCAGGTCAAGGACAGTCTTTATAAGATTGCTGGTTTGTCTGATGTAGAGGTACCGCCGACACTTGGTATGGAGCAGCCGCTGGGTTACCGCAATAAGGCTCAAGTGCCTGTCCGCCGTGTCAATGGCCAGCTGGAAACAGGATTTTTCCGGAAAAATTCCCATGACCTCCTGCCGATTGAAGATTTCTATATTCAGGATCCAGTTATTGATCAAGTGATCCTCTTTACACGCGATTTGCTGCGTCGTTTTGACCTCAAACCCTACGATGAGCAGGAAAAGAAAGGACTCATTCGCAATCTAGTTGTTCGCCGTGGGCATTATTCAGGGGAAATCATGGTAATCCTGGTCACAACCCGTCCGAAGATATTCCGAGTAGAGCAGCTGATGGAGCGCTTGACAGAAGCCTTCCCATCTATCAAGTCCATCATGCAGAATATCAATGACCAGCCCGGCAATGCGATTTTTGGAAAAGACTGGCGAACGCTTTATGGTCAAGACTACATTACCGACCAGATGCTGGGGAATGACTTCCAGATTGCTGCGCCGGCCTTTTACCAAGTCAATACGGAGATGGCAGAAAAGCTCTATCAGACAGCTATTGATTTTTCCGAGCTGACTGCAGATGATGTGGTGCTTGATGCCTACTCGGGTATCGGAACGATTGGGCTCTCTGTCGCGAAGCATGTCAAGGAAGTCTATGGTGTGGAAGTGATCCCTGAAGCTGTTGAAAATAGCCGAAAGAATGCGGAAATCAACGGTATTACCAACGCCAGCTATGTCTGTGCTCCTGCTGAAGAAGCCATTCAAAACTGGCTTAAAGAGGGCATCCAAGCGGATGTTATCCTAGTCGATCCACCGCGAAAAGGCCTGACCGAGAGCTTCATCAAAGCCAGCGTCAGCATGGAGCCCAAGAAAATCACTTATATCTCCTGCAATGTCGCCACAATGGCGCGTGATATCAAACTCTATCAAGAGCTGGGTTATGAACTGAAGAAAGTACAGCCGGTGGACTTATTTCCTCAAACGCATCATGTCGAGGCGGTATCACTGCTTGTACGAGCTGAGGTATCAGCGAAGTAGAAGTAGATGCTCCGCCCATGGGATAGGACTCGTAGAATGAGGAGGGGAACCGACGAAATGATACGGTAAGTCCGAACCGCTGAGTGTGAGAGTTTGTTTGAGAAACGTAGTTGACCCTCAAAAGTATCAATTTTCATAGCAAGTTCCTCTTTAGGAGGTTAGATAGATAGTATGATTTATTTGGTCGATTAACGGAGCATGTTTCGGTTGACTCGGTTTAGCTACGTAGCAATTAGGTATAGAACTTGTGTTCTTGATAAATTTTAGCTTTTAACATGGAGGTTTTAAAGAGATGAGAAAGATTGATTGGGACAAAATAAAGACTCGCTTAGATGCTTTGGTCGTCATTGATGAGTATCTAACAGATCCAGACAAGGATTGGCTTCGGCTGGTGGTTAAGACTAAGGAAAGCTATGGAGTCCGTTATCTTGTTGACAATGGTTCCGGTGATTCTTTGGATGTGACTTTGATTGACCAACTGATTCTCATAAAAGGTTTTGATCGCGAAAATAGTTTAAGCCAGTTTGCTGCAGACGAGTGGAATCAAGACATCATAGACGGATTTTATAAAGGTCTGGCTGAGAAGTATCAAAAGCATTATTCAGAAGATCAAAAAGATGAAACAACTTTCTTTATCTGGTATGACGGTCAAGTGCATCAAAATACATACCAAGATCAAGACGGTGGTGAATGGTTATTATCCTATTTTTTTGATAGCTTTGAGAGATTTCGTGAATTTGTGACTAACTATTATTCAATTACCGTAGATGAAGCCTTACTAAGAAAACTATACAGTCATGGACATCTTTCAGAAGTAGAATTAGAGCAATTGATTCGCACTGTCTAGATTTAGGTATTTATGAAGCGGGATAATTATTAATACCAGAATGTCTTATACTTATATAAAATTAAAACTATAATGTGACTGATATAGTCCGGCACATGAATAGAATGGAATCGAAAGGATTGTTTGATTAAAAGAGAACCAATGATTATGGAAAAGGAACGTTTGGGAGCCTTTATTGACGCTGTACTGGCCATCATTATGACTATCTTGGTTTTGGAGTTGGAAAAGCCAAAAACCTTTGATTTACAAGAACTATGGGAACTTGGAACAAATTTTCTTGCCTATGGTATTTCTTTCTTTTGGCTGGGAGCTATGTGGGTTAATATCTACTCTTCTTCGCATCTCATTAAAAAAGTTAGCCAAAAAACGGTCTGGGCAACCATTGTCATGCTCTTTTTCTCCTCCCTCTTTCCCTATACCACACAGCTCATAGCAAGCCATTTCGACAATGGCAGCATGCAAGCATTCTATGGAGTAATCGTCTTACTCATTACCTTTTCAGTATTATGGTATTACCGTACTTTGGACGAAGTGAATAACGTAGCTCAGATGCATGAGCTACGTCAAAAACGAAAACGTTGGATGCGATGGGATATTGGCATTAAAATGTTAGGGCTCATCTTGTCTCTGACAGTCTTTCCAGCAGGAGTAGGACTGTCAGTCCTAGTAACACTTTTATTTATTGTTATCCCGAGACAATTTAAAGTCTAATTGTTTAATCAACTCAGCAGCTCTTTCTAAGAACGGTTTTACTGCTTTTGATGCTGAGATTTTTGAATTTATATTGTCATGTGTTGCGTTTAATGCTTTCATTCAAATATTCAGGCTCCTATTTTATCCCCGTTTAGAAAAAAACGACCGTCTAAGTTGGTAAATAACTTCAGGAGGTTGATACGCTATGCTTAGATCTTATGTAAGTAAAAAGAATTTATTCTTCTATTTTGTGGCGATTATGATTACTTGGCTGGAGGCTGTGATTACACCAGCTTTGATTCAGTATATTGTCTCTAGTTTTACCAATCACCAGTTGCATTTGCTGTGGCAGGTCTTGGTTTGGGGGATTGTGGGGAATTTGATTCTCTTGCTGGGTTTGGCAGGTAAACGCTATTACTATGCACGAGTGCTGACAGACTTCAAGTCGGGCATTAAGCAGGCCATCTTTCAGACTTTCTTATATAGCCGTCGGATAGCAGATGAAGAGGTTTTGTCCGACCTGGAAAATGATGTAAAACAGCTAGAAGATAACTATATTGAGCCGACTGTCATTATCATTTCTTCTTTGGGATTTACAACCGTTTCCATCTGCTATGCTCTCTGGACTAACTTTTATCTAGGCTTGCTCTTTATCATTTTTTATTCGATACCTGTTCTTTGTAGTAGTATAGGTTCTAAACGCTTGGATACGATTACTAAGCAGAAGTCCATGGCTAACCAAGGCTATGTCTCTCAGGTGACCAATATGATTGCGGGTGCTCGTCCCATACGGCATTATCGGGGACAAAGCTTGTTTTACAATCTTTTTTCCAAAGATTTGCACAAGGCTTTAGAGCAAGAAATCGCTTATGAAAAGCAACGGACGCTAAACAGTCTCCTTATCAATGGAATTGATGCTTTTTGTTCGGTTGCGCCTATTGTCATTGGTGGTTTCATGACCTATTATAACTACCTATCTGCAGCCAGCTTTGTTGGGATTTACCTAGTATCGCATAATATTGGCTACCAATTTCAGGAGTTATCTTACTTTATCAATACCAGGAAGTCAGCCAAGTCTCTCTGTGATAAATATCAAAAATTGTTGGGAGAGGAGTGGAAAATGCCTTCTGTTCTTGAAGGTTCCGTCTTTCCTATCCAGCTAGAGCAAGTCAGCGTAGAACGTGATGGTCAAGAAATCCTAGCCCCTTGCGACCTTACCATTGAGGAAGGGGAAAAGATTGCCATTATCGGAGAAAGCGGATCAGGAAAAACAACCTTACTGAACCTTATCTATGGTGAAATCAAGCCTAGTCAAGGTCGGATTCGCTACCATGGACAAGAGCTAAACTCGGATGAACTCTATCAGGCAGGAGCCTACATTCTCCAGTCCAGTCATGTCTTTGATGGTTTGAGCCTAGAGGAAAATATCGCTTTGGGACAAGAACTTGATTCTGTAAGGATAGAAAAGATTCTGCAGCAAACTGGTTTGAAAGCTCTCCAAGGCAAAACACCAAGCAATCAAACCCTTTCAGGCGGTGAGAAGCAGCGGTTAGAAATTGCCCGTGCTCTCTATCACAATCGCCAATTTATCCTGGCTGATGAGGTCAAGGCCAATCTGGATCTAAAAAACCAAGAGAGAATCAGCCGGCTTCTCTTCTCTTTCCCGCAAGCAGTCGTAGAAGTGATTCATCACTATAGCGAAGAGGACTTGAAGAGCTATGATAAGGTGATAAAATTGGAGAGATATGTGGAGGCATAGATTTCAGAAAGGAGTGGCAGAGGCCGCTCTTTTTCTCTTTTTGTGGATTGGAAAATAAGATGATTAGCTTTTTTTCCATTTATAATATACAATAAAGTTAACAAAGGAGTATAGAAGAGCGGTGTAATGGATAATAAAAAAACAATTCTGTCTGAAAATATCAGTACAAAAAAGTCAAACGAAGATTATGTTGAAGAACTTAATGAACGACTGAATAATTTTAAAAGCTTAAAATATAAAGCGATTTTCTTGAATTAGAGTTTGAACTATATAGTAGTGTTGTAAAGTTAATTGAGGAGTTATTGATGGAGTTTATTAGTAAGATAGCCATAAATAAAGGCTGGTCAGATGATAAAAAATATTGTGTTACAGACCAGAACCAGCAAAAATATTTATTACGTGTTTCTGATAAAGAAAAGTTAGATTCTAAGAAAATTGAATTTGATATAATGGAGAAAATTGCTTCTCTTGGAGTTCGTATGTGTAAACCGATTAAATTTGAACTCTGCGGTGACGAAGTGCATTGTATACACGAGTGGATAGACGGAAAAGATGCAATAGATACCATTTTAACTTATTCAGAAAAACAACAATACATTTACGGGATAGAAGCAGGAAGAATGCTTAGAAAGATTCATACAATTCCTGCTACAGAAGTTTGTGAAGACTGGGAAATCTTTTTTAATCGAAAAATTGATGATAAAATCTCTAAATACAAAGAATGTCTCGTACAATATGAAAGCGGTCAAGTCTTTATTGATTTTTTGAATAAAAACCGTGAACTGCTAAAGAATAGACCCCAAGTTTTCCAACATGGAGATTATCATATTGGGAATTTCATGATTGGAGAAGATCGTGAGATTTATGTGATTGACTTTGATCGTTTTGACTTTGGAGATCCTTGGGAGGAGTTCAATCGTATTGTGTGGTCTGCTCAAGTATCTCCCTCTTTTGCATCAGGTATGATAGATGGATATTTTGATGACAAGGTTCCAGATTTATTTTGGAAACTTCTTGCTGTTTACATTCTAAGTAACTTAATTGGAGCTCTTCCATGGGCTATTCCTTATGAAGAAGAAGTATCAGTAATGCAAAATCAAGCTAAGGAAATTTTAGAATGGTATGATTATATGAACCGACTAGTCCCAAGTTGGTATATGAACAAGAATAATACTGAATGAGTGTTGGAATATCAATTTGGAAAGAATTATGCCACGATTACTTGCTCAGATTATAACGAGTCTAATTTATTTAAAAGGAGTGTTGAAAGTGATTGATAAAAGCAATAAAAAATTTGGGGGTAAATTTGCTACAGCACCAATTGAATTTGAGCAATTAATTCTTAAAAGCATTGATT
>NZ_CAJPNR010000039.1 GCF_905372115.1 uncultured Streptococcus sp.
GTGGCTACTGTCATATCAATGTCAATGATGCCTATCAGCCCTTGGTCGATCCAGGACAGTACGAGAAGCCTACGGATTTAGAACTAAAGGAGCAGCTGACGGAAGAACAGTACCAGGTGACCCAGAACAGTGCAACAGAGCGTCCTTTCCATAATGTCTACAATGCCACTTTTGAAGAAGGAATTTATGTTGATGTGACGACTGGTGAGCCCCTCTTTTTTGCCGGAGATAAGTTTGAGTCTGGTTGCGGCTGGCCTAGCTTTAGCCGGCCTATTGCCAGAGAAGTTTTACGATACTATGAAGACAAGAGTCACGGCATGGAGCGTATCGAAGTGCGCAGCCGTTCAGGGAACGCCCATCTTGGGCATGTCTTTACTGACGGTCCAGAAGCAGCAGGCGGCTTGCGCTATTGTATCAACTCAGCAGCTCTGCGATTTATCCCAAAAGAAAAAATGGAAGCAGAAGGATATGGCTATCTGCTGACCTTCATGCAGTAAAAGGGCATAAAATCAACTCAAATGCTTCGATCAGTCATATAAATTTTTTATCACGGCGATAAATTATTTATATAAGCCAAGTCTCCTTTAACATGGTAAAATGAGAAGTAATCTTATAAAATAGAAGATTTAGAATTTTATCCATCAAAGGAGAATCAATGATGAATTTGAAAAAAATCTTTTCAGTAGGCTTAGTCGGCCTTGCAACCTTGGGTTTGGCAGCTTGCGGAGGCTCTTCTAGTAAGGAGAGCAAGTCAGCAGACGGACCTGTAACCGTTAAGGTTGGGGTAATGAGCCTGAGTGATACAGAAGAAGCGCGCTGGAACAAGGTTCAAGAAATTCTTGACAAAGAAAATGCAGGCGTTAAATTAGAGTATACACAATTTACAGACTACTCTCAGCCGAACCAGGCCTTGCTTGATGGTGATGTCGATATCAATGCTTTCCAACATTACAACTTCCTTGAGAACTGGAATAAAGAGAAGGGAGCAGACCTTGTGTCTGTTGCGGATACTTATATCGCACCGATTCGTCTCTATTCTGGTACAAAGGACGGCAAAAATAAATATACAGATGTGAAAGACATCCCAGAAAATGGAACAATTGCCGTTCCAAATGATGCGACAAATGAGAGCCGCGCTCTTTATCTTCTTGAATCAGCTGGCTTGATCAAGCTTGATGTTAAAGGAAACGAGCTTGCGACTGTTGCCAACATCAAAGAAAACAAGAAGAATCTGACAATTTCTGAGTTGGATGCTTCTCAAACACCAGCTTCTCTGACTTCAGCAGATGCTGCGGTTGTCAATAATACTTTCGTCCGCGAAGCAGGCATTGACTACAAGAAGGCCCTCTTCAAAGAAGAAGCCAATGAAAACTCAAAACAATGGTATAACCTGATTGCAGCGAAACCAGATTGGAAGAAATCAGACAAGGCTGACGCGATTGAAAAAATTATCAAGGCTTACCACACTGATGAAGTGAAAAAAGTTATCGAAGAATCATCAGATGGTATGGATCAGCCAGTGTGGTAATTTTTACCAGCAGAAGGTCATTGTATTGAATAAATGAAATGATTAAGAAGGGCGGAGATTAGCTTCTCCAGCCCTTTATCTGCTATTATGGTCATTTAGTTTGAACAGTATCTGGCTTTGGGTTAGGTAGGTAAAGATTGCGGCTTGTGGCATCACATTTCCCTAGTCAAGCGACAGGCGAAATCAAACAAAAAAGGCTATAGTGGCTAAATCTCATATTGGACAAATCAAGGAGTGAATCGGAAATTATGAGCAAAGAAATTATCAAATTGGATCACATTGATGTCGTTTTTAATCAAAAAAAGCAAGACATTAAAGCTGTAGAAGATGTGACCATTCATATTAATCAGGGAGATATTTATGGAATTGTAGGCTATTCTGGTGCCGGCAAGTCTACCCTGGTCCGTGTCATTAACTTGCTGCAGGTGCCGTCTGCTGGTAAGATCACGGTGGATGATACGGTTTTCTATGATCATCAGCAGGTTCAGCTTACTGCAGCTCAGCTGCGCCAAAAGCGTAAGGATATTGGGATGATTTTCCAGCATTTTAACCTCATGGCTCAGATGACAGCCAAGGAAAATGTTGCCTTTGCGCTCAAGCATTCTCCTTTATCGGCTGCTGAAAAAGAGAAGAAAGTTCATACGCTTTTAGACTTGGTAGGCTTAGCGGATCGGGCGGACAATTATCCTGCCCAGCTGTCTGGCGGTCAGAAGCAGCGGGTGGCGATTGCACGGGCCTTGGCCAATGATCCCAAAATCCTAATCTCGGACGAATCTACATCTGCTCTGGATCCTAAGACGACCAAGCAAATTCTGGCTCTATTGCAGGATTTGAATCAAAAATTGGGCCTGACTATTGTTCTAATAACCCACGAAATGCAGATTGTCAAGGACATTGCCAATCGGGTAGCAGTTATGCAGAATGGTCAGCTGATTGAGGAAGGTTCAGTTCTGGATATTTTCTCTAATCCCAAGAATGAGCTGACCCAAGACTTCATTACGACAGCAACGGGTATCAATGAGGCCATGATCAAAATCAACCAGCAAAAGATTGTGCAAAACCTGCCGGAAAATTCCATTCTGGCCCACCTGAAATACTCAGGTGTGGTGACAGACACAGCCATTATAAACGACATTTACAAGCAATATCAAATATCGGCCAATATTCTTCACGCCAATATTGAGATTTTAGACCATGTACCAGTCGGAGAAATGGTCGTTATCTTATCTGGAGAGACCAAGCAACTGGCGGCGGTGCAGGAAAGTCTGCGCGAAGCAGGAGTAGAGCTGCATGTTCTGAAAGAAGGGAGTAACTAATGCTACAGCTGATTCAACAATTTATGCCCAATGTTTATAGAATGGGCTGGTCTGGGCAGGCTGGCTGGGGAACAGCTATTTACCTGACTTTGTATATGACTATCATTCCTTTCTTTATCGGAGGGATTCTGGGCTTTATCGCTGGTCTCTTGCTCGTTTTGACAGGGCCGAGAGGTATTTTGGAAAATAGACTTGTATTTTTCGTCTTGGACAAGGTTACCTCTATCTTCCGGGCGATTCCTTTCATTATTCTCCTAGCCCTTATCAATCCTTTTACTCGGATTATAGTGGGAACTGGGATTGGACCGACTGCGGCCTTGGTGCCTCTTTCACTGGCTGTTTTTCCTTTCTTTGCCCGTCAGGTTCAGGTGGTCTTATCCGAACTAGACCGAGGAGTCATTGAAGCAGCGCAGGCTAGTGGAGCAACCTTCTGGGACATTGTCGGTGTTTACCTGCGGGAAGGTCTGCCGGACTTGATTCGTGTGACGACTGTTACACTCATCTCTCTGGTTGGGGAGACCGCTATGGCTGGAGCGATTGGTGCCGGTGGACTGGGAAATGTTGCCCTGACTTATGGTTATCAGCGTTTCAACCATGATGTGACTATTCTTGCGACCATTCTTATTTTGCTGCTCATCTTCTTTATTCAGTTTGTTGGGGATTTCCTGACACGGAAGATTAGTCATAGATAATGATTGACAACTAGGGCCTCAGCTGGGGCTCTTTTTTATGTCATAATTGTATAAAAAGACTTGCGCAATTAGATTAGGCTTGTTATAATAGCTAAAATCTCTTGAAGTCAAGTGTTGGGAAAGTGAGGATATGACGGATGAAAGCTTATACAAATGTCAATCTGGTGACCTGTGACAGCGCATTTCATGTTTACCGGGACGGGCTGCTAGTGGTTGAGGACGACCGCATTGCCTACTGCGGTCCCTATGATGAAAACTGGCTAGGGAAATGCAGTGAAACAGTTGATTATGAGGGGGCTTGGATCATGCCAGGACTGGTCAACTGCCATACGCACTCGGCCATGACCTTGCTGCGCGGGATTCGTGATGACAGCAATCTGCATGAATGGCTGGAGGATTATATTTGGCCAGCAGAAAGTCAATTCACAGCGGATCTAACGACTCAGGCTGTCCAGCTGGCTCTAGCTGAAATGTTGCAGTCAGGGACAACGACTTTTAACGACATGTATAATCCTCAGGGAGTGGATATTGACCGGATTTATGAGGCTGTGCGGCAGTCTGGTATGCGCTGCTATTTCTCACCAACTCTCTTTAGCTCTGAGGCGGAAACTGCAGAAGAGACTCTGGCTCGTACTCGGGCCATTATTGAGAAAATCCTTTCCTATAATGATGAAGATTTTCAGGTCATGGTGGCGCCTCATTCGCCTTATGCCTGTGATGAAGCTCTGCTCAAGGGCAGTCTTGAGCTAGCGCGTGAGCTGGATTTGAAGCTTCATATCCATGTGGCGGAGACACAGGAAGAAAATAAAATCATCCTTGAGCGTTATGGTAAACGGCCTCTAGCTTTCTTAAAAGGCCTGGGCTACTTGGAACAGCCAGCAATTTTTGCTCACGGGGTTGAGCTGAATCCATTAGAGATTGCGGATTTGGCGGCTTCACCAGTCAGCATCGCCCACAATCCTATCAGCAACCTCAAGCTGGCTTCCGGTGTAGCTCCGGTGACCGACTTACTAGCCGCTGGGGTGACCGTTGGCCTAGCGACGGACTCTGTCGCTTCGAATAATAATCTGGATATGTTTGAAGAAGGTCGGACAGCTGCCCTCCTTCAGAAGATGCGAGCAGGAGATGCGACTCAGTTTACGATTGAGCAGGCCTTGAAAGCTTTGACCATTGAAGGAGCCAAAGCTCTGGGCTTAGAGAAGAAAATCGGCAGTCTGGAAATGGGCAAACAAGCCGATTTCATTGTCATTCAGCCTAAGGGACGACTTCATCTTTATCCTTTGGAAAATATGCTGTCGCACCTAGTGTACGCAGTCAAAGGCAGCGATGTTCAGGATGTCTACATTGCAGGACAGCAGGTTGTCCGAAACGGCCAAGTGCTGACCGGAAGTTTTGGGTAAGAATGAAAGCCGAGTTTCAGCTCGGCAATCAGCTCTTAGAATTGAAAAAATAGAAAATGAAGCAGGAGAGTGGGAGAGATTGCTACAATTTGAAGATTGTAGCATGCTTCTCCCAGCTCCTGCTTTTTGCTTTTCTTTCCTTTTGGTGATAAAAATAGTACAATATAGTAAAGATTGATGTGCTGTTATCAAGCAAGAAAAAGCGGAGAAATGTGATGAATAAAAAATTTCTTTGGGAGAAAATTCAGACTTTTTTTCAGAAACTTTGGAAAAAGATATCGGGTTTTGCTGCAGAGCATACTCTCCTGACAGATGCCTACCAAGCTTGGCGGGATTGGATTAAGAAGTTGCCGTTTCCTCGTCCTAAGTTCTTTCAAAAACAGCTTAGCAATCGGCAGTTTGTCGGAGTGCTTTTGACAGTTGTTGGACTGTCGGCTGGTCTCATCCTCTTGTCAGAGCATTTACCTGACTTCAGCTTTTCCTTCCCTGCAAAGAAAGAGCAGCAGTCAGATTCCTCACAGAATCAGACGGTTCGTATCATGGCGACTGGGGATTTGCTTTATCACGACGGCCTTTATCTAAGTGCTCAGAAAGAAGATGGAACTTATGATTTTTCTGAGAATTTCCACTATGTTAAGGAATGGCTTCGGCAGGGTGATTTGGTCTTAGGAGACTTTGAAGGCACGATTCGGCCGGACTATCCCTTGAATGGCTATCCGCTCTTTAATACTCCAGAAGCTGTAGTTCCAGCAATCAAGGATGCTGGCTATCAGGTGATGGACCTGGCTCATAATCACATTTTAGACTCTGGCTTGGAGGGAGTTTTCACTACAACTCAGGCTTTTGAAAAAGAGGGAATCACTCCCATCGGTGTTTATCCACATGATAGCCGCAGTCAGGCACCGCTCTTGATAAAGGAAGTTAAAGGCATTAAGATTGCACTGCTAGCTTACTCCTATGGCTACAATGGAATGGAGGGGCTTCTCAGTCAGGAAGACTATGATGATCGCCTGTCCGATCTGGATGAAGAAAAGATGCGGGCGGAGATTGAGCGGGCAGAAAAGGAAGCTGACATCACAGTCGTCATGCCTCAGATGGGGATAGAGTACCAGCTAGAGCCGACAGAGGAGCAGATGACCCTCTACCATAAAATGGTTGACTGGGGAGCAGATATCGTCTTTGGAGGCCATCCGCATGTGGTTCAGCCGGCAGAGATTTTAGAAAAAGATGGCCAGAAAAAGCTAATCATCTATTCTATGGGGAATTTTATTTCCAATCAGCGCATCGAAACCATGGAGGAGATTGAAAATGCTCATTGGACTGAGCGCGGAGTGCTGATGGATGTTACCATTGAAAAGACACCAAAGGGCACGCAGATAAAAAGTGCTCAGGCTCATCCGAGCTGGGTCAGCCGAGTTGAAAAGGGCGCTACTTCAGCAGACGGCTCTCCTTTATACACTTACCAAACCTGGATTTTGGATGACTTTATCGAAGGCGGCAAGTATCGAGATAAACTAAACCAAGAAACCAGAGCACGGATTGATAACGCTTATCAGGAAATGAAGACACATGTTGGTTTGAATTGGCCGGGGCAATAAATTGTTTGAATATGAGTTTAGCCAGATTGGATTTTCCAATCTGGTTTTTGCTGTTTTAAAATTGAGGACTTTGTTATAATTAAAAAGGATTATAGAACTGTTAATGAATGAAACTGACAGCTTTCGAGCTCGTCTATCATTTTGATTTATTTTATTAGAAAGAAAATGGAATGCATCTTGGTTTGTGGCTGCTTTTGTATGTTATACCCATGTTTATCTTGTTTTTGTTGCTAGTGTGCTCTCTGGTCTTGCTGGTTTTCTGCCTGTTTTTGCGGAGAAATTTCTTCAAGGAAAAGCAAGGGCGCTATTTGCTGCTAGCTATCTTTTTGCTGGGACTTTTTATTCTTCTGGTGAACTTGCTAGTATAGAAACGATGAGGTCGTAAGGAGAACGATCTAAATGAAATGATTGGATGATGGGAACTAACTTTATCCTTGTTTGTTGAAGTTAAATATTGATTGAGTATTAAAGAAAGGCGAAATATGAATTTTTTTGAACAACTTTTTCTTTTAATGGACTTTTTAATTCACTTTTTACCACTCTTGTTTATCTTTGTTGTTTTTATTGTTTCATGGATAGTTTATATCTGTATAAAGAAACCTTTCTACAAAAGCATTTATGGGAAAGTGATTAGTCTACTCTTTTTGGGAACTTTGATTTGGAATCTTGTTTATTTTGGCGGAGAAGATCATGGCAGCTCTTACCAATTAGTAAAATTAAAACCAGGCGAAGCTGTTTATGTAAAGATTAAAAAGCCTAATTTTGAGCTAATAAAGGGTTCAGGAGTCAGTGTTTTAAAATTTAAAGATAAAACAGATGGGAAAATTAGAATATACGATTCTTATTTGAGAGAGCAAATAGGTGAAAATGAGTATATCTATGATGCAGAAAAAAAGTCTGTTCACTACTATAATGAAAAGGATGGGGGGATAACAATCCCAAACGAAAGGGCTTTATCCGATTTAGGTGTTGAGTTTAACGAAAACTATAGCATTGATGTCAACTTTACCCAAAATAGAGCGTTTGTTTTTAGTGTAAGCGACAGTGATCAAGATATCACTGTCCAAAACGAATCAGATAAACCCATATCTTTTTATGTCAAAGCCTATCACAGAGTCTATGGCTCAGAAGGCAGGGACCGAGATCTAGAATAATATCTTACAAACATATTGCTGTTTCTATCTTTCTTATAATATTGGCATTACAAAAAACGAATACCTCAAAGTTCACTTAGCTTAGCAGGTATTCGTTTTTTATTTTCTATTTTAGCGCTTCATTTCTTCCGATACTGACTTGGTGTCATTTGGTAGTATTTTTTAAACTGGCGATTGAAGTTGGACAGGTTATTAAAGCCAGCCTGGCTGGAGATTTCCAGTACAGAGAGGTTGGAGTGTTGCAGGAGTTCGGCTGCTTTGCGCAAGCGGAATTGGATCAGGTACTCAATGCATGAAACGCCCAGATGCTTCTTGAAGAAGTTCATGAAATGGGTGGAGCTGTAGCCACAGATGCCAGCCAGTTGGTCAATATTCAGGTCTTCTTGGTAGTGGGCATTGATGTAGTCAATGATGGAGCGGATTTTTTCTTCCTTGCGGTAGCCTTCTGGTGATAGGTCTTTAGAAATGACATAGCCGTTCTCAAAGAGCAGGTAGAAGAGCTGGTTGAGTTGGGCTTTGAGCTGAAACTCGTAGTGAGATTTGCGGAAATAGCCTGTTTCCATAGCTGCTAAGAGGCACTGGCGAATCTCCGCATAGGCTGTATCATTGGGCTTGATCACATGAGTCAAGTCAAGCTGACCATTGTAGAGGGGCTGCAGGTAGTTGATGCTGGCCTGATCCATGGCAGAGTAACCCATCAGATCCAGATGGAAATTAATAGCGTCCATATAATGGCGCTCGTCGTTGATGGGGTGGATGGAGTGCAGGGCATTGGGGCGAATCAGGATAATATCACCTTTTTCGCTGTTAAAATAGTCGTAGTCAATATGAAATTGTGCTTTTCCTTCGTGGACATAAATCATTTCAACATCGGTATGCCAGTGGAAAAGAATATCTGGATGACCATTCTCAGTGATGGTGCGGGTCAGAGAATAAGGGGTTCCTTGGTTTTTAAAAACGGTATTTTTATGTAGTTGGCCTAAATCAATCATGGGGACACTCTTTCGTAGAATAGTACAATTTATTAAGATAATTGTGTTAGAAAATATGTTTGACAACTATTATAATATAAATACAAAAAAAACGAAAGCGAGAAAATGCAAATGGGTAAATTTCCGCAGAATTTCCTCTGGGGCGGTGCAACTGCAGCCAACCAGTATGAAGGTGCCTATAATCTGGATGGGAAAGGCCTGTCTGTTCAGGATGTGACTCCAAAAGGCGGAGTGCCAGCCAAGCCAGGTGACCGCAATCCTTTGATTACCGAGGGGCCGACAGCAGATAATCTCAAGCTGGAAGGGATTGATTTCTATCATCGCTATAAGGAGGACATTGCCCTCTTTGCAGAGATGGGTTTCAAGGTCTACCGAACTTCTATTGCCTGGTCTCGGATTTTTCCAAATGGGGACGAGCTGGAGCCCAATGAAGCTGGTCTGCAATTTTATGACAATCTTTTTGACGAACTGGCCAAATATGGCATTGAGCCGCTGATTACCCTGTCTCACTATGAAACGCCCCTGCATTTGGCTCGTCACTACAATGGCTGGGCCAACCGTGATTTAATTGGCTTCTACGAGCGCTATGTTCGCACGGTTTTTACCCACTATAAGGACAAGGTCAAGTATTGGCTGACCTTTAATGAAATCAACTCTGTTCTCCATGCGCCCTTTATGAGCGGCGGCATTGCTACGCCAGCTGAAGAGTTGTCCAAACAGGACCTCTATCAAGCGGTCCATCATGAGCTGGTAGCTTCTGCCTTGGCAACGAAAATCGGCCATGAGATTAATCCTGATTTTAAGATTGGCTGTATGGTCCTGGCTATGCCAGCCTATCCTATGACGCCTAAGCCAGAAGATGTGCTGGCAGCTCGGGAATTTGAAAATCAAAATTACCTCTTCTCTGATATCCATGCGCGTGGGAAATACCCTGCCTATATCAATCGTTTCTTCAAGGAGAATGGGATTGAGATTCAGTTTGCGCCGGGCGACAAAGAGCTTTTGGCTGAAAATACTGTTGACTTTATTTCCTTCTCCTACTACATGAGTGTGGTTGCGGCTCATGATCCGGAAAATTATTCTTCCGGCCGAGGCAATCTTTTAGGTGGCATCATGAATCCCCATCTGGCTAGCTCGGAATGGGGCTGGCAGATTGACCCAATTGGTCTGCGCTTGGTTCTAAATAGCTTTTATGACCGCTATCAGCTGCCTCTCTTCATCGTGGAAAATGGTCTCGGTGCCAAGGATGTCTTGGTGGATGGCCCAAATGGCCCAACGGTTGAAGATGACTACCACATTGATTATCTCAAACAGCACTTGCAGCAGGTAGGAGAAGCGTTGGAAGATGGCGTAGAATTGCTAGGTTACACGACTTGGGGCTGTATTGACCTGGTCTCAGCCAGCACTGCAGAACTCAGCAAGCGCTATGGCTTTATCTACGTTGACCGCAACGATGACGGCAGCGGAACTCTAGCACGTTACAAGAAAAAATCTTTTGATTGGTACAAAGAAGTCATTGCGACGAATGGAGACAGTCTCTATCAGGATTGAATGACTTAAACAAAATAGAATGGCTCCTTATAAAATAAACCAAGTCCTATCTGGCTTGGTTTTTATATATTTTAAGATGGGAATTAGTTGAACCTTCTTGATTTCAAAGGGAAGCTGTCTCTATAAAAAAAGTAAGAATTTATTTGCAAAATTACAGATACATGAATCCGTTTGCAAAAAACAAAGACGCCTCAAATAAAATATGGTATAATATGTTAAGAATATCTATTTCAGGAGGGAAAATCATGAGTAGGAAAATCCGTTTCATTTCTCTGCTTACTTTGTTGATTTGTTTTCTGATGGGCTGCAGTCTTTTTCAAAAGAACGGTGGAGGTCCGGGAGAGCAAGGCGGCAAATTTTCGGAAAGTGTTCGTAAGCTGAGAGAAAAATACAGCAAAAATACTCCTTATGATGTCCAAGAAAAGGTCATTCAGATCAAGGAAAATGAGCCTATTACCTTTCCGACAGAGGTACAAAAACCTAACGATTTTGAGACACTGCCCCATGCAGGACAGACTGAGTTGATTTCTTCCTTTGAAATTTATGGGGATAGCAACTTACGAGCTATTTTAGGAGGTGACTTTAAGCTGAATGATAAGCGGCAGATAGTGATTGAGCCAGCTTATCATTTCTCTGCGACTAGAGTAGAGCCAAATGGAGAGCATACGGAATATGGTCTAGCCAAGCAAGGTGAGAGCTGGGGTGTCTTTGATACGCTCTATTTGCTGCAACGGGATGATGAGCGCACAGGTAAAAAGCTTAAAAAGCCAAAACTTTGGATCGTTAAGATAGATAAGAAAGGGCGCGATAAGCTAGCTCTGAAAACCAAGAGCAGTCTGCTCGGAGATGGTCGCTTGCAGCTGGAATGGACCGAAGTACCGGGAGCGGACTCTTATTCCATTATAAAAAGAGAGTATGTGACCATGCCTGGCAGCGATACTAAGACAGGTCTTTATAACTATAAAGAGGTCGATCGGGTCACTTCGACAGTGTATCGGACAGATTTGCCTACCCACTATGATAGCCGTAACGGCGGCCGTTCCGGTGATGATCCGATACTTGCCAGACAACGGTTGCTGCAGGCTTACGACCAGGATTACAGTAAGAAAACGGTTGAGAAAAAGCCTTATGAACTCCTTGTTGTTCCCCTTAAAGACAAGGAAGCTTTAGGAACTATCAGCAATCCTATCTCATCTGATGGCTTTGCGAAACTGATGCCGAATCAAATCGATTTTCGGAGTTTTTCTGACCAGGTTTCCGCCCTGCGTCAGAAGGGAAACATTCCTGAAGAAGCACCGCTGCAGATGATGGATGGCCAGATTCAGAACTTTCCAATCGTCTATGAAAAAATTGAAAAAGAAGGCCGGGATGTCAGATGTCTGGTCTCTATCAAGGGCATGCCTACTGTCAAAACGGACTTTTTCATTGAACAGGCCAGTGTAGAAGAAGTCCAGCCTGTTGTAGATAAACATAATGAAAAGGTCAATAAAGAGGAAAGTAAGTCTGGCGTTTCAGAGAAATATATCAGCGTAGAGCAGGCTGACTTGGATCTCAAGGGTAAAACAGTCGTTCATGATGTTAGTGATATTGAGGAAAGAGTGGCAGCCAGAAGTGCGGCGCAGGAATATTTTGCCAAGGCTCTTCTGTCCGATGCAGAATATGTCGATTACAGTGAGTTTCCAGAGCTGAGTGAAGGAGATGTCAGTGAATTGCTTCACGATGTTTTAGAGCAAAATCCAGTCATTCAGCAGGGAGTGCTCCCTACCATTGATGCTAAGCAACATGTGGTAAGTTTTAAATACGATGCTGATGAAACAGCCAAATATAAGAAGGCCCGAAAAAAGGTCAAAGAGATTGTCAAAGACATCATCAAAGACCAGATGAGCGACCGAGAAAAGATTGAGGCAATTAATCAGTATATGATTGAGCATATTAGCTATGATAAGGCTGCTTACCAAGGCTTTTTGAATTACAAAACATCTATTGAAAATAAAGAATCAGAAGAGTCTATTTCAAAAGCGTTTAAAGATATGCAAGACGGTATTCGCAAGTATGAATCTAGTTTTGATATTACTGGTCCGCTATTTGAGGGCAAGGGAGTCTGTCAAGCTTATGCTGTAACCTTCCAGGCTCTTGCTCAGGAAGCTGGTCTCGAAACCATGTATGTGAGTGGAAATACAGATGATTTTGACCCGCATGCTTGGAACTTCGCAAAAGTAGATGGTCAGTGGCTGGCTTTAGATGTTGCCTGGAATGACTCTGACGGAGACAGCAATAAAACAGAAAATGAATACTTGCTATTGGCCATGGATAATCCACTCTACGCACAGAGCCACTATGCCTTTGACAGATACGAAGATGCTATTAAAGAATGATGCTCCAAATAGAAGCAATCTTTAAATGATGCCTAAGTCTTGTAAGGCAAGGAAGAAGCCAATCAAAAACCCTGAGATACTGTTATCTCAGGGTTTTCTATACTTTTATTTCTTCCAGCTTTCGACTTCTTTCTGGTGGTTTTTGATCCACTCTTTAGCTGCAGCTTCTGGTGAACTGCCTTCGTTAATCTTAAGCATGACTTCTTCCATGTCCTTTTGAGTCCAGTTGAAGTTGTCTAGGACCTTGTTGACTTCTGGTAAGTCCTTGTCTAGATTTTTTCGAGTCATAGTGTGGATAGCTTCCTTGCCGCCCATGGTTCCCTTAGGATCCTTTAGGTATTTGAGGTCGTATTTGGAGAACATCCAGTGTGGTGACCAGCCGGTTACGATGATATCTTCTTTATTCTTAATAGCCTGATCCAGAGCAGTGGTCATGGCTCCTGTTGAGGAAGAAGAAAGATTCCAGCCACTGAGATTGCTGTATTCTTGCATAGTCTTCTCAGTCGCGGTCATGATACCAGCGCCGGGCTCAATACCTGTGATGGTTTTCTTGGCTTGGTCTGACAGGTCTTCGATAGAGTCAGCGTCCATATAGCTTGGTACGACTAGCCCTGTTTTAACGCCCTCAAGGTTTGGCCCCAAGTCCACTAGCTTGTCCTTGTACTCCTCATAGAGAGCAGCGTGGGTGGTCGGCAACCAGGCAGAAACCATGGCATCGGCTTCGCCATTAGCAACGGACTTCCACATAACGGCATTGTCCAGCGGTGTGATGGTGACATCGTAACCCATTTCCTTGAGAGCTTCCGCTACGACATTAGTTGAGGCAACTTCGGAGTCCCATTCAACATAGGCAAGGTTGACCTTTTCTTTTTTGCTTTGCTGAAGCTTGGTCACTTGATTTCCGACAAAGGCTGTCAGGATGACAGCAGCCAGAGCAGACCAGAGCATAATCTTGTTGCGTTTTTCCTTGGCAGTGACCGGTGATTTTTTAGCCAGAGGCTGGTTGAGCTTCTGGGTCAGGCGGTCAATGATAATGGCCAGGATAACCAGAGATACCCCATTGACAAAGCCGGAACCGATGTCGGCATGCTGCAGGGCAGAGAGAACGCCGCGGCCCAGTCCTGGCGCCCCAATCATAGAGGCGGTAACGACCATTGAAAGAGCCAGCATGATGGTCTGATTGACCCCAGCTAGGATGGTATTTTTAGCCAGAGGCAGCTCGACTTTGAAGAGCTTCTGCTTGCCAGTGCCCCCAAAAGAGTCTGACGCTTCAATCAGCTCGGTTGGAATCTGACGAATGGCTAGATTGGTAAAGCGGACAGTCGGTGGCAGGGCAAAGATGACAGAGGCAAAGACCCCAGGCACCATACCAATGCCGAAGAAGGCTACGGCCGGTATCAGGTAGACAAAGGCTGGCATGGTCTGCATAAAGTCCAGCAAGGGCTTGATAACGGCTTCGACGCGATTGCTCTTAGCCATCCAAATCCCCAGTGGAATACCGATGATAATGGAAATGGCACTGGAGACGATGACCAAGGTCACAGTGTTCATGAGATTTTCCCAGAGGCCTTGGTTGTAAACAAAGAGCAGGCCTAGGAAGGTGAGCAGGGGCAGCCCCAGCTTACGTTTGGAAATCAAATAGGTAAAAATAGTGATGACTGCGATAAAGAGCAGGGGTGGAATGAAGAGCAGGGTGTCTGTCATTCCATTCATGATGGCATTTCCGATAGCCTGAAGAACCGAGAAAAGCCCGGAGAAGGTATCAGTTACCCAGTTAGTAAAGGCCTCAACCCATTGAGAAACGGGGATTGGCTGTTGTAAAATATTCAAAATGCGAACCTCCCTTATTCTTCAGTTTCAGTAGTATTGGCCAAGGCTTCGATGACTCGACCTTTGATAATAACGCCGACTAACTTGTCCTTATCATCTACAACGGCTAGAGGCGCTGGTGAATCGTAAATCAGCGGGAAAATATCAGTAATCAGGGTTTCCTGAGTGACCTTGCGGACATTCTTATCAATGACGTCAGCCAGTGCTTGATGCTCCTTGCGGGCATCGCGGGCGGCTTCGGCAGTTAGACTACCCTTGAGATGCCGCTTCCTATCCACAGCCAGCAGCATGCTGACCTCTTCTTTTTTCATGCGATTGAGAGCAACGGTGGGTCCGTCGATGTCAATGTTGGTAGTCAGTGGCGTTGTCATGATATTCTGGGCGGTCAGGACCTTGGAGCGGTCCACATCCTCAACGAACTCTCGAACGAAGTCATTGGCTGGATTGGTCAGGATTTCCTCACCAGTGCCAATCTGCATAATCTGACCGTCAGCCATAATGGCAATACGGTCACCAATACGTAGGGCCTCATTGAGATCGTGCGTGATAAAGATAATGGTACGCTCATGCTCTGCCTGCAGATCTAGTAACTCATCCTGCATTTCTCGGCGGATAAGGGGATCTAGAGCTGAGAAGGCCTCGTCCATGAGCAGAATATCGGGATTGTTGGCCAAAGCTCGAGCTAAGCCAACCCGCTGCTGCATCCCACCGGAGAGCTGATCGGGGTATTGGTCCTTGAAGGACAGGAGACCGGCATTGTCTAGAGCTTGTTCAGCTAGGCGCGTGCGCTCTTCCTTATCAACACCTCGGACTTCTAGACCGAACTCAGTATTTTCTAGAATGGTCCGATGCGGGAAGAGGCCGAAGTTCTGAAAGACCATATTGAGCTTGTGGCGGCGAACGTCACGCAGTTCCTCTTCGTTCATCTTGGCCACATCCTGGCCGTCAATGTAAATATCGCCTGATGTCGGGTCAATCAACCGGTTGAGCAGGCGGATAAGGGTAGACTTCCCACTACCGGACAGTCCCATGATGACAAAAATTTCTCCGGCCTGAACCTCAAAGTTTACATCATAAACTCCGACGGTAGCACCAGTTTTTTCTAAAATTTCCGTTTTGCTTTTGGCTTGCTGCACCATTTCCAGTGCCTGCTTTTGCCTTTTACCGAAAATTTTAGTCAAATGTTTTACTTCTAGTTTATTCAACTTATTTCTCCTTTTACAAAAGTGACTACATGTTTATTTTGATAAGTTGTCACTTAAAAGACCATCACAGTATAACACTGTGTGGTCACTTTGTCAAACCCAAAAGACTGTCAGACCGGCCTTTTTCGGCTATTATAAAAAAGGGAGAGTGATTTTCTGGAATATTTCTGAAAGTCATAAAAACCTTGTCAGACAGCGGATTTGCCTGTCTATTTTGTTTTTTGACAAAGAAAAAACAAGCGCTGTTTCACTTGTTTGTTTCAATTTCATTAAAAAATAAATTATGCATCAAACCGACCGATAATTCGTTGCCAACAAAGTAGATGGTATTGCCGGCTTCCAGCTTGGTATAAGGACCAGGCGAGATTAGGAGTTGGTCGCCCTGCTGGACTGCGACAATGGTAGCGCCAGTCGAGTGCCAGATATTGAGTTCATTGATAGATTTTCCTAGGTTGATGGCGTCTGCTGAGAGCTGGAGCTCGTAGGGATTGAACGGAAAGCGCTGCTGGACATCTTTGGTTCGGCTGAGAAGCTGATTAAGCAGCTGGGAAAAGTTGGCAAATTCTTCCTCTTGGCGCTGGATGCTCTGGTGGAGCTTGCTTTTGAGATCCTGCAGAGAGTTGACATTTTTATAGGTCTCGAGAAACTGCTGGGCTTTTTCCTTGGAGGAAATGAAGGCTCCACTGCCATGGCGAACTTCCATGATTTCCAGATCTACCAGCACATTGATAGCCTTGCGGGCTGTCTCAGGGGAGACATTGAAGTTGCTGGCTAAGGTAGAGCGAGCATAGATTTTGCTGCCGATGGGATATTTGCCGTCAACGATTCGCTCGGCAATAGCGACAGCTATCTGCTGGTAGCGTGGGAATGCGACTTCTTTTTTGCTCATGAGGACCTCCAATTTTACGACAGGAATATAGCTATGATTATAATATAAAACTGGAAGATTGAAAAGTGGCCTTTGTAAAACTAACCGTCTTATCCGCCTCTTCTTGCCTTTCTTTTTACTTTTTTAAGTAGTATAATATGTCTAAAAGTCAGAGGTTTTCTGGAAGGGGAACAGTAAAAACCAGATGCTAAAAATAGAAATGGATAAAAAGATGACTGTAAAGATGATAGCGACAGACATGGATGGAACCTTGCTGGACGGACAGGGACAGCTGGATTTGCCGCGTCTGACTACTATTTTAGATGAGCTGGAGAAGAGAGACATTCGCTTTGTGGTTGCTACTGGTAATGAAATTCCACGGATGCGTCTGCTATTGGGAGATTTGGTAGAACGAATGACCTTGGTAGTTGCCAACGGAGCCCGGATTTTTGAAAAGAATCAGCTAAGCATGAGCAGTTTCTGGGAAGCCGGATTGATTAAGGATGCGCTGGCTTATTTTTCCGGTCATGAAAGGGAGCTTCAGCTGGTTGTGACCTCCGAAAGAGGCGGCTTTGTCCAAGAGGGAACAGAGTTTCCCTTGATCGAAAAGGTTATGACCAAGGAAATGGCCCAGCTTTTCTATAAGCGGATGAATTTTGTACCTAGCCTTCAGGATTATCCCTTTGACAAGGTCTTGAAAATGAGTATGATGGTAGAAGAGGCTGCAGCAGCAGAGCATGCTCGTCTGATTAATCAGTATTTTGCAGGCCGATTGAGCGCTGTTGCCAGTGGTTACGGAGCCATTGACATCCTCCAAGATGGGATGCACAAGGCCTGGGGCTTGCAGCAGCTGATGGCTAAGTGGCAGATTCAAAGCTCAGAAATCATGGCCTTTGGCGATAGCGAAAATGACATAGAAATGCTGGAATTAGCAGGTATTTCTTATGCCATGGAGAATGGCGATGAGCGGGTCAAAGAAGTGGCAGATTACCTAGCACCAGCCAATACAGAAGCAGGTGTTCTACAGGTGATTGAGCAATACTTAGAAGAGGAAAAAGGATAATGGCAGTACAATTACTAGAAGAATGGCTTCTCAAGGAGCAGGCAAAATTGCAGCAAAACTACAGAGAACTCAATCAACTCTCCGTCAAGGAGCCAGACATCATCTTTATCGGAGACTCTATTGTCGAATACTATCCGCTCCAGGAACTCTTACAGACGGATAAAAGACTGATCAATCGTGGCATTCGGGGCTATAAGACTGATTTGCTTTTAGAAAACCTAGATGCCCATCTCTTTGGGCAGGCTTTGGATAAGGTCTTTATCCTGATAGGTACCAACGATATTGGCAAGGAGATGCCTCAGACAGAAACGCTGGCCAATTTAGAAGCCGTTATTCAGGAGATTTCTCGTGACTATCCTCTGGCTCAGATCCAGTTGCTGTCGGTTCTGCCGGTCAATGAAGCTCCCGCCTACAAGAGCACGGTCTATGTCCGCAGCAATGAAAAGATTCAGGCTCTCAATCAGGCCTATCGCCAGCTGGCTAGCGCCTACATGAATGTCCAGTTTATTGATCTCTACGATACCTTTCTGGACGAGGGAGGCCAGCTGCGCCCAGACTACACAAGGGACGGCCTCCATCTGACCATTCCTGGCTATGCAGCCCTGTCCAAGGTTTTGCAGGAATATTTGTAGTTTCTTCGAAAAAATACAGCTCTGTTTTGCCAGAACAGAGCTTTTTTATTTTCTTAAACTTACAAAAGTTTTCTGTGAATGATGCTTGATTTCAAAGGGATTATGAAAATTATTATAAAACACATTGGACTTTGTGAAAAAATTTAGGGCTTTGTGTTATGTAATAGTTCTATATCATCTTTGAGCATATTCTTATACAAGAGCGAAAAAACATGATAAATTGATAGAGTAAAGTTTCTTGAAGCGTTTTCATTCACAAATGGAAATGTTTTCAACAACTGAAAATTTATTTTATTGAAGGGGAGTTATTATGACTCAAGGAAAAATTACTGCATCTGCAGCAATGCTCAACGTATTGAAAACATGGGGCGTAGATACAATCTACGGTATCCCATCAGGAACACTCAGCTCACTCATGGATGCTTTGGCTGAAGACAAAGATATCCGTTTCTTGCAAGTTCGCCACGAAGAAACTGGTGCTCTTGCAGCGGTGATGCAAGCTAAATTCGGCGGCTCAATCGGGGTTGCAGTTGGTTCAGGTGGTCCAGGTGCGACTCACTTGATTAACGGTGTTTACGATGCAGCTATGGACAACACTCCATTCCTTGCTATCCTTGGATCACGTCCAGTCAACGAACTCAACATGGATGCCTTCCAAGAGCTCAACCAAAACCCAATGTACCACGGAATTGCTGTATACAACAAACGCGTAGCTTACGCTGAGCAATTGCCAAAAGTAATTGATGAAGCTTGCCGTGCTGCCGTTTCTAAAAAAGGGCCAGCTGTTGTTGAAATCCCAGTAAACTTTGGTTTCCAAGAAATCGACGAAAACTCATACTACGGTTCAGGTTCTTACGAGCGCTCATTCATCGCTCCTGCCTTGAACGAAACTGAAATCGACAAAGCTGTTGAAATCTTGAACAAGGCTGAGCGCCCAGTTATCTACGCTGGATTTGGTGGTGTCAAAGCTGGTGAAGTGATTACTGAATTGTCACGTAAAATCAAAGCGCCAATCATCACAACTGGTAAAAACTTTGAAGCTTTTGAGTGGAACTACGAAGGTTTGACAGGTTCTGCTTACCGTGTTGGTTGGAAACCAGCCAACGAGGTGGTATTCGAAGCAGATACAGTTCTTTTCCTTGGTTCAAACTTCCCATTTGCTGAAGTATACGAAGCCTTCAAGAACACTGAAAAATTCATCCAAGTAGATATCGACCCTTACAAACTTGGTAAACGCCATGCTCTTGACGCTTCTATCCTTGGTGATGCAGGTCAAGCGGCGAAAGCGATTCTTGATAAGGTAGACGCAGTTGAGTCTACTCCATGGTGGCGTGCAAACGTTAAGAACAACCAAAACTGGCGCGATTACATGAACAAACTCGAAGGTAAAACAGAGGGTGAGTTGCAATTGTACCAAGTTTACAATGCCATCAACAAACATGCTGACCAAGACGCTATCTACTCAATCGACGTAGGTAACTCTACTCAAACATCAACTCGTCACCTTCACATGACACCTAAGAACATGTGGCGTACATCTCCACTCTTTGCGACAATGGGTAT
>NZ_CAJPNR010000040.1 GCF_905372115.1 uncultured Streptococcus sp.
TCAGACCAAGCTTCCAAGATAGACAGATGCTTGATGGCTTCTTCTTCACTTTCTCCAACCTTATAGCGAGACTTGAAGTAGTCAGAGGCAATTTGGAGCAAGTCTGCATTGACATTGTCTACCGCATCGACACGGACTCCGTCAAAGTTAGCAGTCAGATCATTGGCTACGATGCTTCCGAAGTTCATCATAAAGTGCAGCCAGTTGAGTTGCTCAGCCTGAACAGCTGGATTAGAGTTGTCAAAGTCGTTGGCTAGCAGGAACTCATAACCGCCAGTTGACTTGTCAATGAAGTACTTAGGTGTACCAGTTTGGTTGGTAGGTGTGCGGTTCAGGATACGGTACTTAGAATTAGCATGAGAAGTCTTATCACTATTGGTATAAAGCAGAGCTCCGCCTTGCAAGTGGTCCTTATTAGTACCAGTTGTTTCAGACTCTGTCTTGATATTCCAGTTTGGCTGAGTTTTGACAAATGTGCCCATCAGTGTTCTCAGCCATTTAGTATCGCCTTCTTTACCGATTCTTTCTTCAATTTTGCGCTGAACCTGCTGAGAAGCACCTGTCAGGATAGCTTGTTCCACTTTGTTTTCAAAAGCTCCTGCTCCCAAACCTTGCTGGTTCATATAGTTGAGATAGCTAACCTGCGTTTGCTTATCAGGCCACCAAGCCATTAAAAGCGGACGCAAGTCAGTCTCTGTAGACTGAGTCCATGTTTTTCCATCCTTGAGGATAGCTTTTGGACGATACCAGCTATCTGCTGTCAGGTAGCCGTCAACTGTTTCAATATCCTTTTCCGTAGTGCCATGGAAGGCATTCATTCTGGTAAATTCATTGTTAAGACTGCTAGTACCTTGCTGGAATTGATACTCAGCTGAATCAACCAAAGCTCCGGTCTCTGCATCGAAATAAAGAATTTTTCCATTGAGTTCAACTGCAAAATTCTTTTTAACTGTGCCGTCGTCCTGAACATAGTATTTCTTGCCATCAATGGTCTTGATGTGAGCCAGCACATCATCATCATGCTCAGTATTAGCAGGCGCCGCTTGAGCTTGAGCAGCACGCATTCTTTCAGCTATTGCTCCCTGTCTTTGAGCCGGTTCTGGCAAGCGATCTTTCTTTGCAACCTTTGGATTTGCAACAATCTTGTCTGTAACAGTCTTCTTTGCTTGTTTGTCAGCAGCTTGCTTTTGAACAGTTGCTGGACTTGCTTGTCTATCCTGAGCAATTGCTGCAGTTTTAGCAGTTTCTGATGTTGCGTTAGCTGCTTTGGTTTCTTCAGCAACGGCTGCCTTTTCTGTAGTTATTGCTTCTGCTACTGCCGGCTTAGCTGGCTCTTGAGCATCTGTTTGAGCTGTTGCTTCCGTATTTGCTGCAGTCTCAGCAGTCTTTTCACTGGCTACAGCAGCATCAGTCTCCTTGTCTGCAGAAGTTGCTTTTTCTGCTTCCAGTGGAGAAGCTGAGTTGGCTTGTACTTGAACTGGCTGCCCTGAACCGCTATCCTGAGCTGCAGCTGGTTCTTGAACTGCCACCTGCTTAACATCATCGGCATGGACAAGACCTGCTTCGAGACCAAGTACTTTTGGTGCTACAATAAGTGCTAAGGTAGTCACACCGATGGCTACCCAGTTCTTCTTAACTTTATGCATCTTATAATGAATTTTTTTCTCCATCATAAAACCTCCTTCTGAATTTGGTATAAAGTTATACTCTTATTCTAGTATATTTTTAGAAATGAGTCTATTTTATTTGCACATCTGCAACTGTGATCGGCAAATTCTTTCAAACTGAGCTTTGAGCTTCTGGGCAACACCAAAGGAATCTAAGAATTCCAAAAAAGATAAGCATTGCTCAATATCGTTTAGAGCATGGCTATTCCCAACCTTGTAGGAATAAAGGGCCCTATGATACTTAATCAGCATCCGTTCATAGAGATCTGTCTCAGGGATTTTAGAATGATCAAGATAATTGAGGAATCTCATAGCAACCTGCAAATGGTTTCCCTCTATGCAGACGCTGATAACATTAAGCAGCATCTTGATAATACGCCGGCGGTTCTCTGGTAGGTCATTATAAAACTGGGTGCGATTAATCATCTCACTAGCAAAGGTCTCCAGTGTTTCCAAGGTCAAGAGATCCACACTATTAGTAAAGAGCCAGAGTTCATAACGTCCCCACTCCTCGACGGAAAAGAGATAATCAGTCAACAATTCTGTATCTTTCTTGCTAATCTGAAAATCTGGACTGCAGGAAGACAATACTGCTCTAACAACAATTGTATTGAGCCTATAGTTCTTCTTCTCAGGGAACTTTTCAGCCAAAGCTTCTGAGCTAGCCAAAATACTTTGGAGCTTGACGACATTGTTTTCTTGATAAGCATCAGCTACTTTTTTTGAGAAAAGCGCATCATCTGCCTCAATGTAGTTATGGTAAACATACTGGAACTCGTCTAGAGAAACAGCCATATTCTTTAAACAGCAATAGAAAGAATCAAGCGTGATACCGCTGACTCCCCGCTCAAAACGGGACAATTGAGCCACTGAAATATCTCCGGCCGCCGCTTCTTTAAGAGACATGTTTTTTGATTCTCTAATGACTTTGAAAATTTTTCCAAATGTTTTCAACATACCGAACCCCCGGTTTCATATATGCAATAAAATTTTTTACTAAATTTAATATACTAGTAATATATTTCTGTTTTGTTACAAAAAAACTACTTTGTATTTCTAAATGATACAAATAGATTAACTTGAACAATAAAATAACTCAATATAGTGACTTTTTCTGATAATTTTATGGTTTTCAAGAAAATGCTAATTTTATAAGAAAGTCAGGAGGGTTCAACCTGACAACTTGAAAATACTGACTTTTTCTAATCTAAGTCTTTGACTAATACAAAAATAAAATTGGATTATCTAAGCTTTTCTAGAAAGTTGAAATAAAATTGTAACACAATCTGAGTGAACATTTTTTAGATATGAATGAAAGGAAGTAAAATGAATCCACCTAATGAACTAAAATAGATTTGACTAAAAAAAGAGGGAATAGAATCATAAAACTCCCCCTCTTCTATTCCCTTCTGTATCAGTCAGACCAATCAACCATGTGGTCATACCCTTCGTCTATGGAATAGCCTATACTACCACGATAAGAGTATTCTAACAACGATACTGACCCTTCAGTCAGGTCTTGGTCACTGTCGTTCTTGTTTAACTGGACTAACTTTCCGTCCTTGACTTTGGCAAAAAATTGCTGTTTACTAGTAACATTATCCTTGTCTCTCTCTTCTATCTCAAAGACATAGTTTCCTGTCTGAAAGAGGGAATAGTCCATATCATGCAAGAATTTTTCTCCTGAATCTGAATCAAAGAGTCTTTGCTTCAGATTCAGCTCAATTCTAATACTGATCCAAACATCTTCTTTTTCTAGCAATTTCTCATCAGTAAGATCAAAGAGAGAATTTAACTTGAAATCTTTTTCCTCAAAGCTCTTGGGTTTTAAGCGCTTAGGATTAGTTATGTACTCTACAGAAACCTCTGTATTCCCATAATGAGGAATGATATTAACACTCTCATCTATATTATCTAGACTTTTTTCTACATTTTCTTTCGTTTTGATTAGATTTTCTTGACTATTTTCCTTTTGGAGAATAACTCGCAGGATGGGAGAAGGTGTTGTTTTCGGATCAATAAACGCAGCTTCTTCAATGCCTCCTGCCTTATTGACTCGAACTTCTTCATAAAAAGAATGCTTGCCAATAGTTACTTTAAATTTCCCGATTGGGTATATATCATTAAAGTCTGGATTATTCGAATCTTCTTTCTCGTATCCACTTGGTACAGCCTCTACCTTAGCATCCATATCCCGCTTTTTGTACTCCTGCTCCAAGCTGCTGAGAACTCGGCTGGTTCGTGTTAGTTGAGGAATGATAGGCTGAAAAAAAGCTACAACCATGAGCAAAGTTAGCATGCCATTAACCACATGCCCTGCCCAGAGCAGTGCCTTCTTTCTTTGTCCTTTGAGTCCATACCGAGCGTAAAGATAGCTGAGGAAAGACAAAATCGAGCATAGTGGCACAACCCCTATCAACCAGCGATAAGGTTCTATGGTTAGCGTATCTTTCAAAGCAGAGATGAATGGAAATAGCTGAAACAACAGAGTCAGAATTAAACTGATTGGAGCCAGATGAAGCGAGTCCTTGCTTGTCTTTATACTCTGAATCAGCGAACGAAAGCTCAAAATCAGATAAATAAACAGATAGATTAGAACAATACACTTAAAAATCATACTAAACATCATAAAATGCATTAATATGCTTGTCTTGCCTGAACTCAGAAATTCTATAGTAGATAGCATTAAAACTATAACTGCATAGCCACCCAAAGGGGCTATTATTATAGACAGAATCCAATTAACAATATAAAAAATTGCAAATAAATCTTTAGAGGCTTTTCGTTTTTTCATTACATTTCCTAATTACTATATTATTCGTCTATCATTATAGCATAAACAATTAAAAAACTGGGATTTCTCCCAGCTTTTACATCTGTCTCAATCGCTCCACCCGTTCTGAGATAGGAGGGTGCGTATAGAAAAGTTTCTTCAGTCCGCCTTCTTTTTTGGGATCGCTGATATAGAGAGCTGCACTGGCATCATCAACATGATGTTCCATAGGCTCGCTGCGATCTAGCTTGAGCAGAGCATTAATCATCCCTTGCGGATTGCGGGTCAGCTCTACACTGGAAGCATCAGCCAGAAACTCCCGCTGACGAGAAATGGCCAACTGCACCAAGGTAGCTGCCAGAGGAGCTAAAACGATAGCAATCAGCGATACGATAAGGAGAATAATTCCCAAACCACTATCGTTATCTCGATCATTACTACTGCGCCGTCCGCCACCAAACCACATCATACGGCCAGCCAGGCTAGACAACATAGTAATAGCACTAGCCAAAGCCACAGCAATTGTTGAAATTCGAATATCATAATTGCGAATATGACTGACTTCATGACCAATCACTCCCTCAAGCTCCTCACGATTCATGATTTGCAAGATACCTGTAGTTGCTGCGACAGCTGCATTTTCAGGCTTAGATCCGGTCGCAAAAGCATTGGGAGAGGGATCCTCTACGATATAGACACGTGGCATAGGAATCTGAGCGACCATGGCCATATCTTGAACAATATGATAGAGTTCAGGTGCTTCCTGCTCAGAGACCTCGCGAGCTCCGTTCATAGCCATGACCACTTCTGTAGACTGAAAAATCATCACTCCGGCATAAATCGCTCCGATAATCAAGGCAAGTAAGATACCACCTACAGCAGACCGCAGCCAGAGATAGCCAATAGCTGCTCCAAGTAGAGCCAAGAGACCGAAAAAAGCGATAAGGAGGAGCCAAGTCCTCCTTTTATTGCTGGCAATTTGATCAAATAGCATCTTAGTCACCTAGTCCAGTGCTGCCAAAGTCAACTTTTGGCACAGCCTTTTCTTCTTCTGGTGTCTTGAGGAAGTCTGCAGCTTTAAAGCCAAACATTCCTGCAACAATATTGCTTGGGAAAGTTTCCAGCTTGACATTGTAGTTGCTAGTTACTGAATTATAAAGCTGACGAGAATAAGCGATTTTATTTTCAGTATTGGTCAGTTCTTCCTGCAACTTCAGGTAGTTGGTGTTCGCTTTCAGATCTGGATAGCTTTCAGCTACTGCAAAGATTCCAGAAATCTGACGAGAAAGGGCGTCACTGGCTTGCATGGCTTCGGCTGGTGAAGCAGCTGAAGCTACCTGGTTGCGCAGTTGGGTTACCTTTTCCAAGGTTGCCTGCTCGTACTTGCCATAGCCTTTGACCGTTTCCAAGAGGTTAGGAATCAAGTCATTACGGCGTTTGAGCTGCACATCGATCTGACTCCAAGCTTCCTGAGTCTGCATGCGGCTTTTAACCAAGGTATTGTACGCACCAACAACGAAGAATGCTAAAACCGCGACAATAATAAGAACAATAATAAAAGTCATGATATACTCCTTCAATTTTGATTAGACTTATTATATCAAAAAATAGTAGAACTGTCTTTATCCTTGACATTGATTTAGAAAAGATGTACGATAAAGGAAAGAATAAACCGACTGTCAGTCGAATAAAATTTTACTAATAAAAAGGATGCAAACATGGCCAATAAAAAAAACTTTATCTTAGATACTGCTCAGAAGCTTTTTATGGAGCAAGGCTTTGACCAGACCTCTATCTCCCAGATTTTAGAAGCGACTCAAATCGCCCGCGGTACTCTCTACTATTACTTTTCTTCTAAGGAAGAGATAATGGATGCCATCATTGAGCGAACTATTGAAAGAGCATTTACTGCTTCCCAAGCCTTGGCTGATAATCGTGAACTAACTGTCCTAGAGCGCTTGGTTGGCAGCATGGCTGCTCTGAATCTTAATCATCAAGAGGGAGAGGGAGTGCTGCTGCATCTCAACCAGCCGCAAAATGCACTCCTGCACGAAAAGACCAATCAAATTCTTCTTGAACGGGCACCCCAGATTTTACTTCCCATCATCCAAGACGGTATCACCGCTGGAGATATGAGGACCGACTATCCCTACGAAAGCCTGGAAATGATTTTAACTTATTCGCTTCAAGTTTTTGGCAGCAGTTTTCAGGCTCTACCTACAGAAAAACAGCAGCAAAAACTGCAGGCTTTTCTCTATCTTTTAGAAACTATTTTTCACAGCCGGCAAGGCTACTTCGATCCCTTTCTATCCCTGATTCAGACTCAAACCAGCTAGGAAAATAAGCACTAGATTCACTATTTACACTTACTTGATGTCACAAGATTAGGAGGCAACTATGAAACAATCAGGCTTTAGACTCTTTTTATTGATTTGGATAGGAAGCCTCATTTCAGAAATCGGCTCTGGTATGACTTCTTTCGCTTTGGGTGTTTATATCTTCCAGCTGACCGGTTTGGTTTCTGTTTCTTCTTTTGTTACCCTTTGTGCTTTTCTACCCGGTCTTTTGGTTACTCCTCTGGCTGGAATTCTGGCAGATCGCTATGACCGAAGATTGCTGATGGCTCTGGGAGATGGTCTGTCAGGCTTAGGAGTTCTCTGGATTTACTTTAGTCTGAAGAATCCTGCTTTGATTTTTATCTGTATCGGAGCTGCCATTAGCTCGCTCTTTTCAGCCTTGGTCAATCCAGCCTTTCGAGCTACAATTTCCGACTTGCTACCGGAGGATCAGTTATCAAAAGCAACCGGTTTGTCCCAGATTAATGGCATTGCCCGCTATCTGATTTCACCAGCCTTGGCTGGAATGATTTTGGCGAATGGACATATCAGCACGATTCTGTTGCTGGATTTTTCGACCATTTTCGTGACAGTAGCCTGCACCTTGCTCGCTCGTAGGGCCATTGATTCGCAAGTTTATAGCAGTGATAGTCGTTTCTGGGCTGATTTCCTTAAAGGTTTTCAAATCGTCTATGGAAAAAAAGGCATCTGGTTTTTAGTCTTAGCTGGAACAGGCTTTTCCTTCTTTTTGGGAACAGTCCAAATCCTGCTTTCTCCCTTGGTGCTGGCTTTCGCAGATGCCAAAACAGTCGGCTGGGTCATGACCATCTCCAGCAGCGGGATGCTGATAGGAGGCTTAGTTCTGGGGATATTTGCTATCAAAAAACACTTCCATCGTATGCTCTGTCTCTCACTATTTCTACTGGGACTCTTCATGGTTGGGCTGGGAATGAAGGAAAACTTCATCTGGATTTGCAGCTTTGGCTTTCTCCTCTTTGCTGCCCTACCTTTCGCCAATACAGCCATTGACTATCTGGTCCGCATCAATATTAACAAAGCCGATCAAGGCAAGGTCTGGGGGACCATCGGGATTATTTCTCAGCTGGGCTATGTGCTAGCTTATGCCGGCATGGGTTGGGTCGCGGATACTCTTTTCAAGCCATCACTGACTTACTTTGGCTGGCTGGCAAATTCTGTCGGAAAAATCATCGGTGTTGGCGGAGGCAGAGGCTACGGTCTGCTCTTTATCCTATCCGGTATCTCTATCAGCATCGGTGCTTATCTGCTCTCCCGAGCACGTTCAGTAAAGGAGCTGGAATATGTTTCAACGCTTGATAAAAAATGATTTAAAAGAAAACAAAGTCAGCATGCTAGTCATCGGGCTTTTCCTGCTTCTGACTCTGACTCTGAGCTTTGCAGCCACTCGCCTGACCGTTAGTCTCACTAGCTCGATTGAGCGCTTTGTGGAAACAGCTAAAAGTCCTCACCTGCTACAGATGCACAGCGGAAGCGTCGACCGAAAACGGCTGCAAAACTTTGTCCAGCAGCATCCGGAAATTGCCTCTTGGCAGCTGACAGACTTTGTCAATGTGGAAGGGTCAGCCATACACATCAATGGGCAGGGCTCACTTCAGGACAGCTCCCAGGATAATGGCTTTTCCAGTCAGAACCAAAACTTTGACTTTCTGCTAGATCAGAATAACCAGCCAGCCCAGCCTCGACCAGGGCAAGTTTATATCCCCCTTTATTATTACAATAGCGGAAAAATCAAAATCGGTGACCAAATAAAGGTCGGCAAGCTACAGCTGACTGTCCAGGGCTTTATCCGAGATGCCCAGATGAATGCCGGTCTAGTCTCTTCCAAGCGTTTCCTCATCTCGCAGACTGATTTGCAGACTCTGAAAAAAGAAACATTTGCATCTAATGAGAAGCTGATTGCCTTTCGAGTGCATAAGCTTAGCCAAATCTCAGCTATCGAGCAAGCCTATAAAAATGCAGAGCTTGAGTCCAATGGACCGCCTATGATTACCTATCCGACTATCAAGATGATTAACGGCTTCAATGATGCTCTAGTCATCCTAGTCATGGGGCTGCTGGTTGTGGCTATCATTAGCATCACCTTTCTCTGCATGCGCTTTGCCCTCTTGACCAAAATTCAAGAAGAACTGCAGCAGATTGCAGTTATGAAGGTGATGGGACTGCCCCAAAGCTTTATCAGCAGGGTCTACCTGACCAAGTATTATTTCTGCCTAGCTCTAGCAACCATCGCAGGCTGGGGACTATCCTTTTCTCTAAGTGCTCCTTTTAAAAAGCAGATGGCACTGTCTATGGGGCAAAGTCCGACGCCCTTCTATAGCTATCTTCTGGAAATGCTAGTAGCTCTGTTGCTCTGTCTCTTGGTCTTCTGGCTGACTGCCCGTCCTCTCAGCTCCTTTAAGAAAATGACACCCGGCCAAGCTCTAAGATTAGCTTCTTCCAACAGTCTGACCGAGACGCGTTCTACTCCGAAAATGGGATTACCAACTATCCCCCTCTTAGACAGACCCTATTTAGCTCTGAAAACGATTCTGAATCATAAAAAACTCTATTTGACTATCTTGCTCATTGTCAGTCTGATTAGCCTACTTATCCTGCTGCCAGCCAGTCTCTACAGTACTGTGATGGACAAAAATTTCATTCAGTATATGGGAGCTGGTCAGTCAGATGTGCTGGTTGATATTTCTCAGACTGATGATATCGATACCAAGGCTGCCCAGCTTCTGAAAGAACTGCAGGCAGACAAGGATATCGCAGAGATTAATCAGTACCAGAGCCAGAATTTCTCCTATCAAGACCAGCAAGGTCAAACACAGCAGTTGCGGGTAACTTTGGGAAACCATGCAGGATTTCCAGTCAAATACAGCCAAGGCCGCTATCCTAAAAACGAGCATGAAATTGCCCTCTCCAAGCTTAAGGCAGAAGAGCTCAAGCTAAAAGTAGGAGACAGCTTGACCTTGACAGTAGACGGTCAAGCCAGAAAACTAAAAGTAGTCGGTATCTACTCAGACCTGACCTACGGCGGCAAGACCGCCAAGGCTGTCTTTGTGACAAAGCAAGCGCAAACACTCAATAGTCTGACGACCATCCGTCTTAAAGATGCTAGCAACAAAGCTCAAAAAATCAACGAATGGAAAAAACGCTATTCTAACTATAAATTAACCGATGTAGAAGACTTTTTCCATCAGACTTTTGATGACACGCTAGCCATGCTCCGCCTGATTCAGACCAGTGTTTTCTGGACAGGGCTCGGCATTGTCTTCATCCTTATGACTCTCTTTGTCTATATGATTTTCACCAATGACCAAGCTGACTTGGCACTTTATCGGATGCTGGGATTTGGCAGTGAACGACTCAGGAGCCACTACCTGCTCGCTGTCTGCTTCATCTTGATGCTGGCTTTGGCAATAGCCGACCTGCTGCTCCTTAGTCTAGGGCAAGAAGTCTGCAGTCTGCTGCTCAGCAGCTTCGGTATCAGCAAACTCCAGCTCATCATCAATAAGTCCCTTACTTTTCTATGGACACCGCTGGCTCTGCTTCTTAGCGGACTTACAGCAGCACACATCAGTCTCCGAGCTCTGAACAAGCTGGAAATTGGACGCTATCTCAAGGAACATTAATCTTAAGCAGATAGCTTTCGAGCGCTTAGCATTTATTTTACATCCGAGGAGAAGCCTATGTTATTAGAAGCACATAACCTCAGCAAAAGCTATCAGGAAAATCAGGAGCCCATTCTCCGTGATTTGTCGCTGGAGATTGAAAGCGGCCAATTCATCGCCATCATGGGGCCGTCTGGTTGCGGGAAATCCACTCTTCTCAATCTTCTATCCACTATTGACAGACCTGACCAAGGACAGATTCTTTACCAGGGACAGGACTTGCTAGCCATGAAAGATAAAGACTTAGACCGCCTTCGCAGAGAGGCTTTCGGCTTTGTCTTCCAGCAGGCAACCTTCCTGAAAAATCTCAATATCCTAGACAATATCTGTCTACCGAGTATCATTGGTAAGAAAAGCAATGAGCGAAAGGCAGCCTACGAAAGAGCCAAGGAATTAATGGCTCTGACTGGGATTAAGGACATTGCTCACCGCTCTATCCATCAGGTATCGGGCGGCCAAATCCAGCGAGCCGGCATCTGCCGCTCTCTCATGAACCATCCTCGAATCATTTTTGCTGATGAGCCGACTGGAGCACTCAACTCTCAGGCTAGCCGTCAAGCTATGGAGCTCATGCAGCACTTCCACCAGCAGGGTGCAAGTATTCTCCTAGTGACGCACGATGCCAGCGTGGCTACCTATGCAGACAAGGTGCTGCTTATTTTTGATGGTAAGATAGAGAAAGAAGTTCTCTTTGACCCAGCTGCTAATCAGGATCGGCGCCAGCTGCTCTTGGCGGAGCTCAATCAGATTGGCATATAAGAAAAGAGGCCCTTCGGCAGAATGCTGGGGTCTCCTTTTTATGATATAATAGGATGAATACTGACAGATAAGGATGAAACTATGACACCGCAAGAATTTTACCAGCTATTGAGCCAGCAGGGAATCGAGCTGACCGACCGCCAGAAAGATCAGTTTGAGCGTTATTTTGAACTCTTGGTCGAATGGAATGAAAAAATCAATTTAACAGCTATCACTGAGAAAAACGAAGTCTATCTCAAGCATTTCTATGATTCAATTGCCCCCGTTTTGCAAGGCCTGATTGATAATCAAGAGCTCAAGCTGCTGGATATCGGAGCCGGTGCTGGCTTTCCTAGCCTCCCTATGAAAATTATCTATCCTCAGCTTGATGTGACTATCATTGACTCGCTCAACAAACGAATCAACTTTCTCAAACTGCTGGCAGAGGAGCTCGAGCTGGACAAGGTTCACTTCTACCACGGCCGTGCAGAAGACTTTGCTCAGGACAAGGCTTTTCGGGCTCAATTTGACCTGGTCACTGCTCGTGCGGTTGCTCGGATGCAGGTTCTGTCTGAGCTGACCATTCCCTATCTAAAAGTGGGTGGCAAGCTCCTAGCGCTCAAGGCTTCAAATGCTCCAGAAGAACTGGAAGAAGCAAAAAATGCCCTCAACTTACTCTTTAGCAAGGTCCGAGACAACCTCAGCTATGCCCTACCAAACGGGGACCCCCGCTTTATCACAATGGTGGAAAAAAAGAAAGAAACACCCAACAAATACCCCCGTAAAGCCGGTATGCCAAACAAAAGACCATTATAAGAAGAAAAGCAAGCAATTCAGTAATTGCCTGCTTTTTAAATGCTTCGTTGAGATAAGTCGAAAAGAAAACTGAGGTATAAAGAACTCAATGGCGCGACCGCTTTCTTATTTGATAGTAGATCAAGAGAACTAAAAATGACAAGGTCTGAGCCACGGTGATTCGAAGACTAAGTAGCTGATCCGTTCCGTTTTTTGATAGGACATGAAGCAGATTAACCACCGTGTTATTAACAAAATGAACAGCCATGCCCATATAGAGACTGCCCGTCATCTTAGCCATAAGAGCAAATTGAAGACCAATCAGAAAACTAGTGAGAACTAAGATCAAACTATTAATCCAGAAGCCTGTCAAGCTCATTTCCCCATCAAGCAAACTTCTGAAGGGTGCCATGATATGCCAGAAACCAAAAAGGAGACTGGAAAAAAGAGCTGCTTTTATAAAGCTGTATTTTCTTTCAAAAACTTTTTGAAAGAGTCCACGGAAGATTCCTTCTTCCATGAGGACATTGATGAGATTGCCTGCCAGACAGATCAATAGAAAAAGAAGGCCCCTCTGCTGGCCGATATTGCCATTGATTGAATAAGCAGATACATAGAAATCAAGCCCCAGAAAATTTCCTCGACTCAGCAACACAGCGATTTCTACCAGATAAGCTAAAGCAAAAAATAAAATTCCCCAGATTAGACCTAGACTAACACGACGGAACAAGTTTTTTGTCCCCAAGCCAATTTGTTTGAAATTCAGGCCGTAAAAACGCAAAGCTGGAACCAGGAGTACCAGTCCTAGGAGTTTGTGGACAAAAGATTCTCCCCAAAATGTCTGATCCGTCCTCAAAATCATGTATTCTGCAATCCGCAGAATACAGCAAACCAAATAAATAATCAAAACAACTTGAATCTGTCGGACATATTGGTCTTTAATTCTTTTTATTTTCATACTTTCTTATTCCCCTTTCCTACCTCCACGGGTTATAAAAGCGGCCGTGATTGACAGCGAAGAGTACAAAGCAAAGCAATAGAAAGGCGACTGCCAGTGTCAGCACCAGCATATCTCGTTTGCTTAGAGCCTGATAGGTATACCAAGTCCGTTTTTTATTCTTGCCGAAACGGCGCAGTTCCATGGCGGTGGCAATGGTGTTGATACGCTCTAGTGAGCTGAAAATCAGCGGAATGATAATCTGCAGATTTCCCTTTACGCGCTGAGCCAGTTTGGCTTTCTTGGATAATTCCTGCCCGCGCGCTTCCTGAGACATCCTGATGAGGAAAAATTCTTCCTGCAAATCTGGAATATAGCGGAGCGTCAGACTGACCGCGTAAGCAATTTTATAGGAAATACCAAGCTGATGCAGGCTGGAAGCAAACTGACTGGGATGGGTTGTCATGAGGAAAATCACTGCCAGAGGTATGGTCGAAACATACTTGAGCAGGAGATTAAAGAGGTAGAACAGCTCCTGAGCTGTTAGATTATAAGCTCCCCATCCGGTCCAGAGGACATCTTTGGCTCCATAGATATCGACACCATACTGAGGGGCAAAAAGATAGACCATCACTAAATTAAGAGCAGCAAAGGATGCCGCAAAGACTAAAACAAATGAAATGTCTCGGATGCGGATATGGGACAGCCGAAAGAGGCAGAGAGACAGCAGGGCTAGCCCCAGCAAAAAGCGAGTATCATAGCTAATCATGGCTGCCACTGATACCAGAACGAAGAAGAGCATCTTGCTGGCACCGGACAGACCATGAAGAAACGTCTCGCCTGCATGGTAGCCGATTAATTTTCGCTGATTAAGCATGCTTGTTCTCCTTTTCTCTCATATAAAACTCGGTCAAAGCCAGAGGGTCGGCACCAATCTTCTCAGCCAGAGCAAAGATTGACGTTTCCTTTAGATGAGCCGCCGCAATCAACTTCTGATCTGTCAGCACCTGCGCAGGCGCCTTATCGGCTAAAATCTGACCATCCACCACAACCACTGCCCGATCTGAGTAATCCAGCATCAGCTGCATATCGTGCGTAATCATGATAATGGTATGTCCCTGCTGATTGAGCTCGTCCAGAAAGTCCATCATCTCGGTATAATGGCGTTGGTCCTGGCCAGCTGTCGGCTCATCCAAGAGGATAATCTCAGGATTTAACACCAAGATAGACGCAATCGTCACCCGCTTCTTCTGGCCGAAAGACAGGGCCGAAATCGGCCAACTACGGAATTCATAGAGTCCACAGGTTTTGAGAGCCGCATGGACTCGCTCTTCGATTTCAGATTCTTCCAGTCCGCGCAAGCGCAAGCCTAAAGCCACTTCATCAAAAATCATGGCTGCCGAAATCATCTGATTGGGATTCTGCAGGACATAGCCAATCCGCTCTGCTCGCTCCTTGATGGAGTCTCCTTTGATATCCTGACCCTGCCAGCTATAGCTCCCCTCAGTCTCGATAAACTGACAGAGGGCCTTGGCCAGGGTTGACTTACCAGCTCCATTTTTACCAACGATAGCTATCCGCTCACCCTTGAAAACCTTCAGGCTCATATCCTGCAGAATAGGCTTGCCGCCGCTCTGGTAAGCAAAGGAAACATGATCCAGTTCCAGCAAGGGATCCTGAGGCCCTTTGTCAGAGTCAGACCAATCCCTGCCCTCAAAGGTCACATCTGCCAGCTGCAGCTGATCCAAGCGGGACAATCCTTCCACCTTTTCTACATCAAAGCCTAGCTGGCGCAGGGTCGTAATGTAGAGCGGCTCGCGGATTCCATTTTCAGCTAGCAGCTGAGTTTTGAGCAGGTCATCCGGCTGTCCATCAAAGAGAATGCGTCCGTCATTGACAAGCACTAGTCTGTCTACCGGTCTGTAAAGAACATCTTCCAAACGGTGTTCGATAATCAGAGTTGTCGTTGCCGTCTCCCGATGAAGCTGGTCAATCAAATAAATGGTATCCTGACCTGACTTGGGATCCAGATTTGCCAAGGGCTCGTCAAAGAGCAGAATAGGACTCTCGTCAATCAAAACCCCAGCCAGACTGACGCGCTGCTTTTGACCGCCTGATAGATCCTGGGGACGATGCTGCAAAAGCTCCGCTAAATCCAGCTTCTCTGACCAGGTTTTGACTTTTTCGCGCATAAGCGACAGCTCCATCACATCATTTTCCAGCGCAAAGGCCAAATCTTCTGCTACGCTAAGCCCGATAAACTGGCCATCCGTGTCCTGCAAAACCGTGCTGACAAGATTAGACTTATCATAAATGCTGGATTCAAAGGCTGGCTGCCCCTTAATCAAGAGCTGACCACTGGCCTCACCTTTATAAATGTTGGGGATAATCCCATTGAGGCACTGACCCAGCGTTGACTTACCAGAGCCAGATGGACCGACAATCAGAACCTTCTCCCCCTCGTAAATAGTCAGATTGATCTGCTTCAGGGTTGGTTCAGACTGGGCCTGATATTGAAAGCTAAAGTCTTCAAATTGGATAATTGGTTTTTTCATCTTATTTCTCTATAGTGCCAGAGCGATTTGAATCGCTAGATTGGCAATCTTATCTTTTTCGTCTAAGTCTGCATGATTGGCCAGGTTGCGCATATCCCAAGCTTCCTCAGACAAGTGGTCGGCTGCATAAAAGAACTGGCAGACGGATATCTCTCGAAAAGCTGCTAAAGCCGCTACTGCGGAACATTCCATGTCCACACAGATAGCTCCCTCAGCCTTTCTCTGGCGGAGTTTAGCTGGTGTCTCACGGTAAATGCCGTCTGTCGTCCAGACCTTGCCCTTGCTATGGGAAATCCCGCGCTCATCCAGAAAAGCCGTCAAAAAATCTTTCAAGCCAAGATTGACTTCCAGCTCACGGCTAGCCGGCTGGTAATGATAGCTAGTCCCTTCATCACGCAAGGCAGCTATCGGGATAATGACGGACGTTTCCTTAATCTCCTCATCCAAAATGCCGCAAGTCCCGAAAAGTACCAGTTTTTTCATACCAAAAGCAATCAAATCTTCCAGAATAGCCACACAGGCCGAAGCACCAACTGGTGCATTGAAGAGGGCCAGTTCCCGTCCATCCGCGAAAATACGATAGATAGGAATTTCAATATTTGCCATGCTGGTCGTCGTAATCAGTTCATGATCAAAATACGCCAGCATCCGCGCGAAAGTCTCTCTGGCAAAGCAAGAAACAACCGTCTCCGGAAAACCCTCTATGGATTCATTCAAGTCTTCTGGGTTGATGATGGCCTTGCGACTTTGGTCAAATTCTTCAAGTATCATAGGCTTGCTCTCTTTTCCCTTTCTTCCTGATGAAACAACCAGCAGAACTCTGCTGACTTCATCTTACCATTGTATCATAAAAATGCGGTCTGCTGAACGCTGCCTGCATATTTTCTACATAGGAAAAGCCATAGGCAAGCTCTATAGCTACACGTGAAGTGAATGTTTTGTCCAATGATTTTCCAACAAAAAAGACTGGGCAGAACTCCCAATCTCATCTTACATAAGGGCCGTTGCAGCAGTAATCAAGCCAAATACAATGCCCGGCATATTAGCCGCTGCCAAAGGAATGTCCCGCTTCTCTTTAAATAGACCATAAATGACCCAGAGAGTACAGTTTAGAGCAGCCACTGAAGGTTGGATAAAATCACCCTTGTTGCCAGCTAGATTATTCATAATCTGTGGGATGTAGGAAACATACATCATAACAGACATAAAAGTAGCCACCCATCCCAAGATTAGCATGTGTTTTTCTTTCATTTCGTTCTCCTTTTTATAAAACTGACCTCTATTCTATAGTTTCTTTTTGAAATTTTCAAGATATTTTCAATAATGTTATCAAATCGAAAAGAGTCACAAAATTGTGAGAACTGCTGACAGACCTAAAAAAGCCGCCTTTTGGCAGCTCTGTTAAGATTCAAAAAGTAGATTTTCCTAGCGCTAAAACTTCGGTTCTCCGTCGGGAAGCTGATCCAAAATGGCTTCCAGTTCCAGTCGACTAAGTGGCTGAATCCGGATCTGGCTGGAATCCAGATAGCTACGGTGAGTCTCTGGAATCTTCTCCAAAAAAGCTTTTAAATCCTTTGTTGTCAGATATTTATAGCCCTGCGGACTGCTGCCATCCTCTATCAGGATATGAAGATGCCATTCCATGTCTTGACTAGCACCGCTCTCAATCATCTCTTTAACCAAGTATCCCTTGGGCATGGGCTGAGTTGGAAGGACTGTGTCTACTCCTTCTGCCAGAACATAAGAACCCAGGTATTTCCCACCCTGATCCTTATAATACTTAGGAGTAGAAAATTGACTCTCAACCTGCTGCATCTCAGCCATCTGCCTGCCAAACTCCTCCACAGGATCTTCAGCCTTGAATAGTTCCAGAAGTTTTTCCTGCGACATGTACAAATCATGAGCATAACCTTCGAAAACATGCATAGGCGCAGCTGCAACTCTGGCATCGTTCAGGCCGTAGAGAATATCCGCTTCAAAATCAATATTAAAAATCCCGTCAGCAGTGTAAGTGGTGCCGTATTCGTCAACAATATCCTGCTTCATCTTCTGAGCCAAACGACTCATAAAGAGAATAGCCCCTTTCCAGTCGCCTACCGTCGATGGTGTCAAGACGCGGATCTGATAGGTTTCTCGGTCTGGCAGATAATAAACTTCAAACCCTCGGCCTGCCCCTTCCCAGTAGACAGCCAGAAAAGTTCCGACCTGATCCAAGGATTGATAAGCCTTATCGCCCTCGAGTCCTACAACCTCAAGACCTTCTACTAAGGAAACTAGAGACAGGGGTGTCTCGACGGCCTTATAGCTAAACAAGCCCTTTCGGTTCTGAATGTAAAAAGAAATACTCATACCATGCTCCTTTCTAACTACAAAAAGCCTTTCTAAAAGCTAGAAAATGCAAAATCAAAACTCAATACAAGTACAAACTAGATTTTCTCCAAGACTTTTAGGGATAAATCCCATCCGCAAAAACGGACTCTGGTATTAGTATAACATTTTTGGAAGAAAAAGACGAAAAAACCTGTATCCATGAAGATACTTTCCGATTGAAAGCTTCATCAATACAGATTCTAAGAATATATTTGAATTTCGTAAAAAGGTAATGAATAAATTTCTAAGAAAGCAAAACTCATTCTGAGTACTTCTTACTTTTTATCCTGCTGTGTCAGCTCCTGATTGTAGGACAAGGCTAGACCAATCCAGTAAAACAGTTCTTTTTGTCCTTCGCCATCTAAATCAATATAGCCATGATAAAGCCTGCCTTTCATCACTGTGACACTGGCACCATTTTTAGGCAGGACCTGCTTTTCCATTTCCTTACCGATGCGCACCATGACAAGCTCCTGACCTCTTTCTGAACTCACAGTAACGGTCATCTTACCTCGGACCATAAAAGCCAAACCACCAAACATCTTCTTCTCTTCCACCTCTTCTTCAAAAACATGAGGGGGAAGAACAGTAGCTAAAATGGCACGGACTTGCTGGGCTAAGGATTCACTATAAGCCATCCTTCTACCTCATTTCATCACATCCCAGCCGATACCAAAGCGGTCAATCAAGCGGCCATAAAACTCTGCGAAAGCTTGTTCCTCTAAAGGATAGAGAATTTGCCCACCTTCAGCAAGCTTGGCAAAGAGCTCATCGGCTTCTTCTCTACTGTCTGGGCTCAGAACTAACCATTGATTGGGCTGGTGATTGCTAGGAATTGATAGGTCGTTAAAAATGCCTACATCCTCACCATTCAGGGTTAAGTTTTCCGTATCTAAGGCAATCCAGGCAATCTTATCTCGTTTTTCTGCAGGAAAGTTTGCTGGATCCATCATCTCACTGGCTCGGACAAGTCCCTTTATCTCAGTCTGAAAAAGGTCAGCATAAAAACGAAAAGCTTCTTCGGCCTGACCATTAAAACTTAAAAACACGTCTAATTTCATTATTGTTCCTCCAATTTTTTATATCTGAGAATAGATCTCTAGTATCAGTTTATCAATTAAGATAAAAATTTTCTTATTCTCAATTGCGCTTGTTTGGCTAGGGAACGCATGATTAAAACTGGAAGATTAACTGTAATAGGTGGATCGCTGGGCAAGGGCCTGCGCATGCTGATTTCCTCTTGATAGATGCTATCGCCTGAAAAAGTGAGAGGCTCATCGCTGCCCCATCGAAAGTTATGCTTCAAGACATAGTTTTTAGTTAGGCGTAAATCCTCCAGCAATTCACAGGCCAAAAGATAGTAGCGACCATCGGGTACATTTTCAAAAGTAAACCGGCCCTCCTGACTCAGTGCGACTCCGATAACCGGCTCTTCTTTGGGTATGCGGGTTTTAAAAAGCCCGACACAGCTAATGCGTGGTTCATACCCCTCAGGATAAGATAGCGCCACAGTCAGCCTATTGCCACTTTTACAGTCGGGATCCTGATGCAATAAAGCTCCCTTCTCATCCAGCTGTTTGACCATAAAATCATAAGCCTTGGTTGATTCCTGATAATATTTTTTAGGCGAAAGTCCAGTATGCCGCTTAAAAGTATTGGAAAAACTGCCTAGACTATCATAACCAGCTTCCATAGAAGTCTCGGTCACATTTTGCCGTCCTTCTACAATTTCCTGAATCCCTTTTTCCATCTTAAGAGCTTCCACATATTGCTTGATAGAAAAGCCCATCTTTTTCTTGAAAGTTCTGGATAGATGGGAAGGACTATAATGGAAAT
>NZ_CAJPNR010000041.1 GCF_905372115.1 uncultured Streptococcus sp.
AAACATTATTTTTCTAATAATTATTCGGATTGTGAGATTCACAATATTATAACCTTCTGTCTTCTTAGGTATCAGGGGAATAAAATTCAGAGTGGTATAAGCTAAGGAATTTGATAACACAACTTAGGTCATTTTCAGTCTGAAGAATAAAGTAAGCGAACTATCCAACTTGTCTTTATTTTACATTGCAGTGAAATATAACTACTGAAGAATTGTAATAAAAAAGAGATTAATTTCATGTCTTTACCAGCTTTAGTCCGTTTGTCGGATGAATTGAATGAAATGTCAACTTCCCTAAGGTGCCTGGAAAATATTTGTCAGGTAATCTCTCTGTTTATGTGCGCTTTCGAGTAGGCTCTTATCGGATTATTGCAAAGGTTGATGATGAAGATTTTGTGATTCTGAATGTTCATGTAGGAAAGCGTTCAGAAGTCTATCGGTTTAAAGGGCAGGATTGAACCTAAGTTCTTTTAAAAAATCGATCATCTTACTTTGCTCTTTACTGTCCACCCTCCTCAACCAAGTTCAGTTAATCTGTACTTGGTTTTTCTATCCATCCACCCTCACAATCCGTCACCGACTTAATACTTTCTTTTAAGGCTTAAAAATGATAAAATAAGACAAACAAACTATAGGAGAACATAATGACTAAAGCAAATTTTGGTGTTGTTGGTATGGCTGTTATGGGCCGTAACCTTGCCCTAAATATCGAATCTCGTGGTTATACAGTTGCCATCTATAACCGCTCAGCAAATAAGACAGAGGACGTCATTGCCTCTCATCCTGAGAAAAACTTTGTGCCAAGCTATGATGTGGAGTCTTTTGTAAACTCTATCGAAAAGCCACGTCGGATTATGCTGATGGTTCAAGCTGGTCCTGGTACAGATGCGACTATTCAGGCCTTGCTCCCTCACTTGGATAAGGGCGATATCCTGATTGATGGTGGGAATACTTTCTACAAAGATACCATTCGCCGCAATGAAGAGTTAGCTAACTCTGGTATCAATTTCATCGGTACAGGTGTTTCTGGCGGTGAAAAGGGCGCATTGGAAGGGCCGTCTATCATGCCGGGCGGTCAAAAAGAAGCTTATGAGTTGGTAGCAGATGTCTTGGAAGAAATCTCTGCCAAAGCTCCTGAAGACGGTGCACCATGTGTGACCTATATCGGTCCTGATGGCGCTGGTCACTATGTAAAAATGGTCCATAACGGGATTGAATATGGAGATATGCAGCTTATCGCTGAGAGTTATGACCTGATGCAGCACTTGCTGAGGCTTTCAGCTAGTGAAATGGCTGACATCTTCACAGAGTGGAACAAAGGTGAACTGGACAGCTATCTGATTGAGATTACAGCGGATATCTTGACACGCAAGGACGATGAAGGTCAAGCTGGTCCAATCGTTGACTACATTCTGGATGCGGCTGGTAATAAAGGAACTGGTAAGTGGACCAGTCAATCTTCTCTGGATTTAGGTGTGCCACTGCCATTGATTACAGAATCAGTCTTTGCGCGTTATATTTCGACCTACAAAGATGAGCGTGTGGCAGCCAGCAAGGTATTGCCAAAACCAGCTGCTTTCACCTTTGAAGGAGATAAGGCAGAGCTGATTGAAAAGATTCGCCAGGCTCTTTACTTCTCAAAAATCATGTCTTATGCTCAAGGTTTTGCTCAATTGCGTGTAGCTTCTAAGGAAAACAACTGGAATCTGCCGTTTGGTGAGATTGCTTCTATCTGGCGTGCCGGCTGTATCATCCGTGCTCGTTTCTTGCAAAAGATTACAGATGCTTACAGCCGTGATGCTGACCTAGCCAACCTGCTTCTGGATGAGTACTTCATGGATATTACGGCTAAGTATCAGCAGGCAGTTCGTGATGTTGTCAGCTTGGCTGTGCAAGCAGGTGTACCAGTACCAACTTTCTCCAGTGCCATTGCTTACTTTGATAGCTACCGTGCGGAAAATCTGCCAGCTAATCTGATTCAGGCACAGCGTGATTACTTTGGTGCTCATACATACAACCGTAAAGACAAAGAAGGTACCTACCACTATTCTTGGTACGACGAAAAATAGGATAGGCCTATGGCAAAGCGAATTTTACTAGTAGAAAATGAAAAAAATCTTGCACGATTTGTAAGTTTGGAACTGCAAAAAGAAAGCTTTCTTGTAGATTTAGCTGAGACTGGTCAAGAGGGATTGTCTCTGGCTAAAGATGTGGATTATGACTTGCTCTTGCTCAACTATGATCTTCAAGATATGAATGCCAGCGATTTTGCTAAGCAGCTGAGCTTGATTAAGCCAGCTTCGGTTATTATCGTTTTGGCTAGTCGCGAGGAGATTGCGGAGCAGCAGGAGGCAATCCAGCATTTTGCCGTTTCTTACGTGGTCAAGCCTTTCATTATCAGTGATTTAGTGGAGCGCGTCTCCATCATTTTCCGCGGACGCGACTTTATCGACCAGCACTGCAGCCTCTTGAAAATTCCGACCTCTTACCGCAATCTGCGAGTGGATATTAAAAATCATACGGTTTACCGCGGTGAGGAAGTCATTGCGCTGACGCGGCGGGAGTACGATCTGCTGGTAACCCTGATGGGCAGCAATAAGGTCATGAGCCGTGAGCAACTGCTGGAGCGTGTCTGGAAGTACGAGAGTGCAACGGAGACTAACGTTGTAGATGTTTATATTCGTTATCTGCGCAGTAAAATTGATGTGGAAGGGCAGCCAAGCTATATCAAAACCGTTCGCGGTGTTGGTTATGCCATGCAAGAATAGAAAATTAAAGACTCTGTTCTCCTTAGGAGACGGAGTTTTTTTTGCGCTTGTTACAGTATTGATAGGAGAAATAATGCGGACTTTCTGGATATTCTGTGCAATCGTTTTCGTTGAAATATAGCAAAAATGTAACTCTTGAAGAGAAAATACAGTATTTTAGGTGCAAAAAAAGAGAAAAAAATTTTATAAAAGCCTTTACAAAATAAAAAATCGTGCTATAATAGATGTATCGATATGCAAACGATTTCATAATAAAGCGAACTTGTTTGCAAAAAATATAAGGAGGTCTGAATGATGAAAGATTCATTCAAGAACATTTTTAGCTTTGAATTTTGGCAAAAATTCGGTAAAGCTTTGATGGTGGTCGTTGCTGTTATGCCGGCAGCAGGACTGATGATTAGTATCGGTAAGTCTATCCCGATGATTAATCCAAATCTAGGTGTTTTAGTCACTACCGGTGGTGTTTTAGAGCAGATTGGTTGGGGGGTTATTGGTAACCTGCATATCCTCTTTGCTTTGGCTATCGGTGGAAGCTGGGCAAAAGAACGCGCAGGCGGTGCCTTCGCAGCAGGTCTGTCCTTTATCCTGATTAACCGTATCACTGGTGTTATGTTTGGTGTTACCAGCGATATGCTCTCAGATAAGGCTGCTGTAGTTAAAACAATGTTTGGTGCATCTATTAAGGTTTCTGATTATTTCATCAGTGTTCTGGAGTCACCAGCTCTGAACATGGGTGTCTTTGTCGGAATTATCGCTGGTTTTGTTGGAGCGACAGCTTATAACAAATACTATAATTTCCGTAAATTGCCAGATGCCTTGTCATTCTTCAATGGTAAGCGTTTTGTACCTTTCGTTGTCATCTTGCGCTCAGTAATCGTAGCAATTGTTTTGTCATTTGTATGGCCAGTTGTTCAATCAGGTATCAACAGCTTTGGTATTTGGATTGCTAATTCACAAGATACTGCACCAGTTTTGGCACCATTCATCTATGGTACTTTGGAACGTCTCTTGCTTCCATTTGGTTTGCACCACATGTTGACCATTCCAATGAACTACACAGAACTAGGTGGTGTTTATCACGTTATTACTGGTTCTGGTGCGGGAACAACTGTAGCTGGTCAAGATCCACTGTGGTTGGCTTGGGTAACTGACTTGGTTGGTACTAAATCAGCTGATCCTTCTACTTACCAGCACTTGCTTGATACAGTTCATCCAGCTCGTTTCAAAGTTGGTCAGATGATTGGTTCATTTGGTATCCTTATGGGGGTAGCAGCAGCTATCTACCGCAATGTGGATGCTGACAAGAAGCACAAATACAAAGGTATGATGATTGCGACTGCTTTGGCAACTTTCTTGACAGGGGTTACTGAACCAATCGAGTACATGTTCATGTTCGTTGCAACACCGCTGTATATCATTTATGCATTTGTACAAGGTGCTGCGTTTGCAATGGCTGACATCGTTAACCTTCGTGTGCACTCATTCGGTTCTATCGAATTCTTGACCCGTACTCCTATGGCCATCAATGCTGGCTTAGGAATGGATATCATCAACTTCATCTGGGTAACGATCCTATTTGGTGTTGTGATGTACCTCATTTCTAACTTCATGATCAAGAAGTTCAACTATGCAACTCCAGGACGTAACGGTAACTATGAAACAGCAGACGGTTCAGATGAAGCTTCTTCATCAGAGTCAACTGGTGGTAAAGTTGCTGCTGAAGCATCTCAAGCAGTAAATGTTATCAACCTTCTGGGTGGTCGCGCTAACATCGTAGATGTAGATGCATGTATGACTCGTCTGCGTGTGACTGTCAAAGATGCTGAAAAAGTTGGAACAGAAGAACAGTGGAAAGCAGAAGGCGCTATGGGCTTGGTTATGAAGGGCCAAGGTGTTCAAGCTATCTACGGACCAAAAGCTGACGTTCTTAAATCGGATATTCAAGACTTGTTGGATTCTGGTGAAGTGATTCCTGAAACACTTCCTAGCCAAAAAGCAGAATCAGCAGCTGCCGAAGTTACTTACAAAGGTGTGACTGAGGAAGTTGAAACTGTTGCGGACGGTCAAGTCATTGACTTGGCAGATGTTAAAGATCCAGTCTTCTCACAAAAAATGATGGGTGATGGATTTGCAGTTGAGCCAGAAAATGGTAAGATTTATTCACCAGTTGCTGGTACAGTAACTAGCGTCTTCCCTAGCAAGCATGCTATCGGTCTTGTGACAGATAACGGCCTAGAAGTTTTAGTACATATTGGTTTGGAAACTGTTAGCCTTGAAGGTAAACCATTCGAGGTTCATGTTTCAGAGGGTCAAAAAGTTGCAGCTGGAGATCTTCTTGTAACGGCTGACTTGGAAGCAATCAAAGAAGCAGGACGTGAAACTTCAACAATCGTAGTCTTCACCAATGCAGCAGCCATCAAGTCTGTAACTGTAGAAAAACTTGGTCAAGCATCTTCTAAGACAGTTGTTGCGAAGGTTGAATTGTAATATAGAAAAGAGAAATCATGGCAAAATTCCTGACATTAAATACTCATAGTTGGATGGAAGAAGAGCAAGAAACCAAGCTTAATCAGTTGGTAGAGAGCATTCTTCAAGAAAAATATGATGTCATTTGCCTGCAGGAAGTCAATCAATTAACGGAGTCTGAACAGGTTGTTCAGGCTCCTTTCTATCAGGCGGTTGAAGGAGCGATTGCGATTCATCAAGACAACTTTGCTCTATGTCTGGTAGAAAAGTTGGCTGAGGCAGGACTGGACTATCATTGGTCCTGGGCCTATAATCATATTGGATTTGATATTTACAACGAAGGAGTGGCAATCCTATCTAGAAATCCTATGACTCCTAGAGAAGTTCTGGTATCAGAGGCTAATGATCCTAGGGATTACCATACCCGCAAGGTCTTGCTAGCTGAGACTGAGGTAGAAGGTCAATTGCTGACAATTGCCTCCTGCCATCTGTCTTGGTGGGACAAAGGCTTTCAGGGGGAATGGCCTAAGCTTGAAGCAGAGCTGCTAAAAGCAGAAACTCCTCTGGTCCTCATGGGTGATTTCAACAATCCGGTCGGTCAGCAAGGCTACCAGACCATCTTAGCTAGTCCGCTGAAGCTGCAGGATAGTCATACCGTTGCAAAAGAAGCTAGCGGAGAGGCGACAGTAGAAGGGACTATCGCAGGCTGGGATGATAATAAACATGCTCTGAAGATTGATTATGTTTTCACTAGTCAAGGGATGGACGTTGAGCGCTCCGCTGTCGTTTTTGACGGAAAAGAAACACCTGTTGTCAGTGACCACTTTGGTTTAGAAGTGCAAGTGACTTTATAATAGTAAAAAGATGAGGCAAGACTGTGAAAGCGGCAGATTTGCCTCGCTTTTTCTTTTTGATAAACACATGTTTAATGTAAAATGGTGAAATGTTGCACCCCAAACGGCTGTCTTTTGTTATTCTTGAAAACGTGTTATAATGAAGTATTAGGATTTTAGGAGGAAATGGTATGCGTTGTCCGAAATGTGGTGGGAATAAATCAAGTGTAGTTGATAGCAGACAGGCAGAAGATGGAAATACGATCCGCCGCCGCCGTGAGTGTGAGGAATGTCAGCACCGCTTCACGACCTACGAGCGCGTCGAAGAGAGAACCCTAGTAGTTGTCAAAAAGGACGGGACACGCGAGCAATTTTCTCGGGATAAGATTTTTAACGGTATTATTCGCTCGGCGCAAAAGCGGCCGGTATCTAGTGATGAAATAGAGGAGATTGTCAACCGAATCGAGCAAAAAGTCCGCAGTCAGAGCGACAATGAAATCAATAGTGAGTATATTGGATCCTTAGTCATGGATGAACTGGCCGAGCTGGATGAAATCACCTACGTTCGTTTCGCCAGTGTTTATCGGAGTTTCAAGGATGTGGGAGAGCTAGAAAGCCTGCTCAAGCAGATTACCAAGGGGTCCAAGAAGAAAAAGGACAAATAAATGAAACCAAACCATCAGTTTTCTTTCTTGCGTAATAATGCAGTCAGCCCAGATATTGCTATCTTGACCAAGCTCTATCTGCCGATTCTGGGGAGAGAAGCGGTAACACTTTATCTTTATCTGCTGTCTTTTGGGGATAATGGGCAAAAGCAGCACCTCTTCAGTCAGATTCTCAATCATTTAGATTTTGGACTTAATATTTTGGAAGAAAGTTTTGAGCGTTTAGCGGCGATTAAGCTAGTTGACCTTTATCAAACAGATGACCTTTATCTGATTCAACTCCACCCGACCTTAACGGCGGAGGAATTTTTCAGCCATAATGTGTACAGCCGGCTCTTGGAAAAGAAAATCGGCGAAGCTGCTGCAGATGCCCTGCGACCAAAAAATCCTAGTGGAGAGAAATTGGTTAAGTCTTTTATGCAGGTGTTTGGTATGGAAGCTGAGCAGCCAAGGGCAGTGCGAAAGGCCAATGATTTTGACTTGGAGTATTTCAAGCAACGGATGGCTCAGGACAATCTTCGCTTTGCCAATGAAAAAGAAGATTTATTAGAATTGTTTGCAATTGCTGAGCAGAAAAAGTGGACTTGGTACGAGACCTATGTCTTGGCGAGAGAAACTGCTGTTTCTCAGGTCATTTCTACCAAGCGGATGAAGCAAAAGTTAGCTCAGAAGCCGGCAGAAGGTCAGTTTTCTAAGCAGGAGCAGTCTATTATCCAAGAAGCGAAGCGAACATCACCAATGGTCTTCCTGGCAGAAATCAAAAAAACCCGTCAGGCTGCTATTACGCGGACGGAGAGAAAGCTTTTGCTGGATTTAGCTGAATTAGGTCTTTTGGACGAGGTTATCAACGTAATCTTGCTCTTGACCTTTAATAAGGTAGATTCAGCCAATCTCAATGAAAAGTATGCCCTTAAGGTAGCCAATGATTTTTCTTATCAAAAGGTGACGACAGCTGAGGAAGCTGTCTTGAAAATCCGTGAGCGCAACCAGCAGACGAATAATCGTCCTGCGCAAGTCAGCTCAGCTTCTGCTAAAAGCAATGTGCCAATCTGGAGTAATCCTGACTATAAAGATGATACTACTCCTGAGCAACAAGCAAAATTAGAAGAGAAAAGACGCAAGCTTTTAGAAAAAATTAGAAAGGGTTCGGGTGGCGCTTAAATGGATAAAATAGGACAGAATATACCTCATAGGAACAGGGTGCGGCATTTTGACTATCAGGAGCTGGTCAAGCAAATCATGGCGGACCCAGATGTGGCAGCCTTTATCCAGCAGGAAAAGCTGACCCAAGCTGAGATTCAGCGCAGTGTCTCCAAGTTTAACCAGTATATTACAGAGCGCAATCGCTTTTTGCTGGGGGACGAGACCTATATTGCCAAGGGTTATAAGCCAATCTTGGTGAAAAATGAAGGCTATGCGGATGTTGCCTATGAAGAGACACTTGAGTTGATTGAGCAGGAAAAGTTGAAAAATATTAAAGAACGGATCAATTTAATTAATCTACCTTCTAGTCTTAAAGATGCGAGTTTCAGTCAAATTGACTTAAAAAAGAATCGTGATGAAATTTTTGAACGATTGGCTAATTTTGTCGCTGCTTATCCTAATTATCAAAAGGCTGTTTATCTCTATGGAGATTTTGGTATTGGGAAAAGTTATTTGATGGCTGCTTTAGCTCATGAATTATCAGTAGAGCGAGGGGCTTCAACTACTCTAGTTCATTACCCAAGCTTTGTTTTGGATGTTAAGAATGCTATCAGTTCCGGCTTGGTCAAGGAGAAGATTGATCAGGTTAAGACAGCTCAAGTGCTGATTTTGGACGATATCGGTGCAGAGCAGTCTAGCCCCTGGATGCGCGATGAGATTTTGCAGGTCATTCTCCAGCACCGTATGCAGGAAAATCTGCCAACTTTCTTTACTTCTAACTTTAGTTTTACGGACTTGGAGCGCCACTTTGCTAACTCTAAGAATGGCGATGAGACTTGGCAGGCCAAGCGGGTTATGGAGCGAATTAAGTTTCTGGCTCAGGAGGTACTCCTAGAAGGAGAGAACCGCCGATGAATGAAACAATTAACTTGATGAAAGCTCATACGTCTGTTCGCCGCTTTACGGAGGAGCAGATTTCTGATAAGGAATTACGTGCCATCATTGATGCTGGGCGGGCTGCGTCCAGCTGGAAGAATTTCCAGTCCTACTCTATCATTGTGGTGCGAAGCAAAGAGAAAAAAGAAGCTCTCTTTGACCTAGTGCCCCAAGAAGCCATTCGGCAGTCTTCGGCCTTCCTGCTTTTTGTTGGCGACCTCAATCGAGCTCAAAAGGGCGTTCAATTGAATACGGAAGACTTTTATCCTGAGGGAACAGAAAATCTCCTGATTAGCTCAGTAGATGCCGCTTTGGCGGGGCAAAATACCCTGTTAGCAGCTGAAAGTTTGGGTTATGGTGGGGTAATCATTGGACTGGTTCGTTATGCTGCTAGTCAAATAGCTGAGCTTTTCAAGCTGCCGGACTACACTTATCCGGTCTTTGGGATTGCTCTGGGAACTCCCAACCAGAACCATGCAGTCAAGCCACGCCTGCCTTATGAAGCAGTGGTCTTTGAGGAAGAATATCGTGAACAGGATTGTTCAACTATCCAAGCCTATGACCGCGTACAGACTGAATATGCTGGCGAGCGAGCTAAGGAAACCTGGAGTCAGCGCCTAGCTGCCCAATTTGGTCAGGAGCCTAATCAAGCTATTGACCAATTGTTCAAAGAAAAGAAATTAGAAAAATAGGACGGAGTTTGGCTCTGTCCTAAAGAATGAAAGAGGAAAAACATGGCCTTACCAACTATTGCCATTGTCGGCCGTCCCAATGTCGGCAAGTCAACGCTCTTCAATCGGATTGCCGGTGAGCGGATTTCCATTGTGGAAGATGTCGAAGGGGTGACACGCGACCGAATCTATGCGACCGCAAACTGGCTCAACCGCAAGTTCAGTATTATTGATACGGGCGGAATTGACGATGTTGATGCACCTTTTATGGAGCAAATCAAGCACCAAGCTGAGATTGCCATGGACGAAGCGGATGTCATCGTTTTTGTCGTGTCTGGCAAGGAAGGTATCACGGATGCGGACGAGTATGTAGCTCGCATGCTCTACAAGACCCATAAGCCGATTATCTTAGCGGTCAATAAGGTGGATAATCCTGAAATGCGCAATGAGATTTTTGATTTCTATGCGTTGGGCTTGGGTGATCCATTCCCAGTTTCCTCAGTTCACGGGATTGGTACAGGGGATGTTCTTGATGCGATCGTTGAAAATCTGCCAAATGAAGAAGTGGCTGAAAATCCTGATATGATTAAGTTTAGCTTGATTGGCCGTCCTAATGTCGGCAAGTCTAGCTTGATCAATGCCATCTTGGGGGAAGACCGAGTCATTGCTAGTCCAGTGGCTGGTACAACGCGTGACGCTATTGATACGGTCTTTACAGACAGTGAAGGTCAGGAATTTACCATGATCGATACGGCTGGTATGCGCAAGTCAGGCAAGGTCTATGAAAATACGGAAAAATACTCTGTCATGCGGGCTATGCGGGCGATCGATCGCTCAGATGTCGTTCTCATGGTGCTGAATGCTGAAGAAGGAATTCGTGAGTACGACAAGCGAATTGCTGGCTTTGCCCATGAAGCAGGAAAAGGTATTGTTATCGTTGTTAATAAGTGGGATACGCTGGAAAAAGATAACCATACCATGAAAGACTGGGAAGAGGATATCCGAGACCAGTTCCAATACCTGTCTTATGCACCGATTATTTTTGTCTCTGCCCTGACCAAGCAGCGTCTCCATAAGCTGCCGGATATGATTAAGCAAATCAGTCAGAGTCAGAATACCCGCATTCCGTCAGCAGTGCTCAATGACGTTATCATGGATGCCATCGCGATTAATCCGACACCGACCGACAAGGGCAAACGCCTCAAGATTTTTTATGCGACTCAGGTAGCAACTAAACCTCCGACCTTTGTCATCTTTGTCAACGAAGAAGAACTCATGCACTTCTCTTACCTGCGTTTCTTGGAAAATCAAATCCGCAAGGCCTTTATCTTTGAAGGAACCCCGATTCACTTGATTGCAAGGAAGCGGAAGTAGAGTTTGAAAACAGCAATTTGACAAACATACGTTTATATGTAAAAATGAAAGTAAGCATAAGAGCTTGCTTTTCTTTTTTTATATCGAAAGTGTGGTATAATGGGGAGATAAATGTAAGGTGGTAATTATGGCAAAATTAATTCCTGGTAAGATTCGGACAGAAGGAATTACCCTGGTTGAAAACAATAAGGTAGTAATCCTTGAGGTCAGTGATTCTCTTTTATATGCTCGTGTGGACGAGTGCAATCTGCGCTATAGCTTGGATGATGATGTCATCTTTTGTTATTGCGATTTTTTCCAGAAGAAAAAATATTGTGCCCATCTGGCAGCCTTGGAGTATTATCTGAAAAATGCCCCATCGGGAAAAGATGTGCTAAAGAGTATGGAAGAGGAGGAGTTGACCAGTCAGGAGACCCAAGAGCTGGTTTCTTTCGGAAGCTTGTTCTTGGATAAGGTCTTGCCGGAGAAATCCGAACAACAGGTTCGTTATGAGCTCTCGGCTACTGGTCAGGAGGACTCTTATACAGGACAGTTTCTCTGGAGTCTCCGGATCAGTCGCTTGCCGGACGAGCGCTCTTATGTTGTCCGAGACGTTCTTTCCTTCCTTCGGACCTTGGAAAAGGGCGGGCATTATCAGATTGGTAAGAGTTACTATGAGGCTATTCATTTGGAGGATTTTGATGAAGCCAGTCAAGATTTGCTCGTTTTCCTGCAGGGGCTGGTGCCCGACTATCAGGGGCAAGATTCCTCTTTGATTTTCCCAAATGCTGGGCGCAATCTTTTCTTCCCAGCCAGCATCTTTGAAGAGGGAGTTATCTTCCTGATGAATCTGTCTTCTTTCCGCTTAGAGTACAGCCTTTACGACTACAGTGAAGTCTTTTTCCAAGATTTACATGAAGAGGCAGAAGTTTATACTTTCCAAGTGGAAGAGCATGAAGAGCATTTTGAGCTAGTCATTGCTGAGAAGAATTATAAGATGCTTTATGATGGCCAGTTTATCTTTTATGGAGATACTTTCTACCAGCTAAATCCTCAGCAGATTAGACTGATGAAGGCTTTACGGGAGCTGCCGATAGAGCATGATCGGTTGAAGCGCCTGCAATTCGACTTGTCGGAGAGAACGAAGCTGGCTTCCAGTCTGTCTGAGTTTAAAAAGGTTGGCCGGGTAGAAGCACCTGAAAGTATGATGATTCATGACTTTACAGCCAAGTTTGACTTTGACATCGGTCCTGACAGGCGTCTGATTTTGGATACTGTCTTTGACTATGGAGACAGGAAAGTGACGACTCGCAAAGATTTGGAACGTCTGCCTTTTGCGGGTAATTTTGAGCATGAGCAGCAAGTCTTTAAGCAAATGCTGCAGGCAGGTTTTGTGGCAGACTTTTACAGCCAGCGACCGCCTCTGAAACCAGAAGAAATTTATCATTTCTTCTCTGAAGTCATCCCTAACTTTGAGGCTTTGGGCCAGGTCAGCATGACAGAAGAGCTAGAGGCGCTGGCACAGACAGAAAGTCCAAGGATCACTGTCAAGATGAAGGGCGGCTTCTTGGATGTTGGTTTCGATTTTGCCGGCATTGCGCAGTCAGAGATAGACGCAGTGCTTGATTCGCTCTTTAAGGAGCAGGACTTCTTTATCAGTAAGTCTGGGCAAGTCTTGATTTTCGATGAAGAGACCAAGGAGATGAGCCGGACTTTGCAGCAGCTGCGGAGTAAGCGGACTAAAAATGGCTTCATTCAGACCAGCAGTCTAGCAGCTTACCAACTGGCAGAGTTTTTCAAGGGCAAGGATAGAGTACAGTTTTCAAAAGATGTGCAGCAACTGGCCTTTGACCTGATTCACCCAGAGGAATTCCCTCTTCCTGAGCTGCAAGTCAAGGCTGACCTTCGGGATTACCAAGAGACGGGTGTCAAGTGGCTATCCATGCTGGATAAGTATGGTTTCGGTGGCATCCTGGCTGACGATATGGGACTGGGGAAGACTCTGCAGACGATTTCTTTTCTGAGTTCGCGTATAGATGATTCTAAGAAAGTCTTAATCTTGGCACCATCTAGCCTGATTTACAACTGGAGCGATGAGTTTGCTAAATTTGCTCCGCATTTGGATGTGGCGGTGGTGTATGGTCTGAAAAATGTTCGTGATGAGCTGATAGCGGAGAAGCATCAGATTACCATTACCAGCTATGCTTCCTTCAGGCAGGATGTGGAAGAATACCGGGACAATCACTTCCAGTATCTGATTTTGGATGAGGCTCAGGTCATGAAGAATGACCAGACCAAGATTGCCCAGTATTTGCGGGATTTTGAAGTGGAGCATACTTATGCCCTTTCTGGGACGCCGATTGAGAATAATCTGGGAGAACTTTGGTCTATTTTCCAGATTGTCATGCCAGGACTTTTGCCAAGCAAAAAGGAATTTTTAAAACTGCCAGCAGATAAAGTCGCCCGCTATATCAAACCATTTGTCATGCGGCGCAAGAAAGAAGATGTGCTGCAGGAGTTGCCTGATTTGATTGAAGTTGCCTATCGCAATGAATTGGCAGATAGCCAGAAGACCATTTATCTGGCTCTGCTCAAGCAGATGCAGGACAGAATCATCCATGCGACAGAAGATGAAATCAATCGCAGCAAGATAGAGATTCTGTCAGGTCTTATGCGTCTCCGCCAGATCTGTGACACTCCGAAGCTGTTTATGGAAGATTACGAGGGCGAGAGCGGTAAGCTGGAAAGTTTGCGGGAATTACTTGAACAGATACAAGATGGTAATCATCGTGTCCTCATATTTTCACAATTTCGTGGTATGCTGGATATTATCGAGAGTGAGCTGAACAAGATGGGCATGGAGTCCTTTAAGATTACTGGCTCTACTCCGGCCAAGGAGCGTCAGGACATGACAACAGCCTTTAATGATGGTCAGCGCTCGGCCTTTCTAATCTCCCTCAAGGCTGGAGGTGTTGGTCTCAATCTGACTGGTGCAGACACAGTCATCTTGGTTGACCTCTGGTGGAATCCAGCGGTTGAGGCCCAGGCCATCGGCCGTGCCCACCGTATCGGTCAGGAGCGCAATGTCGAAGTCTATCGGATGATTACACGTGGTACGATTGAGGAGAAGATACAGGAGCTGCAGGAGAGCAAGCGCAATCTGGTTTCGACTATTCTGGATGGAGTAGAAGCCAAATCCAGTCTCTCTGTGGAGGAAATTCGAGAAATTCTGGGAATTTCGGCAGAATAGTTTGAAAAATAGCCTGAATAGTTTATAATAATGAAGGGTTGAAAGGAAAAAGATATGACTGATAAACAATTTCCTCTGGTGTCAGATGATGAAATCATGCTGACGGAAATGCCGCATATGAATCTTTATGATGAACTAGATCTCATTAGCAACATTACCGGAGACTATACAGACCGTAATTATTTGGAATGGATGCCGATTGTGGACTCCAACAGGCATGCTCCCATCGCTGCCAGTCAGGCTATCAGAAGACCGCTGCAAAAGCAGTCTGCTTTCAAGGATTTTAAAAAGCCGATTGATAAGAAAAATCCGGCCATTCGTTATGCTGAGCAGGCACGCGAGGAAGCTCGGGCTGATTTGAAAAAGAAGCGTTCAGCGCCTTATCTGACCAGCGACCTTCCGACTAAGGTCCGCAGCAGAAAGCTTCCAACAGCTTCTAATGCGGAAAGACCGAAGCCAACTGCCCCTTTTCAGAAGAATACATCGGGGGAATTTACGAAGTTTGGCGACAGGCTTCAGCAGGATAACTATATTTTGGCAGATATTCAGCCTGAGTATAGCCCTCAGCCGCAGGAGCTGGAAGAAAAGCCTAAGAAGAACAATTATGATTTTTTAAAAACCAGTCAGATCTATAATCAGGATAAAGCTAAGGAAGAGCAGTTGAAGCATTCCAAGGCTCAGGAACTGAACTTGACAGGCTTGGACAGCGAATAAAGCTGGTTTGCTCGAGTCTTTTCTGCCTGCAGTTTTCTGATGTATAAAGGAAAATTGCTAGTTGATTATGTAAATGTAAAATCTATCTGCATATAACATCCGTCATCGGTTGAAGAAGACCGATGCTAGAAGCTGGGACTTACTGATTGGTCCGGCTTCTTTGGTGTTTTGGTGGTGCCTAAAAGTTTGTAAAGAAAGAAAATCCCTGCGGGCTGATTAGGGTCTGCGGAGATTTTCCTCTTTGGACTTGCTTTTATGGCCTTGTATCTTAAGGAGTAATCATGACGAAAACCTATCATTTTATCGGGATTAAGGGCTCTGGTATGAGCGCTTTGGCTTTGATGCTGCACCAGATGGGCCATAAGGTTCAGGGCAGTGATGTTGATAAATATTATTTCACTCAGCGCGGTCTGGAGCAGGCTGGCATTTCCATCCTGCCTTTTGATGAAAAGAATATCCAGCCAGACTTCGAAATCATTGCTGGCAATGCCTTTCGTCCAGATAACAATGTAGAAATTGCCTATGCAGACGCAAACGGTATTGGCTATAAACGCTACCATGAGTTTTTAGGTGGCTTTATGCGTGACTTTGTCAGCTTGGGAGTGGCTGGTGCCCACGGGAAGACCTCTACAACGGGGATTCTTTCCCACGTTCTCTCCAATATCACGGATACTAGCTATCTGATTGGAGATGGTACAGGCCGCGGTTCTGCCAATGCCAAGTACTTTGTCTTTGAGTCAGACGAGTACGAGCGTCATTTCATGCCTTATCATCCGGAATATTCGATTATTACCAATATCGACTTTGACCATCCGGATTATTTCACGAGTCTGGAAGATGTCTTTAACGCTTTCAATGACTATGCCAAGCAGATTACCAAAGGACTCTTCATTTATGGAGAAGATGAGCAGCTGCGCCGGATTACGTCCAAGGCTCCGATTTACTACTATGGCTTCAAGGAAGAGGGCAATGACTTTGTTGCTCACGACCTCTTGCGTTCTACCAGCGGTTCAGGATTTAAAGTTTCTTTCCGCGGGCAAGAGCTGGGTGAGTTCCAAATTCCAAGCTTTGGTCGCCACAACATTATGAATGCGACAGCAGTCATCGGTCTCTTGTACACTGCAGGTCTTGATTTGGATCTAGTTCGGGAACACCTCAAGACTTTTGGCGGAGTTAAGCGCCGTTTCACTGAAAAGATTGTCAACGAAACAGTTATCATTGATGACTTTGCTCACCATCCGACGGAAATTATTGCGACCCTGGATGCAGCCCGTCAGAAGTATCCAAGCAAGGAAATCGTGGCAATCTTTCAGCCGCACACCTTCACTCGGACCATTGCTCTCTTGGACGAATTTGCGGAAGCCCTAAATCAGGCTGACTCAGTCTATTTAGCTCAGATTTACGGTTCTGCGCGTGAGGTGGACAATGGCGATGTTAAGGTCGAAGATCTGGCTGAAAAGATTGTGAAGCGGGCCAAGGTTATTGACGTGGATAATGTTTCTCCGCTTCTTGACCACGATAATGCCGTTTATGTCTTTATGGGAGCTGGTGACATCCAGACCTATGAATATTCCTTTGAACGTCTCCTGTCCAATCTGACCAGCAACGTTCAGTAGAAGGAGACTTGATGGAAGCACCGATTCGAATCAGGCAGGCTGAATTGAGCGACTGGGAAGAAATTCTTGCAATTGAGAAGCTAAATTTTCCAGCAGCAGAAGCAGCCAGTTCAGAAGTTCTCAAAGAACGGATTGAGCAGATTCCAGATACTTTTTTGCTAGCGGAGCTACATGGCCAGCTGGCGGGCTATATTGTTGGACCAGCTATTCAGGCGCGATATCTGACAGATGATCTCTTTAGTAAGGTGAGTGCTAATCCTCCTGAAGGTGGCTTCATTGCCGTCCAAAGTCTGTCCGTCCATCCTGATTTTCAGAGGCAGGGGGTCGGAACCTTATTGCTTGCAGCTCTCAAGGAGACAGCTGTTCAGCAAAATCGACAGGGCATTAGCCTAACCTGTCATGATGAGCTGATACCTTATTATGAGATGAATGGTTTCGTCTACGAAGGGATTTCTGACTCAACTCATGGTGGGGCTGTTTGGTCTGATATGGTGTGGGAAAATCCCAATTTTAAGGAGAAGTGATGATTATCCGTCAAGCTCAAATGGCTGACTTAGATGCCATTAATGCTATCGAATTGGAAAATTTCAGTCCAGAAGAGGCTGTTAGCCGAGAAAGTCTAGCAGCACATATCCAAACCCTATCTTCGACTTTTTTGGTAGCGGAAAAGGATGGTAAGATTTTGGGATATCTGGAGGGACCTGTCCGTCCAGAACGTTATTTAAAGGATATTTCCTTTACAGAGGAGATTGAAGATTATGGTCATCTGGACGGTGGCTTTATCTCTCTGACCAGCCTTTCTATCTCGAAAGATGCTCAGGGGATGGGAGTCGGCCGCAAGCTACTGCAAGCTATGAAAGAGATTGCTATAGCAGATGAACGCCACGGCATCAATCTGACCTGCCACGACTATCTCACCGCTTACTACGAGAAGCATGCCTTTGTAAATGAAGGTTTGTCACAATCAACTTACGCAGGTGCTACTTGGTTTGATATGGTCTGGGAAAATCCTAGTCTCAAACTGCAAAAAAACCAATAATAAGCTAGAAAATCCTACTCTTATTGCATTTATCTGACTTTTAAGATATAATGTTAGGGATTATGATGAAGGAGGTCAAATTTTTGACTGAAAAATCACAAGACAAAGAGAAGAATCTGAGCTTTAAAGAGCAGATTTTGAAAGACTTAGCTGGAGAAAAGGAAGAACAAACTCCCTCTTCAACTAGCCAGTCAGAAGCGGACTCTGCTTCTGCAAAAGAAACAGTAGCTGCGGAGGACTTTGAAGCTAGACCGGCTTCGGTAGATGTTTCCTACAAGGTTGCAGAGAATGAAAAGGCTCACCCTCAGGTCTATGGCCGAGTGGATGAGGAAGATAAGAAGCCCAATGAGGTCCTATCTCGGGCTAATCGGGCTAACAACACGGTCAAGAAAAAACGCCAAAATACATTAGCCCGCAGAATTATGACAACGGTTCTGCTGATTGTCCTGCTGGGACTTGTGGTCACAGGAGTTGTCGGCTATACTTATGTATCTTCAGCTCTTAAACCTGTTGATGCAAACGCAACAGAGTATGTGACGGTTGAAGTTCCAGAAGGCTCAAGCTCTAAACAGATTGGGGAAATCCTCGAGAAAAAGGGGCTGATTAAAAATGCCCAAGTTTTTAGTCTCTATTCCAAGATTAAAAGCTTTAACAATTACCAGTCTGGCTATTACAATCTCCAGAAGAGTATGGACCTAGATACCATTGCTCGGCAGCTTCAGGAAGGTGGAACAGATACACCGCAACCACCAGTTGTTGGTAAGGTTACTATTCCTGAAGGCTATACACTGGAGCAGATTGCAGAGGCTGTGACGGTTAATGCAGCTGCAACTTCTAAGAAGACTAGTAAGACACCTTTTAGCAAGGACGATTTCCTAGCTAAGGTGCAGGATGAAGCTTTCATTTCCAAGATGGCGGCTAAGTATCCACAGCTGCTGAGCACTTTGCCAAGCAAGGACAGCGGAGTCAAGTATCGCTTAGAAGGTTACCTCTTCCCTGCCACTTATAACTATGGTGAGGATGCGGATTTGGAAAGCTTGATTGACCAGATGTTGGGCGCTATGAATACCAATCTGTCTTCTTACTACTCTACTATCGAAGCGAAGAACCTAACGGTTAATGAAGTTCTGACACTTGCTTCTTTGGTGGAAAAAGAAGGTTCGACAGACCAGGACCGTAAAGATATTGCCAGTGTATTTTACAATCGTCTCAATCAAGCGATGCCGCTTCAGAGTAATATCGCTATCCTTTATGCTCAAGGCAAGCTAGGAAAGAAAACGACTCTGAAAGAGGACGCTGAGATTGATACCAATATCGACTCGCCTTTCAATGTCTATAAAAAAGAAGGGCTTATGCCTGGGCCAGTTGATAGTCCAAGCCTGTCAGCTTTGGAAGCTACCATTAATCCAAGTAAGACGGACTACCTCTACTTTGTGGCAAATGTTGAAACAGGCGCTGTTTACTTCGCCAATACTTATGAGGAACACGCTAAAAATGTTGAGGAGCATGTCAACAGCAAGCTCACTCAATCCAGCAGCAGTTCTAATTAGACTGCTGTCATTGCAGACGAGAGAAAGCTAGCGCATTTTGTTCTAGCTTTCTCGGTCCTGCTATATAAAAAAGGGACTGATACAGACTTGTCTCAGCCTCTTGTTTTAGTTTTAAAATAAAAGAA
>NZ_CAJPNR010000042.1 GCF_905372115.1 uncultured Streptococcus sp.
ACGAGGATATTATCCGAGATGCAGGCTATGGAATTCCGGATGACCCGGTGATTCGCCGATGGGGGATAAATAAACTTAAAATACCTGGGAAATTAAACTTGGATGTGCGCCCGCCAACTAGTTTGGAAGACAGTGAGCTTCTACTTCTTTTTTCCGTTACAATTAATGGTAAAGAAACAGATGTAGCATTTTTCTTAGATAAAAAATTGAATTTAATTGATTCGAGTTATGATTCTATAGAGAAAGATGGTACTGGGGAAAAAATTGAAATAGATGAGACTCAAGAAAAAGAGCTACTACGTCAGGTTCAAATAGAATTGAATCAGTTCTTTGAAAAAATGAAACAGCAACTAGCTTCTAAATAAAGTGTGAGATATTGCGAACATGAAAGAGTGAAGCCTTTCTTGTAGAGCATGACAAAACTGTTGAAGAGGAAAAATCAGGAATACTTTTTCGACTATTTAGAAAGAGGGGCTGATACAAATGTTCGTTAAATTCAAACGCTATAAATAACTGACTATTGTTTTGTCCCTACTTCTGATCCTTATTCTTCCTTATTTTGCTTATGAGCGTTATCAATATGACACTTTTAAGCGTGCTTATGAACAACTGGATATCTTGTGGTGATTGGATGAAGAAAAAACAATTATTTGTTTCGTTTAGTTTATAGAATTGAGGGAGAAGTAAAATTTAAAGATGTTTGGAAAACAGAATAGGGAAACTGATACTAAGGTTAGCTTACTTCAGAAATATTTCAAAACAAAACCCGTTCAATCTTTTTTTATGCTCATAGTTCTTATTTGGTCAGTATACGAGATTGGTGCGACTAGTTTAGCTAACAACTCGGCCTTGACCAAGGAATTCATGCATAGTCGGTATGTTATGGTTTGGCCAATAGTAGATAGAAAGGCGAATCTATACCATTATGCGGAAGAATGGACTAGTAACATTTTGGATGGCATTATGCATCTAGACTATGAAAATATAAAAATGACCTGTTACCCTAGTAAATATGATGATCAGGTTTCTGCTGAATACAATCAGATTCCTAATAAGGAAAATTATGTGATTTCATTTCCTTTAGACGGGTCGTTGTCCAAATCAAATTTTTCGACATTAGACACTAGATACTATCTAATATCAAAGAATGCAGCTATTGTAGAGCAAAAGACGGGTAAGACTATTGAGGAATTAACCCATGAGATAGGGCATGCAAGGGAGGACTTCTTGTCTGCTCTGGGTAAGATGAAAATCCTTCGTTTGGTCTATTTGATTCTTCGTATGATAGTATTGTTGCTGTGTATCAAGTGGTCGGGTCAGCAGAGAAAAAGGAAAGAGAACGAAATCTTGCAGAATGGATAGAGCCCTAATACGATATGGGGTCTATAAGGAGATTCACAAATGACCTTAAAAAAACAATGGAATTGGAATTTAGGTTGTAGTTTATTGCTTGTTGGAGTTCTGGCATCTGCTTTTCTCTTTTATTTATGGGCACAAAATCTTGGTAAATATACCTTACAACCTGGTCAGTCTATTAGTCTGAAAGTCAAACCTCGGACACAAGATGTGGAATACTATTCTGTATTAATTTTGAAGAAAAATGATAATAATAAGCTTAAATTATCAGGTTCAGGAGTTTGGTTTGAGATGCATGGCGATATTTTTTATGATGTTGAAGGGCAAAAACTTGTTCGAAGCCATCATTCAGAAGATGCTGATGAAGAGTTACCCAATAATCAAAAAGATATTAAATTAGTGCAGGATGGAATTGTTGTCAGCTACCAGGGGGAAAAAGCTTTTAATGTAACTAATAACAAGTCCTACACGATCACCATCACCAATGTAGACGACAAGACAGCTCACTTTGAAGCTCAAGTGGTGGACAAGTAAGGTAAAGCGTTGGCAACAACTTAGAATTAGCAATCAAGTTACAGACCGACTGCCTAAAGAGCGTGACTACCTGATAGCTACTCTAGCCTCTGGAGAACTCATGTAAGAAGCTTGTACAGCAGGTGGACAATTTATCAAACATGGTAAAAGATGGGATTTCTTATGGAAACCAGATACGGATGAGCATAAAAAATCAAAAGAAGATTTTTATGATTATTTGAAGCGAGGAGAAGATAAAAATGTCGGTACGTAAAAAAATAATAAGCATCCTACTTTTGATAATAACTGCTTTTGTCATTTGGTTTCTCTTTGGACCTGATGAAAAACCTGAACCAGATTTTTCTTCTGCCAATAAAATTGAACTACTGGCAAGTATTCTCGCAGGTAACAACGAGGATATTATCCGAGATGCAGGCTATGGAATTCCGGATGACCCGGTGATTCGACGATGGGGAATAAATGAACTTAAAATACCTGGTAAATTAAACTTGGATGTACGCCCACCGACTAGTTTGGAAGACAGTGAGCTTCTGATTCATTTTTCCACTACAATTGATGGTAAAGAAATAGATGCAGGTTTTTTCGTGGATAAAGAATTAAAATTGACTTATTCAAGATATACTTATATAGATAAGGATGCTATTAGGAAAAAAATTGAGATAGATGAGACTCAAGAAAAAGAGCTACTACGTCAGGTTCAATCAGAATTGAATCAGTTTTTTGAAAAAATGAAACAGCAACTAGCTTCTAAATAAAGTGTGAGATATTACGGACAGGGAAGAGTGAAGCCTTTCTTGTAGAGCATGGCAAAACAGTTGAAGAGGAAAATCAGGAATACTTTTTGACTATTTAGAAAGAGCGGCTGATACAAATGTTCGTTAAATTCAAACGCTATAAATTCCTAGTTATTGTTTTGTCATTACTTCTGATTCTCATTTCTTCCTCTTTTGCTTATGAACAAAAATCAACTGGATATCTTGAGGTGACTGGATGAAGAAGAACCGATTATTCGTTTCGTTTAGTTTATAGAATTGGGGGAGAAGTAAAATTTAAAGATGTTTGGAAAAGACAATAGGGAAACTGATACCAAGGTTAGGTTACTTCAGGAATATTTTAAAACAAAACCCGCTCAATCTTATTTAATGCTCATAGTTCTTATTTGGTCAGTATATGAGATTGGTGCGACCAGTCTGGCTAGCAACTCGGCTCTGACTAAGGAATTCATGCATAGTCGGTATGTTATGGTTTGGCCAATAGTAGATAGAAAGGCGAATCTATACCACTATGCGGAAGAATGGACTAGTGACGTATTAGATGGCATTATGCATCTGGACTATGAAAAGATAAAAATAACTAGTTTTCCTAAAAAATGGGAGAGCAAAGCTGAAATATACTATACTTTGTCTGAAGATAAGTATGCTGATAGAGTATATTTTTTCTTAGACGAGCCAATATCCAGAGCCTATACCACTAGTTTAGAGCAAAATTATTATTTGATTTCAAAGAATGCAGCTGTTATTAAAGAGGAAACAGGCAAAACGGTTGAACAGTTAGGTCAAGAAGTGGGACATGCAAGGGAGGAGTTTTTGTCTGCTCTTGGTAAGATGAGAATCCTTCGTTTGGTCTATTTGATTCTTCGTATGATTGTATTGTTGCTATGTATCAGGTGGTCGGGTCAGCAGAGAAAACGGAAAGAAGATGAAATCTTGCAGAATGGATAGAGTCTTTAAAGGATACAGAATCTATAAGGGAAATAAAGAATGATAACTTCAATAATTTTTATTGCTTCTCTTTTTATACTTTTGTACCGCTTTAAAAGCCGGCGTTCAAGGATTATTATTGGCCTGCTGTATAGTTTGTTTGTTGTCTGGTACGTTCAGGCAATTTTAAACTACGGCAAATATACTCTGCAATCAGGTCAAGGCGTTGAATTAAGAGTGTCTCCAAATACGAATCAGCTTGAATATAATTCGGAATTGATTTTAGATAAAAAAGATGATAGAAGTATAAAATTATCAGGTACAAATGTTTGGTCCGAAAAGTTTGGAGATGTATTATTTGGGGTAAGTGAAAAGAAAATTATTAAGATAGGCAGTACCGAGGGAGACAAGAATGAGCTTCCTAATAATCAAAAAGATATACATTTAGTAGAAGATGGGATTGTTGTTAGTTATAAAGGAGAAAAAGTTTTTGATGTCACGAATAACAACCCCTACACGATTACCATCACCAATGTAGACAATAAACCGGCTACATTTGAAGATCAAGTGGTGGATAAGTAATAATCTTGGTTAGGAGAAGAAATGCTGAGACCTAAAAATATACTAATTTCTATTTGTTCTGTTGCTTTTCTAGTCAGCGGAATTAAACTCTATTTTAATTATCAAAGTCAGCAAGAATTTCTTCAGCTGAAAGAATCTTTCAAACAGGATGACAAAATAGCAGTCTTAGAACTTTTAATGGCATCAGAAAAGTATGCATCTGACATTCGCAAAGCAGGCTATATTATCCCGCCAGATGGAGCTATTCGCCTGGATGGGGGAATCAATCCCTTAGAAATAGAAGGGGATTTACATTTGAAGATTGCGCACCCAGGCGGGAACGAAGTAACAGTTTTTTTTGAAACTGAGTTTGATGGGACAATAATAAATTGTCAATATGTTTTAAACGACAATCTGGACATAGTTCGCAGTTACTATTCTTACATAAATAAACAAAATATAAATGAGCAAGTGAGCATCCCACAATCCGAAGAAGCCCGCTTGTTGAAAATTGTTCAAAATGAGATTGATAGTTTTTTGAAAAAAATGTATCAAACTTTGTATGGTTAAGGCTGTCTACTTGCTCTTGTCAATAATGCAATCTAAAACCCCTCGCAATTATTTGCGGGGGTTTAGTGTCTTATAAGTTTTCTTTTCTTTTTATAATCTTCTCTTTTTAGTTAAGGGCTGCTAAAAGAGCATCAGCCTGTGCTGAGAGTTCAGCAAGTTTGTCTTCTGCGACAGTCAGTTGTCCAGTTCCCCATGCTTCTGGGTTGATACCAACACCTGTGAATGGTTCTACCACATTCATACGGATGAAAGGCAGCAGGCTGCGGTAGTGCTTGAATACTTCATCTGGTGATGTGCCGTTAGCTACAGATGAAACAGTAACAACCTTAGCATTCAGAGCAGATGGGCCAGTTGGGTCTGACAGATCCAGAGCGCGTGAAGCCCAGTCCAAGAGGTTTTTCACTACTCCTGGAATAGCCCAGTTGTAGACAGGTGAGAAAATCCAGATAGCGTCAGCGGCCAAGATTTCTTCACGAACCTTAGCAACAGCAGCTGGAGCAGGACTTTCGATGTCTTGGTTGAAGAATGGTACATCTTTATAATCAAGATATGAAACTTCTGCCTTACCAGCCAAAGCTTTTTCAGCTTGCTCAGCCAATTGGTGGTTGAAAGAACCTTGACGAAGCGAGCCGACGATGAATAATACTTTAGACATTGCATTGTCTCCTTTTTTATAAAATAAAGAGATATTTCTCTTGTTACAATATATGTTACAACATTAATCACTAGTTAGCAATTATTTAGCTCATTTTTTTGAAATTTTTTAGAATGCGAATCAAATCTTGTTTATCTTCTTCTTCGAGAATGGAAAGAGCTTGCTGAATATTTTTGATATGATCAGGCAGGGCGGCTTCAATTTTAGCTCTGCCTTGTTCTGTCAAACCAATCAAAAAAGCCCGGCGGTCATTTGGGTCGCAGGTGCGGACAATCCAGCCGTCGCGTTCCATATTTTTGATGACAACAGTCATGTTGCCAGAAGTAGCCAATATGCGGTCAATCAGGTCCTGAATACGCAGTTCCCCTTTGCTGTATAGGGTTTCTAAGACGGAAAACTGAGTAGGAGTCAAATCATGCTTTTTAAAAATCTGGGCTTCAATGGCACGGATGGTTCTTGCTGCCTTGTGAAAGACAATCATGGTTTTCAAATCAAGCAGAGCTTCTTTGTTTAAATCGTCTGTAATCTTCATAACAATATTTTACCAATAAATAGTATCATATGCAAGGATATTGCTTTAGAATTTTGAGAATATTCTCATCAAAAAAAGATAGAAAAATAGGAGTATTTGTAGTATAATGACGGAGTGAAATATAAAAATAGAAATAAAGCCAGTTTTCCAATTTGGCAGTACCTTATCGGTATTTTTATCGTTCTCAGCGTTCTTGTCTTTTCATTTTTTGCAGTTTTGCAAGTATCTATGCAGCCGAGACAGTCGGCTAAGGAAGCAAGCAGACGCTTGGCCAAGGAATACGCAGATCTTGAAAAAGTGGATTCTTTTGCCATCTACAATGGGCAGGAATCTTACTACAGTCTGCTTGGTAAGACTAGTAAAGGTGTCGAAAAAGCTGTTTTGATTGCTAAAGATTCCAATGAGATTCGTGTCTATCGACTGGACCAAGGTGTCAGTCAGGCAGAGGTGGAGAGCATTGCCAAGGAAAATGGAGCAGGAACTATTGATAAGGTAACCATGGGTTATTTTCAGGATCAGCCCATCTGGGAAGTCAAGTCGGGAGGCACCTACTACCTGATTGGTTTTGAAAGCGGACAGTTGGTCAGCAAGGAGGGACTATGAAATTATCAAATCGTGTCTTAAAGATGGAAGAAAGTGTGACTTTAGCAACAGCAGCGCGTGCTAAGGCTTTGAAAGCGCAGGGGCGGGATATTCTGTCTTTGACTCTGGGAGAGCCAGATTTTCCGACGCCTAAGAACATCCGAGATGCGGCTTTATCTGCCATTGAGGATGGGCGCGCTAGCTTTTATACGGTGACTAGCGGTCTTCCAGAGCTAAAAGAAGCTGTAGTAGAGTATTTTGCTAACTATTACGGCTACACAATCCAGCCTAATCAAGTGACGGTGGCAACCGGAGCTAAGTTCTCCCTCTATACCTTCTTTATGAGTGTGCTTGACCCAGGTGATGAAGCTATCATTCCGACGCCGTACTGGGTAAGCTACGGTGACCAGATTAAGATGGCCGAGGGGATTCCTGTTTTTGTTCAAGCTACTGAAGAAAATAATTTCAAGGTGACGGTGGAACAGCTGGAATCTGCTCGTACTGATAAGACCAAGGTCTTGGTTTTGAACTCGCCGTCCAACCCGACTGGTATGATTTATACAGCAGAGGAGCTGCTAGCGATTGGAAACTGGGCTGTGGAGCATGATATTCTGATTTTGGCAGATGACATTTATGGACGTCTGGTTTATAACGGCAATAAATTTACGCCAATTTCTAGTCTGTCAGAGGAGATTCGCAAGCATACTGTGGTTATCAATGGTGTCTCTAAGAGCTACTCCATGACAGGCTGGCGGATTGGCTATGCAGTTGGTGAGCCAGAAATTATAGCTGCCATGAGTAAGATTGCAGGGCAGACAACATCTAACCCGACAGCAGCGGCTCAATACGCAGCTATAGAAGCGCTGACTGGCAGTCAGGAAACGGTTGAGACTATGCGTCAAGCCTTTGAAGAGCGTCTGAATACCATCTATCCACTCTTGGCTCAGGTGCCAGGATTTGAAGTGGTCAAGCCACAAGGGGCCTTCTATCTCTTTCCAAATGTCAAGAAAGCCATGGAAATGAAAGGTTATACAGATGTGACCGAGTTTACGACAGCAATTTTAGAAAAAGTTGGCGTGGCTCTGGTGACCGGAGCAGGATTTGGTGCTCCAGAAAATGTCCGCCTCAGCTATGCGACTGATCTGGAAACACTCAAAGAAGCCGTTGGACGCCTGCAGCAATTTATGGAGAGTAAATAAAGCTCTCAATCTTACACTGCTTTCGAAGATGTATAAACGATAAATATGGACGGACTCAGAGTTCGTCCTTTTCAATTTATTTTTTACTGTACTGGTAATGAATTAAATAATATAGTAAAATAATATAGAAAGATATGGAAGCGTTTTTCACTCTAGTCAAAATCAGCAAGCTTTAGCAAGGATAAATGTTAATTGGCTTCGCTTAGAATTCAGCTGATGAAGGATTTAAACAATAGTGGAGGGAGAACAATATGAAACGTCGTTTGATTTTCTTATTCTTGCTAGGCGGTCTAGTCTTGCTAGGAGCTTATGTTTTCTTTAATTCAGAGGTGGGTTGGACCACAATTTCCCAGTCTAAGCCGGGTGAACCAAGCTACAGCCTACAAGCAAAAGATAATCACTATCGTATCCACTATTATGAGAATTCCTCGGCCCGTAAGGATTGGTACTTGAATAATTACCAGCCAGCTTTAAATTTAAAAATGCGAACTTTGAATAGTGAGCAATTAAAAAATACTGAAGGGGGATCTGCAAAGCAGGAACTTTCTGGGACGGGCTATGCGGATTTTACGATGGTTTATGAGACTCGCTATAATCCTCAGATTGAGCGAACCTATTTTAAGGTCCATATTGTAGTTAATGATAAGGGAGATGTAGACACTAAGAAAAGCAGTATGACCTACTGGAAGACGGAAGAAGAGGTAAAGAATGATCCGCCTATTGATTAAAAAGCAGCTATCAATGGCAGATTAACTAAGTATAAGTAACTTTATGATAAGAATCACCAGACGACTTAAAAATTTGAGGAGTATTTAGTTGAAGACGAGGGTGTTTCGGTGTATAATAAAAGAAGTCCATTTGGTCTAGCCCTGCATTCTATTCATATGCAGTGTGTTCCTCATGGTCTTTTTACTTAAGTAATAATAGGGATGAAGATTATTTTGTACAAAAGGAGATAAAATGGGTTTTATCAGAAAGGAAATAGGGGAAAGAGAGAAGAAGCTTCTCGAGGATTTTTCTATTGAAGAAAAAGAACTGGCTCTGCCATTTTTACTAGAGGATGAGAAGAGAGGGATTTTTCTCTGCGTCAAGCAATTTCGTATCGGGGAAGGGAAATATCAGGTTTTAGCCATGATTCTCGGTGGCCATTTGCTTGAATTTCGCCTAGAAGAAGAGCGGGCCGATAGATATCCAGTTCGCAATGAGGAAGATCAAAGTGTAAAAGGTCTATCGACAGAAACAATCTCCCAGCTAGTGATTCCCAAGGTTTTAAAAGGACGAGAGGACAAGATCGTAACAGTGATTCAACATGCCCTGTCGCAGATTAACCCTTATTATGATACAAAGATAAGGGAAGTAAACCACGTGGAGTACAGATAAAGAGGAGATAGGATATGGGATTATTAGAAAAGTGTCTGGACTTTTTACCGACTAGGCGGGCTGTCAGTGACATAGAAGAAGATATGAGTTGGGAGGAAGAATTTACCCCTAAAAGAGTTCATCATAAAGCAGTCAGTAGTAACCCTCAGAAGGAGACTGAGGGAACAGCGTCTCTTCCCCAAGAAGGAAGTTGGAAGTTCGTGCACGAGATGATTTCTGAAGAAGGGGTTGAGCTTTTAAAGAGGGCTGGGATTAATGACGAGTTAGTCTTTGAAACGGGCGATTGGGTCGCAGATCATGATTTGGGGATTTATCTGGTCCTTTATCGCTTTGGTGGCAGAACCAACTGGAAGAAGACTTATAAGCTAATCTTGCAAGGACAGGTGATTGAATTTAAGACCAAGACCATTTTTCATCAGCAGGATTTTTCTTATGAAGATGGGGAATTCACTAAGGGAGTGATTGTCAAAAATGTCTCCAATATGCTTCTGCCCATAGCTTTCGAAGGTCAACAGCAGCGGGTGCTCCATATCATTCAAGCGGCTCTCTCAGCAGCTAGCCCAAGCTATGATACGGTCATTTACAGGGCGAACTTTGATTTGGTTTAGGAGGGGAAGATGATATATATTACAAAAGAAGATGTTTTGATGTGGCTGGAGAAACATGAGCCAGTGGCCAATCGTCAGAAGGATATTGCGGCTTTTCATAAAGAACTGTCGTTTCGTTTGCAAAGAATGGACTTTCGACCGTCTAGCAGTTCCAAAAATCCTCAGAGAGATGTTTGTGAAGACCCTGACCAAGAGCTGACTGTAGCCTTTACTCAGGACGGGGAGGGGAATTATGCGACGATTGACCAGAGTCCAGGAGGTCAGATTCTCAGTGATCAGCGCTTTAAGATGGCTTTGAAAAAAGTCTTGAACTATGATGATGATATGGTTGATCGACTGCTTTATGGAACGAAAAATTAGTCCTCTTATTCAGAGAGAGTTATCCGCCAGCCTTTAGGAGGCTGGTTTTTTAATTTTTCTGAGATTTAGACTCTTCAAGGATAGCTATTGCAATCGCTTTATGGTAAAATATAGAACAGATGTCCAAAAGATTTGTCTTGAAATAAAGTGACATTTAGCAACCAATCTAGGAGGCAGATATGATTGATCATTTTGGCATTACAGTCAAGGATTTGGAAGCCAGCAAGTTCTTTTATCAGAAAGCTTTAGAGCCATTGGGCTACAAGATTGCCTTTGAAATTCCTCAGGCAGTAAGTTTTGCAGAACCTCGGACGGCTCCAGCTGGAGATTTTTGGTTAAGTCAGGGACAATCAGATGCGTCTCATTTTGCCTTTCGTGCGGAGACTAGGGAGCAGGTGGATGCTTTTTATCAAGCGGGCCTTGCAGCGGGCGGAAAAGATAATGGTGCCCCAGGTATTCGTCCCCAATATCACCAACCTTATTATGCAGCCTTTGTCTTGGATCCAGATGGTAATAATGTTGAGGCAGTCTGTCATAAAGAATAAAAAATAGAAAAGAGAAAAAACGTGTCAAAGAAAATCGTAACAATTATTGATGTGAAAAATTATGTTGGTCAAGAAGTGACCATCGGTGCTTGGGTTGCCAATAAGTCAGGTAAGGGTAAGATTGCTTTCTTGCAGCTGCGTGATGGCTCTGCCTTTTTCCAAGGGGTGGCCTTCAAGCCTAACTTCATTGAGAAATTTGGCGAAGAAGAAGGATTGGCGAAGTTTGATACGATTAAAAAGCTTAGCCAAGAAACTTCTGTCTATGTGACAGGGATTGTCAAGGAAGACGAACGTTCAAAATTTGGCTACGAGCTGGACATTACAGATATCGAAATCATCGGTGAGTCAAATGACTATCCAATCACGCCCAAAGAACATGGGACTGACTTCCTCATGGACAACCGTCACTTGTGGCTGCGTTCTCGTAAGCAAGTGGCCATGATGCAAATCCGCAATGCCATTATCTACGCTACCTATGAATTCTTTGACAAGAATGGCTTTATGAAGTTTGACAGCCCAATCTTGTCAGGAAATGCAGCAGAAGACTCAACTGAGCTCTTTGAAACAGACTACTTCGGAACTCCAGCATACTTAAGCCAATCTGGTCAGCTTTATCTGGAAGCAGGAGCCATGGCTCTTGGCCGTGTCTTTGACTTTGGTCCTGTATTCCGTGCCGAAAAATCAAAAACTCGTCGTCATTTGACGGAGTTCTGGATGATGGATGCAGAGTATTCATACTTGACGCATGATGAGTCACTTGACTTGCAAGAAGCTTATGTTAAAGCCTTGATTCAAGGTGTTCTTGACCGTGCTCCTCAAGCTTTGGAAACACTGGAACGCGATGTAGAACTCCTGAAACGCTATATTGCAGAGCCGTTCAAACGTGTTAGCTATGATGAAGCGATTGATCTTTTGCAAGCTCATGAAAATGATGAAGATGCAGACTACGAACACCTTGAGCATGGTGATGACTTTGGTTCTCCGCATGAAACATGGATTTCAAACTACTTTGGTGTACCAACCTTTGTCGTGAACTACCCAGCAGCCATCAAGGCTTTCTACATGAAGCCAGTTCCTGGAAATCCAGACCGTGTCCTTTGTGCAGACTTGCTGGCACCAGAGGGATATGGAGAAATCATCGGTGGTTCTATGCGTGAGGAAGACTACGATGCTCTTGTTGCTAAAATGAATGACCTTGGTATGGATACGACAGAATATGAATTCTACCTTGATCTTCGTAAGTATGGAACAGTTCCACATGGTGGCTTCGGTATCGGTATCGAGCGTATGGTAACCTTTGTGGCAGGGACCAAGCATATCCGTGAAGCCATCCCATTCCCACGTATGCTGCACCGTATTAAACCATAAATCAATGAAAACGCCCATGTGGCGTTTTTTCAACAGTAAACTATGAAATAATCCAAAAACAGAATTTTAGAGAAAGAAGAGGTAGGAGTCATGTAAACAGCAGATCAACAAGTGATAAAGGATGACATTAAAAAACACTTGTTAAAGGAGAAAATATGTTTAAAAGAAGTTATCGGAAAAATATCGGTCTTATGGCCGGAGTTGAATTTTTTGCCTTTCTAGGCATTACCAGTTTTTGGATTTTATTTCTAAGTCAAAATGGCATGTCACTTTGGCAGATTGGGCTTTTGGAAAGTATTTTTCATGCGACTAGCGTCATTTGTGAGATTCCTTCCGGGATGTTGGCGGATCGCTTTTCCTACAAGACCAATCTTTATCTGAGCCGGATAGCCGGGATTGTGTCTTCTGTTCTCATGTTGGTGGGGCAGGGGAACTTTTGGGTTTATGCACTGGCTATGGTGATTAGTGCTTGGTCCTATAACTTTGATTCGGGGACAAGTGCGGCCATGGTTTATGATTCTTCTGTAGAGGCTGGACTCAAGGAACGTTACTTATCCATCTCCAGTTTTATGTCTGGAGTGGCTGAAGCGACCCGGTCTTTGGGAACGGTCTGGGCTGGATTTTTTGTCCATGGACAATTGCATCTGACCTACTATATCATGATTGGCACCTCTATCATCGTTCTTTTCTTGACTTGGATGCTGAAGGAGCCAAGTGTCAAAGCAGAGAAAGCAGAACGTCTGACCATGAAAAAGATTATCTGGGCTGTCAAAGAGGAATTGCAGAGAAATCCCAGCCTTTTTATCTGGATGATTCTTTCCCAAATCATCGGAACACTCATGTGCATGTTTTATTTTTACTATCAAAATCAATTGCCTGACTTAAAAGATTGGCAGATTTCGCTGGTCATGCTGATTGGCAGTGCTTTGAATATCTTAGCGGTCTATCTGGCGAGTGTAATTGGAAAGAAGTATTCTGCCCAAAAACTCTTTCCTTCAGTGGTCCTTCTAACTGGAGCAAGCTACCTGCTGTCCTATTTTGGAACGCCGATCATCTATATTTTGATTTATCTAATCAGCAACGCCTTGTATGCACTTTTCCAGCCGATTTTTGACAACGATTTACAAAAGCAGCTGCCAAGTGAAGTACGGGCGACCATGCTCAGTGTCTATTCTATGATGTTCAGCCTGAGCATGATTGTCATTTTTCCTGTGACAGGCTGGTTGATTGATTACTTTGGCTTCGATTGGACTTTTATAGCTTTAGGCGGCTTCTTATTAGCCGTAACGCCACTTTTGTATATGAGTCTAAAGAAAATAAGCCAGAGCTTACAAGAAGTCTAATATTAATGTTCTCTTTCTGCTGGTCAGAAGGAGAATATTTTTTAGCCTTTGAAAATTATGGTAAAATAAATACAGTTTAATGGAGAAGTAGGAAGTATGAAAGATTTATTGAAATATTTCAAGGGCTATATCAGGGAGTCTTTGCTGGGGCCCTTGTTCAAGCTTTTGGAAGCCAGTTTTGAACTCTTGGTTCCGCTTTTGATTGCGGGGATTGTGGATGAGACCATCCCTAGACACGACAGCTCCCATCTCTACTGGATGGTTTTTCTTTTGATGGGCTTGGCTGCTCTGGGCGTGGTGGTAGCAGTTGTGGCCCAGTATTATTCGTCAAAGGCGGCAGTGGGCTTTACTCGTCAGATGACAAGAGACCTCTATCAAAAAATCCTGCGCTTGCCCAAGGCTAGTCGGGATGAGCTGACAACCTCTAGCTTGGTGACTCGGCTGACGAGCGACACCTATCAAATCCAGACGGGCATCAATCAATTTCTTCGTCTCTTTCTGAGGGCGCCTATCATCGTTTTTGGCTCCATCATCATGGCCTTTACTATCAGTCCGGTCATTACCTTATGGTTCTTGCTCATGGTGGCAATTTTAACGACTATTATCGTTTTCATGTCTCGTCTGATGAACCCTCTCTATGCTAAGATTCGCCAGCTGACAGATCAATTGGTCAATTTGACGCGTGAGCAGCTGCAGGGCATGCGGGTTATTCGAGCTTTCGGTCAGACCCAGCGCGAGGTTCAGACCTTTCGCAATCGTAACGAGCTCTATAAAACCTGGCAAATCAGGACGGGAGCTCTGGCAAGTCTGATTAGTCCTCTGACCTTTCTTACGGTCAATGGTACTCTGATTGCTGTGATTTGGCAGGGGAATGCTTTTATTGGCAAAGGTTTGCTGACCCAGGGGATGCTAGTGGCCTTGGTCAACTATTTATTGCAGATTTTGGTGGAATTGCTCAAGCTAGCTATGCTAGTCAATTCTCTCAATCAAAGTTATATCAGCGCAGGCCGCATCAGTCAAGTCTTCGAGCAAGCAGAAGAAGATGTTCTGCAGGAATTAGTGCAGGAAACCGCTCTGCCTGATCAAGCTCTTAAAGTCAAGCAGGTCAGCTTTTCCTATCCAAATGCAGCTAGTCCAGCCTTGACTGGTCTGACTTTTGATTTGAAAAGAGGTCAGACTTTAGGTGTTATTGGCGGGACAGGTTCAGGTAAGTCTACTCTGGTTCAGCTGCTAGCTCATCTCTATCCAGTTGCTGCTGGTCAGTTGACCATCTTTTCTCAAGGACGCAGTCCTAAAAATCTCAGAGAATGGAGGTCTTGGATCAGTCTGGTACCTCAGAAGGCGGAGCTTTTCCAAGGAACTGTTCGCTCCAATCTGACTTTAGGACTGTCAACCAAGCCAACAGACACAGACTTGTGGCAGGCTTTAGAGATTGCTCAGGCAGCGGACTTTGTCTCTCAGAAGGAAGGTGGCTTGGATGCGACTGTGGAGGCCTTTGGCCGGAATTTTTCTGGCGGTCAGCGTCAGCGTTTAACCATTGCCAGAGCTGTCTTGCGGAGGGCACCTTTCTTGGTTTTAGATGATGCGACCTCAGCTCTGGACTATTTGACAGAGGCTAGACTCTTGCAGGCTATTAAGAATGAATTGACAGAGACCAGTCTGGTCTTGATCTCTCAGCGGACCAATAGCTTGCGCTCAGCGGATCAAATTTTAGTGCTGGATAAGGGAGAACAGGTGGCCCTTGGTCGCCATGAGGAACTTCTGGTCAGCTCTGCCATTTACCGAGAAATTCATCACTCACAGCATAGTCAAGGAGAGGAGGGCAAGCATGAAGCATAAGACATCACCTAGCAGCTTGAGGCGTTTGACTCGCGATTTGCTGCAGGCGCGCTGGGTCTTTCTCCTAGCTAGTCTGGGAACGGTGGCTCAAGTGGCTCTGACTGTTCTTCTCCCAGTTTTAATCGGGAATGCGGTAGATAGTGTTCTTCTCCCTCAATCGGAGCAGCATTTGATGCCGATTTTGGGTCAGATGCTGTTGGTTATCTTAGCCAATACGCTGATTCAATGGCTCAATCCCTTGCTCTATAATCAGCTGGTTTATCGCTATAGCCAGCAGCTCCGTCAAGACGTTATCAAGAAAGTACACTATCTGCCTTTGGCTTATCTGGATCGGCAAGGAACAGGCGATTTGGTTAGTCGGGTGACGACGGACTTGGAGCAGCTCAGCAATGGCCTACTCATGGTTTTCAATCAATTTTTTGTGGGTTTGCTGACAATTTTAGTGACTATCATTAGCATGGCCAGATTGGACTTTTTCCTCCTGCTTTTGGTCTTGTTTTTGACGCCCTTTTCTCTCTTCTTAGCTCGCTTTATTGCTAGAAAGAGTTTTAGCTTTTTCCAACATCAGACGCAGGCAAGAGGAGAGCAGACCCAGCTGATTGAGGAAAGTCTGACTCAGGAAAGTCTGATCCAGGCTTTTAATGCTCAGGAGCAGTTTGACACAGCTTTTACTCGCAGTAATCAAACCTATGCAGACTATTCGCAGGCGGCTATTTTCTATTCTTCGACGGTCAATCCTTCGACTCGTTTTATCAATGCCCTGATCTATGCTTTGATTGTGGACTTTGGGGCTGTCCGAATCATTCAGGGAACAGGCTTTACGGTCGGGCAGCTGGTAACCTTTCTCAACTATGTCAACCAGTACACCAAGCCTTTCAATGATATATCGTCTGTCATGTCGGAATTGCAGAGCGCTTTAGCTTGTGCGGAGCGGATTTACAGCGTTTTGGACCAAGAAGAAATAGCAGAGTCTGGTCAGGAAATCCTCCAGTCGGAAGATGTCAAAGGACAGATTAGCTTTGAGCATGTGGCTTTTGGCTATGATCCTGGCAAAGAGCTGATTCAGGATTTGAATATAAGGATTCCAGCAGCTAGTAAGGTTGCTATTGTCGGGCCAACTGGTGCTGGTAAGTCTACTTTAATCAATCTCCTCATGCGCTTTTACAATGTTGATAGTGGTCTTGTTTCGCTAGACGGTACTCCCATCACGCATTACACCAGAGTCTCTTATCGTCAGCAGTTTGGTATGGTACTGCAAGAGACTTGGCTCAAGACGGCGACCATTCATGACAACATAGCTTTTGGCCGGCCAGACGCCAGCCGAGAAGAGGTCATTGCAGCTGCCAAGGCGGCCAATGCTCATTTCTTTATCCAGCAACTGCCTCAGGGGTATGACACCTACCTGGCGGATGCTGGGGACTCCCTTTCTCAAGGTCAGCGGCAGCTCTTGACCATTGCGCGAGTGTTCCTGGCTGTTCCTAAAGTCCTAATCTTGGATGAGGCGACTTCCTCCATTGATACCCGGACAGAAGTCTTGATTCAGGAGGCTTTCAGCAAGCTCATGGTAGGGCGGACTAGCTTTATCATCGCCCACCGCCTGTCTACTATTCAAAATGCTGACATCATCCTCGTCATGGTAGATGGTGATATCGTCGAACATGGTAATCACCAGGAGCTCATGGCAGCCAGAGGTGTTTATTACCAAATGCAGACGGCGCAGGAGTAGAAGGAAGAGCTTTATTAAAGTTCACAGATTGATACTAAACAAAACTAAAAGAGTTGGAAATTCCAACTCTTTTTGCTTATAGTTCAACGACTTCTAACCCTGTTTCTGTCAGTTTATAAATCTTCTGGCAGACTTTTTTGAGAAAGATACGGTCGTGGGAGACAGCGATAATGGCGCCAGGATAGGTCGCCAAAAGCTGGCGAACCTGAGGCTGAGAGGTGGGAGAGAAGTTGCGGGTTGGTTCGTCCAGAAGGAGGACATTGGGACGGTCTAAGACTAGTTTGAGCAGGAGGAGCTTGGCTTTTTGGCCACCAGAAAGCTGCTCAATCGGGTGGCGGGCCTCGTCGCGAGTGAACTGGAGACTGGCTAGATGCGTCAGGATTTTCTCCTCTTGGGACTTGTCGCCAGAGGGAGCCAGAAAATCCAAAGGGCTGCTCTCATCAGCCAGCAAGTCACCATAATGCTGGGGGATATAGCCTACTAGCGTGTCTGTCCGCTCACGCAGGATCTTCCATATTTCCTTAAGCAAAGTGGATTTGCCTACACCATTAGCACCAACCAGCCCGATTTTTTCCTGGCCGCAGACTTCCAGAGTCAGGTTCTTCGCCAGTTGTCGTTCGTCTGTTTCCAGTTTCATTCCTTCTAATTTCAGGATTCTTTTGGTCAATGGCAGAGCTTCTATGTCTGAGAAGTGAAGGCTGATGACATCTTCCTGTGTCGGAATTTCGGTCATTTCAGCGCCTGCCTTTTCAAATCGTTTGCCCTGCGAGAGGACGTTTTTCATCTTCTTGGCTACCAGTCGACCTGCAGTAGCGTCATGGGTGTTTCGTAAAGTATGCTCCACACTCTGCTTAACTCGTCGGTGTTTTTCCATGGTCTTGGCGTGTTCTTCTCGCTCTTTTCGTGCTAGTTGCTCCTGTTTTTCAAAAGCCTCCTGACGTTGGTGGCGGTAATTTTCATAGTCCAGACTCTTGACGCTGGTTCTGGCTTCCTGTTTCTTTTTGATTCGCTCCAGATGAACAATCTTGGTCGCAGCTTGAGCGAGAAAGTGCTCGTCGTGAGAGACGAAAAGAACTGTTCTCTGGCTGTGGCTGATAAAGTTTTCCAGCCAAGTCAGAGTTTCAAGATCGAGGTCATTGGAGGGCTCGTCAAGAAAGAGAATATCCCAATCACTGGCTAGTTTCTTGATGAGCTGAACTTTAAGTTTTTCTCCTCCAGATAGGCTAGAGAGCTGCTGCTGACTGGCAAAACGCTGACTGTCAAAGTTGAGCTCTCCAGCATAGCGGTAGAGCTTAGCATAGTCCAGCTCTGTCTCAAAATCAGCAAAGAAATAGTCATTGAGCGTCAGTTGGGCATCCTCTGAAGGCAGCTGCTGGGGCAGGTAGACAGCAGCAGTATAGGACTTGCCAATCTGTCCGCTGTAGCTGGCATAGGAGCTGACAAGTCGCTCGTCTAGCAGGAGCTTGAGCAGGGTGGACTTGCCATTGCCCTCCTCACCGATAATAGCGACCTTGTCTCCTTGATTGACAGTCAGTGACAAATCTTTGACTAACTCCTTCAGGTCTTTTAGGTGGGTGATCGTTAGATTTCTTATTTGAAGCATAGATGTCTCCTTCGTTTTATAACACAAAATACAGCCCTGCTTTATTTAGCAGAGCTGTTTTTAGTTGCACAAAGCAGACACAGGAGTGTCAAAGTGGGATTATTCGTCTATAGGCTTCCAGCTTACACTGTCATAGGAGCGACAGGATTAATCTAAAGATAAGCAAATAGAAGCTAGAAAGCACAAAAAATGAACATCCCGCGGATATGCAGAAACATGGCAAAATCTACTAAATAAAGTTTCCTTTAAAAAATAGACTTAATTTTTCATGTCTCCGTGTACCTCCGAAATATACTTGACTACAGTTTAGCAGAAGGAACTAAGAAAGTCAATAGAAAACAAGACTGAGACAGTATATCCC
>NZ_CAJPNR010000043.1 GCF_905372115.1 uncultured Streptococcus sp.
AGTACCTGACTACGAATCAGGCGGTTAGAGGTTCGACTCCTCTAGGGTGCATTAAATAGTTTGATTTTTTCTGAATTTTTGCTATAATGAATTTAATATGAATAGTGAGCACCCTTAGCTCAACTGGATAGAGTACCTGACTACGAATCAGGCGGTTAGAGGTTCGACTCCTCTAGGGTGCATTTGGAAGCGAAGTCTTAGGGCTCCGTTTTTAGATTGTTTAAACACCGGGAAGTAGCTCAGCTTGGTAGAGTACTTGGTTTGGGACCAAGGTGTCGCAGGTTCGAATCCTGTCTTCCCGACTAGATAACATTGAAGATAGATGTACTAATCTATCTTTTTTGTTTTTAAGAAAACTGTTTGTTCGGTATCCATTACTTCGCTAACATATGTTGTTATTAGTTTTTCTTAGTCACAATCGGATCTAATAAGCAATACTATCTTTTAGGACTACTAGTCTTGTGTCTTTGTATAATCATAATCGAAGGCAAGAAATTTGATTATTAAATCAGGTTTAGTTTGATTTTAAAGGCTAGTGTTCTGAGAGTTTAAGCTCTATAATGCTGCTCAAATCTATTTTCCATTTGAGATGAATAATATTAAAGATAAAAACCTCTGATAGCAGTAAATAGTTGCTTTCAGAGGTTTTTATATGTGCTGAGTTTGATTTACTACATCAAAGAGTATTCGTCAGATAGCATAATGGTTTCTTTACCCTTGTTATCAACGATGTAGACTTTTCTGGGAAAGAAAGGGTCAAATTGATAGTTTAAGTCAAATGAAATAATGGTGTTGAAGTTTTTTTGTGAGAATCGCAGAGATACTCTTCCTTGGTGGTTAATGATTTCGAACTTGAGGACTGGGCGAAGTTCAAAGACACCTTTGAGATTGTTATCAATGATGTACCAGAATGAGTCGACAATTTCTTCAGGGAGGCTCGTCATGATGCCAAAGCTGGCATATCGGCCAAGAGTATTTGTAAATGCCATAGAGACTCCTTTCTTACAGTCTGGATTTTCTTATATGATACCCGAAAATGCTTGAGATTGCAAGGATTTGACCTCTGGTGAGGCCGAATTTGACAAAAGAAAAAGAGCTTGCGCTCTTTGACAACTTTATCGATTCTTTAGTTCAACATAACGTTTGTACCAAATATTGACATAAGCATCTGAAAATGGACCTCTTCCGTTGTTAATCCAATCAACTAGGATTTTGACATTTTCTTTGAGAATGAAATCCAAATCATCAGAATAGTGCATCTGTTTTTTGTGGCGTTCATATTCTTCTACATCCAACAGGCGTTTTTCACCATCAGCAAAGACTTTGACGTCTAAATCATAGTCAATGTATTTTAGAGCTTCATTATCCAGATAGTAAGGACTGGCTAGGTTGCAGTAGTATGAAGTTCCATTGTCTCGAATCATGGCAATGATATTAAACCAGTATTTTTTATGAAAATAGACAATGGCTGGTTCACGAGTTACCCAACGTCGGCCATCACTTTCTGTTACCAGTGTGTGGTCATTAACGCCAATAATGGCGTTTTCTGTTGTCTTTAGTACCATGGTATCTCGCCAGGTGCGGTGAAGATTCCCATCATGCTTATAACTTTGAATTGTAATAAAGTCGCCTTCTTTTGGAAGTTTCATAACTTACCAACTTTCTACAATTTATAAGTTCATCTTCTATATTGTAACATATTTTCATAGAAATGCATAAGTTTTCATTGGAAATCTTAAAGATATTCTCTCAGGGCGCTAGCGATGTCGGAGAAATCATAGCCTTTGCGTGCTAGAGCTTGGGTCAGACGCTGTTTTAAGTCATAGCCGTCGTATTTTTTTGAGTACTTGTGGTATTGCTTGTCTAGCTCTTTATAGAGCAGATCTTGCTGGTTTTCTTGGTCTTCTTCGATTTCCAAATGCTGATAGGCGGTTTTGGCTTGGCTGTATGAAAAACCTTTGTTTATCAAGGATTGAAGAAGTTTATCTTGTAAGGCCTTGCTGGGCAGTTTTCCCTGGTATTTTTTGAGCAGCTTTTCGGCAACCTTGTCCGTTAGTTCAGTAAAATCAAACTGGTTCAATTCTTCCTCTATGGTAGTGCTAGAAATCCCTTTTTGACTGAGCTTTTTCTTGAGAACAAAAGCGCCTTTGTCCCCAGTGAGAAGGTTGGATTGGATAAAAGAGTTAGCATATTTTCTATCATTAATCCAATTATCCTTTTTTAGATTGTCCAAGACCTGGCCGATGATTTCTGGTTGGATGTCGTGCTGTGTTAAGTAGTCTTTAACTTCCTTGGCAGTTCTTTGCTTGAAGGAGAGATGATAGAGGGCTAGATTTTTTCCGTAGGAGAATTGGGCATAGTCTTGAATTTCTGATAGCTCCTGCTCCGTAATTTCCATTCCTTTAGACAGCATGAAGCGAACGATGGTGTCTTCTGTGATATAGAGCTTTTCACTGTCGTCCAACTCCAAGAGGTAGAGTCTTTTTTTCTTTTCGATTTTTGTGATTTTCATAAGAGATTTTGGTAGAATCCTTTCTTTTAGCCAAATGCTTCAAAGGCAGCTATCAAGCGCAGTTTGTCTGTATCAACATCCTTCCGGCCATAGTAGTCAAGAAAGAGCTCTGCGTATTGGGGGTCAGATAAATTATAAGTAAGAGACCAGATTACCCAGTAAAGGTCAATGTGGCGATCGCTAAAGCCAGCGAGGCCGACGTCAATAAAGCAGGAGAAGGTTGCTGCGTCTTTCAGAATGAAATTAGGCAAGCAGGCATCTCCGTGGATTAAGGCGTCCGCCGTCAGTAGGTGTCCCTGCTCTTGGATAAGCTGGTATGCTTCCTCTCGACTTTTGATGTGAAATTGAGGCAGCAAGGCTTTTTGATAAAAGCAACCTTTCCGATAATTATGCTCTGCTTGCTCTTTATAGTGTTGGAGGCGATGCTGGATTGGGAAATGCTGGGCTTGGAGGCTGTGAAGTTTTCTGAGTGCGACAGCCATTGTTTGGCAAAGTTCTTCTGGCTGTTGGAGAAAGGCTAGGGCGTCCTTGCCCTCGGCTTTTTTAGTCAGCAAGTAGTCTTTATCTGCTGTCAAGTAGTGAACGACAGGTACACCGAGTCCTTGCTCTTCAAACCATTTGGCAAGTGTGGCTTCTTGGGCTAACTGGCCTTTTTGATCGATTTTCAAATAATAGCCCGTATCAACATAGAAAACGCTGGCAGCAGAATGTGAGGAGCTGTCGTAAAAGTTGGCCCCCTCTAGATAAGTTCGTATTTGCTCAGGGAAATGGGCTAGTGGAAGGGATATTTTTTCTGCTTTCATACTTTTATTGTAACATATTCTCAACTAATGCGACGCAGCGTGGTATAATAGAAGCATGAATGTGAAAGTGAAGCAAAGAATCCCTTTGAAAATTAAGAAAATGGGGATTAATGGGGAAGGGATTGGATTTTATAAGAAGACGCTGGTCTTTGTGCCAGGGGCTTTGAAGGGTGAAGAAGTCTACTGTCAGGTGACCAAGGTTCAGCGTAATTTCATCGAGGCCAAGCTCTTGACCATCAACAAGTGGTCAAAATTTCGGGTGGAAGCACCTTGTGAGATTTATGATAGGTGTGGGGGATGTCAAATCATGCACCTCCACTATGACAAGCAGTTGGAGTTTAAGGAAGATTTGCTGCGTCAGGCCTTGAAAAAATTTGCGCCAGCTGGCTATGAGAACTATGAGATTCGTCCGACCATTGGTATGCAGGAGCCGCTCTATTATCGGGCTAAACTGCAGTTTCAGACTCGGAAATTCAAGGATGAAGTTAAGGCGGGGCTCTATGCCCAGAATTCCCACTATCTGGTCTCGCTGAAAAACTGTCTGGTTCAGGACAAGGTGACACAACAGATCATAAATAAGGTGGCCCGGCTTTTAGGTAAGTATAGGCTACCCATCTATGATGAGAGAAAGACTGCTGGGGTACGCACTGTCATGATTCGCAGAGCCAGAAAGACAGGTCAGGTGCAGATGATTTTTGTGACAGGGCGCAAGCTGGACTTTTCTCCAGTCGTCCGAGACCTAGTGGCTGAATTTCCAGAGCTGGAGACAGTGGCGGTCAATTATCATACGAGCAAGTCTAGTGAGATTTATGGGGATAAGACAGAGATTATATGGGGCGAGGCGGCTATCCAAGAAGGAGTGCTGGACTATGAGTTCTCCCTATCGCCTCGAGCTTTCTATCAGCTCAATCCGGAGCAGACAGAGGTGCTCTATGGGGAGGCGGTTAAGGCGCTGGATGTAACGGAAGAAGACCATTTGATTGATGCTTATTGCGGAGTGGGGACCATCGGCTTTGCCTTTGCTAAAAGGGTCAAGTCTCTACGTGGCATGGACATCATCCCTGAGGCGATTGAAGACGCCAAACGGAATGCCAAGCGGATGGGCTTTGACAATACACTCTACGAGGCTGGAACGGCTGAGGAGATTATTCCTCGCTGGTACTCTGAGGGTTATCGGGCGGATGCCTTGATTGTCGATCCGCCGCGAACAGGTCTGGACGATAAGCTGCTGGAGACGATTGTTCGCTATGCACCTGAGAAGATGGTTTACGTTTCCTGCAATGTCTCAACTCTGGCTCGCGATTTGGTCAAGCTCTGTCAGGTCTACGATGTCCACTACATCCAGTCGGTTGATATGTTTCCGCATACTGCTCGGACCGAGGCAGTGGTGAAATTGTCTAAGAGGGATAGCACTCGTTTGAGTTAATCGGAAACGGCTCGCTAAAATTGACAAAATAATTCTAAAAAGGACTTAGTTTTCTGTGATACAGAGCTAAGTCTTTTCTTTTGTCAAAATCGCAATGGTTTTTATCGTAAGAGTAAGTTCGGAAGTTAGTCTCCTCCTAATCTATTAGTCAAAAAAAGAGAACACTCGTCAAGTGTTCTCAAATAGCAATCAGTTATATTAGAATAAACCGAAGACTAGGACTGCAAGGACGGCACCAATGATTGGTCCGACAACCGGAATCCAAGCATAGCTCCAATCGCCATTTCCTTTGTTTGGAATCGGAAGGAGACTGTGCATGATGCGAGGTCCTAAGTCACGAGCTGGATTGAGGGCGTAGCCTGTTGTTCCACCAAGTGAAAGACCAATCCCGACAATCAATGTTCCGACTGCAAAAGTGCCAATGCCTGCTTGCAGCTTATAAAGTCCTAGAGCGAAGATAGTGAGTACAAGAACAAAAGTTCCAAGGATTTCGCTAATCAGGTTAGAGAAGGTATCTTTGATAGCTGGTCCTGTGCTGAATGTACCCAGGACGTTAGCCGGATTTTCTTCAGCTAGATAGTGAGGTTTGAACTGCAGGAAGACGAGGAATTGTCCGACCATAGCACCTGCAAACTGAGCAAGGACGTAAGGAAGAACAGATGCCCAAGGCAAATCACCTTTCAGAGCGACTCCGATAGTTAGGGCAGGATTCAGATGGGCTGGGCCAAGGTTGCCAGATACAAAAGCAGCGATGGCAACAGCGATCCCCCATCCCATGGTAATCACAATCCAACCTGAATTGTGGCTCTTAGTTTTGGGAAGAACTACACCTGCAACTACGCCATTTCCCAGAAGGAGCAAGAGCAGTGTTCCTAAAAATTCGCCAAATATTTCTTTCATCATCTATGTTACTCCATTTAAAAGAAGGGGTGGCAGACAGTTCTTGGTCTACCGCCTCTTCTCGTATTTTCTATTTTTTTAATTCTTCTAAATCGTTATTTGCAAGGGCAGCTTGAACATCATTTCGATAAGCTGTTTTTTCATCTTCTGTCCAGTCGTAGAATCGTCCCATTTCATCCAGAACAGGCTCTACAATAGCGTCTAAACCATCCCGCATAAAGAGCATGTGGTTAGTCCGACGAAGTAGGAAGTCGACTGGGCTAAGTGCTAATTCATTACGCATGGCATAATGCAGTGACAAGGTATCTGCTAGGCTGAGACCTGGTGCTTGCTCGATACTGTGTGCGAGGGCAAAGACTTTAGGAGCATTCGAACCGTAAAGGTTTGCAAGATAGAAGGCTTCCTTACTATCGAGACCACGTGATACGCCGAGTTGTGCAAAGGCTTCGATTTCTGAATCGACATTTGCTGGATTCAATTCTCCGCCTGATACAGGATAGGTCTTAGAGTTGATGAGCTTGAAGCTGCGGTCAAATTCTGCTTTGAGGATTTCAACCACGCGCTCCATAGCGCCTTCAGCCATCTTACGATAGTCCGTAATCTTACCGCCAGCAAGAGTCAAGAGGCCATTGTTATCACGTTCCAGGCTGGAACCGCGAGACACGGCAGATGGATCCAAGTGTTTTTCAGACGTGCTGCTTTCGAGTTGCGTAACAGCCGCCTCGACATCCTCACGGGATTTTTCTTTAGCCAGATAGCTCTCAACAGTCGCAATCAGTTCATTGAAGCTTTCATCACTGATAGTACCGTTGTTTCCGCCGTTGTAGTCAGAAGCACTGTTTCCTGCGATTAGAGGACGCAGGCCAGCCCAGCTACTTTCGATGTCGTCAATCGTGATGTTTGCTTCTGGGAAGCGATTATTGACAATGCTCAAGAGGTAATCCACATCTTCTTGTGTTACTTTTGGATGCTCTAGGTCGCCAGTGTAGTCAGTGTCAGTCGTACCAAAGTAGGTTTTATTTTCACGTGGAAGAACAAAGACCATCCGGCCGTCTCCCAAGCCTGTGTCAAAGTAGACTGGCTGAGAAACCTTGATCTTGCTAGAGTCAACTACCAAGTGAACACCCTTGGTTGGACGCATTTGTGAATATTGCTCACCGTCATTTGATAGATTGCGTACCTTGTCGCTCCAAGGACCAGTTGTATTGATAACCAAGCGAGCCTTGATTTCAAAGACTTCATCTGTCAAGAGGTCACGCGCAACAACGCCTGTAATCTTTCCAGATTCATCAAAGAGGAAGCCTTCTGCCTTGACATGGTTGGCAATCAGGGCGCCGTCTTGATTGGCGCGTTTGATATTTTCAATCACGAGACGCGCGTCATTGTTGCGGAAGTCAAGATAGACACCGCCGCCGACTAAGCCTTCCTTCTTAAGTTCAGGTTCCCGTTCTAAGACTTCTTCCTTGCTCAAGACCTTGTTGGCAGCAGGAGTGTTGTTGACACCAGCCAAGAGGTCGTAGAGGTCCATAGCTACCTTGAGACGGAAGAGGCTGAAAGTAGCGTCTTCTTCTTCATAGACAGGCAGCAGCATAGGGTCTGGTTTTGGAATATGAGGGGCAATTTGCTGAACGACAGCACGCTCAGAAACTGTATCTGAGACCACCTCTACGTCGAATTGCTTGAGGTAACGAAGGCCACCATGGACCAATTTGGTAGAACGGCTAGAAGTCCCTTCTGCAAAGTCTTGCATTTCAATCAGACCGGTCTCCAGGCCACTAGCTGCTGCTTGTAAGGCTACCCCAGCGCCGGTAATCCCACCACCAATAATCAGGAGGTCTAAGGTGCGTTCCTGCATTTTTTTAATCGATAATTCACGTGTTTTCTTTGAAAATTCCATAATTACACACTTTCTAACTGAGTTGCTTCATGGTTCTACTGATTTTATCATCAAAATAAGAATCAGTATTAGTCGTCGATTTCTGCAAAGACTTGAGTTGCCTTAACGGCTTTTTTCCATCCTTTGTAGAGTTGTTCCTTGCGGGATTCATTCATAGATGGTTCAAAGAGTTCTCCAGTTTCATTGAGAGTGCGGAGTTCGTCCAAGTCTTTCCAGTAGCCTACTGACAGTCCTGCCAAGAAGGCTGCACCGAGAGCAGTTGTTTCTAAGTTTTTAGCACGGGCAATATCGATTCCCAAAATGTCAGCCTGGAACTGCATGAGGAAGTTGTTCATAGCAGCACCGCCATCGACTTTGAGGACTTGAATAGCAGTCTTAGCGTCCACCTGCATAGTATCGATGATGTCTCGTACTTGGTAAGCAATGGATTGCAGAGTAGCCTTGATAAAGTCTTCCTTGCTGGTTCCGCGGGTCAAGCCAAAGACAGATCCACGTGCATTTTGATCCCAGTAGGGAGCGCCCAGACCTGTAAAGGCAGGTACGACATATACTTCATCATTGTTGTGGGAATTGAGAGCATATTTTTCAGATTCTGGTGAATTTTCAACCATCCGAAGACCGTCGCGCAGCCATTGAATAGCACTTCCGGCAATGAAGATAGAACCTTCTAAAGCATAGTAAACTTTGCCATTAATTCCATAACCAATGGTTGTCAAGAGGTTATTTTCAGACAGCTGCATCTCTTCACCAGTGTTCATGATGATGAAAGAACCAGTTCCATAAGTATTCTTAACCATACCAGGCTCAAAAGCTAACTGTCCAAAGAGAGCGGCCTGTTGGTCACCAGCCATACCAGAAATCGGAACTTCTCCGCCGTAGAAATGGAATGGAGCAGTTTTACCATAGATTTCTGAGTTAGAACGAACTTCAGGAAGCATGGCCTTTGGAATGTTAAGGATTTCCAAAATCTCGTCGTCCCATTTGAGTTCCTTGATATTATAGAGCATGGTACGGGCTGCATTTGAGTAGTCTGTCACGTGAGCCGCGCCGTCAGTTAATTTCCAAACCAACCAGGTATCAATGGTACCAAAGAGCAATTCACCCTTTTCAGCTCTTTCTTGCGCTCCTTCTACATGGTCCAAAATCCAGCGAACCTTGGTAGCAGAGAAGTAAGCGTCAATAATCAAACCAGTCTTTTCATGGAATTTTTCTACATAGCCTTGGTTTTTGAGCTGTTCAGCCAGAGGAGCTGTCTGACGAGATTGCCAAACGATAGCATTGTAGATAGGAAGACCTGTATTCTTATCCCAGACGACAGTTGTTTCACGCTGGTTAGTGATTCCGATAGCTTCGATTTGATTAGGTTTGACCCCGCTTTCGATGAAGGCACCGGCGATAACGGACTGCACTGAGTTCCAAATTTCATTGGCATTGTGCTCAACCCATCCAGCTTGAGGGAAAATCTGAGTAAATTCTTTTTGACTGGAGCTAACTTTTTCTCCTTTTTTGTTAAAGATGATGGCGCGGGAACTAGTAGTTCCTTGGTCGATAGCCATGATGTATTTTTCTTGTGACATGAACTGTCCTCCTGGTAAAAATCTTGAGGATGTTTCCTCTACAGTAACTAGTATATAAAATAAAACGCTTTCTTTTTCATCAACTTTTTTTAAATTTTAAAAAAATCTGAGGAGATTGTGCGAAAATCACAAAGAAACCTGGATTTCTCCAAGTTTCTTAATGAAATATCATGTGACGGATTTGAGCCAAATCTTCCAAATCTAAGTCATTTTTTAAATAATAGATGGGAACCTGCTGGGTCTGATGAATAGGATTGTTGGTGATGATAAGGTCATAATTTCTGGTCAGGTCGTAGGATTCAATCGTAATAAAACGGTTGTACTCTAAATAGCGTCTTAAAATGGCCGTCATCCTAGAAACAACGATAAAACTATCTGTCAAGTCCATGCCTATCTTGATGACTTGACCGTCATTTTCAGCAATGTACTCCATCAGCTGGAGCCATTCCCACAAAACTTTTTTATCCAGAGATGTTCCCTGTTGGAAAATAGGCAGTTTGCTAAAAATAGTGTCTGCCACTTGTCGATAATCGTATTCGCTCCATAAGTAAAGATGGCGAAGTTCTAAGTCATGCTTGTATTTGTCTTGCAAGAGATAGCCTTTGAAAAGAAAGACGCGGGCGCAGAGCTGGCTTAGTTCGTAGGTCATTTGGTCCTCGATGTAGTCACCTAGCAAGTCCTGAGATTTCATCTCTTGAATCAGTTGCGTAATCAGGCTGGCAATTTCACCGCCAAAGCCCAGTATATACTCCATGGTGTGCAGGGGCAGAATCCGATGGGAAAGCAGAAATGAAAAGAAAATCATCATTTCTCCGTCTTCCTGACTCAGAGTGATGTGCTGCCCGGCAAAGAAATCATTTGTCCGGCGATGCAAGCGCTGGTAGAAGATGTTTTCAAAATAGCCTTGCATTTTCTGCTCAATGATTTGAAATTGACAGGCATTGACTCTTAGGCGTTGTTGGGTGATATGTGCCCAAAGAGCCAAGTCCAATCGCTGCCCTTGAGAGAGTTGGGCTCCGCAGAGCTCTTCTAAGACGGCAACTTCCTGCCTTCTTTCTGATTTTTGAAGTTCTTTTTCCCAATCTTGGCTGGACCAGACCTTGCGAAAGAGGCAGAAATAAAAATAGCGGATCTGGTGCTCAGGCCCTTTTAAGCGGCCATTTTGGATAGATAGCTCAAACTCTGATAAAATCTGATTTAGACCAGATATATGGCGGCCGAGTGTTGCTTCACTGATCATCAGTTCCTGAGCTAATTGATGGGCTAAAAACTGCTGATGATAGAGCAAGTAGTTCAAAATCTGAAATTTAATAGCATTGCCCAAGAAGAGTCTGCGAATATCCCGACCTTTGGTATCAGAACCGATGGACAGACTGAGCGTTTCGTCCTGAAGCTGGATGGATAAGGCTGCATGATGATCCACAGCCTTGTCGTTAATCAAGCTAATGTACTTGGTCAAAGTTGCTTTCGAGAATCCTGTTTCTGACATGACGGCCTTTAAACTGGATGTAGAATGCTGCTGTAAATAAGACAGGATAATAAACTGCCCCGCTTCACTCTTTTCCATTAAGTCTGCAATATACATACGAAAACCCTCTCAATTCACTAATCTTAGCTTATCACAAAAGGGAAAAAAGTCGAAGCAATGTGCTTTATATTTTCTTATCGTTGCCTGAGGCAATAATGGAAGGCAGAAGTCTATCATCATATCTATCTTAATTCGCCATTCCATTTCTTTTGAACAAGCGTAAGAAGAGCAAATTATCACACTTTTTTGCTTTGGGTCTGATAGATTTTTTATGGTATAATTGTAGAAAAATAACGATGAGGGAGCAGATATGGATAATGTGATTGATTTGTCTATCCCAGTGGCAGAAGTGATTGAGAAGCAGCCTGAAGTTTTGGATGTTTTGGTCGAGTTGGGCTTTACGCCTCTGGCCAATCCTGTCATGCGCAATACAGTCGGGCGCGTGGTTTCTATCAAAAAAGGAGCTGCCATGAACGGCATTGACCTGAATAAAATCAAGCAAACTCTGGAATTAAATGGCTATGAAGTGGTGGGGATTTAGGCATGGCTACTGAACGCATTGAAGTCCTCAAGTCTATCTTGCTGGATCTACATAACGGAGCTTCTGCAGAATCCGTTCAGGAGCTTTTCAACAAGCATTTTGCTGGTGTGTCCGCTATTGAGATTAGCCTGATGGAGCATGAGCTGATGAACTCGGATACGGGAGTGACCTTTGAAGATATCATGTCTCTCTGCAATGTCCATGCCAACCTCTTTAAAGGTGCCATTCAGGATGTGGAGGTGGCTGATACCGACCATCCAGGTCATCCTGTTCAGATTTTTAAGCAGGAAAATCTAGCACTGCGGGCTGCCCTCATGCGGGTTCGCAGGCTCCTATCTACCTATGAAAGCACAGAAGATGAGGAGCTTCTCCCTGAAATCCGCAAGGGACTCCAGCGCCAGCTGGGTTTGGTGGGGCAGTTTGATATCCACTATCAGCGCAAGGAAGAGCTTATGTTTCCTATCATGGAGAGCTACGGCCACGATTCGCCGCCCAAGGTCATGTGGGGCGTGGATGATCAGATTCGGGACCTTTTCCAAGAGGCTAAGATTGCTGCAGAGCAACTACCGGATAGCACGATTCAAGAAGTCAAGGACAAGTTTGAAACTTTTGCTGCTGAGTTTGAAGCTATGATTTTCAAGGAAGAGTCCATCCTTCTCATGATACTCCTCGAGTCCTTTACTCAGGACGACTGGCTCAAGATTGCTGAGGAGAGCGATGCTTATGGCTATGCCATCATCAAGCCAACAGAGAAATGGATTCCTGCTCGGCACTCATTCTCGGAGGAGGAAGTTAGGGATGCTGCTGATGAAGGAAGCGAAGCGGCAGCCAGTAGAGAACAAACTAGTGATGGCAGATTTGAGCAGGTCATTGATACGCCGGATGGTCAGGTCACTATTTCCTTTAAGCCTAAGGAAAAGAAGGAGCAAGCCTTTAATCGGGAGTCCCAGCAGCCTTTTGGTCATGGATATCTGTCTGTGGCGGAGGCCAATCTGATTTTGGACCATCTGCCCATGGAGATTACCTTTGTCAATAAGGATGATATTTTCCAGTATTATAATGACAGCGTGCCAGCGGACGAGATGATTTTCAAGCGGACACCGTCCCAGATAGGGCGCAATGTCGAGCTTTGTCACCCGCCCAAGTTTTTGGATAAGGTGCGGCGAATTTTCAAGGCTCTGCGCAAGGGAGAGCGGGACAAGTTTGAGATGTGGTTCAAGTCGGAATCAAGGGGCAAGTTTGTTCATGTGACCTATGCAGCGGTGCGGGATGAATCTGGTGAATTTCAGGGGGTGCTGGAGTATGTACAGGACATTCAGCCCTTCCGTGACATTGACAGTGATTTTTACCGAGATTTGGACTAAATATTTGCAGTTAGAAAGTGAGAAAAATGAGTTACGAACAAGAATTTTTACAGGAGTTTGAAGCTTGGGTCAAGACCCAGGTCATGATTAACGAGATGGCCCTCAAGGAGAGTCAGGTAGTCTACGAGGCAGACCAAGACGAGCTGGCCAAGGAAGCGGCTATTCGCTATGAAAGTCGTCTCGATGCCTACCAGTTCCTTTTAGGAAAATTCGCCAACTATCAGGCGGGCAAGGGATTTCATGACCTGCCAGACGGATTTTTGGGTGAGAGAAATTATTGATTTTTCGCTAGAAAGGTGATAGAATAAGTTCATCAGAGGTGTTTTGAGTCAAGCATTTTACAGAAAGTGGCGGTGCTGAGAAGTCCACAAATGTGTCAAAGCTGGTTGCTGATGAGATGAAAAATTGAAATAAACAAAGTTGCGGGCGTTGCCCGAAATTGGGTGGTACCGCGGATAAACACATTCGTCCCTGTCATGGATATGACAGGGGCGATTTTTTGTAGAAAGCGAGGGAGAAGGATAACAAGAGTAGCATTACCAGATCGATTAGAAACAGAACGGCTCGTGTTACGAGTCCGTACAGTGGCAGATGCCGAAGATATCCATGCCTACGCCAGTCTGCCAGATGTCTCCTACCCAGCAGGCTTTCCGCCCGTCAAGACCTTGGAAGACGAGATTTACTATCTGGAGCATATCCTTCCTGAGCGTAATAAAAAGGAGAATCTCCCAGCAGGTTACGGGATTGTCGTCAAAGGGACGGATAAGATCATCGGCTCTGTGGATTTCAACCATCGGCACGAAGATGATGTGCTTGAGCTTGGCTATATCTTGCACTCAGACTATTGGGGACGAGGTTATGTGCCAGAAGCGGCGCGTGCCTTGATTGATTTAGCTTTTAAAGAACTGGATCTTCATAAGATTGAGTTGTCCTGCTTTGGCTATAATCTTCAAAGTCAACGAGTCGCAGAGAAACTTGGCTTCACCCTCGAAGCTCGCATCCGAGACCGCAAAGATGCCCAAGGTAATCGCTGTGATGATTTGAGGTATGGGTTGTTGAGGAGTGAGTGGGAGGATAAACGATGAATGAGATTTCTAACTTCATCCTGTATCCAACTCTAAATGGTGATTTTTAGTTGGATATTCTTTTGCAAAATGACAAACTTTTGCTGACATAAAAGGAATTTTTGAGCTACTTGGTTTTACCGAGTCAACGATAAGTGAACATTTATAATAATGTAGAATAGGAAAATGAGAAGTTTAACAGAACTCAGAAGATTGTGTCGGATTTTGGTAAGCATATTAGGAATATGATAGGGGGAAGAATGAATAAAAAAATTTTTGAGAGGTTAAAAAAGTTTAAAATAACAGCTCAAAGTAATATTGTAGAAAGGGCATTTAAATTTTTCGATTATACTGGTATTAAATACCTATTTATGTTACCCTTTCTTTTTTTAATTATTAATTTAGATAAAACAAGACTAATAAGGGATTTTTTGATTCTAGGTTTTAATCTTTATCAAATATTGATATTAATATTACTGGTTATCTATCTAATCAACTATTACCCTAGATCCAAAAGGATAAAAGATTTTTCTGATAATAAAGAATACCAGAATATTATTACTGTAGTTAGAGAAATAATATGGTCATTTTCTCTTTTATTATTTGTGGGTATTTTGATTAATCATTTTAAGATCAATAAAGTTTATCATGATTTATTTATTACAATTGTTTTCATACGTTTTTATTTTTCATTGATGATGATCTTAATTGGTAGTAGTTTATTAAAATTTTTGTTTCAAATCTTAATGATTACAATCGGTGTTTATACTATTAGTGTATTTGATATTAAATGGTGGGCGCTTATAACGGGCGGATTGGCTATCTGGCATTATATCAATTCAATAGATTTTGTTATTTTTCTAAGAAAAGGTAAAGATATAGAGTCAAAATACATTTCGGATAAAGTGAAATATATATGGCAACGCAATAAGCTGAGTGGATATCTTTTGACTTTTTTATTGTATGCTTCTTTGCTTATATCAAGTTTTTTCGAGAAAAAGAACATGGTCGCTTCTGAGAGATTAAATATTAGGATGCCAATATTAATGATTATTTCGTTTTTGGTAGCTATTTTAATTGCTGTTAATTCATTTATTATAAATCGAAAAAGAAAGAACAAAACAACGATTGTTAAAATGAGAAAACTCCCGAAATGGAAAAAATTAATTGCTATGTATTTAATTTTACAAAAGAAATAAAATGAATTATGTAAGGAGAACACACATGTCTAAACAACTTTCACCTAAATACAATCCAGCCGAGGTTGAGGCTGGTCGTTATCAAAAATGGCTTGATGCCGATGTTTTCAAGCCTTCAGGAGATCAAAAGGCTAAGCCTTATTCGATTGTGATTCCACCACCAAACGTGACTGGGAAACTCCACCTTGGTCACGCTTGGGATACGACCTTGCAGGATATTGTCATCCGTCAGAAGCGCATGCAAGGCTTTGATACGCTTTGGCTTCCGGGGATGGACCACGCGGGGATTGCGACTCAGGCTAAGGTCGAGGAGCGCTTGCGGGAGCAAGGCATTTCCCGCTATGACCTTGGTCGTGAGAAATTCCTCGACAAGGTCTGGGAATGGAAAGACGAATACGCTACGACCATCAAGGAACAATGGGGTAAGATGGGGCTCTCTGTGGACTATTCTCGTGAGCGTTTCACCCTTGACGAAGGTTTGTCAAAAGCTGTTCGCAAGGTTTTTGTCGAACTTTACAAGAAAGGCTGGATCTACCGTGGTGAGTTTATCATCAACTGGGATCCAGCAGCTCGCACAGCTCTTTCTGATATCGAGGTGATTCACAAGGACGTGGAAGGTGCCTTCTACCACATGAACTATATGCTGGAGGATGGTTCACGCGCCCTTGAAGTAGCGACCACTCGTCCTGAGACTATGTTTGGGGACGTTGCCGTTGCGGTCTATCCAGAAGACCCACGCTATAAGGACTTGATTGGCCAAAACGTAGTTCTCCCTATTGCTAACAAATTAATCCCAATCGTTGCGGACGAACATGCCGACCCTGAATTTGGGACAGGTGTCGTGAAAATCACGCCGGCTCACGATCCATATGACTTCTTGGTTGGTCAACGCCATAACTTGCCACAAGTTAACGTGATGAACGACGACGGAACCATGAATGACTTGGCCTTTGAATTTGCAGGGTTAGACCGTTTTGAAGCTCGCAAAGCTGTTGTCAAGAAACTGGAAGAAATCGGCGCCCTTGTTAAAATCGAAAAACGTGTCCACAGTGTTGGTCACTCAGAGCGGACTGGCGTTATGGTTGAGCCGCGCTTGTCTACTCAGTGGTTTGTCAAGATGGACCAATTGGCTAAGAATGCCATTGCCAACCAAGCAACAGAGGACAAGGTAGAATTCTACCCACCTCGCTTTAATGACACCTTCCTCCTATGGATGGTAAGTGTCCACGACTGGGTTATCTCTCGCCAGCTCTGGTGGGGGCACCAAATCCCAGCTTGGTACAATGCTGAAGGTGAAATCTATGTAGGCGAAGAAGCGCCGGAAGGTGATGGTTGGTCTCAAGATCCAGATGTGTTGGATACTTGGTTCAGTTCAGCCCTTTGGCCCTTCTCAACCATGGGCTGGCCTGATGTCGACTCAGAAGACTTCAAACGCTACTTCCCAACTTCAACCTTGGTTACAGGCTACGACATCATCTTCTTCTGGGTATCTCGGATGATCTTCCAATCCTTGGAATTCACTGGTCGTCAGCCATTCCAAAATGTGCTCATCCATGGTCTTATCCGTGACGAGCAAGGCCGCAAGATGTCGAAATCTCTCGGTAACGGGATTGATCCGATGGATGTCATTGACAAATACGGTGCTGATGCCCTGCGTTGGTTCCTTTCAAACGGTTCTGCTCCTGGCCAAGACGTCCGCTTCAGCTATGAAAAAATGGATGCTTCTTGGAACTTTATTAACAAAATCTGGAACATTTCCCGCTATATCCTCATGAACAATGAAGGTTTGACGCTGGATGCGGCGCGTGAGAATGTCGCTCAGGTGGCGGCTGGTCAGGCTGGCAATGTCACCGACCGCTGGATTCTCCACAACCTCAACGAAACCATTGGCAAGGTTACTGAAAACTTTGATAAGTTCGAGTTTGGTGTAGCTGGACACATCCTCTACAACTTCATTTGGGATGAATTTGCCGACTGGTATGTGGAGCTGACTAAAGAAGTGCTTTATAGCGACAACGAAGACGAGAAAGTTATCACTCGTTCTGTCCTTCTTTACACGCTGGACCAAATTCTGCGCCTGCTTCACCCAATCATGCCTTTCGTGACCGAGGAAATCTTTGGTCAAATCTCAGAAGGCACCATTGTGACAGCGGCTTATCCAGTGGTTCGTCCAGAGTTTGAAAATGCCGAGGCAGCAGCTGGTGTGGAAGCCCTCAAGGATCTGATTCGTTCGGTGCGCAATAGCAGAGCTGAGGTCAATGTGGCGCCAAGCAAGCCGATTACTATCTTGATTAAGACGACAGACAGTGCGCTGGAAACCTTCTTCAAGGATAATATCAACTACATCAAGCGCTTCACCAATCCGGAACATCTGGAAATCGCATCAACCATCCCTGCACCTGAACTCGCTATGTCAAGCGTCATCACAGGAGCAGAAATCTACTTGCCACTGGCAGATCTCCTCAATATCGAGGAAGAGCTGGCTCGTCTCGAAAAAGAACTAGCCAAGTGGCAGAAAGAACTGGATATGGTCGGCAAGAAACTCTCTAACGAACGCTTCGTAGCCAATGCCAAACCAGAAGTCGTCCAAAAAGAACGCGACAAACAAGCCGACTACCAAGCTAAGTACGACGCGACCGTTGCACGTATTGATGAGATGAAGAAGTTGGTGAAATAAGTAATTATATAAATATAATAAAACGCAGTGTAAAAACTGTGTTTTCTTGGTATAATGGAAGGAAAGTCATCATATAGTGAGGCAAATAATGAGTAAATCAAGATCAGCAATTAGTACTATAAAGGGTTATTTTTATCAGTTTGACAAATCAATTTTAGAGATTTTGGAGCAATCAGATGAGACAAACATAGTTACCATTGAGGGAGTTGAAGATATTGATATTGAAAAAGATGATGAAATACAATTTTTTCAATGTAAATATTATGAAAAAACTGATTTTAATAACAGTATTATAAAAGAACCAATACAGTTAATGTTTAGACACTATTTAAAAAATAGGACGGAGGCTCGAGATAAGAATTTCATTTATAGATTATATGGTTTTTATAAAAAAGGACATGAGAAGTTGTTGCAATTAACACAGGAAACTCTAAAAACATATTTTTTAGAGTTTGATAATTATGAGGTTATAGATGAATCAGGAAATTCAAATTATGAAATAAGAAATAAAAGTGGGAAAGTCATATTTAATGAAGTTGTACAAGAAGATGATATTGAAGATTTTAATAATCGTCTTTTTGTAGATATAGAAGCTGATAGTTATGAAAATCAAAATAAAAAAATAAAATC
>NZ_CAJPNR010000044.1 GCF_905372115.1 uncultured Streptococcus sp.
TCGCTAGTTCAAGCAGACAATCCAGTCTATGATGCTCCAGTAGCTACAGTTAGTGACCCAGCTCCGGTCCAGCCTGCCCTCCCAGAATACACGGGCGGCGTTAACGGCGAGTCGACAGTTCAACCAGAACAACCTAGTCTACATACAGACATCAAGCTAGAAACGATTGAACCTCAAGTTGTCAACAAGACAGATGATAGCAAGTATCTTGATGAAGAGACCACTGTCGATGGAACTCCAGGACAAAAAGAAATTGTAACCAGCTATGAAACCTTGGATGGTAATCGGATCTCGGAGCCGCAAACTACTGAAAGAATCTTGCACGAAGCAGTTGATACAGTGGTCACTCGAGGTAGCAAGGCTCGCATCAATAAAGAAGAATTGAGCAAGCAGCTAGCTTTAGCAGAGGCTGTGGATCCAGCAGTTTACACCAATCAATCCTATCAGCAGCTGCAAGCAATTAAGAATATGGCTTCGACGGTTTATCAAACTTCGTCGAGTCAAGATGAAGTAGATGCGGGTGTCAACCAACTCAAGCAGGCTTTAGCTGACTTATTGGCCCTTAAAGCAGCGCCGACCCTGACTGTTTCAGCAGTTAAGAAGGATGAATTGCAGAAATCAGCGCAAATTCAATACCAGCTGACGGACAGAGATCAAGCCTTTACTAGTGCTCATGTTCGTCTGAAGAAAGATGGCCAGCTGATAGCAGAGCAGAACTTGGCGAGTGGTCAGTTGACTGCTAGCTTCAGTGGTTTGGACTACTATACTCCTTATAAGATTGAGACGAATCTGTCCTATGACTTAGGGAATGGCCCTGAAAGTCAGGAATTAGCTCAAGAGACAGTCCAGCTTGACCTGAAGAAGGTGGAACTCAAGTCCATCACTAACGTCTCCTTGATGAAGGTTGAAAATGGCCAGACAAAATTGATGCCTACTCTGGCTGAAAAACCAGCAAATCTGGATCAATATTACCTGCACTTTACATCCGACCAGTTCAAGGATACTGTTCTCCCAGTTACTTCTATCGAGGAAGTGGTCGTTGATAACCAGCCTGTCTTCAAGATTCAGGCTCAGCTGCCAGACTTGCTGCAAAGAAGCGCAACTGGTCTTCAAAACAGCTTTGATTTCTATCTGGAAAAGGCCAAGAAGCGTGAAGGAAATGTCTACTATGATTTCCAAGACCTCTTGGACGGCATCAAGGAAGATCCTTCTGGAACCTTTATTCTGGGCCGCAGTATCAGTGCCAAGCTGATTGACAAACCAGCTAACAGCAAGTCTTACTTGCCAGGTGAATTCAAAGGTCAGCTGATTGGTGGTCAAAATGGCGAGCGCCATGCGATTTTAGACTTGGCGCATCCTCTATTTGATACGATTACTGGCGGAACGGTCAAGGATATTGACTTTAAGCGAGTCAATATGGTTTATCCAGATTCGCAAGCGGGCGATACAATTGCCACAATTGCTGCTCGTTTGAAGAATAAAGGAGTAATCGAAAATGTCAATGTCCAAGGCTACTTGGAAGGAAGAGACCATATTGCTGGTTTGGTTAATAATATAGAAGGCCAATCTCGCGTTGAAAATGTTTCCTTTAAGGGTCGTATTAAGTCCAAGGGTGGAAACTCTGTTACAGCCGGTATCGCGGGAACTAATGCTATGTCCTTGGTGAAACGCGCTTATGTCGAAGCCGATATTTGGGTCAAAAGTGGTCAAAATGCAGGTATGCTGGTCGCTCAAAACTTCACTGACTATTCAGGTTCAGGCTGGGGTAACTGGGGCAGATTGATGCAATCAGTTGCCAAAGGTAAGTTAGAGGATGCAGGCTCAAGAAATGCGGCTGGTATCGCTGCTTCCATTTGGCCGTATGGAACTATCAATGACACTGTCAGCTATGCCACCGTAGTGAACGGAAAAGAGCTTTTTAGCTCAGATAATGAAATCACCGATGCTTGGATGGGGCAAAAACTCCAAAACCTCTTTGGTGTTCAGGGACAAAGCTCTGGAACCAAGACGGGTAAAGATGCCAAGTTCCGTCGCTTGACAGAAGCTGAAGCGGAGCAAAAAGTCAAGAGCTATCAGATTACGGCTCTTGAGCAAACCAGCGCAAATGAAGTAACAACTGAGAAGCTAAATGCTGCTATCCTGAGAACAAGTACTTATCAAGATAAGCCAGGTTACAAGGCAGAAAATGAACAGCTTTATCAAAACCTCGAACGCTTTATGCCTTTCTACAATCAAGAGTTCTTGATTCATGAAGCTAATAAGCTGGTGGATGCTGGTAAAGCAGGAGACTTGTTGACCAAGAAAGTCTTAACGGTTCAAGCCCTGAAAGGTAATCAGTTTGTTGCTGGCGGAACGGATGCAGATAAGATCTTAGTCCATTTTGCAGACGGAAGCAAGACTATCTACAATCTTCAAAATCAAGCGCGATTTGAACAGACGACTCTGCCGGAATATCAGATTGCAGAGCTTGGTACAGTCTATACTCCAAATCACTCAACGGCAGTCAAAGAAGACTTGCTGACTCAGCTGACTGAGAGCTTGAAGAGCTTTGAACTGTATAGTGATGAAGTCTATCGTTCTGTTGGTCTTCCTAATGATAATGATAGAGTCAACAAAGTCAAGCGCCTCTTCCTAGATGAATCTCTGGCTGAAGTAAAAGCCAACTTGCAGGATATGCTTGGTAAGCTCCTGGCTAATGAATGGACAAGATTCCATGCTGACAATCCAGCAGCCAACGAAGCTCTGAAAGCTAAAATCGAAGAGAACAAGACCGCCATCATGCTCGGACTGACCTACCTCAACCGTTATTACGATCTCAAATTTGGCGACTATAACCTCAAGGAGCTGGTGCTCTTCAAACCAGACTTCTATGGTGAAAAAGTGCCATTGTTGGATCGCTTGATTAAGATTGGACGTTCGACAGAAAATCAACTGAAAGGGGCAGACAATGTCAATATGTTTGCACGTCAGTTGAAGGCTGAGTCCAAGGCTAGTGATTTGGTGGCTTACTTGGATTACAACCGTCGCCTGCTGACTGACTTTGAAGACATGGATTCTTGGTTCAAGGATGCAACACGAGGCTTTATTCAGTTTGAAGAACGCCAGTCCGAAGTCGAGGAGATTAAGTCTGCTAAGTATCGCGTCTTTGATAACCTCAACTCTGAATATTTCAGCAACTATATCCTCCCGCTTCTAACCTTGAAGAATACGCGCTTAGCCATTCTGTCAAACTATAGCACGATGGCCTTTGTCAACAGAGACAAGCGCCGGTCATGGTCTGATGAACGATTTAATGCGGGCATCAAGGAAGTAGCGACCCAGCATCGAAATCACGTAGACACTTGGTACAAGCTTCTCTCAGATGATATCAAGTCCAGAATGGTCAAGCAAAATGTAACGGCTGTATGGGATGGTTTTGATGTGGAAGGACGTGGCTGGATTGATGTCAACGGAAATGATAATAAGGGCAATCCTTATGCTCCATCCCGCGAGTTCTTCAACCTAGTTGGGGGAAGAGCTGGTGGCTGGTACAAGTCAAATGGCTACGGTGCCCATGCTGCTGGTTCAATCCGTGTGAACTTCGAGGCCTTTGACCTCTTGACGGAATACGGTGTGTCTGTCTTCACGCACGAGCTCACCCACGTCAACGATAGAGATATTTATCTGGGCGGACATGGCAGGCGACAAGGTATCGGACCAGAAGGTTATGCCCAAGGTCTGCTCCAATCACCAGTTCCTGGTCAGCCAGGCTGGGGTGCTCTGGGTCTCAATATGGCCTTTGATCGTCCAAATGATGGCAGTCTCATTTTCAATAGCTCGCCAAGTCTTTTCAAGAACCGAGCAGACATCGACCATTACATGAAGGGCTATAATGATACTCTCATGCTGCTGGATTACCTTGAAGGCCAAGCAGTTGTGGCTAAAGGAAATGAAGCAGCAGCCAAATGGTTCAAGAAGATTGAACCGAAGGTTGTAGATGCCCGGACTCAATACGATGTTGTGAGAGAGTTGACGGCAGAGGAGAAAGCGAATATGTCCGTTTCATCTGTAGAGGACTTGGTTGACCAAGGCTTGCTGTCTAACCGTGCGGTTGATAATCGAACTTATAATCCTGCTGACTATGACTCTAGTTACATTTCTATCGACTTCATGACGGGTATCTATGGTGGCGGTCAAAACAATACTGGAGCGCCAGGAGCCTTGATGTTCAAGCATAATACCTTCAGAATTTGGGGTTACTATGGCTATGAAAAAGGCTTTGTAAGCTATGCTTCCAATAAACACCGCAAGACAGCCAATGAACAAGGTGTGACTGGTTTGAGCGACAACTTTATCATCAAGCAAATTTCTGAAGGCGAATTTGAAACCATGGAAGCCTTCAAGAAAGCTTACTTCAGAAAAGTTGTGGATAAAGCACAAACCTCAGGTATTAAGCCAGTGACTGTCAACGGAAAAGTCTATAGTACTTATGAAGAGCTGAAAGCTGGCTTTGCAGAAGCTGTTGACAAAGATCTGAAGAAGACTCGTATCGATGAACGCGCAACCAAGGACTTCAAGTATGCTGTCTTTACACAATTACTCAAGAACACCAACAGCTTTATGGATGAAAACTCCATTTGGGGTTCCTAAGAAAAGGTGTCAGATTTGCTGATGTGTAACTGCAAATAAGGAACTTTAGCAATCTGTAATCAATAACCCATTTGAATTTACTCTGTTTGTGTCGTCACTGACAGTCTGATTCAGATGGGTTGTTTTGTTGCATAATGGCAAGTCAAAGTGCAGATTATCCCTATTTCTTATACAATATTTTTCAAAAAAACTGTCCCCAGACAGTTCCTGCTTTTAGGGCTTGCTGGGGGCTTTTTTTCCTGCTAAAATAAACACATGACACGTTATAAAGCGATTATTTCCTATGATGGCTATGGCTTTGCTGGTTTTCAGCGACAGCCCCATGCCAGAAGCGTTCAGGAAGAGATTGAAAAGACCCTGACCCGTATCAATAAAGGCCAGCCTGTGGTGATTCATGGAGCGGGCCGAACCGACAGCGGCGTTCACGCCCTGGGCCAGGTGCTGCATTTTGATTTACCAGAAGAGCAGGATGAAGAGAAATTGCGTTTTGCTTTGGATACACAGACGCCGGAAGATATTGATTTTATCAGGGTAGAGCGGATATCGGATGATTTTCATTCTCGCTACAATAAGCACAGCAAAACCTATGAATTTTTGGTGGATATTGGCCGGCCTAAAAATCCTATGATGCGCCATTATGCCACGCATTATCCTTATCCTTTGGATCTGAGTCTGATAGAAGAAGCGATTGCTCAGTTAGAGGGGACGCATGACTTTACTGGATTTACGGCTTCTGGGACCAGCGTGGAAGACAAGGTTCGGACCATTACCGAGGCCAAGGTCCGCTTTGATGCAGAGCGTAATTTTTTGATTTTTACCTTTTCGGGCAATGGCTTTCTCTACAAGCAGATCCGCAATATGGTCGGTACCCTGCTCAAGATTGGCAACAAGCGCATGCCGGTGGAGCAGATTCAGAGGATATTAGCGGAGAAAGATCGCCATCTGGCAGGACCAACAGCTGGTCCAAACGGCCTCTATCTAAAGGAGATTCGTTATGAAGAATAAGTTGATTTTAGCCCTTTCGGGCAATGACATTTTTAGTGGCGGCGGACTCCACGCTGATTTGGCTACCTATACGGTCAATGGCCTGCATGGTTTCGTAGCTGTGACTTGCCTGACGGCTATGACTGACAAGGGATTTGAGGTCATTCCAGTTGAGGAAGAGGTTTTTGCCCAGCAGTTAGCCAGTCTCAAGGATGTTCCATTTTCTGCTATTAAGATAGGACTTTTGCCCAATCTGCAAATAGCAGGGCAGGCTTTGGCTTTTGTCAAGCAGCATAGGGATATACCGGTAGTACTGGATCCTGTTCTGGTCTGCAAGGAAAATCATGACTTGGAAGTCAGTGCGCTGAGAGAAGAAATCATCAAGTTCTTTCCTTATGTCAGTATCATCACACCAAATCTGGCAGAAGCTCAGCTATTGACCCAAAAAGAAATCAAAAGTCTGGAGGATATGCAGGCTGCAGCCAAGGAGCTCCATGATTTGGGAGCCAAGCATGTGGTGATTAAGGGCGGCAATCGCTTGAGCAAGGAGCGGGCGGTGGATGTTTACTATGACGGTCAAGATTTTGAGATCATGGAATCGCCAGTGCTGGCTAGCAACAATACCGGAGCAGGCTGCACATTTGCTTCCAGCATTGCCAGTCAGCTGCTTCTAGGCAAGTCTCCGCTTGCAGCAGTTCAATTGTCTAAAGATTTTGTTTACCGAGCGGTTCAGCGCTCAGATCAATATGGGGTAGTTCAGTATGAGAAATAATCAGGTTAAAAAATTAGTTATCTTAGCTTTCATCACAGCACTGTCTGTTGTTTTGGGGAATTTTTTAAAGATCCCAACTCCGACAGGATTTTTGACACTGCTGGATGCAGGGATTTATTTTACAGCTTTCTACTTTGGTCGCAAGGAAGCGGCTATTGTCGGAGGCCTTTCAGGCTTTTTGATTGATATGATTGCCGGCTATCCCCAGTGGATGATTTTCAGCCTGATTTGCCACGGACTTCAGGGTTTCTTTGCTGGCTTTGAGGGCAAGAAACGCTACCTTGGTCTGGTCTTGGCTGCAGTAGCTATGGTCGGTGGATATGCCCTCTTTGGTAGTATCATGAATGGTGTCGGGGCTGCCCTAGCCGAAATCTTAAGTAATTTTATGCAGAATGCTTTTGGTTTAGCAGTCGGTTTTGCTCTTTACAAAGCCTTCCCGGAGAGTTTGAAAAAGGCAGTCACAGTGAAATAAACGAGGTGAGACATGGACTTAGCTAAGATTGGAGCAGAAACTCGTCAGATTCTTCTAGATGTTTTGGACAAGGCTGCCTTGGTCGAGGGAGATATTTTTGTTCTGGGGCTATCCTCTAGTGAGGTTGTCGGAGGACATATCGGTCAGAATTCCAGTCTGGAAGTCGGACAGGTCATTGTCAAAATCATACTGGATATCTTAGAAGAGAAGGGGATTTTTCTAGCAGTTCAGGGATGTGAACATCTCAACCGCGCCCTCGTAGTTGAAAGAGCCTTGGTGAACAAGAAGAATTTGGAGATAGTCAATGTTCTGCCTACTCTTCATGCTGGAGGCAGCGGTCAGCTAGCAGCTTTCCAATACATGAAAGATCCTGTCGAGGTGGAGTTTATCGTTGCTCAGGCGGGGCTGGATATTGGCGATACTGCTATCGGCATGCATGTCAAGCACGTGCAGATTCCTATCCGACCGATTCTCAAGGAGTTGGGAGCTGCCCATGTCACAGCTTTAGCCAGTCGTCCCAAGCTAATTGGCGGCGCTAGAGCGGCCTATACAGAGGATAAGATCAGGAAGGGATAAAAGGAAAAATAATTTTGAAAAAAACTCTAATTATGCTATAATGGGTTGTATTCAATAAATTTTAAGGAGAAATGACAGAATGTCTGTATCATTTGAAAACAAAGAAACAAATCGCGGCCTTTTGACTTTTAGCATCAGTCAAGAGAAAATCAAGCCTGCCTTGGACCGTGTATTTAACTCAGTAAAAAAAGATATTGCTGTACCAGGTTTCCGTAAAGGTCGCCTTCCACGTGCTATCTTCAACCAACGTTTTGGTGAAGAAGCCCTCTACCAAGATGCTTTGAACGCTCTTCTTCCAGAAGCATACGAAGCGGCTGTCAAAGAAGCAGGTATTGAAGTAGTTGCTCAGCCTCAGTTTGATGTCGAGTCTATGGAAAAAGGCCAAGCCTGGATCATCAAAGCTGAAGTAGTCACTAAGCCAGAAGTTAAGCTGGGTGCTTATAAAGACTTGGAAGTAACTGTTGAAGCTACTAAAGAAGTGACTGACGCTGAAGTAGATGAGCGCATTGAGCGTGAGCGCAACAACTTGGCTGAGTTGGTTCTCAAAGAAGGTCCAGCAGCAGATGGTGATACAGTTGTGATTGACTTTGTTGGATCTGTTGACGGCGTTGAATTTGACGGCGGCAAGGGTGACAACTTCTCACTTGGACTGGGCAGCGGCCAATTTATTCCAGGATTTGAAGAGCAGTTGGTTGGTCACAGTGCAGGCGAAACAGTGGATGTTGTCGTAACCTTCCCAGAAGACTATCAAGCAGAAGACTTGGCAGGTAAGGAAGCTAAGTTTGTGACAACTATTCACGAAGTCAAAGAAAAAGAAGTTCCAGCATTGGACGATGAGCTTGCAAAAGATATCGACGAAGAAGTGGAAACACTTGACGAGCTGAAAGAAAAGTACCGCAAAGAATTGTCAGAAGCTAAGGAAACAGCTTATAACGATGCGGTAGAAGCAGCAGCGATTGATCAAGCAGTAGCAAACGCTGAAATCGTTGACTTGCCAGCAGAAATGGTCCACGAAGAAGTACACCGCGCTGTTAATGAATTCTTGGGCAATATGCAACGCCAAGGAATCTCACCTGACATGTACTTCCAAATCACTGGTACTAGTCAGGAAGACCTGCACAAGCAATACGAAGCAGATGCTGAGTCACGCACTAAAACAAACCTTGTCGTAGAAGCTGTTGCTAAGGCAGAAGGTTTTGAAGCTAGCGCAGAAGAAATCGAAGCAGAAGTAACTTCATTGGCTACAGACTACAACATGGAAGTAGAACGTGTTCGTCAATTGCTGTCAGAAGACATGCTGAAACACGACATTGCTATCAAGAAAGCTGTTGAAGTGATTACAAGCACTGCGAAAGTGAAATAAGCTTCATCATTCAAAATGAGATCATTTGAAACTAGTGTATAGATACACTAGTTTCTTTTTGTACTTGTTCCGTGATTTTTCCTGGATTTTCTTTTGACGAAAATAGAAATTTATCGTACAATAGAAAGTAGCGAAAAATTGCAAGAGGGCGACAAGCCTTTACTTAATCTTAAAGGAGATCAACTTTGGAATTAGAAGTATTTGCTGGACAGGAAAAAAGTGAGCTTTCTATGATTGAAGTGGCGCGTGCCATTTTGGAAGCCCGCGGCCGCGACCATGAGATGTATTTTAATGATCTGGTCAATGAAATTCAAAACTATCTGGAAAAATCAAACAGCGAGATTCGTGATGCCCTGCCTTTATTCTACACAGAACTCAATGTAGACGGCAGCTTTATTCCGCTGGGAGATAATAAATGGGGCCTGCGTTCATGGTATGCTATCGACGAAGTGGATGAAGAAATCATCGCCTTGGAAGAGACTGATGAGGATGATGCGCCTAAGAAACGCAAGAAAAAACGCGTCAATGCCTTTATGGATGGCGACGAGGATGCCATTGACTACAGCGATGACGATCCAGAAGATGAGGACGGCTACGAAGCAGATCCAGCTCTCTCATACGATGAGGAAAATCCAGACGATGAGAAGAATGAAGTGGAAGCTTACGATGCTGAAATCAACGAAATCGCTCCAGATGATCTAGGTGAAGAAGTCGAACTCAACGAAGAAGATGACGACTACTCTGACGAAGACACGGAGACCGAAGAGGAAGAATAGAACAACCAAAAGAAGCAAGGGACGAAATCCTTTGTTTCTTTTAATATTCCTTGAAATATAAGTTCGGAAGGTGTAGAATACTAATAAAATTTAATAAAGAAAAGATGGAGGAAGGCTGCTATGAAATTTGTCATTGATAAGAGTCTGGGTGATTTAGGTATTAAGAGTGTTGTTATCGGGATTGCCAAGAATGTCAATCCTCATGCAGAACTGTCTTCCTCATTTCTAAAAAAGAAAAAGGAAATGGAAGACTGGGCTCTGGCCTGCGACTTGGATGAGGTGCTTGAGTCGCCGGTGGTTCAAGGTTATGTAGAAATACTCCAGCGCGTAGGTCGCAGTGTCAAGAAAAATCCTCCGACGGTTCCCGCTCTGATTCGCAATATCCAGCACCGAGGCTCGCTCCCTCATATTAATAGCATTATTGATATTTATAATGTCGAAGCCCTGCATTCTCTACTGGCTATTGGTGGGCATGATTTTGATAAGATTGAAGGTCAGATAGAATTCACCGTAAGCCAAAAGGAAGATGTTTTTCTGCCTATTTTGTCCAAGGAGAAGCATGTTGCCGAGACAGACTATGTTTATCGGGATGCCAAAGGCATTTTGGCTTGGCTGGATGTTCGTGACAGCGAGTATTATAAGTTTGATGAAGAGACCAAGGATGCTATTTTCATCATTCAGGGGAATGCCAATACCTCTGTCGAAATGCGTCTGGAAGCCTTGGAACGAATCCGACACGATTTAGCAGAGTGCATGCCTGATGTAGAATTCGAAACACATGTCATTAGTATTGGTGAAAATGGATGAAAACCGAATGAAATCATTTGACAATTTTTTAGGTTTGCGATATTATACTGTTCGGGCACCTCTTTTAGAGGTCAGAGCTTCCTGTTTTCAGGGAGCTATTTTTCTTTTTCAGACAAATTATGGAAAATCCTCCTCTAGATAAGATTCCAGTAACTGTGATGCTTGCTGGAACGAATTGTTTTATGAAAAGGAGCACGTATGTCAACTAAATATATTTTTGTCACCGGCGGTGTAGTTTCTTCTATCGGGAAAGGGATTGTGGCAGCTAGCTTGGGACGGCTTTTGAAGAATCGCGGTCTCAAGGTTACGATTCAGAAATTTGATCCTTATATCAACATTGATCCCGGGACCATGAGCCCTTACCAGCATGGGGAGGTGTTTGTGACAGATGATGGAGCTGAGACAGATTTGGATCTGGGACATTATGAGCGTTTTATTGACATCAATCTCAATAAATACTCCAATGTCACCACTGGTAAAATCTATAGCGAAGTCCTGCGCAAGGAGCGTAAAGGCGAGTATCTGGGGGCGACGGTCCAAGTCATTCCGCATATTACGGATGCTCTCAAGGACAAGATCAAGCGGGCAGCACGGACGACGGACTCGGATGTGATTATCACAGAGGTCGGTGGTACAGTGGGGGATATCGAGTCTCTTCCTTTCTTAGAAGCTTTGCGCCAGATGAAGGCTGACGTCGGTGCAGACAATGTCATGTATATCCATACGACTCTCCTGCCCTATCTCAAGGCGGCTGGCGAAATGAAGACCAAGCCGACTCAGCATTCTGTCAAAGAACTGCGAGGTCTGGGGATTCAGCCTAATATGCTGGTCATCCGCACAGAAGAACCAGCTGGGCAAAATATCAAAAATAAGCTGGCTCAATTCTGCGATGTGGCGCCGGAGGCAGTCATTGAGTCGTTGGATGTGGAGCATCTTTACCAAATTCCTCTCAATTTGCAGGCCCAAAAGATGGACCAAATCGTCTGTGACCATCTGAAGCTGGATGTGCCGGCAGCGGATATGACAGAGTGGGCAGCTATGGTTGAGAAAGTGATGAGTCTGGAAAAGCAGGTTCAGATTGCTCTGGTCGGCAAGTATGTCGAGTTGCCAGATGCCTATATTTCAGTTGTCGAAGCGCTCAAGCATGCCGGCTATGCCAATGATGCGGAGGTTAAAATTAACTGGATTGATGCGAATCAGGTAACGGCCGAAAACGCATCTGAGCTTCTTGGAAATGCGGATGGGATTATCGTTCCGGGCGGCTTTGGTCAGAGAGGAACTGAGGGTAAGATTCAGGCAATCCGCTATGCGCGTGAGCAGGATGTGCCTATGCTGGGCATTTGCTTGGGTATGCAGTTAACCTGTGTCGAATTCGCCCGTCACGTCCTAGGATTGGCAGATGCCAACTCAGCGGAGCTCAATCCAGACACACCATATCCGATTATTGACCTCATGCGTGATCAGATTGATGTCGAAGACTTGGGTGGAACGCTGAGGTTAGGGCTCTATCCTTCTAAGCTTAAGCCTGGATCTAAGGCAGCATCAGCTTACGACTATCAAGAAGTCGTTCAGCGCCGTCACCGTCATCGTTATGAGTTTAACAATGCTTTCCGCGAGCAGTTTGAGGCAGCTGGATTTGTATTTTCTGGAGTTTCACCGGACAATCGCTTGGTCGAAATAGTAGAAATCCCAGAAAATAAATTCTTCGTTGCCTGTCAGTATCACCCAGAGCTTTCCAGCCGACCGAACCGGGCTGAAGGTCTTTATACGGCCTTTGTCACAGCAGCGGTAGAAAAGAGCTCGGAGAGATAGACTTGCTTTGTCTGACCTAAGCGACTTTTCTAGAGAAATGTTATAATGAAAAATAAAAGGAGGGAAGAAGATGTTTCTAAATATTTTAGCTAGTATTCGTACTAATAATTTTCAAGATGAGCATTGTATAGAAAAAATCCAAGCTCTCTGGCAGGAACAAGAGGGAGCTGTGAAAGAAGCTTTTGCCCAAGGGGAGCCGGTTTATGCCGTCTATCATGACTATGCCAGTGATTACAAAGGAGACTACAGTCTCTCTATCTGCCGTTTGACAGATGGGGAAGTCTATGATTTTGACACATCCGAGCAGACCTATCAAGTGTTTGAAGCAGATAAGGAGGATCCTCAAGCGGTTCTTCATGCTTGGCAGAGGATTTGGCAGGCAGAAGAAACAGATGAGCTTCATCGGAGCTACACTTTTGACTTCGAAAAATACGATCCCGACCAAACGGTTGCTGTCTTTGTTGCGACTCAGCAGCACTGAGTTTTCTGTGTTCCTGTCTTAGCTTCATTTTCGTTTAAATTTCCCAGTCTTGCTGATTGAGTAGAAAGTTGATTTTTTGAAATAAACTAAAAAATTTTCTTGACAAGCCTTAGCTGTCCTGTTATACTAGTAAGGTACTCAATCGCGGGGATGGCGGAATTGGCAGACGCGCAGGACTAAGGATCCTGTGACCGCTTTAGGTCGTGAGGGTTCAAGTCCCTCTCTCCGCATCAAGTAAGCTGGCTTCGGCCAGCTTTTTCTTTTTGCAATAGAGACGCTTAAAAAGGCTAAGTGTCTACCTGCAATTCTTTAAAATTTCAGGAAAAACTAGCAATTTTAGTGAAAAAGTGATAAAATAAACAATGTAAGTGGTTTAACCACAAAAAATAAGAGGAGGCCTGATAAGAATGGCAATCGTTTCAGCAGAAAAATTTGTCCAAGCAGCTCGTGACAATGGTTACGCAGTTGGTGGATTCAACACAAACAACCTTGAGTGGACTCAAGCTATCCTGCGTGCGGCAGAAGCTAAGAAAGCACCAGTGCTTATCCAAACTTCAATGGGTGCTGCTAAATACATGGGTGGCTACAAAGTTGCTCGCAACTTGATCGCTAACCTTGTAGAATCAATGGGCATCACTGTACCAGTTGCGATTCACTTGGACCATGGTCACTACGAAGATGCACTTGAGTGTATCGAAGTTGGTTACACTTCTATCATGTTTGATGGTTCACACCTTCCAGTAGAAGAAAACCTTAAATTGGCTAAGGAAGTCGTTGAAAAAGCACACGCTAAAGATATCTCAGTAGAAGCTGAAGTTGGTACTATCGGTGGTGAAGAAGACGGTATCATCGGTAAAGGTGAATTGGCTCCAATCGAAGACGCTAAAGCAATGGTTGAAACTGGAATCGACTTCTTGGCAGCTGGTATCGGTAACATCCACGGTCCATACCCAGCAAACTGGGAAGGTCTTGACCTTGACCACTTGAAGAAATTGACAGAAGCTCTTCCAGGCTTCCCAATCGTATTGCACGGTGGTTCAGGTATTCCTGATGACCAAATCCAAGCAGCTATCAAACTTGGTGTTGCGAAAGTTAACGTTAACACTGAATGCCAAATCGCATTCGCTAACGCAACTCGTGCATTTGCTCGCGACTACGAAGCAAACGAAGCAGAATACGACAAGAAGAAACTCTTCGATCCACGTAAATTCTTGGCTGACGGTGTAAAAGCTATCCAAGCATCAGTTGAAGAACGTATCGACGTATTCGGTTCAGAAGGTAAAGCTTAATCTAGCTGAACAATACAGATGAAACCTGCCCCTGGGGGTGGGTTTTTGTGTTTTCTTTTATAGAGAATATACTTAAGACTACTATATCCAAAGTTGCTAAATTAATGTAATTATTCTAAGACTACCCTTGGCGAACGAATATAATAACTTTACGCCTGTTTTCAAAGGAAATCACTGTCTTTCCCAAAGTAAATTGGAACATCTAATTTTTTAGGAATGCTGAGTAGCTAAATGAATGATAGAACTTTCAAAAAAATTAATAGTTTAAAGCACTTAGCACCTGTTTATATTGATGAAACGGGATTCGATACTTATTTTTATCGAGAATACGATCGCTTATTAAAAGATCAGTTAATAGGAGGTGAAGTGTATGGAAGAAGGTATCAGAGGATTTCTTTGGTTGTAGGTCTAACAAATAGTGAGTTAATCGCTCCAATGACTTACGAAGAGACGATGACGAGCGACTTTTTTGAAGCTTGGTTTCAGAAGTTTCTCCTACCAATATTAAATACACCATTAGTTATTATTATGGACAATGCAAGATTCCATAGAATGGGTAAGCTAGAGCTCTTATGTGAAGAGTTTGGGCATAAAATTTTACCTCTTCCTCCCTACTCACCTGAGTACAATCCTATTGAGAAAACATGGGCTTATATCGCAAAGCACCTCAAAAAGGTATTACCAAGTTGTAATACCTTTTTTAGAGGCTCTTTTGTCTTGTTCTTGTTTCAATTGACTATAGTATTCACCATCTAAAGAATTACTTGATTGGTTAGAACAAGCAATTAATAAAATTGGAGATAGATGCACTAAAAATAATGTGGCAAATTCTTACATTTGCTTACTTCATTTCTATTATATCAAAGCAATTTTACAAGTTTAAGACAGGTAGTGCTGACAATCATTTTACTTTTTCAGGGAATATCCCTTTCTATGAAATAAAAGCCTAATCTGTTCTTGGAAAATTCACAGACCTATTGCTTTACTATGCTATCTTTAATTACACGAGACTCATTATACCTATTTATTCTTTCTCCATTAATTAATTCTAATTTTTTACTCTTTTGAATTGCTGATAACAATTTTTCCTATGGTTCGACCGGTTTCTAGAAGCCTGTGAGCCTCTTTAATGTTTATTGAATTCATTGGAGATAATCTTTTTGTAACCGTCGTTTTTAGCTCTCCATTATCAATCATATCTGCAATTTGATTAAGAATATAATGTTGACTAATCAAATCTTCTGTTTGCCACATTGATTTTGCAAACATAAATTCCCATGAAAAACTAACTGCTTTAGACTGTAGTGCAGACAAATTGACTTTTTCTTTAGTTTCGTCAATAGAACAGATTTTTCCTTGAGGTTTAATAGCTTTTACCATAAAATCCCAATGCTTTTCAGTATTATTTAAACAGAAAATGTAATCAACTGTTGAGAATCCAATTTCATTAAGCTCTTTATCCATATCTTCAAAATGATTAATTACAAATTCAGCTCCATGCTCCAAAACCCACTTTTTACTTTCATCTCTGGAAGCAGTTCCAATAACAGTTAACCCTACATTATGAGCTAACTGACAAGCTATTGATCCTACTCCACCACTTGCTCCGATGATTAATATACTCTTAGCATAATTTTTGCTTTTATCAAATGGGATTTTTAATTTTTCAAATAAACCCTCATATGCTGTTAAGGAAGTTAAGGGTAAGGCCGCAGAATTTTCAAAAGATAAAGTATTTGGTTTTTTCCCAACAATACGCTCATCTACAAGTTGATATTCAGCATAGGACCCCGATTTTGTTAAATCTCCCGCATAGAATACCTCATCGCCAACAGAAAACAACTCGCAATCTTCCCCTACCTCTGAGACAATTCCGGAAGCATCCCATCCTAAGATTCTCGGGGATTCTTCGACTTTACTTTTTGGAGATCTAACTTTATAATCTACTGGATTTACTGAAATCGCTTTAACCTCAACAAGTAAGTTCTTTCCTTTAGCAAAAGGTTTATCTAACTCAACGTCTTCAAAACTTCTCTTATCATCAATAGGTAAATATCTGTATAATCCGACCCCTTTCATAGTTGCCATAGTTCAATTTCCTTTCCTTATTTTATTTGGTATAATGTTAATTATAGACAAATACTGCAAAATAACAATATTGAAGTTTTTGTAACTAGTGATATTTTAGTAACTTAAGATAGAAAGATGGGTAGATTATGGTAAGAAAAATTTATGATTGTGCTAATGGATGTCCAGTAGAAACCACTCTCCAAGTAATTTCTGGCAAATGGAAATGCGTAATATTATTTCACTTATTAAATAATGAAATTTGTCGATTTGGCGAATTAGAAAAATTAATGCCCGGTTGTTCTAGAAGGATGTTAGCGTTGCAACTTAAAGAATTGGAGTTGGACAAAATTATTCATAAAGATATTTACTCTATCATGCCTCCGATAACAGAGTATACACTAACTGAACTTGGAAGAACTTTAGAACCAGTAGTAGTTGAAATGAATAGATGGGGAAATAAATATAATCAAATTTTATTTAAAAATGGTAACGAGCTTCCTGTTGATAAATAAATTTCTCTTAACACGACTAAATGCCCTCTAGTTTAATAAATTATAGGAAGAGTTCCAGTTTGTTAGTATGATTCATATTCACTGCAAAAAAGGCTTATTAAATATTCTCCAAATTTCTGCTGTCTATACTAGGATTTATGGCAAATTCAACCTAAGATTTTGCCCCTATTTTGCCACACTTTTTTAAGAACTAAAGGGAATAATGAAGCATATTTCTAATACAGTGTGGGTAGAAGAATACCTGAATATAGCTCTTTTTATTGTATGAGGAAGTATAGTAAATAAATGATTTATGTTCAGAAGGTAAAGCATAATCTAGCTGAACAATACATACGTAACCTGCCCATCAGGCAGGTTTTTTTGGTGTTTTAAGGAGACTATTAAGCCAGAATTTTGGACTAATACTCTTCGAAAATTAAATTCAAACTACGTCAGCTTCACCTTGCCTTACTCAAGTACAGCCTGCGGTTAGCTTCCTAGTTTGCTCTTTGATTCTCATTGAGTATAAAAATATCACTTTAAGAGAAAAATTTTCAATTCCATAAACTTTGGGCAAACGCTTGCATTCCATTTTTTATTGGACTATAATAGGTTGGTATAAAGCCTTCTGTAATAATAAAATTTAGAGGGTTTAGAAAGTAAGGATTTAGAATTTTTGTAGTCAAAAATACAATGTTGCTATTCCTTACGGTAGGGAGATAGATATGGCAATGATAGAAGTGGAACATCTTCAGAAAAATTTTGTGAAGACAGTGAAGGAGCCGGGGTTAAAGGGAGCTTTGCGCTCCTTTATTCATCCTCAAAAGCAGACCTTTGAAGCAGTCAAGGATTTGACCTTTGAGGTGCCAAAAGGGCAAATTTTAGGATTTATTGGGGCAAATGGTGCAGGTAAATCAACAACCATCAAAATGCTAACAGGGATTTTGAAACCGACATCTGGTTTTTGTCGGATTAACGGCAAGACTCCGCAGGACAAACGCCAAGACTATGTCAAGGATATTGGAGTAGTTTTTGGGCAACGCACCCAGCTGTGGTGGGATTTGGCTCTGCAAGAGACTTACACGGTCTTGAAAGAGATTTACGATGTGCCGGACTCGCTCTTTCATAAGCGCATGGACTTTTTGAATGAAGTTTTGGATTTGAAGGAATTTATCAAAGACCCCGTGCGGACTCTGTCGCTTGGTCAACGGATGCGGGCGGACATTGCGGCTTCCTTGCTCCACAATCCTAAGGTTCTCTTTTTAGATGAGCCGACCATTGGTCTGGATGTGTCGGTCAAGGACAATATTCGTCGGGCCATTACCCAAATCAATCAGGAGGAAGAGACCACTATTCTCTTGACCACTCACGACTTGAGCGACATTGAGCAACTTTGTGATCGGATTTTTATGATTGATAAGGGGCAAGAGATTTTTGATGGAACGGTTAGCCAGCTCAAGGAAACCTTTGGCAAGATGAAGA
>NZ_CAJPNR010000045.1 GCF_905372115.1 uncultured Streptococcus sp.
GTTATAATATTTTTTATACAAGAAATTTTCAAGGAGTGCTTCATGTCTATTAAAATAGCTTTACTTGGTTTTGGAACAGTGGCAAGCGGTGTGCCTTTTTTGCTGAAAGAAAACAGAGAAAAAATCGTTCAAGCGGCTCATTCAGAGATTGAGGTTGCTAAAGTCTTGGTCAAAGACGATGCCGAAAAAGATCGTCTTTTAGCAGCTGGAAATGACTTTAATTTTGTCACAAATGTTGAAGAAATTCTGAACGATCCTGAGATTACCATTGTTGTAGAATTGATGGGACGGATTGAGCCAGCGAAAACGTTCATCACTCGTGCTCTTGAAGCTGGCAAACATGTGGTAACGGCCAATAAGGACTTGCTAGCTGTTCATGGAGCAGAGTTGCTGGAAATTGCTCAAAAGCAAAATGTAGCTCTCTATTATGAAGCAGCTGTTGCCGGTGGGATTCCGATCCTGCGTACCTTGGTTAATTCACTGGCTTCTGACAAAATCACTCGTATCTTGGGTGTGGTCAATGGAACCTCTAACTTTATGATGACCAAGATGGTGGAAGAGGGGTGGTCTTATGAAGACGCTCTTGCTGAAGCACAACGCCTTGGCTTTGCTGAAAGCGACCCAACCAATGACGTAGATGGCATTGATGCGGCTTACAAGATGGTGATTCTTAGCCAGTTCGCCTTTGGTATGAATGTTAAATTTGAAGATGTGGGCCATCAGGGAATTCGAAATATCACACCAGAGGATGTGGCTGTTGCTCAAGATCTGGGCTATGTAGTCAAGCTGGTTGGTTCTATCGAAGAAACGGCATCGGGTATTGCAGCAGAAGTAGCTCCAACATTTCTGCCTAAAGCGCATCCTTTGGCTAGTGTCAATGGGGTAATGAACGCCGTCTTTGTCGAATCCATCGGCATCGGAGAATCCATGTACTACGGACCAGGAGCAGGTCAAAAACCAACTGCAACTAGTGTTGTGGCAGATATTGTCCGTATTAGCCGCCGTTTGAATGAAGGAACAGTTGGCAAGGCCTTTAATGAATTCAGCCGTGAGCTTGTGTTGGCTAAGCCAGAAGATGTGAAGAGCAGCTATTACTTCTCTATCTTGGCACCTGATTCTAAAGGTCAAGTTCTGCATTTGGCTGAGATTTTCAATGCTGAGGATATTTCCTTTAAGCAGATTCTGCAGGAAGGTACAGATGGTGAGAAGGCTCGCGTGGTGATTATTACCCATGCTGTCAGCAAGACACAGCTGGAAAATGTCACTGCTAAGCTCAAAGAAGTTGCTGAGTTTGACTTGCTCAATACCTTCAAAGTATTAGGAGATTAAGATGAAAATTATTGTACCGGCGACCAGTGCCAATATCGGTCCTGGCTTTGACTCCGTTGGGGTAGCTCTGTCAAAATATTTGGAAATTGAAGTCTTGGAAGAAAGTCAGGAGTGGGTGATTGAACATGACCTCAATCCGAGAATTCCTAAGGACCGACGCAATTTACTGGTTAAGATTGCGCTGCAGTTGGCTCCAGATATTCAGCCGCGCCGTTTGAAAATGACCAGTGATATTCCATTGGCTCGCGGGCTTGGGTCTTCTAGCTCGGTCATTGTGGCTGGCATTGAATTGGCTAACCAGCTGGCTCACCTTAATTTGTCGGATTATCAGAAACTGAAAATCGCTACCAAGATTGAAGGACATCCTGACAATGTTGCGCCGGCGATTTATGGTAATTTGGTCGTATCTAGCTCATCTAGAAATCAGGTGTCTGCTGTGGTGGCGGACTTTCCGGACGCAGACTTCATCGCCTATATCCCGGACTATGAGCTTCGGACAGTAGAGAGCCGCCAAGTCTTACCAAATCGGCTTTCTTACAAGGAAGCTGTTGCGGCTAGCTCCATTGCCAATGTTGCGATTGCTGCTCTTTTAAAAGGTGATATGAAAATCGCTGGTCGGGCAATCGAGTCTGATTTGTTCCACGAAAAATACCGTCAACCTTTGATCAAGGAATTTTCAGATATTAAGTTCTTAGCCAGAAAAAATGGCTCTTATGCAACCTATATTTCAGGAGCGGGCCCAACTGTCATGGTCTTATCGCCTAAGCACAAGACAGAGAAGATTTATCAGCTTCTGCAAAAACAGAATTTCAAGGGACAAATCTTCCAGCTTCAGGTGGATACTGAGGGTGTGCGAGTAGAAAAATAAATCATCAAGAGGTTTTCTATGAGCCTCTTTTTTCATTTCTAAGCTATGGAGTTGATATCCCTATCTTTTTATACCTAACTGTGCTATAATGGGTCTAGCTTAAAGGAGGATAATTCACTTTATGGATCATTTAGAATTACAGGCTCTGGCGAGTGAGTTAGCTTTCGGTGCCATCAGGAATGCTCTTTCTACTCAAACACAGCGTTTTACTACTAGACAATTATAAGCGTTAAAAAGCTGACCTTTCTCAGCTTTTTCTTTGTAATCTATCGTAAATGCCATAGATTTTTGATATAATAGAGTGTATTTTGTTTACATAAAAGAGAGAAAATCATGCAAAAACTAGAGAAATTAAAAACCGAATTAGAAGGAATCGACATTTGCTTCAATGAGCCTTTGAGTCAATACACCTACACAAAGGTCGGGGGCGCAGCCGATTTCTTAGTTTTTCCCCGCAATCGTTATGAGCTGGCTCGTATTGTTAATTTTGCCAATCAAGAAGACATTCCTTGGATGGTGCTGGGAAATGCCAGTAATATCATTGTGCGAGACGGCGGTATCCGAGGTTTCGTGATTATGTTTGACAAGCTCAACAATGTAGCGGTGGATGGCTATATGATTGAGGCAGAGGCCGGAGCTAATCTGATTCAGACAACCCATATCGCTCTGCAGAATAGTCTGACTGGCTTTGAGTTCGCTTGTGGTATTCCAGGCAGCGTTGGCGGAGCTGTCTTTATGAACGCCGGGGCTTATGGCGGCGAGATTGCTCATGTCTTAGTATCTTGCAAGGTACTGACTCCTCAGGGCCAAGTCAAAACGTTGGACGTTCGGGATATGAAGTTCGGCTATCGTCACTCACTTGTTCAGGAAACAGGCGACATTGTTATTTCTGCTAAGTTTGCTCTTTCGCCTGGTGTTCACAGAACGATTCGTCAGGAAATGGAGCGCTTAACCCATCTGCGGGAGCTCAAGCAGCCTTTGGAATATCCATCCTGTGGCTCTGTTTTCAAGCGTCCTTTGGGTCACTTTGCTGGTCAGCTCATTAGTGAAGCAGGACTCAAAGGTCATCGGATTGGTGGTGTAGAGGTATCTGAGAAGCATGCCGGCTTTATGATTAACGTCGATAAAGGAACGGCTCAAGATTACGAAAATCTTATCGCTCATGTGATTGAAAGGGTGCGGGAAAATTCAGGTATTACTCTGGAGCGCGAAGTCCGCATCATTGGTGAATCTCTGTAAGACAGATATGATTTCCAGTAGAAGTATGCTGGATAAGGAACTGCAGCTGGCTGCAACTTAGTAAGGGGGTGAAAGCCTATCGACACGGAATTTATAAAGGGCCTTTACAGCCCTCACGAGGTAGCAGCGGTCTGACAGAACCCTTAATCTGTTAATACGAGAAAGAAGGAATTTATGACAATTGAAAAAACCAATCATCGAGTTTAAAAACGTTTCAAAAGTTTTTGAAGATAATAATACTGTCGTTCTGAAAGATATTAATTTCGAGCTGGAAGAAGGAAAGTTCTATACTTTGCTAGGCTCTTCCGGCTCTGGTAAATCAACGATTCTGAACATCATTGCTGGTCTTTTAGACGCGACAGACGGGGATATTTTTCTTGATGGCGTCCGCATCAATGATATTCCCACTAATAAAAGAGACGTCCACACGGTTTTTCAGTCCTATGCACTGTTTCCGCATATGAATGTTTTTGAAAATGTTGCCTTTCCGCTGCGTCTGCGCAAGGTTGATAAAAAAGAAATTCAAGAGCGGGTTGCTGAAGTGCTGAAAATGGTTCAGCTAGAAGGTTTTGAGCGCCGTTCTATTCGCAAACTGTCGGGCGGTCAGCGCCAGCGTGTAGCCATCGCGCGGGCAATCATTAATCAGCCGCGGGTTGTTTTACTGGATGAGCCGCTGTCTGCTCTGGATTTGAAGCTGCGTACAGATATGCAGTATGAGTTGCGGGAATTGCAGCAGCGTCTCGGCATTACCTTTGTCTTTGTCACGCACGACCAAGAGGAAGCTCTGGCTATGAGCGACTGGATTTTCGTTATGAATGACGGCGAGATTGTTCAGTCGGGGACGCCTGTTGATATTTATGACGAGCCCATCAACCACTTTGTTGCAACCTTCATTGGCGAGTCCAATATTCTGCCAGGTAAGATGATTGAGGACTATCTGGTTGAGTTTAACGGCAAGCGCTTTGAAGCAGTGGATGGTGGGATGCGCCCAAATGAATCTGTTGAAGTGGTGATTCGGCCGGAGGACTTGCGGATTACTCTGCCAGAAGAAGGCAAGCTGCAGGTTAAAGTTGATACCCAGCTTTTCCGTGGCGTTCACTATGAGATTATCGCTTATGATGAACTGGGCAATGAATGGATGATTCACTCGACTCGCAAGGCCATTGTTGGTGAAGAAATTGGTCTACATTTCGAGCCTGAAGATATCCATATCATGCGTCTCAATGAAACTGAAGAAGAATTCGATGCCCGTATCGAAGAATATGTAGAAGTAGAAGAGCAGGAAGCGGGGCTGATCAATGCTATTGAGGAGGAACGCGATGAAGAAAACAACCTCTAATCTTTTTCTCTTGCCCTACCTGCTCTGGATTTTCCTCTTTGTCTTGGCACCTGTTGTCATGATTATCTGGAAGTCCTTCTTCAACATTGAGGGCCAGTTTACGCTGGAAAATTACCAGACCTACTTCACATCGCAGAACTGGACCTATCTCAAGATGAGTCTGAATTCGGTTCTTTATGCAGGAATTATTACTGTCGTAACCCTGCTGATTTCCTATCCGACCGCATTCTTTTTGACTCAGCTCAAGCACAAGCAGCTCTGGCTCATGCTGATTGTCCTGCCGACCTGGATCAATCTTCTGCTCAAAGCTTATGCTTTCATCGGTATTTTTGGTCAGAATGGCTCAATTAACCAATTTTTGACTTTTATCGGAGTAGGACCGCAGCAGATTCTCTTTACGGACTTTTCATTTATCTTTGTAGCCAGCTACATCGAGCTGCCTTTTATGATTCTGCCCATTTTCAATGTTCTGGATGATTTGGATCCAAATCTTATCAATGCCAGCTATGACTTGGGAGCTAATCGCTGGGAGACTTTCCGTCGGGTTGTTTTCCCTTTGTCCTTGAATGGTGTCAGAAGTGGGGTGCAGTCAGTCTTTATCCCTAGTCTCAGTCTCTTCATGCTGACCCGCTTAATCGGCGGTAATCGAGTGATTACTCTGGGAACTGCTATTGAGCAGCACTTCCTGACTACTCAAAACTGGGGCATGGGCTCTACTATCGGAGTGGTGCTGATTGTTGCTATGCTCTTTACCATGTGGGCAACCAAGGAAAGGAGAGGGCGATGAAAAAAATTGCGAATCTCTATTTGGCCTTTGTCTTTTTGGTGCTCTACATTCCAATTTTCTATCTGATTGCTTATGCCTTTAATGCTGGGGAAGACATGAATCGTTTTACAGGATTCAGTCTCAGCCATTTCCAGAATCTCTTTGAGGATTCACGTCTGATTCTGATTTTGGTTCAGACCTTCTTTCTGGCTTTCCTGTCTTCATTGATTGCGACTCTGATTGGGACTTTTGGAGCCATCTATATTTATCAAGCCCGCAAGAAATATCAGGATGCCTTTCTGTCTATCAACAATATCCTCATGGTAGCTCCGGATGTCATGATTGGAGCCAGTTTTCTGATTCTCTTTACTACTGCTAAATTCCAGCTGGGCTTCCTTTCTGTGCTGGCTAGTCATGTGGCCTTTTCCATTCCGATTGTGGTGTTGATGATTCTTCCGCGTCTGAAGGAAATGAATGATGATATGATTAAGGCTGCTTATGACTTAGGCGCCAGCCAATTGCAAATGCTAAAAGAAATCATGCTGCCTTATCTGACTCCAGCCATCATCGCTGGCTACTTCATGGCCTTTACCTATTCACTAGATGACTTTGCAGTGACCTTCTTCGTTACAGGCAATGGCTTCTCAACTCTGTCTGTTGAGATATACTCCCGCGCTCGTCAGGGAATTTCTCTGGAAATCAATGCCCTGTCAGCCTTGGTCTTTCTCTTCAGCATTGCTTTGGTAATTGGGTATTACTTTATCACCCGTGAGAAGGAGGAGACTGTATGAGAAAACTCTATTCATTTTTAGCGGGAATTCTGCTGATTATCTTAGTCTTGTGGGGTGTCAGCTACCAGATTGAAAGTCGGACGCAGAGTAAGGAAAGCGATAAGCTGGTCATTTACAACTGGGGTGACTATATCGATCCTGAGCTGCTGACTGAGTTTACTAAAGAAACTGGTGTCCAAATCCAGTACGATACCTTTGACTCCAATGAAGCTATGTATACAAAAGTGAAGCAGGGCGGCACAACCTACGACATTGCCATTCCTAGTGAATATATGATTGCCAAGATGATGAAGGAAGGCTTGGTGGAGAAGCTAGATCATAGCCAGATTAAAGGTTTGGAAAATATCGGATCTGACTTTTTAGACCAGCCTTTCGATCCAGGAAATCAGTACTCGATTCCTTATTTTTGGGGAACGCTGGGTATTGTCTACAATGAAAAAATGGTTGATAAAGCTCCGGAGCATTGGAATGACCTCTGGCGTCCTGAATACAAAAACTCCATCATGATAATTGATGGAGCTCGTGAAGTCATGGGAATTGGTCTGAACTCAGACGGTCATAGTCTCAACTCCAAAGATGCTAATCAGCTGCAGGAAGCTGTCGACAAGCTCTATACTCTGACGCCAAATATCAAGGCTATTGTAGCTGATGAGATGAAGGGATACATGATTCAGAACAATGCAGCTATCGGTGTGACCTTTTCTGGCGAGGCTCGTCAGATGCTGGAGGCTAATGAAGACCTACGCTATGTCGTGCCTACAGAAGCCAGCAACCTTTGGTTTGACAATATTGTCATTCCTAAAACGGTCAAAAATAAAAAAGCAGCCTATCAGTTTATTAACTTTATGCTGAGACCGGAAAATGCTTATAAAAATGCCCTTTATGTTGGTTATGCGACACCAAATCTTCCTGCCAAGGCCATGTTGCCTAAGGAAACTCAGGAAGATGAGGCTTTTTATCCGACTGAGGAAACGATGAAACATCTGGAAGTTTATGAGCAGTTGGGTCCTAAATGGTTGGGAACCTACAATGACCTCTATCTTCAAGTCAAGATGTATCGGAAGTGATAGTCAAGTAAGGTTGCTTGATGAATACAAAAAAAACGCCTGGCTCAATGAGCTGGGCGTTTGCTGCTTGCTTAGTTTGAAGCTTCAGTCTGAGTGTTGGTTGCTGTATCTGCAGCAGAGCTAGAGGCAGTAGTGTCGCCTGCTGCTGTATCAGCCGTAGAGCTAGACGCACTAGTCTCAACTGCTGTTGCATCACTGCTGGAAGCAGCTGTATCAGTTGCAGTTGTTGAAGCAGGGCTGCTTGTTTCTTTTTCGATTTCCTTGATAATAGTAGTCGTTGCAGTAGAGCTACTGGTATCAGTTTTTGATTTTTCATCCTTTTGGCCAGTCAGATTCATGATCGTGATGCTGGCAATGATGATAGACAAGATACTGGCAACCGTTGCAATAGTCTTTTGGAAAGCTGAAAGACCTGTTTTAATATGCTGTTTAGTAGGTTTTTTAGATGATTTTGTCTTATTTTTATTACTACGAGAATAGTTTTCCATGCTTTCAAGAATCTCCTTTTAAAATTTCAATGATTTCTTATCTCTCATTATACGTTTTTTATCTGAAAATGTCTTAAAAAAATCAAATTTTTATTTATGAAAACGCACACAGAAGATTGCTCTTAAGAAAAGAAGCTGCCCAAATTTGGATTGAGCAGCTTCTTGGGCTAGAATAGCAAAGTAATCACGACTTTTCATCTTTGAGTGCAGCTTGAGCAACAGCAAGCCTAGCTGCTGGAACCCGATAAGGAGAGCAGGAAACGTAGGTGACACCAATTTCTTGGAAGAAGGGGATGGAAGCAGGATCACCACCGACCTCACCGCAGATGCCGATTGAAAGGTCGGGCTTGACTTGACGGCCCTTGCTGATAGCTATCCGCATCAATTCACCAACTCCAGCTTGGTCGACACTTTGGAAAGGATCAAAAGGAAGGATTTCTTTTTCTTTGTAGCGGCCGATGAATTTTCCAATATCGTCCCGCGAGAAGCCATAGGTCATCTGGGTCAGGTCGTTAGTACCAAAGCTGAAGAAGTCTGCTTCCTGAGCCAGCTGGTCTGCAACTAGACAGGCACGTGGAAGTTCAATCATGGTGCCAATTTCATAAGGGAAAGGTTCATGACCTTGATGCCTAAAGAGCTTGTTGATATGTTGGGTGAGAAAGGCTTTGACAGAGTCCAGCTCAGCCTTGTCCGCAATCAGCGGAATCATGATTTCTGGCTTGACGGTAAATCCTTCCTGACTCAACTTGATAGCACTCTTGAAGACGGCTTCGACCTGCATCTTGTAAATCTCTGGTTGCGTAATTCCCAGACGGCAGCCGCGATGGCCCAGCATAGGATTGCTTTCTTGCAGTTGCTCAATGCGGCGAGTCAGTTTTTCTGGTGATTTGTGTAGTTTGTCAGCCAAAGCTTTGATTTCCTGTGAATCTTTGGGTAGAAACTCATGCATGGGCGGATCCAAAAGACGGATAATCATCGGTTTGTCCTGAACTGCTTGGAACATTTGATAAAAGTCTTTTTCTTGGAACTCCAGCAGTTTTTTGAGGGCGGATCTAGTTTCCAATTCGTTGTCGGCCAGGATCAGGCGCCGCATTTCTAGAATCCGTTCTTGACCAAAGAACATGTGTTCGGTACGAGCCAGACCAATGCCCTTTGCCCCAAACTTAATAGCTGTTTTCAAATCCTGAACGGTCTCAGCGTTGGCTCGGACTTTGAGTTGAGCGACTTCATCCGCCCAAGAAAGCAGGCGTTGGAGTTCTTGGTCATTTTCGACTAGGACGGTCGGAATCTCTCCGCTATAAATGCGTCCCGAGCTGCCATCAACTGAAATGACATCACCCTCAGTCAAAACAAGACTTCCGCAGGAAACAGTTTTGCTGTCCTCGCTGATGGTTAGCTCTCCACAGCCAGCCACACAGCAGGTTCCCATTCCCCGAGCTACGACAGCTGCATGAGAGGTCATACCGCCCTGACTGGTTACGATGGCTTGGCTGACCACCATGCCCTCAATGTCTTCAGGGGAAGTTTCCTGCCGTACTAAAATGACCTTTTTGCCCAAGGAGTGGTAGTCTTTGGCGCGCTCAGCTGTAAAGACAATCTCACCAGTTGCAGCACCAGGGCTTGCTGGCAATCCTTGAGCCAAGAAAGGAGCATCTAGCAGAGCTTTTTCTTCAAATACAGGATGGATGAGCTGGCTAATCATAGCAGGAGAGACGCGCTGGAGAGCTTCTTTTTTGCTGATAATGCCCTCGTCTACCAGATCCAAGGCGATTTTCAAAGATGCCTTGGCGGTCCGTTTACCGTTTCTAGTTTGGAGAATATAGAGTTTACCCTTTTCAATGGTAAATTCGATATCTTGCATATCTTTATAGTGGTTTTCGAGAATCTTAGCATAGTCTTGGAAGGCTGCATAGGCCTGAGGGAGAGCTGTCTCAAGTGCAGCGATAGGCTCAGGAGTCCGAATGCCGGCTACGACATCCTCTCCTTGTGCATTGAGCAAAAATTCGCCAAATAGCTGATGCTCACCACTGGCTGGGTTTCTAGTAAAGACGACTCCTGTACCACTGGACTTGTCGCTATTGCCAAAGACCATGGCTTGGACATTTACCGCTGTTCCCAGGTCGTGAGGAATATCATTCAAGTTGCGGTAAACCTTTGCTCGAGGGTTATTCCAAGACTTGAAGACCGCCTTGATAGCAGCATAGAGCTGTTCTTTAGAGCTTTGGGGGAAGGTTTGATGATGCTCGCGATAAAGCTGCTTATACTGCTCAATCAAAGCTTGGTGCTCTTCCAGTGTGAAATCCTTGGCCTGTTTGCCAGCATTCTTTTCAAAATAGCCCAAGAGGTCATCGAACTCGTCCTTGGAAATACCATAAACGACATCAGCAAACATTTGAAGCAGACGGCGGTAGCAGTTGTAGGCAAAGTCAGCATTGGTCTGCTCAGCCAGAGTCTGGGTTCTTAAATCGTTTAGACCTAGATTGAGAATAGTGTCCATCATGCCCGGCATAGAAAACTTGGCTCCGCTTCGAACAGACACTAAGAGCAAGGCTGAGTCGTTGCCGCTGAAATATTTACCGGTTTTTTCTTCTAATTCAGTAACCGCTTCCAAAATATCTTCTTTTAAAGAAGATTCAAAGAAATAAGGACTTTCTAAATATTCGATACAGCTTTCTGTGGTAATAGTAAAACCTGGAGGGACAGGCAGTCCCAAATTGGTCATTTCAGCTAGGTTGGCTCCTTTTCCGCCAAGCAGGGCTTTGTCATCTGCACATCCTTCCTCGAAGGAGTAAATCCATTTCGCCATATTTACCTCCAAAATTATGAAATATGTGTCATATTGTAGGACAAATACATTGTAATATACATCACATATATTTGTCAACCGAAAAAATTATCCTGTTTTATTGACAATTTTTCTTTTTTTGTTATAATGTGTTACAAAATGATGATTATTTAAACGTCTGGAAATGAAATATGAGTAATAATAACAACTTTTAAGCGAAATCAGGTTAATCATCTATTATAAAGAACGAAGGAGTCAGACCTATTTGAAATTAAGCGAACGGCAAAAGAAAATTGTAGAAATTGTAAAAGAACACCAGCCTCTAAGCGGTGAGAAAATCTCTGAATTACTAGATATTTCTCGGGCGACCTTGCGCTCGGACCTGTCTTTTCTGACCTTGGTTGGGATTTTGAAGGCTACGCCTAAAGTTGGTTACACATACTCGGGCTCAGATTTAGAGACGCTTTTCTTTTTCGATACCTTTCGAAAAGAAGTGGCAGAGATTATGACTTCGCCTGTTTTGGTATCTCATGATTCTTTTATTCAAGATGCCATTATTACATTATTTATGTATGATGCGGATGTTCTCTATGTTATTGATGAGCATAAGCTGCTCTTGGGGATTTTGTCGCGTAAGGACCTGCTTCGGGCTTCGCTCAATACTAACATTGACAGCACTCCTGTAGCGGTCTGCATGACTCGAATGCCCCATATCAAAACTTGCTACAAGGATATGAACATTTTGGAAGCGGCAGCAGTTTTGCAGGATTTTGCGATTGATTCGCTGCCGGTAGTGGATAAGAATAATGAGCGTAAGATTTTAGGAACTGTGACCAAGTCAGCTCTGCTGGATTATATTATTCAAGAGGCTAGAAGCGCTGAGGTTAATAGATAAGAGGAATGAACATGAAGAAAGAAATTATTGTTTACAGCATTTCAGATTCTTTGGGGGGGACTTCGCAGAAGTTGCTGTCTGCAGTGACAGCCCAGTACCCAGATATTATTTTTAATAACAGCTATCGTTTTCCATTTATCAACAAAGAAGAAGAATTGCTGGATATTCTGCGCGATGCCATCAAGGACGATGCCCTTGTTATTAGCACTCTGGTTGATGGCAAGCTAGCAGCTGTAGCTAGAGAGTTCAGTCAGGCCAATGGCCTTGCTTATCTGGATTTGATGCATCCATTTTTTGAGATTATCAGAGAAAAGACGGGCACCAGTCCTATAGAGGTGCCGGGTACCTTGCACCGGCTGGACACTGAGTATTTTAATAAAATTTCCGCTATTGAGTTTGCGGTCAAATACGACGATGGCAAGGCGCCACAAGGTTTTTTAGATTCAGATTTGGTGCTCTTGGGCGTCTCCCGTACATCCAAAACGCCACTCAGTATTTATCTGGCTAATAAAGGCTACAAGGTTTCCAACCTGCCTTTGATTCCAGAAGTTCCTCTTCCTCAGGTCTTGGATAAGGTTGATCCAGAGAGGATTATCGGCCTCTTATGCGAACCAGAAAAACTGTCTAAGATACGCAGTAATCGCTTGAATTCTCTGGGATTGACCCAGTCGACCAGCTACACAGATCTGGAAAAGATATACGAAGAGCTAGATTACTCAAAAGAAGTCTTTAAAAAGTATCGGGCGCATGTCATCAATATCACGGATAAATCAATTGAGGAGACGGCTTTCTTGATTGAAGACCATTTAAAGAAATTGAGATAAGAGAGAAGATTGAGAAAGTGGTTATAGAGTGAGGGTTGAAGATGGAGCAATATAAGCGTATTTTACTGAAAGAATTTGACAGTCGGCAGAAGGTCATTACAGAGCTGACTAACCTAGAGGCAATTTTGAACCTGCCCAAAGGGACGGAGCTGTATATCAGTGACATTCACGGGGAGTTTGCTGCTTTTGAATATATTTTGAGAAGCTGCGCAGGTATCCTCAATGAGAAGATCAAGGACTGTTTTGGGGACAGCTTGTCAGAATCTCATAAGGATCGGCTGTCAGCGCTGGTTTCCTATCCTGAGCTTGTGTTGGGGGAAGAAACTAAAGGCCAAGACTGGTATCAGGAAACCATTCCCCAGCTCTTGAATTTGCTGGCTTTTGCAGGTGCGAAATACAGTCGCTCCAAGGTCAGAAAGGCCTTGCCTCCACAATATGCCTATATTATCGAGGAGTTGCTCTATAGTGACAGGGCTCTAGCTGATAAAAAATCCTATTTTGAGAATATCCTGACTTATGTGATTGAATTGCGGGAAGCTGTGACTTTTATCCTAGGCTTGTCCCGAAGTATTCGGCAGTTGTTGATCGACCATCTGCATGTGGTTGGAGATATTTTTGACCGAGGAGCTGGCAGTGCTCAGGTCATGGATGAACTGCAGCATTTTCACTCGCTTGATATTCAGTGGGGCAATCACGATATTATCTGGATGGGAGCCTTTTTTGGCTCTAAGGCCTGCTTGCTCAATGTGCTGCGCATTGCAGCTCGCTATGGCTATCTCTGGGATATCGAGAAAGATTATGGTTTAAACCTGCGCTCCTTGACTCTTTTTGCGGACAAGACTTACCAGTCTAATCCCAAGTTTAGGCCTATTCTTGGTGCTAGAGAGCAGGAGTTTTCAGATGAGGAAATTCTGCAACTGGAAAAGGTTCACCAAGCCTTAGCGATTATCCAGTTCAAGCTGGAAAATCAACTAATCAAACGGCGGCCTGAATTCCAGATGCAGGACCATGTGATGCTGGACAAGATTGATTATTGGGAAGAAAGTGTTACGATTGACGATACCAAGCATCCCCTGGTTAACACCTGCTTCCAAACTATCAATCCGGAAAATCCGTCAGCTTTGACACCAGAAGAAAATCAAGCTGTAGACAGTATGATGGCCTCATTCCAAAATTCTCTTAAGATGGCTGAGCATATGAGTCTTCTGATGAACAAGGGCTCTATGTATAAGATTTACAACCATCACTTGCTTTTTCACGGCTGCATTCCTCTGGAGCCGTCAGGAGAATTCCAGCCTTTCATTCTCAATCAAGCCCATTATTCAGGCAAGGAATTGCTGGATTTCTTTGAGTATCATATTCGACAGTCGGCCAAGAACAAGGAAGTGGGCAATGATTTGTCGACTGACTTGATTTGGTATTGCTGGAAAGGTAAGCTATCGCCCCTGTTTGGAAAAGAAAAGATGACTACCTTGGAGCGCTATTTCATTGAAGATAAGGACACCCACAAGGAAGTGGAAAATTCTTATTTTTCTTATCGTAATTCTGAGAAAGTCTGTCAGCTTATTTTGGAAGAATTTGGCCTCTTTTCTCAAGAGTCTAGGATGGTCAATGGCCATACTCCGGTTAAGACGGGCAAGGGAGAGTCGCCTATCCGTGGTGGCGGTTTGCTCTTTGTCATTGATGGCGGCCTCTGCAAGGCCTATCAGAAGAAGACTGGAACAGCTGGCTATTCACTGCTCAATAATTCTTATGGCTTCCAGTTGGTCACCCATCAGCCTTTCCAAAATGCCCAAAAGATTGTGGAGGCGCCTTTTGCTCAGACCTCTTTGAAAAAGGTGGTTGAAAATGTAGAGGAACGAACCCTTATCAAATCTACTACCATTGGTCAGAGCTTGTTAGCTCAACAACAGGAACTCTTTAGCTTGCTGCATGAGTTTTATGACCGGTGATATTTATCCCTAAGTTCTAACAGAATTTAGGGCCTTTTCTTTCTTGTTCCAGCTTCTCTTTCGTGTTACAATAGGAGTATTGAAATTTAGAGGAAAGAACATGATTTATTTAGATAATTCAGCGACAACCAAGCCTTATCCTGAGGCTTTGGCCGCCTACACAGAGGTCGCTTCTAAAATCTGGGGCAATCCATCCAGTCTGCACAGTTTAGGCAGTCAGGCAACCCGTCTCTTAGCAGCTTCACGCAGGCAAATTGCAGAGCTTTTAGGCAAGTCTTCTTCGGAGATTTTTTTTACGTCTGGAGGGACTGAAGGGGACAACTGGGTGCTAAAGGGAGTTGCTTTTGAAAAGGTTCCTTTTGGCAAACACATCATCGTATCTAACATTGAGCATCCTGCAGTTAAAGAATCAGCCCTCTGGCTTCAGAGTCAAGGCTTTGAAATAGATTTTGCACCAGTGGATAAGGCAGGTTTTGTTGATGTAGATAAGCTAGCGGAGCTGATTCGACCAGACACCACTCTGATCTCTATCATGGCTGTCAATAATGAAATCGGCAGTATTCAGCCCATTCAGAAAATATCCGAACTGCTTGCAGACAAGCCGACTATTTCCTTTCATGTGGATGCTGTACAGGCTGTTACGAAGATTCCGACTGCTGCTTATCTGACGGATCGCGTGGATTTTGCGACATTTTCCAGTCATAAATTTCACGGTCTGCGGGGCGTAGGATTTGTCTATATCAAGTCTGGCAAGAAAATCAGTCCCCTCTTGACTGGTGGCGGTCAGGAGTCGGACAAGCGCTCAACGACGGAGAATTTAGCAGGTATTGCAGCGACAGCTAAGGCTCTGCGGCTGTCCATGGAAAAGCAAGAAGTATTTGCCCAGCGGACGGCTCAGATGAAGAAGATTCTCCTTGAAGAGCTGCAGAAGTATCCAGATGTGATGATTTTCTCAGACATGGAAGATTTTGCGCCCCATATACTAACCTTTGGTATCAAGGGAGTGCGGGGTGAAGTCGTCGTCCATGCATTTGAAGACTACGAGATCTATATCTCGACTACCAGTGCTTGCTCTTCTAAAGCTGGAAAGCCAGCGGGAACCCTAATCGCTATGGGCGTCGAAAAGTCTCTGGCTCAAACTGCTGTTCGCATCAGTTTGGATCTTGACAATGATATGAGTCAGATGGAGCAGTTTTTGACGACTTTTAAAATTATTTACGAAAAAACCAGAAAAGTAAGGTAAACAATGCAATATTCAGAAATTATGGTGCGCTACGGTGAGCTCTCAACCAAGGGCAAGAACCGCATGCGCTTTATCAACAAGCTCAAACGCAATATTCAGGCTGTTTTGTCAGTCTATCCGCAGGTCCATGTCAAGGCGGATCGTGACCGGACCCATGTCTATCTGCATGGGACAGACTATCAGCCGGTCGCTGAATCACTCAAGCAGATTTTTGGGATTCAGAATTTCTCGCCATCTTATAGGGTTAAAAAGTCTGTACCAGCCTTGATTGAAGCTGTTCAAACCATTATGAAGCAAGTCTATCAGGAAGGCATGACCTTTAAGATTACCAGCAAGCGCAGTGACCACAGCTTTGAATTGGATAGCCGTGAGCTTAACCAGACACTTGGTGATGCCGTTTTTGAGGCTATTCCCAATGTTCAGGTCAAGATGAAAGCGCCGGATATTGAACTACGTGTCGAAATTCGTGAAGAAGCAGCCTATATCTCTTATGAGACGATTCGTGGTGCTGGGGGGTTGCCAGTCGGCACTTCGGGAAAAGGTATGCTCATGCTGTCTGGCGGGATTGACTCACCGGTGGCTGGCTATCTGGCTCTCAAGCGCGGTGTGGATATCGAGGCGGTTCACTTTGCCAGTCCACCATACACCAGTCCAGGTGCGTTGAAAAAAGCTCAAGATTTGACGCGAAAATTGACCAAGTTTGGCGGCAATATCCAGTTTATCGAAGTCCCTTTTACAGAGATTCAGGAGGAAATCAAGGCCAAGGCTCCAGAAGCCTATCTCATGACACTGACCCGTCGCTTTATGATGCGTATTACGGACCGGATTCGGGAGGAGCGGGGCGCTCAAGTCATTATCAACGGAGAAAGTCTAGGTCAGGTGGCAAGTCAAACCATTGAGAGTATGCAAGCTATCAATGCTGTGACCAATACACCAGTTATCCGACCTGTCGTGACCATGGACAAGCTGGAAATTATTGAGATTGCTGAAAAAATCGATACTTTCCAAATCTCTATCCAGCCATTTGAAGACTGCTGTACTATTTTTGCGCCAGACCGGCCTAAAACCAATCCAAAAATCAAGAATGCAGAGCAGTACGAAGCTCGTTTAGATGTTGAAGGCTTGGTTGAGCGCGCTGTTGCAGGCATCATGATTTCAGAAATCAGACCAGAAGCTGAGACCGACGAAGTTGATGAGCTGATTGAGGGGCTCTTGTAAAAGCGAGAGAAGGTGACGTTTATGCTTGCTGTTTTTCTCTTAATTTCTTTTTTGCTGATTCGTTTTCCTTTATTGAGTCATTTCGAAAAAAACGCTTTGTCACGCGTAGCTTATTTTGCGCCAGTACAAGGAAAAGAAAAGATAGCTTATGTGATTTATCAATTGAGCAATCTAGCCTTGTTCATAACTCCTTTTTTGCTTGAAATTAAGTTTGATTGGTCTGTTTTCTTTTATGCTGGAGTGGCTATTTACCTGCTTGGTTTGGCTTTGTGCGCTATCAGTATGAGAGATTTCGCTAGACCAGATGCAAACGGCATGAATACAAAGGGCCTTTATCGCTATTCCCGTAATCCCATGTATGTAGCTTACTTTGTTTGTTTTTTGGGAATAGCTTTTTTGACTAAGTCAATGATTTTCTTTCTAATTTTAGTCATTTTTCAGACTGCGGCCCACTGGATTATCCACTCTGAGGAGCGCTGGTGTCTTAAAAAATTCGGAAAGGCTTATCAAGCCTATCAAGATAGGGTACGGCGTTATATTTAGAAATTTTCTGAACTAATAATTATTTAATAAAGCAGTTAGCGGATAACAGATAACAGAGGTTGTCTTAGTTCATTAGTGAACAAAATCTAAAGATAATCCTTGAAAATCCGTTTTCATGAGATGAAAAAGCTTGCTAAAGAGCGGTAGAAGTGCTATACTTATAGAGTTGACTATGCACATTCCTGTGCAACCGCACGAACATCGTTGCTCGTCGTATAACAAATTTAAACTTCGTCATTATCGCCTTGCCTAACACAAGTTATGCCTTCGGCTCAATTCCTAGTTTATTCTTTGTTATACTTAGAGCTCTTCTCTTAAGTGGTTCGTCCCACGATGCTAGGCGAGTCTTCACAAAATTCGGGGAAACCCTAAAAATCATAGGAGGTGCATAATGAGCACATACGCAATCATTAAAACTGGCGGAAAACAAGTTAAAGTTGAAGTTGGTCAAGCAATCTACGTTGAAAA
>NZ_CAJPNR010000046.1 GCF_905372115.1 uncultured Streptococcus sp.
TTAAAAACACCCCAAAAGTTAGATTTTTTCTGTCTAACTTTTGGGGTGCGGTTCATTCAACCTCTTTTTTTATATTTCGCCAGTTATTTATACATACTTGTTAAATCAAGGAATGATGAAAGCCTAGAAAAATCAGAAGGGCAGCCAAGGCTAGATAGCCAAACAAGACTAGCCAGCGCTGAGCAGGTTTAAAAGCATTGCTTGAGCCTTTGATAGGGAGAATGACCGCACAGAGTATGCCACCAATCAAACCTCCCAAATGCCCCGCCAAGCTGATACTAGGCATGAAACTAAAGATGATATTGACCACAATCAAGGTCATATAAGACTGCCCCAGCTGCTGAATGTAGCTGTCACGAACGACATAATGCAGGGTCACGATAGAGGCAAAAAGTCCAAACAAGGCGGTTGAAGCTCCTGCTGATAGAGCATCCGGACTGAAAAAGAAGACAAAGATATTTCCCATTAGGCCAGACATCATATAGAGCAGAAAGAAATTTCGCGAGCCAAAAATGTCTTCTGCCTGCCGTCCAATAAAATAAAGAGTAATAACATTTACCACAAAGTGCTCCAAGCCAATATGCACAAAGATAGCAGAAAAGAGACGCCATATCTGAATAGGATTCATGATAATAGTTGGAGAATACACTGCTCCAAATTCAAAGACCGTTTGTGCTTCAGCATAAGAAAAGCCACGTAAAATAAGCATCCCCACAAAGACAAGCGTTGTCAGAATTAGCAAAATACTGGTCACAGGATATTTTTTATCATAGATGTAGTTCATAAGTCAACACCTCCTTTACTGCTATATCGTGATAATCAGGCTCAAAATCAGATTTTTGAAAACTATAGATGCTGCTGATAGACGCCCCAGCAAAATCAGCTAGATAGCGATCATAGTAGCCACCGCCGTAACCAATCCGAAAGCCTTGAGAATTGAAAACCACACCCGGCACATGAATCAGATCAATCTCCGTCTTCTCCACAGCCTCTTCGCTCATCGGCTCCATAAGGCCAAAAGAGCTCTTTTGCAGGTAACTTTCATCATAATCCACAAATATCATCCGTCCCTGGCCATAGGTTTTGGGCACTAAAACCCGCTTACCATCTAACTGAGCCTGTTTGATAAAGGCTGCAGTAGAGACTTCATGCGGCATTGAAAGATAAGTAGCGATAACCTGAGCTTTTTGATAAGCTGCTGAACTGAGCAAGTGCTGGGTCAGCCAGCTATCTGCCTGCTCTTTTTCTTTTCCTGCAAGTTTCTTCATCTGGTTCAGTACAGTTTGTCTCAGCTCTTTTTTCATGCAGCTCGTCCACCTTTTTCTTATCTTTCGTTGATTTTATAATCTAGGAATTTCCCAATCTTTTCAATAGCAAAGGGCAGTGCTGCCTCATCCGGTGTCATCTTGGGATGATGGAGGGCATAGGGACTATCCACTCCCAGCCAGAACATGACGCCCTTGACCTTGCTGAGCAGATAGCCAAAGTCCTCGCCTGTCATAGCCGGCGCAATATCAATCAGCTCCACTCCTTCTTCCTTCTGGAAAAAGTCCATTAATTCGTCTGCTAGGTCAGGATGATTTTCTACAGGCAGATAACCACCTTGCTTGAGTTCCAAGTCCAATTCCAGACCGAAACTTTGGGCTAGACCCTCTGCTATTTCCCGTAAGCGCTTCTGAGTCAAGAGGTTCATCTCCTGAGTCAGAGTCCGAATGGTGCCATGCAAAAAGGCCGTTTCTGCGATGACATTGTTGGTCGTGCCAGCATGGAGCGAACCAAAGGTCACAACCGCTCCCTCGATAGGATCGACATTGCGGCTGACAATGGTCTGCACCTGGGTGATAAAGTAGCTAGCCGCCACCAAAGCATCATTGGCTTCATGAGGAAAGGCCGCATGGCCCCCCTTCCCCTTAAAGGTCAGCTTGACTTCACAGGTGCCAGCAAAAAGCGTTCCTCTATTAGTGGCAATATCGCCAACTTTGAGATCCGGCCGCACATGGAGGCCGTAAAACTCATCCGGCAGCCAGTCGCCAAAGGCACCATCTTCATACATGAGCATTCCGCCAGCTTCATTTTCCTCAGCAGGCTGAAAGAGAAAAAGCAGATTGTGGGTAGGCTGAGTGCTCACAGCTTGCTCCAGCAGTCCTAGAGCCACCGTCATGTGCATATCGTGTCCGCAGGCATGCATCCGGCCTTCATGAGTGCTGGCAAAGTCCAGGCCTGTATCCTCCACAATCGGAAGACCATCAATATCTGTCCGCCAGCCAATCGTCTTATCTGGTGAACTTCCCTTGATAAAGACCAAAATACCAGTTCGCCAAGTTCGGATTTCCACAAAGTCTAGACCTGCTGTCAGTCCATCAATGACCTGCATCAGGTAGGCATGAGTCTTGTATTCTTCCAGACCGATTTCTGGTATCTGGTGTAAATCACGGCGAATGTTCAGATAATCAAGCATTTTTCTTTCCTTTAAAATCTTGTCAGACCTGTCAAAGTTTTGGGCTAGGCCCAATCAATTCATCTTTATGCCATTTTTAAAGAGTACGCAGGGCGTCTTCCAGAGCTGTCTTCTGCTGGGTCTTCTCGTCAATGGTCTTGATAACTCGTGCCGGAACACCAGCAACCACTACGTTTTCCGGAACATCCTGGGTCACAATCGCACCGGCCGCAACAACGGAACCACTGCCAATTTGTACACCTTCGATTACAACCGCATTGGCACCAATCAGCACATTGTCTCCAACCCGAACTGGCTCAGCACTAGCCGGCTCAATGACTCCCGCCAGAACAGCACCAGCACCGACATGACTGTTTTTTCCGACAATCGCTCGGCCGCCCAGAATAGCGCCCATATCAATCATGGTCCCAGCACCAATCTCCGCACCGATATTGATGACCGCCCCCATCATGATGACAGCATTGTCGCCAATTTCAACTTGGTCTCGAATAATAGCGCCCGGCTCAATGCGGGCATTGATGTCACGCTTATCCAAAAGCGGCACCGCTGAGTTGCGGGCATCCTGCTCTACGACATAAGTCTTATTTTCCTCTAAGTTCGCTAGGAGCGGCTTGATTTCTTCCCAGTCTCCAAAAAGAACATTGCCTAACTTCACAACAGACCAAGGGATTGATCCGTGCAATTCTCCATCAAAGGTTACCTTGACCGGAGTTTTTTTCTTGGCATCAGCGATAAATTTGATAATTTCTTGAGCGTTCATTTTAGTAGCAGACATGATTTTTCCCTCGATTCGTGAATGATTTAGCCTTTTAGTTTGTTTATCTTCGCAATCTCCAACAACTTGAAGAACAATTGAAGTAAACCAAGAAGCTTGATTAGACAATATTATAACACAAAAAAGGGGATTGCAAAACTCCTATAAGACTCTCTACATGAGATACAGATTGTAAAAAGACACGAACTCTCGTCCGTGCCCAACAAAGCAATTCCAAACTTATATACCAACGATATTATTTAATTCTTTCGTTCAAAATGTTCCCACTGTTGGCATCAATGGTCATTTTAATCTTTTGCGTACCATTCAGAGCTTCCAGCTTGTATGACAAGCACTCCTATTCATTTATTCTATTTAGAAAGATTACTCAATAGGTACTGTCCATTTTCCTGACGGATAAAAGTCAAAGTTATCTCCTTATTTGAAGAGGTTTCATAGTTTACAAGCATCTTCGGCTCTGATTCACTATCCCCATAAACTGAGATATGTTGATATTCTGGGTATTCCTTGATTACTTCTTTAAAGGAAGAACCGCCCTCGCCTGTTTCCGCATCACCTGTCTTTAAGCTCTCTGTAATCTGGCTAGATACCTTTTTATTATAGCCATCACTGCCGGGCATAATACTCATACCCTGAAGATGGTAGCTGCCATCCTCGTGTTTCATAAAGGTCAGAGTGGTGTAACTAGAGTCAGGTAACCAAGACAATGAGAGTCCTTCTTCCTGAAACGTCACACTGCTAGCCAAGCCAAAATCTTTGACTACTTGTTCAGGGGTCAATCCTTCATCATCCGCACTAACAATGCTCAGCTTTTCAAGGTCTTTCACTTCCCACTCATACACATCCTCTTTTGACGGAGCCACAAAAGAAGCAACATCGCTTTGATGTCCCTTTCGAGACAGACTTGGCACACTTCCCCCACCCATAAAATCATTTAGGAAATAGCCGCCAAGACCTCCTAGCAATAGTCCCGCTGCCAGGCCTATTCCTAAAAATCCTATCAGCTTGCCCGTACTATTTTTCTTTGGCTCTGGACTTGGCTGGGCAGCGAAGTTTGCAGCTTGCTGTGGTCCGGCAAAGTTCTGACCAGCTGGATTAAATCCCTGAGGAATTGCTTCTTGAAAAGCAGGATTTTCCCAATTATCCTGCTGAGGCATCTGTTGTTGAGGAGCATCAAAAATTGGTTGCTGAACACCAAAATCTTGATTAGAATTCGGCATTTCAGAACTGCCTCCTTCTGTTGGGAAAGGCTGCCCCTCTGTTGAGTTAGCTACAAATTGTCCTGAGTCTGATGACTGGACTTGCTGTGGATACGGAGCCAATCCTTCTAAAGATTGTTCCTGCGGTTTATTTTGTTCTGACATCATTTCACCTTTTATTATTTGAGTTCTATTTTATTTATTGGCAGTAGTGGACAAAAGATAGTTTCCGTCCTCCTGCTGAACGAATAACAACCTGTAAGTACCATCATTAGGAGCGTCATAAGCCACCTCCATAATGGTTTGACTAGTATCCTCATTGAAATCTTCATCTACACGAATAGAGATACTTCGCGGACTGCCATATTCCTTAAAAACTTCCTTATAGGAAATGCCATCCTTACCAGTCTTTGCATCGCCTTTTTTCAATTTTTCAAAGTAATCAGCCGCCATCGCTTCGTCCTCAGCATTATGTTTACTTCCTTCAAAGCGAATATTATAGATATGAAGGCTATTCAGATAGAAACCATCTTTTTTCTTCTCAAAATCCAGAGAAGCAGTTTGATCTGTATAATAAATTGGCCAGTCCTCCTCATCATCAGAATCTTGAAGCGTTCCCCACTCTAAATCAAGGCTGTCACGAGAGATTTCTTCTTTTAAAGCCTTGCCATATTTATCTAGAATATCTTCCACAGAAGTACCATTCGTATCTGTCTGAATAGTATTGAACCGTAACTCTGACAAACTATCAATATCCCACTTGAACTCAGTAGTATCAGGGTCAATGTACTGATCTGATTGATCCCTCTTTGATTCCCTAGCATCTGCTAAAGGATGGAGCACAGGATATTCCCCTTTGATGACATCCGCTACTCCCATTCTATAGCCCCAGATTCCCCCTCCGATTAGTCCAAGACCAAGAGAAAGCAAGGCTCCGCCTATCAGGATTCCTTTCCAGGATTTATTCTTGGTCAAAGGCGGAGTTGGTCCCTGCGGATTTGAAACATGGCCTTGCTGAGGTTGAAAATGATGCGGGAATTCCTCTTGCGACTGAGCATTCCTTGAAGGCTCAAAAGAATGCTGTGTTTGCTGTTCTGTCAATCTTCTTTCCTCTTTCTTGTTTATTTCCAATAGTCTTATCAGTTCTCTTTTAATAACGAAATGCTTTGAAAGCAGTCAGTTACAAAAGATAAACTAAATAACTAAAAACTTACATTTCCTCTGACTTTATATATAAGAAATTTCCATCTGGCTGGCCTACAAACAATAGGTATTCATAACCATCTTCTGTTTTATAAGTCACCTCAGCAATCAGACGATTGGAGATAATCTTATTATCTACGTCACGTTCGGTTGTGATGACAATTTCTGACGGAACAGGATGCTTCTTCAGGACCTCTGATAAAGCTGTTCCTCCTTCACCCGTTTCCTTGTCTCCTTCTTTCAAACGTTCAAGGTCTTTGGGAGATAATACGCTCCAATCCGTCGTTTCCTTCCCTTTTCTATATTCTTTAAAAGAATCTCCAACTACCACTTGCTTCAGATAGTAATTCTGGTCAACTTTATCAAATTGAAAAGAAATATTTTGCTCCTTGTCCCTGACAGAAGGGCCCCATCGAAGTAACAGACGATTACGATCATATTCTGCTGAACTAGCCAAGCCATAAGTTTCAACGATTTGATCAGCCGTCAGACCTAATCCTTCATCATTTGTATAGCTCAACCGTCCCAAGTCTTTCAAAGTCCAATTAAACTGAACCGACTGCTCGTCTGTAGTAAAGCTGTCACTCTTGTCTTTGGCTTCTTCCTGAGCCTTACTTAAACGTTTAATCCTTTGAATATCCTTATTTGTCTGCGCCTGCTTGCCGATAAAATAAGCTGAACCGCTGCCAATCAAAAGACCAATTATAATAGCAAAAACTGAAAGTCCTATGACTTTTCCGATATTGCCTTTCTTATCAGGTAATTCTTGCGGCTGAATCTGCTGGAAATTCCCTTGCATTGGCTGGCTAGTTTGATTTTCTTGCCAAGCCCCTTGCACTTGACCTTGTCCATCTTTATCTGACATGGTTTTCTCCTTATAAATTTTATTGATTTGTCATATTGCGAAAACATTGAAAAATAATGACAAATTTTACAATATTATAACATAAATTATTCTTCCTATCAAAAAGGGAGTGGGAAAGAACTTCAAACAAGTTAAAAAGTTCGTCTTCCCACCCCCGCACAGTTGATTAGGTCATCTTTGGAGCTTAAAAAGCGAAGGAAGATGCCAATCAACCACTGCGTCATCTATTTTTTCTAATTTAGACTCAAAAGCCTGGACTTTTTGCCCAGGCTCTGAATCAAGTTTTTAGACTCTTATTTTTCTAGTATTCTTATTTAGATATTTTATCCTACTTAGGCAGCTTCAAAAATCTGAATGGTAGAGCCCTTTTCAATTACTACTGCTTGGTCTGCTGCAACATGGAGAGTGCCCGGCAGGCTCCCCTCTTTTGAACCATCAAAAGAAATAGTGATATGGCCCAGTCCAGTTAAATTTTTTTCTACTACATTTCCTACGGCAGTAATCGAATATTCCTGACTATCTACGACCAGCTTTCCACCTTCTAGTATTGCACCTAGAAGATTTTTGTTATCGATTTTAAAACAATACTCTGCTAAGTCTTCCGGAGCTTCTTCTCCAAATAAAATGAGCATATTGGCATCTTGAATCATATTCTGAGCTTCAGGCCCCACTTGAATTACTTTAGCTTCAAAAATTTTCTTCATCTAATTCCGATTCATCCTTTCTCAAATCTGTCATAAACTTATGCTTATAGATAAGTTTAACATAATAGTTGCTATGTTTACGTGCATCTATCATAAGGTTTACTGATAAAGGCCAATACTAGCTATCCAAGCTACTAGCACCCGCGGAACACCATTGAGAAAGCGTGAATAAAGCACAGAAGGGACACCAACCTCAACTGTTTCAGACTTGGCTTCAGATAGACCGAGTGCTACAGGAATGAAATCACAACCGTTTTGAGTGTTGATAGCAAATATAGCTGGTAGAGCCATTTGGGGCGGAATATTCCCTTTTCCGATTTCGACTCCAATTAAGGTTCCGATAATCTGGCTGATAACAGCTCCGGGGCCTAACAAAGGAGATAGGAATGGCAAGGAACAGATAAAGCCAATCAAAATGAGTCCCCAGATGTTCCCCGCTAGGGGAACCATTAATTTTGCCAGCCAATTTCCAACACCTGAACCTTGAATAACCCCAATCAGCAAGGAAACAAAGGCCATGAAAGGAATGATTGTGTTGAGCATTGTTTGGATGGCTTCACGAGCAGCCTGGTTGAAGGTTGCAACGACTTTCCCAGCCCCCATCCCAATTCGTGCTACAATACTTGTTTCAGCTTTTTGCTCTGTAATTTTTTTACTAGTATCGTAAGTTGGCTTTTCAGTTACCACAGTTGTCGCTTTTTCGTCTTCATTAGCAGCAGAAATTTGATTAAGGCCAACTGCTGACACATAGATTTCCTCGGTGATATATTGTGCTAGAGGGCCACTTTTCCCTGTAGCGACAATATTGATTGTAGGGATCCCCTTTTTAGGATAAATACCGCAGCGAAGAGTACCGCCGCAATCCACGATTGCTAAAGCAATCTCCTCATCAGGGATAGAAGTTTTAAACCCGTTAACAGCTTCCATACCGGTCAAATCAGCAATTTTATCTACAATATCTGGCTTTTCTCCGCCGCCAGTGATATAGATAAATTTATGCTTAGCCTCACTAGGTGTAATGACCAAAGGGCCTCCGAAACCGCCATTTCCTTTAACAACTTTTATACTCTTATATGACATAATTTCACTCTTTCTATCAATCAAATGTTTTACTCAAGGTAACACCTTGCTGTTTTGCAACATAGGCAGTCGTAAAATCTGTTACCCATCCACCAACAAAGTTCATGATAATTCCTACAAGCATGTAACGGATTGCCAGGTCCATCTGACTTAAACCTAAAGTTTGAATTCCTGTCGCAATTCCCATCCATACAAACAATTCCCCAGGATTGATATGTGGGAATACACCATTTGAAGTATGGCAGAACTGCATCTGAGCTGCTACAAAACTAGGTTTATAATATTCTGGTAAGAAACGTCCCATACTGATCGCCATCGGATTCCCCAGCATAAAGGCTGAAATGAAAGGTAAAATCATATACCGGCTAACAGGATTTTTGGCAGAAATCTTAGCCAGAGAATTGACCTTCTCTTCTCCCAAGAAAGCGATAAGGGTATTCATTGCAATCAATAGCATTAAGACAAGCGGTACAATATTTGTCATCCAGCTAATAAAGGTTTCTCCACCTAATTGGAAGAGTTTCATAAAACTCTCTGCAAATTTTGTAATGTGATTCATAAGGAACTCCTTTTCTTATTTTTTTTAAATAACTGTTTAATAGATAATTGTAAGTAATTCGCATAAAAGCCGAATCCCAGAAAAGAATCAGATGAACTTGTCTCTTTCTCAATACCTGCCTCATGCCAAAGATAGACTTTTCTAGCATCTTCTATGGCTGATTGCATCAACTTATTTTCTTTTCTCACAAGAGGATTATACTTGTCAAAATAATGGATGTCTTCTCCAACATAATCGTCCATATTTTGAAAACGCGCTAAGATTGTGACTCCTTGCATTTTGCTAGCTTTAAGAACCCGACCGTTTTCATCAACCGCGAACATGACAATCGTACCGGATTTTATTCTTCCGGACTTTCTGCCAATCGCTACGCGCCCCAGTTTTCGGAGCATCGTATAGGTCTTATTGAAGTCTTTGAGTTGCTGCCAGCCGAGGAACATTTGAAATATATAAGCTGCCATGACAAATACAGCGAAAATTATTAGCGAATTCATTAAAATACTCCTTTGCTCTTAGAAAATGATAGAAACTCTGTCTCTGTTTCTACAGCCCTCAATGCTTCTTTTAGAGAAGGCTCTCCTGCAATTCGAAAAATGTCGTCATACAATTCCAGCAATTCACTTTCCATTTTTCTTTCAATTTCTGAGGGTATGGCGACTAGAAAGATAAATTCAATCCATTCATCTCCTTTTTGATAAGGCTCTTCTAGTTTTCCAAACATTAAAATAGTCTTTGCATAACCCTGGTTAATTGTATGGGGGAAGGCAATTCCTCCACCAAAAATGGTTGATTGCTTTTTCTCCCTATCAATTATCCGATTTCTAAAACCTTCATCAATCATCTGAAGTTTCTCTAACTCTGAAATCATATTTAGCAAGTATTGCTGATAGGTTTTTTGGGGGCTCAACCGAAGAAAACGTAAGCTGACTGTTTCTAGATTTTTTTGATGAAAAGCATTGGCCCTCTGCCATTCTTCCTGCAGCCATTGATCATCAAAAAGATGATTAACTTGAATGACTGGAGATTTAGAATCTTTATATTTTAGAGGAACTGTCGTAAAAATCGCGAAATAGTCCTGATTTAAATCCACATTAAAATCCTCTTCAGAATACTGAGTAATGTCTACATCATTTCCAAGGACTCGTCTGAGTTGCTGAATAATCATCGCAGCAGTTCCTCTTCCTGTTGTGCAAACTACAGCTATCTGCTTGCGATAACCCTTAACAGCAGAATTTTGCTTTCTTAAAATCATTTCAAAATACAAAGCCAGATATCCGATTTCAGATAATTCCATTTCAGAACCAAAAATTGCAGATAGTTCTTCTCCAGCTATTTTTGCCATTTCAAAAGCAAAAGGATATTGAGTTTGAACCTCGCCATGAAATATATCATTAGCTTGCACATGGAAAATCAGTCGATTGATTAAGGGGCCTAGATGAGATTTGATTTCTTCAAATAATTCTTCATCATCAAAGTGAACCAACATTGTTTCTTTGACTTTCTTGACAATCCCTTGAAAAATATTTGCAAGCTGTTCAGATTGATAAGATGTCTTGCTTAAAGTGTCAATAAAACGGACATTAAACGGAAAACACAAAAAGTCTATCTCAAACTGACTGAGAGAAATCTTATAAGTCATCTCAATATGATAGATTAATTTCTCAGCTAAAGGTGTCTCTGTTAAATCATTCCTATAGTAAGGAATAGGACAATTCAACACTCTAGATGTATGAATACGCTCCACCATAATTGAAATGGTCTTTCGAAGGAGTTCCTGTGTTTCTTTAGGGATTTTATAGTCCTGGACTAGCGTCTCCAGAAAAGAAGATGTTGCCTCAGTGAGTGTCCTTCCTTCAAAGTAAGGAGCCACTTGGTGAATATAGAGCAAGCGCAAATTCAGCTCGCTCCCCAAGACCTCCAGCCCACGGTTGGGCTTTCCTGAAATAGTGATAGAGTAACTCTCTGCCAAAGATTTTACTTGTTTTAAATCCTTATTAAGGGTACTTCTACTAACACCTACTTCCTCAGCCAAGTCGTCAATAAGAAGAGGGGAGGTTGACTCAATTAAACGTTTTAGCAAATAGGCAATTCTTTTACTGGAAGAATTGAAGTCACTCTCCTGTTTTAAACTACCAGATAAAATCCTTTCCAACTCTGTATAGTCATACACTTCTAACATTAACTGATCATCTTGTGCGATAATCTGGATATTAGGAGCCAAAACATCATTTAATTGTTGGATACTCTTTTGCAAGGTTTGCAAGCTAATATCCAGTTCTGAGCGCATATCTACCAAGGAATAAGTTGGCTGCGAGACCATTTTATCTAAAATATTATACCACCGATTTACTAAGGTCAACTCTCTTCCCTACCTTCATTGTTTTAACCGCGAGTTTTACCTCCGGCAATATTTGTAGTGACACCTGTTATATAGCTAGAACGGTCTGAAATATAGAACGCTACAAGATCAGCTACTTCCCGTAGTTTCCCACTCCGTCCCAATGGAGTCGTTGAAGTTGAAGCATAACCAGCTCGAATATCTTCTACCGTCTTTCCACGGGTATAAGCAAGAGCTTCCTCGTAAGAAAGAGTTCGAAGACCCGTAGCTTCCATAATTCCTGGAGCAATTCCAACCACACGTACACCATGTTTCCCAAGCTCTTTCGCCCATGAACGAGTATAACTATAGACTGCCGCTTTCGTTGCAGCATAGGCACTTTGTCCTTCAGAACCTTCCAAGCCTGCTTCTGAAGCCATGTTCACAATTACACCTTTCCCATTTTTCACTAAAATACGTCCTACTGCCTGACTAACCAGATACAAACCTTTTTGATTAATCATTGTTACTTTTTCGAACGTCTCATCGTCCAACTCGTAAGGACCTTTAGGATTTTCTGCATCGATTAATAATCTAGGGACATTAATCCCCGCATTGTTGACTACCGCATCAATATTGCCAAATCTTTCAACTATTTTGGCAACACCCTCTTCTACTTCAGAGCGAGAAGTTACATCAACTTTTACAAATAATAGATTCGGGTGACGCAAATCGTTGTCGCTAAGATCAAAATTCGCTACATTGACTCCTAATTCCAGCAATTCTTCAACGATTGCCTTACCGATCCCAGATGACGCACCCGTCACAAGAACTGTTTTACCTTTAATGTCTAACCAATCATTCATTTTGATACCTCTCAAATTTTATTTACAAGGCAATTATACAGCGCTTTCATAAAAGAATTAAGACACTCTTTTTTTCACTGTTCAAAAAAATAATAAACTAATTAAGAGGCTTGTACTAAAAAATCCACAAGAAATGAACTTGTGGATCTTTTTATATTATAAATGAACTCAAAGCATATGAGAATCAAAGACGTGCATTCAACTCAGCCCCCAGCTCTTCAAAGCCTGGTTTCCCAAGAAGAGCAAACATGTTTTTCTTATAAGCCTCAACTCCTGGCTGGTCAAATGGATTGATACCATTCAGGTAGCCAGAAAGAGCAATAGCTAACTCAAAGAAGTAAATAGTATAGCCCAAAGTGAACTCATCTTGCTCAGGCAGGGTCACAAACATATTTGGCACTCCGCCGTCTGTGTGAGCTAACAGCACTCCATCTGTTGCTTTCTTATTGACAAAGTCAACATCTTTTCCTTGCAGATAGCCAAGGCCATCCAAGTCTTCTGCTAATTCAGGAATCAACACATTTTTGCGAGGCTTATCTACACGAATAACTGTTTCAAAGAGGATACGAGTTCCTTCTTGAATAAATTGCCCCAAAGAGTGCAGGTCTGTTGAGAAGTTCGCTGAAGTTGGGTAGATACCTTTTTGATCTTTACCTTCTGACTCACCAGCCAGTTGCTTCCACCATTCTGAGAAGTATTGCAAAGACGGTTCGTAGTTAGCTAGAACTTCTGTCAGATAACCTTTACGGTACAAGATATTGCGTACAACTGCATATTGATATGCTTCATTTTCAGCCAACTTATCAGAAGCATAAGCCTTGCGAGCAGCATTTGCTCCTTCCATCAACTTGCTGATATCAGCCCCTGCAGCTGCGATTGGCAAGAGTCCCACTGCTGTCAATACTGTAAAACGACCACCTACACTATCAGGCACTACAAAAGTATCCCAGCTATTAGCATCTGCTTCAACCTTAACTGCACCTTTAGCGCGGTCTGTAGTTGCATAAATCCGTTTATTTGCTTCTTCCTGACCATACTTCTTAACCAAGAGTTCTTTGAAGACACGGAAAGCAATAGCAGGCTCTGTAGTTGTTCCTGACTTAGAAATAACGTTGACAGAGAAATCTTTGTCTGATACATAGTCTACCAAATCAGCCAAATAGCTTGAAGAGATAGAGTTTCCAGCATAGAGGATCTGAGGTGCCTTGCGTTCTTCTTTGCTTTGCAAGTTTACAAATGAATTATTCAAGAAATCAATAGCTGCACGTGCCCCTAAATAAGATCCTCCAATACCGATGACGATTAACACTTCACTATCAGATTGGATTTTAGCAGCCGCCTTTTGAATACGAGCAAATTCATCTTTATCATATTCTTCAGGCAAATTCAACCAGCCTGTCATTTCTGCTCCAGGACCTGTTCCGTTTCGTAGAGCATTATCTGCTGCAGTCACTTGAGGCTGCATATAATCTAATTCATGTGGTGCTACAAACTTATCCAGTACCTTTGAATAGTCAAATTTAATATGTGTCATGTTTATCCTCCAATTGTTCTTTTCTTTTATGATAACGCTTTAAGAAAAAATAAGCAAGTGCTTTTACTATTTTAAAACGTTTACATTTTTTATTCTATACTATTTTTCTAAATAAGCTAATCCTAGGACATAACTGAGAGCAATCGTTTGCGTAAGTCAACAAATTTTAGGCCTATTAAGAAGAATAATTTTGATTGACAAGAAAACCAATATGCTTCTTAAGATTGGATGTCAGCTGAATTCATTTCAGGTCCGTTCGAACTGCGTCAATGTACCTAAGTTCTTTTGCGTCCTTTGGACTTAATTCACTAAAAGACTCTATAAGGTTTACAGATTTTTCCCTTATGGGAAAAACTGCATCCATTGCTCTAAGATTCATCTGCGCCTTTCAGGCTTGATTCATTAAGAGCAATAGAAAAGAGCACACAGTTTACATCGCTTAGGGCTGCTGGATTCCTCCCCTGACCCGCTTCACGCAAAACTGTTGCTCCATTAATTAGTATAACACAAACTTTTGATTTTGGCTAATTTTATTTTTTCCTTCTCTGTCTGAAAAATTCCTGCATAATTTGAGCACACTCTTCTTGGAGGACACCTGTCTCCACTTCTACACGGTGGTTAAGGCGCTCATCTGTCAAAATATCATAAAGGCTTCCAGCTGCTCCAAATTTCTGATTTGCTGCTCCATAGACAACGTGAGGAATGCGCGCTAGACCGATTGCTCCACTGCACATGACACAGGGCTCAATAGTCACAAAAAGCGTTGTATCCAGCAAGCGCCAGCTATTTTCATGCCGATTTGCCTCTTCGATAGCCATTATTTCCGCATGCATAACAGCCCGTTGCAGCTCCTCACGTGCATTGTGACCGCGACCAATAATCTTCCCCTCTTTAACCAAAACACAGCCGATAGGAATTTCATCATGAGCCAGGGCAATCTCCGCCTCCTTTAAAGCTTCTCGCATAAATGCTTCTTTTTGTTCAATCGTATAATCCATCATTGTCTTTCTAAAACTATAGTCATCTATCTCATTATACCACAAGCCTGCTGCACTTCTCAGAAAAAATAAAAGCCACCACTGGGGTGACTTTCAGGAGATTATTATGAAAAAAGTTTAGGATTTTTAAACAAAGTTAGGAGGTCTTTGTTTACGCTGTTAGTATAAAATATATATCTTACATGAATCTTAAGATAAAATTTTCTTGCAAAAAAGCACAAGAAGCAATTTCCTTGTGCTGACTTTTTTTATAAATTAGACCAGACGCTTTCCAAGATATTGGTCTGCTCGCGACCAGGACCGACTGAGAAGGTAGAAATGCGAACACCAACCAGCTCACTCACTCGGCGAACATAGTTGCGGGCATTTTCTGGCAAGTCTTCCAGACTGCGGACACCGGTGATGTCCTCTGACCAGCCTGGCAGCTCTTCGTAAATCGGCTTGCAGCGCTTGAGCTGTTCCAGACTAGCTGGGTAATGGTCAATGCGCTGACCATCCAAGTCATAGGCTACACAGATTTTCACTGTATCCAGACCGCTCAAAACATCGATGGAGTTAAGCGAAAGATTGGTAATCCCTGATACACGGCGGCTATGGCGCATAACAACAGAGTCAAACCAGCCTACCCGACGCGGACGACCAGTGGTAGTGCCATATTCGTGGCCGATATCACGAATGCGGTCACCAACTTCATCGAAAAGCTCTGTTGGGAATGGTCCATCTCCGACCCGACTGGTGTAGGCCTTGCAGACACCAACTACCTTGTCAATCTTGCTCGGACCAACACCGGAACCAATAGTCACTCCCCCCGCAACTGGGTTAGAAGAAGTTACAAAGGGATAAGTACCTTGGTCAATATCCAGCATAACCCCTTGAGCCCCTTCAAAGAGCACTCGCTTGCCTTGGTCCAGCGCATCGTTGAGGATAACAGAAGTGTCCGTCACATACTGCTTGATTTGCTGACCATATTCATAGTATTCTTCAAAAATATTATCAAAGCTGATTGCTGTACTATCGTACAATTTCTCAAAGAGGCGATTTTTCTCAGCTAAATTACGCTCCAAGCGCTCTCTGAAAATATCTTTATCCAAAAGGTCAGCGATGCGGATACCGACACGAGCAGCCTTGTCCATATAGGCAGGGCCAATTCCCTTGATTGTCGTTCCGATTTTATTGTCACCTTTTGCTTCTTCCTGCAGACGATCCAGCTCGATATGGTAAGGCAAGATGACATGCGCTCGATCAGAGATGCGAAGGTTATCCGTCGTCACACCCTCTTCATGCAGGTAGTTCAATTCTTTGACCAGAGATTTAGGATTGACCACCATTCCATTTCCAATGACAGAGATTTTTTCTGGGAAGAAAATCCCTGACGGAATCAGGTGCAGCTTGTACTTTTTGCCATCAATCACGATAGTGTGGCCGGCATTGTCACCACCCTGATAGCGGGCAATCACTTCGGCATTGGCTGAAAGGAAGTCTGTAATCTTCCCTTTTCCTTCGTCTCCCCACTGGGTTCCTACAACAACTACTGATGTCATAATTTTGTCTGAGCTGAAGCAGCTCTTCCTTTCTTGAAAAGCAGGCAGGAATCTCACCTGCGATTATGTTTTATACCTCATTATATGAAAAATTTAACAATTTTTCAAGGTGGGATCCATTCTTGATTTGCTTTTTTCCTTTTGAAAATAAATTAAATTTTCACAAAATCTGTATTTTCTGAAATTTGTTAGTTTATTAAAAATAAAAGTTCGGATTTTTTGTAAAACCGTAGCGAAAATTTGTTTTCTTTTTCTGTTTGTAATAGACTAAAATTACTATCATAGGACGGTGAAACGATGACGATTAATCAATTACTGCAGAAACTGGATACATCAAGCCCTATTCTCCAAGCGACCTTTGGTCTGGAGAGGGAAAATCTGCGGGTGACAACTGACGGACACTTAGCTCAAACTGCCCATCCTAGTCAGCTGGGTTCCCGCAATTTCCACCCGACCATCCAAACAGACTTCAGCGAGCAACAACTGGAACTAATTACACCTATTTCTCACTCGACTAAGGAAGCACGACGCTTACTGGGAGCTATCAGCGATGTGGCTGGTCGCTCAATTGACCAGAGTGAACGCCTCTGGCCCCTGTCCATGCCACCGCAGTTGACAGAAGAAGAGATTGCCATCGCCCATCTGGAAAACGACTATGAACGCCACTACCGAGAGGACTTAGCGGAAAAATATGGTAAAAAACTACAGGCCATCTCCGGCATCCACTACAATATGGAGCTAGGGAAAGATCTGGTCACTGCTCTCTTTCAAGCCAGCTCCCACCATTCGCTCAAGGACTTTAAAAATGACCTCTATCTCAAGCTGGCTCGAAACTTTCTGCGCTTCCGCTGGATCTTAACCTATCTCTACGGGGCAGCCCCTCTAGCAGAAGCTGGCTTCTATAGTCAGGACATTTCCCAGCCTATCCGCTCTTTTCGTAACAGCGACTATGGCTATGTCAATGACGAGAACATTAAAGTTTCTTACGCTTCTTTGAAGCAATATGTAACTGATATTGAAAACTACGTTCAGTCAGGCGAGCTCAGCGCTGAAAAAGAATTTTACTCAGCCGTTCGCTTCCGTGGACAGAAGCACAATCGTACCTATCTGGAGCAGGGTATCACCTATCTGGAATTCCGCTGCTTTGACCTCAATCCTTTTGACCATTTAGGCATCAGCCAAGAGACCTTAGATACCGTCCATCTCTTTTTACTGAGCCTGCTCTGGCTAGATGATGTAGAAAATGTTGATA
>NZ_CAJPNR010000047.1 GCF_905372115.1 uncultured Streptococcus sp.
CAAAGTGAAAGCCAGCGTCTTTAGGCGCTGGCTGGTGATGTGGGCTTATAGCCCTAGGACAAACCACCCGTTAGACGGGTGGTTATGATTGAGAATATTCAAATAGATGAAACTCCAAATCTCACTCCAATGATTAGCTGTATTCCAAAAAATATGGAAAGTCAAAGGGTAGTAAATGGACTTGGTGTAGCGAAAAATAAAACCTATCACAGCACCAGCCATTGCATAAAAGAAAAAATCAATCCAAGACCAAGGAAAGCCTATAATGTGAAAAATACCAAAGGCTGCTGCCGAAACAAGAACATCCAAGAAATATTGGGAATTCCTGAAATAACTGGTCATAATAGCTCCACGAAAAACCAATTCCTCACGAACAGGGCTCAAAATAGACATCACGAACAAGTGACTGCCCCATACAAATGTGCTAGGATGCGCATATCTAATATCATCTAAGCCTTGTTGATTTGTCGTAACGTAATTAGGAAACCATTGCCAATACTGCTCGTTAAAATACTGAAGGAAATAATAAAGTCCCACTGTTACTAGAATATAAGACAGTTTTATTTTAGAAAATTTAAAGATAGATTTATCACCCCAGCGCCAAAAAGCAAAAATTGAACAGACAATCGTAATTAGCAAAGCAGACAAATAAATCGTCATTTCCAAATCGCTGTAGACTTTTACTTTCCTACCGTTTAAAAAAACTTCAACCCACACGGTTGTTAACATTTTTACTAGAAAAAGTAAAATAATTGGATAGATATATTGGATGATTTTTCTTTTCATATGCAAAATAACAGATTTTTCAGAAAATTAAAACACAAGTCCTCGAAATGTACATTTTTTGTCCGTGAACTGGTAAAATCAGGCTAATTTCCAGTCAAAATCTGCTTTTCGACCAGGTTTTCGATTTGGTACTGGAGTTCCTTGGCTTCTTCGCTATTGGCAAGATAATGCGCCAAGAGCCGCTCTAGCTCACTTCTGAAATCGCTGTGCTGACTGGCTGTCAGGCGATACTTGATAAAGCGGTTGAGCTTGACCACGTCTTCATAGTCGAAAATAGGATTGACCTGCACCAGCGGAAATCTACTGCTAAGCCCGTCGCTGGTCACAATCAGCAAATCCACTTCCAACAGGTCTTCCACGCTCTTAAATTGCTCACTGGTAAAGACCGCGCGGATATAGTCATGCGGAAAATAATACTGGCACTGCTTGAGCAAGAGGCGCTGGACTGCCACCCCCTCATCGCAGACAATATAAATCTGCTTGACCTCCTTGGGCCTCGTCGCCTGCGGCTTCAAAGCACCACCTAGGTGCATAGCCAAGTAGGCAATCTCGTCTCGCGTCAGCGAAATGAGCCAGGCCTCCTCCAAAATCCCCACGCTCTGCTCGGTATAGTGATAAAGCTCAGGATACTTTTGCAGAATGTGCCGCGTCAGCGGATTTTTGGACAAAATGCCGTAAGTCTTGCGGAACAAAAGCGCCTTACAGTGGGTCATGAGATTGCGAATCAGGTCGTCACGATTTTCCAGCTCATAGGGAGAATGCGCTTCAAAATCCCAGATGAAATTGTCAATGGCCAGCTGCAAATCCGCGAAATCTTCACTAGTTGCATGTAAATCCTGGTCTTTTCGATAAGAAAGCAACAAAACCGCAATCCAAGACAGCTCAATCTCATCCAAATGCAAGCCCAATTTTTCGTCCAGCAAAGTCTGAAGCTTCTTAGCCGTGCTGTATTCCACGCGCTTACGAATAAGAGAAAACTCGCGGTACAAATCGTCCCTCTCCTGCTCGCTCAAGGTCATATTACGGTAGGACAGCAGCAGATAAGGCAGAACCTTGAGCATAAACTCGATTTCATAGCGATTGATTTTCTTGCCCAAGTCCTGCTCGATAAAATGCACCTGCTGGTTGAGAAAAATTTGTAATTCCTCGGACAGCAGCACATCTTCCTGCACAAACTGCTTGATTTTACTTCCCAAAATCGGCATAAAACCGCTATTGCCCTCAGAAAAAATCGTGGTCAACAGAGCGTGAACGTACTGGACTTTATTGAGCGGGTGGCATTTGAGAACATAGCCCTGCGACTTGGTTGTAATGAGACTAACCTGATACTGCTCGACCGTCAGCTGGCTACGAATGGTGTTGAGGTCGTTGAGCACTGTATTACGCGACACCTCGGTCAAATCCATGAGCTTTTCAATCGTCACGCGCTCTTTCAAGACGCAGATAAAGAGAATCATCAGCTGCATGCGCTCTTCCATACTCATGACATAGCTGTGAGCATCCACGCTTTCAAGCAAGGCTTCACAAGCCTCTCGTTGTTCCGCTGTCAAAACCAGTCCGACCCGCGGCTGGCTGACAATCTTGTCCACTCCTTGAGGCAAAGCGTCGTTTATTTTTTCTAAATGATAATAAATTTTGCGGCGCGATTGCCCTGTGGCACGAGAAATCGCCATAATTGTTTCAGGCTCTGTCAACTGCAAAAGATAGTTGAGCAAGACAGAGCTGCTTTTATCTAAATAAATCATTTGCTTTTCTTTCCTTTAAACTTCCTTTCTAGTATATCACAACCGCTTACAAAATTGAAAGATGAAGGATTTTTCAGCTACTTGGAAAGTCTTGTTTCCCACTCCCTTGCATGTTATAATAAAAGAAAAAAGGAGCTCTCCATGAATCTTGAAGAACAACAGTAGCATATTCTTTCGGGTGCCATGTACAATGACTTGACTCCCGAGTTGGTCGAAGCACGCGAAAAAACGGTCTTTCTGACCAACCGCTACAATGCCAGTTTTGGACAGCCTGCTAGCGAGCGGCAGGCTATTTTAAAAGAAGTGCTTAAATCCGTCGGAAAAAATGCCCATTTTGAGCCGACTTTTCGTTGTGAGTTCGGCTACAATATCAGCATCGGGGACAATTTTTATGCAAATTTTGACTGTGTTATGCTGGACGGCGGCGGTATTGAGATTGGTGACAATGTCCTTTTTGGACCGCGCGTCGGACTCTACACGTCCAATCATGCTCTGGATGCTTGGGAGCGTAGTCAGGGGGCTTGCTATGCCAAGCCGATTAAGATTGGCGACAATGTCTGGCTAGGTGCTGGCGTTCATGTCAATCAAGGTGTGACGATTGGAGACAATAGTGTCATTGGCTCAGGGAGCGTCGTGACCAAGGACATCCCAGCTAATGTTGTGGCGGCTGGCGTTCCTTGCCGCGTCATTCGACCAATCACTGACCAAGACAAAAGCAATTATCAACCATAAAATTGAGGTAGGTGAACCTACCTCAGTTTTATTTTTCCAGCAGCCGCGCGATGTCTGCTTCTAAGTTTTCCAAGGAAGTTGGATATTCTAGGGCAAGATAGCGCACATGGCTAAAGCGCTTCATGAGGCTAGGAGCATCTAACTCACCCTCAAATAAACTAGCAATCTCCACTTGACCATTTACACGACGGTAATTTTTGCAGTGGAGGTAATCGGTAACTTCTGCCAAGCTAGCAAAAGCCTGCTCTATATCTTCTCCCAGCCAAGCCCAGTTGCCAAGGTCAAAGACGAAAGCAATAGGCAGGTCTGCTGCGCTGACCTTGTTCATCATCAAACGGCAATTCTTGATACTGGCATAAAGAGAGTCTTGGTTATTTTCCAGCTTAAGTCCGACAGATGATTGAAAACTAGGCGCCAACTCTGCCAAAGAAGCCACCGAAATCTGACCGGCATCGCCCGTGTTTAATTTGACAAAGGGAGCGCCCAAGAGCTCCGCTTCCTGCCGCAAAGTCTTAAGTTTCGGATTGACCCTATCTCCTATGACAAAATCCTCATTGACACTGTAAAAGAGCGACAGCCCTAGCTGGTCGGCTTTTTTTCTGATGTTTTTTAACTCTACATCAATATCCCCTAAAAACTCTCGCCGAATTTCAACCCTTGAAAGTCCTAGCTCTTTGACGCTTTCTAGCAAATCTTCTTGCTTGACTCCCCTGTCTAATTCTTCCTTAAAAGCAATCGTGTTGATAATCAATTCTTCTCGCTTTATTTTCATCCTAACCCTCTATTCTAATGTCGTCCGTAGCTGACAAAGCTCTGCCCAAGCAGGCTCCATGGCTGCAAGCAAACTTTGGTAAACGCGATATTTCCTTTGGTAAAGCTCATGTTCCTTAGACTGAGGCTCAAAGCGCTCCTTGACCCGAACCATTTTTTCGACAGCTTCTTCTAGGCTCAAATCATCCACCGCTTGCAAGCAAGCAATGGCGCCGCCCAGACCCCCCAATTCTGGCGCTTCAACCGTCTCTACTGGGATATTTAAAATATCAGCGAACATCTGCATCCAAGCTGGCGAATTTGTCGCACCGCCTGACAAGCGCAAAGCGCGCGGTCTTTGCTCAACCGTCGCTAGCAAATCATCGATATGCTGCTTGTGCGCATAGACAATCCCCTCATAAACCGCCCGAATCATCTCTGACTTGCTGGACTGGGTTGTCAGACCAAAGAAACAAGCCTCAGCAGCTCTGCCGATATTGTTGCCATAAAGAAAAGGGAAAAAGAGAATCTTGCTGTAAGAAGCGTCCGTCTCCTGCAAAAACACTTCCAGTACATCGTAAATAGAGGAATTTGAAGCCTTGAGATGTTGGATTTCCTCCATCATCAGCATTTTTATCATAGCATCCAAATTGCCCGCCGAAGTTGGGCTGCCTGCCTCTATCAAAAAATCGCGATTGGGAAAATAAGAGTGCATCAAGCCGCTATCTTGGCTGACTGCCGTCTTGCTGGGATAAGTATTGATATTCCAAGTGCCTGAAATCACGCTAAAAGTGCTGGCGTCTAAGACTCCAGAGCCGATTGCGCAAGCATCAATATCAAAGAGCCCACCAACCACAGGCGTTCCTGCAAGAAGTCCCGTTGCTGCGGCAGCTTCTTGGGTCAAGCCACCAACAAGCTCTGCATAGTCCACTTGGGGCGCCAAAAGCTCGTACATTTCTTCAATACCAAAGAAAGCCGTAATTCTTTTGTCGTAAGTGCCCGTCTGGAAGTTAATCCAGTGATTGCCCGAAGCATCTCCTATCTCTTGCTGAATACGCCCAGTCAGCTTGAAGCGGACATAGTCCTTGGCCGACAGAATTGCCCCAATATTCTGGTAAATCTCTGGTTCATACTCTTTGAACCAGCGAAGCAAAACGGGATTTTGCACGGCAGCAACATGCTGGTGCGTCAAGTCCCAGATTTCGTCTAGCCGCTCCTCAAATTCTTGAGCCAGCTCGACCGCTCGCTCATCTGTAGACAAGATACCGCGCGTAAATTCCTGACCGTTTTTGTCCAGCAGATAGAGGCCTTTCCCATGACCAATACAGGCAAGAGCGCTGATGTCTTCTGCCTTAAGCTGGGCATTTTTGACAGCTTGCCTCATAGCCTGACGAATCCCCTGCCAGGTCTCTTTCAAATCCACTTCGCGATAGCCTGCTTTTTCCTCAATCTTCTTGGTACTAAAAGCAGACTGCCCTAATTGTCGCCCTTCTTCATCAAATACGATTGCCTTGATATTGGTGCCCCCATAATCGATACTTAAAAAATATTTCATTTTTCTCCTCCGATTTCAAGTATAAAAGAAGCTGAGATTGCCTCACAGCTTCTTTATGAACAAGCACATGCGGCTTTAGTACAAGCCTAATTCCTTAGTCGCTGCATCAACCGCTTCACGGTTTGCTTGAACAGCCGACGGCTTAAAGTAAACGCGCTCTGCATTATTGTAGAGGACATCTTCTAGCTCTTCTGGCGTGAAAATATCCACGTGCTCCAGCCAAGTTGCCAACTCTTCATAAGTGTTAAAAGTAGCTGACCAAGGCGAATCTGTGCCCCAGATGATGCGCTTCGCTCCCAGCACTTCCTTAGCAATCCGAACATTCTTTTCAGATTTAGGGAATGGGAAAGTATCTGGACGGTCAATATCTTGGATAGCAGAAATATCTGTGTAGATGTTTGGTAAATCTTTCCACATGCTGAGTTCCGCCTGCAGACGATTTGGTGTATCTGCATGCGGGAATGACAAATGGCAGACAACAAAGTCAAGGCTTGGGTGCAAACGAGCAAGATTGGCAATAGCATCCGGCTGGTGGCTGATTTGGTCAAAGTTGCCATAGTCCACAGTGATAACGAAGCCTGGATAATCCAGCAAGTAGCTCAAAATCAAGCTGACATGCGGGTCGCTGTCCAAGCGGAAAGGCGTCTTTTGTCCACGATAGCCGTGGATACCACCACCTTGGCTGATTTCAAATTTGAGTGCTCTAAAGCCCAGCTCTTCTACATGACGGCGAACAATCTGCATGGCATTTTCAGCAAATGGATCCACCGAAAATGCGCCTGTAAAGCGGTCTGGGTAGCGCTTAATCGCCAGATGAGTATAGTAGTTTTGATAGCCATTCAAGTGTCCTTGCAAAATCACCGCTTTCTCAATATCATTGGCATCCATGTACTTCAAGAAAGCCTCTGCTGTAAAGTCCTTGTCGCCATAGCCGTCTGGAATGAGCTTAATCAATTCGCCGTCGTCCCAAATGGCATAGCCATTGCCCAGAGCATTCAGTCTGCCCTTGCCGTTAAAACCAGCAATGGTATTTAAAATATGTGCATGTCCGTCAATTTTCTTCATGATACAGTCCTCCAAATTCAAATCTGTCATTCATTAGTCTTCGCTAATCATAATCTTTTCTTTACTTCCTTCAAAGCCACTATTTTTATCTGCCATTTTCCGCAAATAAGCGTAGATAGACTCGCGTTTTGTCCGTAGGAAGAAAAGAGACACTAGGTAAACAGCAATCGTCACGCCAATCCAAAGCGGATTGCCCGAAATCCAAGCAAAGAAGACGAGAGCCGTCAAAGGGTGAGCCAAAAGATTGAAACTCATAATCAAGACCACTCCTGCTGGCAAGACCGCTCCATATTGCTGCACAGCTTCCGTATAAATTGGACCGAGGGCGCTGGCCGCATAAAGTCCCAGTGAAAACCAAACGATTCCGTTTAGGATCGCCTTGAGGATATTTCCTTTTGATACGGCAATCATGGCTTCAATCATAAAGGGAATAGCAATCAAGTCAACGACTGGAAGCGCGCGGTTGCCCGGCAAAATCAAGGAAATCAAGACCATGATTGGCACCAGAATGAGCCCCGCAATGATAGTGGCAGGTTCACCAAAACCAACTCCGTCATCCACTGCGATAAACCAGCGTTTCTTGTCTGCCAGTCCGTCTTCTTCTTCGCTTTCTTTTTTCTTGTTCTTTTCGACCGCTTCAGCCAGAGGTCCGAAAGCGCTTGCAAAGACGCCTGTAATCAAGGGGAAAATGGTCATAACGGCTGCAAGTGACATGGCAAAACCTAGAATGCCACCCCAGACTTCCAAACTCGCCAGATTTTTCAAGCTACCGAGAATCCCGATAATCATCCCCAGCAAGAAACCGAGAGTCATGGGTTCTCCGAAAATTCCCAGCTTGGTTTTCAGCGATTCTGGATTGAGTTTGACCTTGTTAATACCGATAAGGTTCCACAGCGGATCCAATACTAAGGCTGGAATCAAGGTTTCGATATTGTGAATAGAGTTGATTGTTGCATTTTTGACTCCGTAGTATTCTGACCAGCGCTCTGCTACCACTTCTGACATAATCAGTGAGTAAAGAAGGACAAAGACCATGAAAGCAAAGGAGAGGATAAAGTTTCCTGTTGCCGCATAAGCCATGGTTCCCCAAATCATGTAACCGAAGTTATTCCAGAGATTGGACGGTACAAAGACCCGCGTAATCCCAAAAAGGAAAAGAAGCAACTCAATCAGCAGACCAAAAACGAAGAAGGACAGACCGATTGAAGAAGAGAAGGCAGTCAGAGAACCCGTTTGCCAACCGATGTCAACGATAGGCAAATTGAGCCCTGCTGTGTCAACCATTTGCTGGATGTACTTGGTTACCAGCGGTGTAAAAGCAGAGATGACCCAGCCAAATCCTGTCAAACCAACCCCCGCGCGCAGGGCACTGAAAAAAGCGCGCTTGGGACTGACTTTCAAGAACAGACTAACAATAAAAATCATTACTGGCACAACGATTGTTGCACCAAAAACATCGAAAAATTTTTGTAAGGCTTCTAGCATAGTTTTACCCTTTTTCCTTTATTTTATTTGTTTACGACATTGACAGGGTTCCCTTCGAAGAAGGAAAGAATATTCGCTGCGGCTTCTGCTGCCAAGGTACGGCGACCTTCAATCGTTCCCGTTCCTGCATGCGGCGCCATGATAACATTGTCCAAAGCGCGAAGCTCTTCAGAAACTTCTGGCTCAAACTCAAAGACATCCAAACCAGCTCCCGCTATCTCTCCAGTTTTAAGCGCTTCAATCAAGTCTTCTTCAGACACAATCGGACCACGCGCTGCATTGATTAGATAGCTTCTGTTCTTCATTTTCTTGAACACTTCTTTGTTAAATTTGTGGTGAGTGGACGGTAGAGACGGAGCATGAATGGTAATGACATCAGCCTTCTCAACCAAATCATCAAATTCCACATAGCTAACGCCCAATTCTTTTTCCCTCTCCTCTGGCAATCGATAGAGGTCGTGATAGAGCACTTTCATCCCAAAAGCCTTGGCGAAGCCAGCCACAGTTGAACCAATACGCCCCATACCGTAGATACCAAGCGTTGCGCCCTCAAGTGTCAGCCCTTGATAGCGTCTTTCGCTCGGGTCAATCCAGTTTCCTGTACGGACAATCTTGTCATAGAAGGCTAAACGTTTGGTAGCGGCTAAGAGAAGGGCAAAAGTCATTTCAGCTGTTGGTACCCGCACGGCTTGCGGCGAATTGGAGACCACAATCCCTTTTTGTTTGGCGTATTCGATGTCCACATGGTCAAAACCAACCGCATTAAGAGAGATGATTTGCAAGTTTTTCCCCGCATCGATCATTTCCTTGTCCCCTTTTTGCCCCATTAAGAGCCAAGCGTCGTACTCAGGCAAGTGTTCCAGCACATAGTCGCGTGAAAACGGCTCCCCGTCTGAGTAGGTCACATCGTACTTTTCCATTAGCTTGACCAAGCCTTCCTTAGGCACAATTCCCGTCACAAGAACTTTCTTCTTAGGCATTCTTTTCCTCCTTTTGTAGTTCGTAAAGAGCAACTGTATTTTTCCCATTATTCGCCGAAAAGATATAGGATTTTCCAGCTTTTTCAAAAGCCAAACAGTTGCTAGAAGCAACTTCTGGAGCAATCATGTGTTCCAGAAAACGTCCATTTTCATAGGTAAAAGCAAGCAAGTGCTTCTTCCCTGAGCGCCAGCCAAAGACAAAGGTTGGCTGACCGAGTAAAGTCCCCGACCAGATAGCGTGCCCAAAAGGCGTCGCTTCTGGATAGGCAAATAATTCCTCCTTAAAATCTTCTGACAAAATTCGCAAGCTATCGCCATGGAAAGCCTGGATAATCATATTTTCCAGACGACCGTCACCGTCCATGTCCAACTGCACAATATCGCTCGTTTCTTCATCAAAGAGCTGGGTCAAAGTCCAGTCAGACGCACCCTGCGGATAGTCCAAACGATAAATCCCTTCCACCGCTGTGATAAGCGAGTAATGCTCCGCGTGAACAGGATAGTAACCGTGATTTTTCTTGAGCCGAAGTGGCAATTCTTCTACATTTGTCAGCTGCCTTACCTGTTTATCAAAATGACCGACAAAAATTTTCCCGTCATCCGACCAGTCCTCGACAAACTGCTTGGAATTGGCAATCGTACAACCGATAAAAAGAATAGCTCCACGCTCATTGTCAACTAAATCAAAGCGATGCAGATAAGGAAAAGCCCCCACTTCCGTGATTGTCCACTTGCCCTCGCCCTCGAACTGTCCGTGAACAATCCAGCAATCCTTAGCATCAAAACCGGGATAAAAGCGCTGGGTTGCCAAGAAATCCAGCGTCCCTGGCACTTGGATAATGGACATGGTGCCACCAACCTCGCTCCAAACCACCGTCCTTGCGAAATCGCGATTGACATCATAGGCCAAGCAGGCATTTTCGGTCTCCGAAGCCACCAAAAGATAGTCGTTAGCGCTATCGGTCAACCTTGCAACGGCATAGCAGGCATCCAAGGGGTCGCTTAATATTGTTTTACTATTCACTAGGTCTCCTTTCTAGACGAGCAATCAACCTTTCACTGCGAAATTATTTTCAAACTCTGGGCGAAGCGGTTAACTTATTTTCAAAAAATAAAAGTGAACTACGTTTCCCTTATAAAATAATGCTTTAATTTATGGTTAACCGTTTCACTTTTCTACTGTTATAGTATACACTATTCTCTTTAGAATTGCAAGCGGTTTCAAAAAATATTTTAAAAAAAGTATCCACTCGCGCGAATACTTCATTTCTAAAAAGAGCTTCTAAGAACTGTAAAGCTAGGAACTACAAGGAGTTGAGCAGGTTCCGCCGCTAGCTCTCCTCTTAATTTTTTGATTAGATGTTCTGCTGCCACTTGACCAATTTTATAAGAATCTTGGCGAATACAGGACACATTCGGATTTAAAACCTCCATCCATTCCAAATCCTCGTAGGAACCCAGACCAAAATCACGGGGATAGCTGTAGTCGGTCTTGTTCAAGATTTTCATAAAATCAAGCAGGGCTGGGCCGTTCATGGTGAAAAAAGCGATTTTTTCTTGCCTTTGCTCAATCAACTGAAGAATTTTTTGAGCTGTCCCGTCTTGTCCCAAAACCAAAAGTTTCTCTGGGTCAGCCGAAACCTCTTCTTTAAAGCCCTGATAACGCATTTCCCGCGTCGAAATCCCCTCAATCGGAAAGGTGACAAAGTAAATGTCTTCATAGCCTGCCTTCTTCATTTCTGCCAGAAAAGCCTTGGTCGAGTTACGATTATTAGATACAACCGTGTCCAGCGTCACTTCTCTCGATTGCCTGTCCACTAGAACCGTCCGCTTCTTACTCAGCTTTTGAATCAGGAGCGAATTGGCATCCACCGTATCGAGAATAATCCCTGAGACATTCTGCTGCTGAAGCCGCTCGATATTTTCCTGCTCAATCAGCTGGTCATTGTCCGAATTGGTAAAGTTAACCGTGTAGCCGTATTTCTTGCAAGTGTCATGAATTCCTTTGATAACTGAGGAAATGAAGGGGTTGGTGATATCCGCAATCACAACGCCAATCGTCTTGGTGTCTCTGGTCACCAAACTCTGCGCCATTTTGTTGGGTTGATAGCCCGTTTCTTCAATGGCCAGCCGGATTTTCTCCCTCGTCTCCAAAGACATTTTCCGCATATTTCCATTTAAGTAATAGGAAATCGTCGCCTTGGACACCCCAACCAAGCTAGCAATATCATTGATTGTTACTTTTTTTGTCATTTTGTTCTTTCTAACTCATCAAATTGCATTTATTATACCACTTTAAAAATCAAGATGCCACTTAAAACCAACACAAAAAAGCAATCCCTGGGACTGCTCTTTGTTTTTTTAATGACTAGCGCCTTTTTGCCCATAGTAAGCGTTCGGTCCGTGTTTGCGCAAATAGTGCTTGTCCATCAGATATTTAGGTGCTGGCTCGACGCGTGGATTAATCTGCTCTGTAAAGCGCGCCATCTTAGCCACTTCTTCCAGCACAACGCTATGATAAACTGCTTCTTCCGGTGACTTACCCCAAGTGAAAGGGCCGTGGTTGCGCACGGTGACACCAGGCACTGCCATTGGGTCAAGGTCGCGCTCGCGGAAGGTCTCAATAATCACACTGCCTGTTTCTAACTCGTAGGCGCGGTTGATTTCATCCTCAGTCAGAGAACGAGCCGCTGGAATGGGACCATAGAAATAGTCTGCATGAGTCGTCCCGTAGAAAGGAATATCCCGACCAGCCTGAGCCCAACCAACAGCTTCTGTCGAGTGCGTATGAACAACCCCGCCAATCTTAGGGAATGCTTTATAGAGTTCCACATGGGTTGGAAGATCAGAGGAAGGATTGAGTTCTCCTTCTACAACCCGGCCGTCCAGATCTGTAACTACCATATTTTCTGGCGACAGCTTTTCATAAGGGACTCCGCTAGGTTTAATCACGATGTAGCCAGCCTCTCGGTCAATCGCAGAGACATTGCCCCAGGTAAATTTGACCAAACCGTGCTGGGGCAAGGCTACATTGGCATCATAGACACGTTTTCTCAATTCTGGTAAGAGCATTACATCAACCCCGCTTTCTCAATGAGTGGATAGAGGAAGTCTTTAGCTTCCTGAATGGCTACTTTTGTTTCTTCTACTGTCTCACAGTTTTCAGACCACATTTCGATAAGGAAAGGCCCCTGATAATTGGTCTGCTTGAGGACAGCAAACATTTCTTCCCAGTCAACGCAACCCTTGCCAAAAGGCACATCTCGAAACTGGCCTTTGGACTGCTCGGTCACGGCATAGGTATCTTTCAAATGCAGGGCTGCAATAGCTTGATGCCCCAGCAGAAACTCACTGTAAAGGTCATTGTGCCAGGCAGAGACATTGCCTGTATCCGGATAGACAAAGAGATAAGGCGAATTGATTTCTTTCGCGACAGCCAGATATTTCTCAATGCTGTTGATAAAGGGATCATCCATAATCTCAATCGCCAGCATGACCTGAGCCTGCTCCGCCCAATCACAAGCCTGGCGGAGATTTTTCAGGAAACGAGCACGAGTTTCAGGAGATTTCTCCTCATAATAAACATCGTAGCCTGCTAGCTGAATGACCCGTACTCCCAAGTCCTGAGCTAGCTCGATACACTGCTTCATAGTTTCCAGTGACTTAGCTTCCAGTTCTGGATCATTGGAGCCCAGCGGGTAGCGGCGATGGCCGCTAAAGCATATGGTCGGAATGCGGACGCCGCTTTCATAAATGGCCTTTACTAACTCCAGCCTCTGCTCCTTAGACCAGGAAAGGCGAGCTAGACGTTCGTCCGACTCATCCACCGACATTTCGACAAAGTCAAAGCCTAGTTCTTTAGCAAAAGCTAAACGCTCAGGCCAGGAAAAATGCTTGGGTGTCGCCTTTTCATAAATTCCAATTGGACGTGCCATGGCTTACCCCCAAATTCGCTTGATTTCATCTTTAAAGGCCCGCGCAGCAGCAGCCGGATCTTCAGCTTCAGTAATACCGCGTCCAGCAATGAAGGTGAAGACATCAACTCCTTCAAAGAGTTTGAGCGTATCAATATTCAGACCGCCTGTTACTGATACACGGAAGCCCATTTCAATCAGCTTCTTGACCTTATTAAGATCCTTTTCTCCCCAAGTTTCCCCAGCCAAAAGAGCGTCGCGGGATTGATGGTAAATAGCCTGGGAAATACCTGCATCCAGCCAAGTCTGAGCTTGTTCATAGGTCCAGTCTCCGTAAAGTTCAACCTGAATTTCCCCACGTTGGCCGCGCTCTTCCTGGATAGCTTTCAAGGCTGCCTTCATGGTTGGAATGGTGGCTGAGCAAATACAGGTCATCCAGTCTGCACCACGTACTGCATTGTTTTTAGCTACGGTTCCGCCAGCATCCGCACACTTGGTATCAGCCACGATGATTTTCTCTGGAAAAAGACTGCGGAGCACTTCAACGAGCTCGCTTCCCACCTGCAAGAGACAGACCGTCCCAGCCTCAATGACATCTACTTCATGGCCGACAGAAACAGCCGCCTTGATGGCTCCCTGCAAATCTGAATGGTCCAATGCTACCTGTAAATTTGGAATCTGTTTTGACATCTTTTTACCTCTCTTCTTAGTTTCAATCATATCCTAGTCTCTCTGAGCATCCATCAGGAATCCAGATCCAAGCCCTGCAAGTAAGGACTGTTCTTTGATTCCTCTATCAGAGCCAGCACTTCTTCGTCACTCTTACAAGCCTTAATCCGCTCAATGGAATTTTCCAGCTCAAAAAGTGCAATAATCTGCGGAATGGCTACACTGGTGTGAATCTTGGAGCTGGTAGCCGCCAAAGAAAGCAGAACACTGACCTCCTTACCATCTGAAAAAGTGACTGGTTCTGTCAGCGTAATCAGGGAGAAGGCGTCGCGATTAACCCCAGCTTCTGGTCTGGCATGAGGCATCGCCATGCCCGGCATGAGAATGTAATAGGGCCCATATTCTTCTGTAGACTCGACGATGGCATCGTAGTACTGAGGCTGAACAGCACCGCTCTCAATCAAGGGCTCTACAGCCAGTTTGACTGCTTCCTGCCAAGTCTCAGCTGAAAGACCCAAACGAATAGACTTGTTGTCTGTCAATGCTTGTTTTAAATTCATTTCTCTTCCTTTCATTAGATACAAGGGGCATCCTCAATCCTTTCCAGAATTTTAGCCCCCGCTCAATCTCACAATAGATAATAATAGGAAGGTGGGGCAGCCTAACCACCCCACCCTAACTGAGAACCCATCTTCATAGATAGAAATTCTTACAATACCTGACTTAATTTTTCAGTGATTTCCTTATCATCCATCAAGTTATCCAAGCCGATTAATTTTCCATTGGTTCGGCCTTCCAATTCATTGATCAAATGCAGAGAAGCAATGACAATATCGTAGCCCGAAGCTAAACTTTTAGCTTCTCCGACACTGCAAGAATTGACCGTAAAGTCTGTTTGTCCCAAATTACGAAGTGCATTTTCCACTTTCATTTTAATCACCATAGATGATCCCATGCCATTTCCGCATGCTGTTAATACTTTAACCATTTTAGTTTCCTCCGAAATCTTATTTTATATTAATCTTCTGCCTGTACCTGACCTTGATAGTAGGCTTCCTTATCCTTCGCTCTAGCGAATTGCAGCTGAGGAATGAGTAAGAAGAAGAAGCAAACCAGAGCATAACCGATAATACCCAGATATTTGAAGATGTAGCCAAAGCCTAACCATGGAATTTCAAAATCGATATTACCGTGATATCCGCCATAAGAAGCCAAGCCCAGTAGAGCCACACAGAGAGCACCAAGGGCTACTTGCAACACACCAGAAATGAACGATAGGACAAGGGCTGCTTTCCAGCCACCACGTTTATCAGCATAGACTGCAATCGCTGCATTGTCAAAGAAGACAGGAACGAAACCAGTGATAATCAGGATTGGATTTTTGAAAACAATTAGCAGTACAATGGTAATCAGCTGACCAACCAACCCAAAGGCAAAGCCAGAAAGAACGGCATTTGGTGAGCCAAATCCATAAGACGCTGCCACATCCACCGCAGGGAAGGAACCTGGCAAGAGCTTGCTTGAAATACCTTGAAAGGCATTAGTCAGTTCTGATACGAACATGCGCACCCCTTGCATGAGGATGAAGAGATAGACAGAGAAGGTAAAGGCTGTCTGAATGATATACATATAGAAGTCTTGCTTAGCAGGGTCAAATGGTGTACCAGTCGTAATAACTTCTTTGTTGGCCATAACATCTGGTCCCAATACTAAGAGGATAGCACCGAAGAAGACTAGCATCAAAGTTGCAGAAGCAACAACTGTATCATGGAAGATAGACAGGAACTTAGGCAGCTTCAGATTGTCCAGATTTTCTTCTTTTTTACCAAAGAAAGGCGCAACCTTATCAACGAACCAGATGGCAAATTGCTGCTGGTGACCGATGGCGAAACCACCACCGCCAGTCAAACGCTGAGTTGCTTCAACAGTCATATTGGAGCTAACAGCCCAGTAGAGACCACAGATGAGGCCGATAGCCAAAGTTCCCCAGCTATTGCGCAGCTGCGGTACCAGCAAGAGCACCATCAGTGATACAGTAGCAGCCTGCTGAACCATGATATGACCAGTGATGAAGAGAGTCCGAATCTTAGTGACCTTACGGAAAGCTACTAGTAGGATGTTGAAGCCAAAGCCAATCAAGAGAGCTGTTGTAGCTGTTCCGACAAAGTTTGGAAACTCTTCCGCAATCTTTGTATTCGCCGCTGTCAATCCAAAGTAAGGATCAATCACCGCCGCCCCGATTTTGAACTTAAAGTTCAGGGCTGCCAGAATTGGTCGGAAAGTATTCACCAGGCCGGCTGCTCCGGCATTAAGAATCAAATAGCCGACCGTTGCTTTAATGAAGCCAGCGAACACATCGTGGGCCGGTTTCTTGAGCAGTGCATAACCGATTAGCACCAAAAGGCCGACGAAGAAAGCTGGATTTTGCAGAATGTTCTGCGAGAACCAATTTAGAATATTAAGAAGGATATTCATGGTAACTCCCCTTTATTTTTTATTTTTCTTATTCTTATAGATTTATTATAAATCTTGAAAGCGGTAACAAAAAGACCAAGAATTACACAGGCGACTGTTCACTCTTGGACTGTCAAAAAAATCTGCCCATAAGGACAGAAAAAAGTAAGAAAGTGAGCATCGCTGCTCCTAAGTCCGACTGCGCCTCTGGCTTGTCTCATTAAGTTTTAGCAGAACGTAGTTTCGCTTATGCTCAAACTGCATCTATGCCTCTAAGCTCTGCTCGACTCTGCTAGCTGGCAATCACTAAGAAATTAGCGGAACGTAGACTTCGCTTGCGTTCAGTCTGCATCAATGCCTCTAAATTCGACTGCGCCCACGGCTTGTCTCATTAAG
>NZ_CAJPNR010000048.1 GCF_905372115.1 uncultured Streptococcus sp.
TCTTTATAAGTTTCCACGTCTTCTTTGTGGACACGACCATTTGCACCTGAGCCAGAAACATCATAGAGGTTGATTCCCAAATCATCCGCTAACTTTCTAGCTGCAGGAGTCGCTCTTAGCTTGTCATCAGCCATGACCTCTCCAATTCTATTATAAGATATTAAGGACGCAGAGGGCGATGAAAAAATAGGAGATTGATGCTGTGTTCGATGAACACAGGGAAATCTATCTTTTTTTCGCAGACCTCCGTCCGAATTCAATTACATGATACTAAGGACTTGAAAAACGATTGAAAAATAGGAAATCAACTCGGGCTTCGATGAAGCCAAGAAGATTTATCTTTTTTCCGAACTTTTAGCCCATGTTCAACTCTACAAGTAACTTGGATACAAACCTATCTCAAGTTACTACGGTTGTCGCTATCTGCGACCAACCTAGTAGACTTACTAAGCCGTTCGTCGAATATCATCGATTCGACTCTCTCCTGTTGCAACTTTACAAGTAACTTGTATACAAACGTATCTCAAGTTACTTCGGTTGCTGCTATCAGGCAGCCAACCTAGTAGACTTACTAATTCGCTCATCGGATAAAATCAATCCGAATAACGATTGTCTGCAATTAGTAAAATTTTAGCTACTTTGACCCTCTACACAAGATTAGATTACATAAAATAATTTATGTAATCTAATTCATGAGAAAGCCTTTTCTTTATTATACCTTATTCTTTATGATATGTCTTCCGAATAGCGTCTTTGATGCTTTCAACTGTCGGAATCATAGCATTTTCCAAGTTTTGTGCATAAGGCATAGGGACATCTTCACCTGCACAGCGGCGGATTGGCGCATCTAGATAGTCAAACGCTTCAGACTCAGAAATAATCGCTGAAATTTCACCAATGTATCCACTTGTTTTGTGGGCATCATTAACCAGAACAACCTTACCAGTCTTCTTAACAGAATTAATGATAATATCCTTATCAAGCGGCACCAATGTACGTGGGTCGACCACTTCTACAGAGATGCCTTCTTCTGCCAATTCTTCCGCTGCCTGCATGACACGGCGAAGCATTTTTCCGTAAGTAACAACTGTTACATCGGTACCTTCTTTTTTGATTTCACCTACACCGAGTGGGATTACATACTCAGGATCTAGTGGCACCTCTCCTTTTTGGTTAAATTCAGACTTGTATTCTAGGATAATGACCGGGTTGTTGTCTCGGATAGATGCTTTAAGAAGGCCCTTCATATCTGCCGGAGTTCCTGGAGCGACTACCTTAAGCCCTGGAATGTGGGTAAACCAAGATTCCAAAGACTGCGAGTGCTGAGCTGCAGAGCCAACTCCATTACCTGCTGCACAGCGGACAGTCATTGGGACTTGTCCTTTTCCACCAAACATATAGCGTGTTTTAGCGGCTTGGTTGACAATAGCATCCATGGCGATTACAGAGAAGTCCATAAAGGTCATGTCTACGATTGGACGCAACCCTGTCATAGCTGCTCCAGCTGCTGCTCCCGAGATGGCAGCTTCAGAAATCGGACAGTCACGAACACGTTCTGGACCAAATTCTTCAAGCATCCCAACAGAAGTACCGAAGTCCCCTCCGAAGACTCCGACATCCTCTCCCATCAAGAGTACATTTTCATCGCGACGCATTTCCTCAGACATAGCGAGGATAATGGTGTCACGAAAAGACATAGTTTTAGTTTCCATTTTCTTTTACTCCTCTCTTTAGTCTGCGTAAATATCTTCAAAGGCAGATTCAAGCGGCGGGAATGGACTTTCTTCTGCGAACTTCACAGACGCTTCTACTGCTTCTTTGACTCCAGCTTGGACAGCTTCCAGCTCTTCTTCGCTTGCAATCTTGTTTTCCAGCAAGTATTTACGAAGATTTTCGATTGGATCTTTTTTCTTCCATTCTTCTACTTCTTCACGAGTACGGTATTTACCTGGGTCAGAAGACGAGTGTCCCAACCAACGATAAGTCACACTTTCAATCAAGACAGGTCCTTTACCACTTCGAACATGCTCGACAGCCTTTTGGAAGCCTTCATAGACATCCAGAACATTATTGCCATCTTCAATGAATATACCTGGAATTCCATAAGCTGCACTGCGCTCGTGGATGTGCTCTACATTGGTCATTTTCTTGATGTCAGCAGAAATACCATAGCCGTTATTGATACAATAGAAAATAACGGGTAGATTCCAGATAGAAGCCATGTTGACTGCTTCGTGGAAGACACCTTCGTTGGTAGCACCGTCACCAAAGAAGCAGACAACAATCTTACCTGTCTTCTGCATTTGCTGGGTCAGAGCTGCCCCGACAGCGATTCCCATGCCACCGCCTACAATACCATTGGCACCAAGGTTTCCGGCATCTAGGTCAGCAATGTGCATAGAGCCACCTTTTCCTTTACAGGTTCCGGTGTATTTCCCTAGGATTTCCGCCATCATTTCGTTGAGGTTGATTCCTTTGGCGATAGCTTGACCGTGTCCCCGGTGATTAGAAGTCAGCAAATCATCCTCATTTAAGGCTAGCATAGCACCGACATTGGCTGCTTCCTCACCCACTGAGAAGTGAGTCATTCCAGGAACCTTTCCTTTTTTTACAAGTTGAGCAATTTTTAAGTCCATGCGACGGATTTCTTCCATCTTACGGAACATCTCTAACAAAAGATTCTTATCTAAAGTTGCCATTTTTTTGCCTTTCTAAACATAATTCTTCTATTTAATTCTATCTAAAGCTGTAAGCACTGTCAAAACTTTTGCTCACTTATATTTCACAAAGAAAAACCAGTCAATCCATTGGATAAACTGGTTTCCGACACCAAAATAGAAATTTCACAAACTTTTTGTGCTAGAGTAGTTTTTACTATTTTGAAACTGTTATACGAAAATAATAGCAGAGCATGCTTCTGATTAATCTGCCTGTTTAGCAAAATCTGCAATCATCTGCTCCATTTGCTCGCGGCTTGGTGTTGTCAGCATATAAAGGTAGTCACCTTGCAGCTCCGCAAATGCAGCTGGCATGTCTTTTTTAACCTTGAAGTTATCTCGGTATTTTTCCAGCAAGTCAGCCTCAGGGTAAGCATAGTTCGTTGATGCACGGCGTGAGGTTGCCAGACAGAACAAGGGCTCCATGTGGGCAGCTGGGAAAGGCTCTCCTGCTACAATCGCTGCATAGCCTCTGTAAAGATCGATTGAGTGAGCGAAATTATAAACATCAATGGTAAAGCCACCGGCTGGACGGTTATTGTACTCAATGGCCACATAATCATCACCCTCGCGGAAGAACTCAATATGGAAAAAACGTTCTTTCATGCCGAAGATTTTGACAATCGCTTCTCCATAAGCACGCAGTTTTGGATCCATATCCTTGAGAACGTAGTAGGAATTGTCCATCTTATACATCATCAAATCCAGCGGTGTATGCGCATAGTCAAAGGTGGTTGCAAAGACGATCTGACCGTCCTTATCTACCAAACCGTCAAAGGTACAAATCTCGCCAGACTGGACAAACTTTTCAAAGAAATAAGCGGTCTGATGATCCCATTCTTGCTTGAATCGTTCAACATCTTCTGCTGCTTCCAATTTAAAGGTCGCAGCTGCTCCCACTCCATTATCAGGCTTGGCAATCAAAGGCAGACCAAGTTTCTTGACAGCTAAATCTGCCCCAGCTTCTGTGTTGACAATCTGACCTGGAACGACTGGAACACCTGCTTTTTTAAAGAGTTTCTTCATCTCTGATTTGAACTTGGTCTTTTTCAAGTCTTTGGGTTTTGCTCCAAAAACATTGAATTGCTCACGCAACTCTGCGTCCAGTTCCAGCCAGTATTCATTATGAGACTCAATCCGATCAATAGGCCCATGCTTGTAGAAAAGAAAGGCCACCGCTCTTTTAACTTCGTCAAGATTTTCAAGATTTTCTACTCTGAAATATTCAGTTAATGAATCCTTCAAAGGCTGGTCTAGCTGGTCATAAGGCTCCTGACCGATTCCAAGTACAGTGATACCTTTATTGGCCAGTTCCACAGTAAACTGTTGGAAATTTTGCGGATAGTAGGGAGAAATAACGATATAATTCATAGAAAACCTCCTTTAAAGATTGAGTTCATTGAGGAAATAAGGCATTTGCTTACGCCACCAAATCCAGTCATGGGAAACATCGTGGCCCCATTCAGCAAACCAAGCTGGAATATTCTTATGATCAAAAGCTTCTTTCAGCGTGTAGAAGGAAGGAAGGCCATCCTGCTCCCAGTCGCCTAAGCCAGTACAAACGATAATATCCGCCTGTCGATAGCGGTCAATAAACCAGCCATCATTTTGGTTCCAGATATAGTCAGCTGGCGAGTTTTGATAAATGACTTCGTCATTCAAATTGTCACCGACAAAGAAACGTGCATCATAGACACCACTGAGGGCAATCACTTTATTGAAAACATCTGGATGCTGCAGGAAGAAATTAACAGCATGATAAGCTCCCATGGAGCAGCCTGTCGTCATCATAGGGTCAAACCAGCCTGTCTTATGCTTGACAAACGGAATCGCTTCCTCGATGACATAACGCTCATATGTACGATGCATTTCTGCTCGATCGTGAGGATGCTTCCAGTCCGCCAGCCAGCTCTCACTATCAACGCTGCTGAGAGTGAAAAACTGAACCTTACCGGCCTCAATAAAGCCAGCGCAGGCTTCAATCATGCCAAAGTCAGCATACTCATTGTGGCTGCCGCCTGATGATGCAAAGACTATAATCGGGAGCCCAGCGTGGCCATAGCGATTGACATACATTTCACGGCCTAGATTACCGCTCCAATGGCTTAAAAATTCTACATGCATAGTTTCTACCTCTTTCTCACTGTTTGACTAGACTACCATTTTTCGCTGATAAAACGGAAACAGTCCGGCAAGTGCTCTGCCCAAGCGATTTCGTTGTGAATAGCTCCAGACTGGATCTTAATCTGAATATTGGACAAATCTACCCCAGATACAAGTAACTGCCGGAAATAGCTGAGCGATGAATCAATATAGGCCTGCTTGATGTTGCCAGCCATCAATGTCTTATCCGTATCATCAGCCTCTTCCGTCCCAACATAAATGAAAACTCGCTGGTCTACCTGAAGTTTCTTTCTCTCAATATAACGGTCAAAGGCTTCCTGATGCAGCCAATTTGCTGATGAAAAAATTCCCAAACAGCCAATCTGATCTTGGTATTCAACACCGATAAACTGGCTGATATTTCCCCCAAGAGAAGAGCCAATCATAGCCGTATGCAGCCGATCTGACTTGGTCCGATAATGCTGGTCAATGAAAGGCTTGACGGCTTCCATGACAAACTCCGCATACTCTGTTCCCTTGCCACCAAACTGAATACCGGGAATGTTGGACTCTTGGAACTTCCAAGCTGAATACTCATTCATCCGCCCTTGGCCATCGTTGTCAATAGCCACAACAATCATTTTTTCAATGTCTGGATTACGCTTGATTGTCGGAATCACCTTCCACGAATGGCCGCTGAAAGATTCCTTGCTATAGAGAACATTTTGGCCGTCATGAAAATAAACGACCGGATAGGTCTTGTTTGTATCCTGGCTATAGTTCTTTGGAAGCAAGACGCGGACACGGCGTTTTTGCTTAGTATAAGGAACGACCAACTCATGTGTTTTCATTTCAAGGTAAAAATAGGATTTATTCATTTTCAGAAAACTTTCTATTTTCAAAATTTTTATTTATTATATCACAAATTAAACAAAAAAGTTAGGAATTTCCTAACTTTTTAATGATTTTTATTAGATAATGATAGAAAATAGATTATTTATCCAAATAAGGCTGTAAATCCTGCAAGGCTCGCTCAGCAATTTTCTCATAGCGCTCTTTCTTGTCACGAATCCGACGGCCGTCCAACTCTTTGATAATGCCAAAATTGACATTCATGGGTTGGAAATGCTTGCTATCAGCATGGGTAACATAGTGAGGCAGGCTTCCAATAGCTGTTGTTTCTGGAAAAACAAGTGCTTCTTCTCCCTTGAAGAGTCGAGCGGCATTGATACCAGCAACTAGACCTGAAGCTGCTGACTCTACGTATCCTTCAACTCCAGTCATTTGACCTGCAAAGAAAAGATTTGGCTGTTTCTTAGAGCGGAAAGTCTGTTCAAGTAGATTTGGAGAATCCATATAAGAGTTTCGATGCATAACTCCATAGCGGACAAATTCTGCATTCTCAAGGCCAGGAATCATCTGAAAGACCCTCTTTTGCTCGCCCCACTTGAGATGAGTTTGGAAGCCAACGATGTTGTAAAGACTGCCTGCTGCATTATCCTGACGAAGCTGCACCACGGCGTATGGCATCTTAAAGTCTCCGTCACGAGGCCCTTGGTAGTCATCTGGATATTCTAAACCAACTGGCTTCATTGGTCCATAAAGCATGGTTTTAATGCCTCGTTTGGCCATAACTTCAATAGGCATGCAACCTTCAAAGTATTTTTCTTTTTCAAAGGAATTGAGCGGTGCTTCTTCGGCGTTGACCAAAGCATCATGGAAATCCATAAATTCTTGCTTAGTCATAGGTGCATTGAGATAGGCTGCTTCCCCCTTATCATAGCGAGATTTGAGATAGACCTTGGTCATATCAATGGTATTGACATCGATGATTGGCGCTGCTGCGTCGTAGAAATAAAAACCGTCGCCTCCATTGAGCTCGTGGATTTTTTCTGCCAAAGTATCGCTGGTCAAGGGGCCTGTCGCAATGACTGTGATGTCACCCTCTGGAATTTCGGTGATTTCTTCACGAATGACCTCAATCAATGGATGGTTGCTCACTAGTTCCGTTACCATCTGAGAAAAACCCTCTCTATCAACCGCTAGAGCACCACCTGCTGGTACCCGAGTCGCTTCTGCTGACTTTAAAATGACTGAGTCCAACCGTCGCATTTCTTCCTTTAGCAGACCAACTGCATTGGTCAGCGCATCTCCTCGCAAAGAGTTAGAGCAGACCAGTTCTGCAAAGTCCGCAGTTTTGTGCTGAGGCGTTGACTTAACACCCCGCATTTCATAGAGTTTGACTGGGATGCCATGCTTGGCAATCTGGTAAGCTGCTTCACTGCCAGCCAGACCAGCACCGATAACATTGATATAGGATGATGACATGATACTCTCCCTTGGATATTTCTAGATTTTCACTCTGACCATTATAACAAAAAGATAGTAAAAAAGACAGACAGAAGGATTCCCGTCTATCCATCATTTTGTCATTTTTTCCAAGTAAGCAATCTTAGCAAAATCCTTATGATTGTTATTTTCATTTCGATAAGAATCTTGGGAAGAGGCACGGTAGATGGCTAAAAATTGCTCTGCTGTCGGCAGTAGAAACTGAACACCTTCTACTTCTCTTCGAGACAGCTTCTCTAGCGGCACACCTGAAAATGCCTCTAAGGTTTCCATGGCCCCAAACTCAATAGACAGATCTCCTTTTTGAAATTCATGCTCGTGTAGATCAACCAAATGGTAGCCTAGCCGCTCCATCATTGATTCAATCTTATCCATATCATAAATACGTTCTTCATCTGGCGCTTCCCAGCCACGCTCATCACCGTGAACATGAATATCAATATCCCGAGCCTGCCATTCTTGTCCGGTAACTTGCTCCAGACCTAGAGAACCCATCAGAAGTGGAACAATCCCCATCTTATTCAGTTGAGACGCGATTTTTAGAAATTCTGCAAATTTATCTGTCATAAAGCTGCACCTCTTCTTCAAAAAATATTTTACGTAATATAAATTATGTAAAAATAACTATTTCACTTTTTCTTCTTCGTAATCGCCATTGCTGCAGACCACTTGCTTGCCACCGCCGCGGACTTTCTTTTCGATCAAATAATGGTCACATTTTGGACAGTTCCGGCCAACCGGCTTGTCCCAAGATGTGAAATCACAGTCAGGATAACGATCACAGCCGTAGAAAATGCGATTTCGTTTAGTCTTACGCTCAATAACTTGACCTTTTTGGCACTGTGGGCAGGTCACGCCGATTTCCTTGACAATAGCCTGAGTGTGACGACAGTCTGGGAAATTGCTGCAGGCATAGAACTTGCCAAATCGACCTAACTTAATGACCATGGGACTGCCACAGACCTCACAGTCAAAACCGGCTGGCTCATCCTTGATTTGGATTTTCTCCATTTCAGTCTCGGCTTTAGAAACTTCCTTTTCAAAAGGTTGATAAAACTCGTCAATAACTTTCTGCCATTGCTCTTTGCCAACTTCTACATCATCCAGTTTAGCTTCCATTTCTGCTGTAAATTTCACATTTACGATACCTGGGAAGAATTCGACAATCAGAGAATTGACAATCTCACCTAATTCCGTTGGCTCAAAACGCTTGGAAACCAGCTTAACGTAATATCGTTTCTGAATAGTTTCAATGGTCGGTGCATAGGTAGACGGACGACCAACACCATTTTCTTCTAAAGTCTTGATAAGAGTCGCTTCAGAATAACGAGCAGGTGGCTGGGTAAAGTGTTGTTCCGGATTGGTATTGACACGTTTGACTTTATCACCCTTTTCCATATCCGGCAGCATTTTATTCTTGTCAGAGTCATTGTAAATAGCTAGATAGCCATCAAACTTGACCTGACTGCCATTGGCGGCAAATTGGACACCATTTTGCCCCAGCTTAACATTCATTGTATCAAAGACTGCTCCCGTCATTTGGCTGGCTACAAAACGGTTCCAAATCAGCGTATAGAGCTTAAGTTGATCCTTATCCAGATACTTTGCGATGCTTTCTGGAGTATTGAAAACGCTGGAAGGACGAATGGCCTCGTGGGCATCTTGAGCGCCAGAAGCGTTCTTGGCCTTGCTGCCATGTTTGGAATATTTGGCGCCAAATTTATCCGTTATAAAGCTTGCTGCTTCATTTTGCGCTACTGGACTGATACGAGTCGAGTCGGTACGCATATACGTAATAAGACCTTGTACGCCAGAACCGATATTAATCCCCTCATAGAGCTGCTGAGCCACCATCATGGTCTTACGAGTCCGGAAATTAATCTTATTAGCGGCATCCTGCTGCATAGAGGAAGTCGTGTAGGGCAGCGGAGCATTGCGTCGACGCTCTTTCTTTTCGACACTGTCGACTGTAAAGTCATCACTCTTGAGGTGAGACAGAACTTCTTTGACCTCATCGTTGTTGGTCAGCTTCATCTTTTTACCATTCATGCCGTAAAAGCTGGCCTGGAACTGACGGGTTCCTTTCTTGAAGGTTCCGTCAATTGTCCAATATTCTTCTGGTTTGAAGACGTTGATTTCATTTTCCCGGTCGATAATCAGCTTGAGGGCGACAGACTGAACCCGACCAGCTGACAGGCCTTTTTTGACTTTCTTCCAGAGAATAGGAGAAATGGAATAACCAACCAAGCGGTCCAAAACTCGACGAGCCTGCTGTGCATCGACCAGATCCATATCAATCTGGCGCGGCTCTTTAAATGCATTCTTGACCGCATCTTTGGTGATTTCATTAAAGACGACGCGGTTTTTTTCTTTCTCATCCAGATTCAGAATGTGAGCCAGATGCCAAGAAATAGCTTCTCCTTCGCGGTCCGGGTCACTTGCCAGAAAGACTTGCTTAGCTTTCTTGGCTTCTTTTTTCAAGTCATTAATCAACGGACCTTTACCACGAATATTGATGTATTGCGGCTCATAGTTGTTCTCAAAATCAATGGACATCGTAGACTTTTTCAGGTCACGAATATGCCCGACACTGGCCAGAACCTTGTAGTTTCGTCCCAGATATTTTTCTATTGTTTTTGCCTTGGCAGGCGACTCTACGATGACAAGATTTTTCTTGGTCGTAGACTTTTTCTTTGTTTTTGTTACCAATTTAGACACCTTCTATAAGAAATAAATCTCATAGAGTTTAAACTATTTTTTGATAGATGTCAACTGCTAACTTTTCTTATAGGAAAACTTGTTTTAAAAGTCAAACTCTGAAAGGACGTCAGATCCTGATGTGATGCACTTTGCGCCCTCTTGGATCAAATGATGGCAACCGTCAGATTTCCCATCTAAAATAGACCCTGGAATAGCAAAGACATCCCGCCCTTCTTCCATCGCTCGCTCACAGGTAATCAGACTGCCTGAGCGCATCTTGGCTTCTGCCACGATGACGCCTCGACAGAGACCTGCGATGATACGATTTCGCTCTGGAAAATGAAATTTCAAAGGCTGTTCACCCGGACCATACTCTGTCAGCAATAAATGGTTTTTGCCAATGTAAGCTTGTAGTTTTTTGTTGGCCTTGGGATAAAAGACATCTAATCCTGTTCCGATGACAGCAATTGTCTGACCTCCGTTTTGCAGGGCAGCCATATGGGCTGCCGTATCTATTCCACGAGCTAGGCCACTAACGATAACCAATTCATTGTTTAGCTCCTTGACAATCTTTTGTACAGAGGCATTTCCTTGCTTACTGCTGTCTCGACTGCCAACCACCGCAGCCTTGGGCAATTCTAGTAGATTTAGATTTCCCTGATAAAATAACAAAGTCGGGGCATCGTAAATTTCGCATAAATCCCAAGGGTAAATATCATCCAAGATAGAAAAGGACGGGAAAAGTTCAAATTCTTCCTTCAAAGCTGGTAAATCAAGCCTCTTATATTTCTCTATAAAGAGAGCGGGATTACGGCACTCAGATACGACAGCCTTATCTCGCAGAGAAAGCTTGCCATCTCTACTTTCAGCGTATCTCAAAACATTTAAAACCTGATGATTAGTCAAGCCAGCTTTTTTCATTTTATAAATCTCAAAATTATTCATTTTTTCACCTCACTTTCTTATTCGTAAAAAAAGTTCAAAAAAAGAACTGCAATACAGTTCTTTCTTTACGATTTTATTGAATTTGATGTTGTCAATAGCTGGTTTTCTTGACTATTGCCTTTAACCCATCTTTTATTCTTTATGAACAGGGATTTCCTTAATAATTCGTGCTGGATTACCAGCCAAGACTACATTGTCACCAAAAGACTTGGTCACAACCGCTCCGGCACCAACCACGACATTATCCCCTAGTGTCACGCCCGGCAGAATCGTCACACCTCCGCCAGCCCAGAAATTATCACCAATAGTGATTGGGGCTCCGTACTCAATTCCGGAATTTCTTTCCACTGGATCAAGCGGATGAAGAGGTGTCAGAAACTGGCAATTTGGACCAAGCATAGCATTGTCTCCAATGCGAATGGGGCAAACGTCCAGCATAGTCAGGTTCCAGTTAGAACAAAAATTTTCTCCTAAATGAATGTTAATTCCGTAGTCGCAAACCAAATCTGGCTTCATAGCAAGATTCTCCCCTGTGCTGCCAAACCATTCTTTGATAATAGCACTGCGCCGGTCACTGTCTCGCTCTTGGTTAAAACGATATTGAAATTCTTTGGAGCAGGCTCTAATTTTTCTTAAATCTTCATCTTGTGGTCGGTAAATCTCCCCAGCAATCATCTTTTCGTATTCGCTTCGCATAGCATCCTCCTTTTTATGTTTATTCACACATGGATTTTACGGGTTCAAATGTCTTGCGATGAATAGGAGTTACGCCGTTTCTTTCCAATCCTTGCAAATGATTTTTGGTCCCATAACCAGCATTTTTCGCAAAATCATAGCCAGGAAATTCCTTGTCATAGTCTGCCATCAGCTTATCCCGAGTAACTTTAGCAACAATACTGGCTGCCGCGATAGACAGAGAGTTGGCATCGCCCTTGATGATGGACTCTTGCGGAATATCAACATCCAGTTTCATGGCATCAATCAGCAGATAATCTGGCTTGAGACTCAATTTAGACAAAGCTTTTTTCATAGCAAGTTTGGTCGCTTCATAGATATTGACTTGATCAATAATCTCGCTGTCCATCAGGCCAATACCGACCGCCAAGGCTTTATCCATGACTGCCTGATAGATCTCTTGATGTTTTTTCTTAGGAATTTTTTTACTGTCGTTGAGCCCCTTAATCTTACATCCTGGAGGTAAGATAACAGCTGCAGCGACAACTGGTCCAGCTAGAGGACCACGACCGACTTCATCAATCCCAGCAATCGCCTGATAGCCAGCTTTATAAAGCTTTTTTTCATACCGTAACATCTGCTCCAGACGCAAATCCTCATTTAACTCTGCCTGAATAGCTCTTTTACGTTTTTCAATCGCCTTTTGAACTCCGCTCCGCTGGTCATTAGCTGCTTCTGCCAGAAAAGGATCAGCCAAATCTGTCACCAATTCTAAACGTTGCTGGATTTCTTTAATCGTTGCCATCTAGTTCTCCAACCGTGTCCAAGCAATAACGGCCTAACTTGCCATCGCGGACATCTTTGACAAAAAGGCTGTAAAAACGATCGTAGTCATCGCGAAAGCCGAGTTTTTGGGTCATATCCATAATCATATCAGGCGCTTCCTGACTTAGATCCAGCTGCTTGAAGCGTGCTATCAGCTCCTCAGGATAATGCTCCTTAAAATAATTAAGGCCGAAAATCGTCACCTCATCCATAGGCAGCAGATTATCCTTAATAGCACCAGTCAGGGCAAGCTTGAGAGCAACCGTCTCATCTTCAAACTTAGGCCAGAGAATACCTGGCGTATCCAAAATTTCCAAGTCTTTATTTGACTTGAGCCATTGCTGACCTTTTGTCACACCTGGCTTATTCCCTACAACAGCGATTTTCTTACCAGCTAAGCGATTCATGAGGGTTGATTTTCCGGCATTGGGAATACCGATTATCATAGTACGCAGGGTTTCGATGCGAATCCCTCTCTCTTTCTGACGAGCTAATTTATCAGCCATAAGTTTCTTAGCCGCATCTGTTACTTTTTTAACAGCAGATTGCTCTTTGGAATTAATAGATAAAGTCGGAATCCCCTGACTTTCAAAATAGCTCTGCCATTCCTTAATACGAACAGGGTCAGCCAAATCAGCCTTGTTTAAAATCAAAAGCTTAGGTTTATCGCCCACAATCTTAGTCAACATAGGATTCTGACTGGATAAAGGAAGTCTCGCATCAACCAGTATTGTCACAAAATCAACAAACTTAATATTTTCCTGTACCTGTCTCCGTGCCTTAGACATATGACCCGGAAACCATTGAATCGTTGCCATAATTTATCCTTTCAACGAATATCATTGATAAAATTTTATATCTTTACCTATTTTAACATATTTCTAGAATTTAAGCGGGTGAATGCTAAAGCGATACTCTCTACCTCGAGAGCGAAAAAAGCCCTAGCAGGCTTTTTAACTTTATCTCACTTGCTCAAAATGCAGATGCACAGCGATATGATCTCCATAGCCGTTGCGCTCTAAATCTCGTTGAAGGCGATAGGAAATATAATGCTCTGCGATGGTAATATAACCTGCACCCAAGAGGCGGCTTTCAACCATGGATTGGATCATGCTAATCGTCGCACGTTCAACCTTAGCTTCTTCCAAATCTAGAACGACTTTCTTTGTAACCTGCGCTAAATTCTGACGCAAATCATCTGTCAACACATAGACAGTCTGAGCTGCCTTTAGAACTGCTTGATAGATTTTATCTGGGTCGAATTCTACAACTTCTCCACTCCGTTTAATGACTTGCATAAAAAACTCCTTTTATATTATATATTTCTAATCTAATGTAAGTCTCTAACATGACTGCTGCCAATCTAGTTATCTATAGTCTGCTCAAAAAGAAATTCCAAAGCTAGACCATACCTTAATATTATATAATTTTTTCCAATATTTTTCAAAGGATGCTTCCTTTTTTCTTTAGCCTTAAAAGACTATATAAAAGGACTGCTCTAGGCAATCCTTTCTAGAAATATTTCTTTCAGTTTTATCAATTAATAATCCGGTCTCAGGACACCTTTAACCGTCTCTTTGGTTGCTTGATAGTCGCCATCAACAACGACCTTGATAATGCGTTTGGCATCTTCTTCAGGCGCAGGCACAAGCGGTAAGCGGGTTGGCCCAGCCGCAAAACCCAAGTAATTAAGAACAGCCTTGACTGGTGCTGGACTTGGATAAGAGAAGAGTGCATTGACTTTAGGGATGAATTTTCGTTGAATAGCTGCTGCTTTTTTGATGTCATTGTGCTCAATAGCATCCAGCATTTCAAACATTTCATCGCCATTCGTGTGAGAAGCAACTGAAATAACTCCATCAGCCCCCAGATTCATAGCATGAAAGGCATCACCATCCTCACCAGTGTAAATCAGAAACTCCTCTGGACGATGCTCAATCAGATAGGCCATATTCGCCAGACTGGTACATTCTTTAACGCCGATAATGTTTGGATGTTCTGCTAATCTCAGCATAGTCTCAGGTGTCATCTCAACTACTACCCGGCCAGGTATATTGTAGATAATGATGGGCAGGTTTGAAGCATCCGCAATGGCTTTAAAGTGCTGATACATCCCTTCCTGAGAAGGTTTGTTGTAATAGGGTACGATGGCCAAACCAGCTGCAAAACCACCAAATGCATCTACTTCTTTGACGAATTCGATAGAGTCGCGCGTTTCATTGGTACCGACACCGGCTATCAAAGGAACACGCCCCTTGACAACCTTTTGAACAGCCGCAAATAATTCCAACTCTTCATCGTGAGTCAGGGTTGGACTTTCAGCAGTTGTTCCAGCTAGCAAAATCCCATCCGTATGATGCGCCAAAAGGTGCTCAATCAAGTCTGGAATAGCTTCAAAATTGATAGAACCATCATCATGAAAAGGAGTAATAAAAGCTGTGATGATTTTACAGTTTTTCAGATCCGCATACGCCATAAACTTACCTCTCTTTGTACGAAAAGAGGGTTGAAAGAACGACTATTCAACCCTATGCTGTCAAGTTTCCTTGGTCACTTTATTTTAATTCAAAAACAACTTCTGCTGTCGGACGAACTAAACCACGCTCATGCAGTGTCTCTGCGATTTGAACAGAATTCCAAGCCGCTCCTTTAAGAAGATTGTCTGAAACGACCCACATGTGGATTCCTTTTTCCGCATCAAGATCCTTGCGAATCCGACCAACAAAGGTTTCTTTCTTACCAACTGCATTGATTGCTTGCGGATAAACCTGATGAGCTACATCATCCTCCAGAACAGCACCAGGAAAGGCTGAAATTGCTGCTTTTACCTGATCAATAGGTGCAACTTCCTTAGTCTCGATGTAGACAGACTCTGAGTGAGCAGATAAAATCGGAAGGCGAACACATGTCGCAGAAACAGCAATAGAATCATCTTCCATGATTTTCTTGGTTTCCTTGGTCATCTTCATCTCTTCATAAGTGTAGTCGTTATCTGTAAAGACATCAATCTGAGGTAAGGCATTAAAAGCAATAGGATAATGTTTTTTATCACCGCCACATGGGAGGATATTGGCTTCTGCGTCCTTAGGATTTACACCATCATTAAGAACAGAGCGCAATTGAGCTTGAGTTTCAAGAATGGCTCCCATACCTGCACCAGAAACTGCTTGATAGGTAGACACGATGATGCGCTCCAGCCCCCATTGCTGACGAACAGGCTCTAAAGCCACCATCATCTGAATTGTCGAGCAGTTAGGGCAAGCGATAATTCCCTTGTGCTGATCTAAGGCATGGGCGTTGACTTCTGGAACAACCAGAGGAACATCAGGATTTTGACGGAAATAAGAGGTGTTATCGACCACTACCGCTCCAGCTTTGACTGCGTAAGGAGCGAATTTTGCTGAGGTAGAACCACCAGCTGAAAAGAGAGCAATATCTACACCTTCAAAAGCCGTCTCAGTCGTCTCTTCAATAGTAATGTCTTGTCCCTTGAACTGGAGAACTTTACCAGCTGAACGAGCAGACGCCAGATAGCGTATTTTATCAATTGGAAGGCTAGACTCTTCCAGCATTTTAATCATTTGAGATCCAACGGCACCAGTGGCACCTACTACAGCAACTGTATATCCCATGCGATAACCTCTCTGAATTTTCAAAAAATTTTGTATTGTTAGTATTATACTATTTTTAGGGAAAAATGCAAATGGTTCTAAAGAATAAATGTTCGATATTTTAGATAAACTGCATTTACACACTGCTCTATAACTCAACTTCTTCCTGTGGACTCGTTTCATCAAGATCAATAGCACTCACGACGCCAACCGTCTCAGCATCAATGTCTCTAAGCTCGGCTGCGACTAACCGTCATGCCTGTCTAAGAGACATAGAAAAATCCCCAATCCGGAGACTGGGGATAAGGGCACTTTCGTGTGATCAGCAGGTTCACACAACTGATCAAG
>NZ_CAJPNR010000049.1 GCF_905372115.1 uncultured Streptococcus sp.
GAAGAACGTCAAGAAAAGAAAATCGGTAAGATCTACTATCCTGCTGCTGGTCTGTCAACTGAGACTATCCCTTACTACACCAGTGCTTATGACATGGACATGCGCAAGGTGATCGATGTCTATGCAGCCGCAACTGAGCACGTGGACCAAGGTCTTTCCCTGACTCTCTTTATGCGCAGCGATATTCCTAAAGGCCTCTACGAATGGAAAAAAGAAAGCAAGCAGACAACCCGCGACCTTTCTATCCTGCGTAACTACGCCTTCAACAAGGGAATCAAGTCCATCTACTACGTCCGTACCTTTACTGATGATGGCGGCGAAGTCGGTGCCAACCAATGTGAGAGCTGTGTCATCTAACAAGAGATTTTAGAAAAAGAAAAGAAAATTCGACCATGTCACAATTTTACCTTCCTCATCATTGTCAGGAAGGTAAAATCGTGAAGTATTAGGACAGTATCCAAGAAGGGATAGCTGATACCACATCAGGTCGTACCATCTACTAAAGGAGAAAGAATGCAAACTTACTACAAAGCCATTAACTGGAACGCTATCGAAGATGTGATCGATAAGTCCACCTGGGAAAAACTGACTGAGCAATTCTGGCTGGATACGCGGATTCCCCTATCCAATGACCTGGATGACTGGAGAAAGCTGTCTCACAAGGAAAAAGACCTGGTTGGCAAGGTCTTCGGTGGCCTGACCCTGCTGGATACCCTCCAGTCTGAGTCTGGTGTGGATGCCCTGCGCAAGGATGTACGCACTGCTCACGAAGAAGCTGTCTTCAACAACATCCAATTTATGGAGTCCGTTCACGCCAAGTCCTATTCTTCTATCTTTTCTACGCTCAACACCAAGTCAGAAATTGATGAAATCTTTGCCTGGACCAACACCAATCCATACCTGCAAAAGAAAGCTGAGATTATCAATGAGATTTACCTGAATGGTACAGCTCTGGAAAAGAAAATAGCCAGCGTTTTCTTGGAAACCTTCCTCTTCTACTCTGGTTTCTTCACTCCGCTCTACTATCTGGGTAATAACAAGCTGGCTAACGTTGCTGAGATTATCAAGCTGATTATCCGTGACGAGTCTGTCCATGGAACCTATATCGGCTATAAGTTCCAACTAGCCTTTAACGAACTACCAGAAGACGAGCAAGAAAAACTCAAAGAATGGATGTACGACCTGCTCTACACCCTCTATGAAAATGAAGAAGGCTACACTGAAAGCCTCTATGACACAGTCGGCTGGACCGAAGAAGTCAAGACCTTCCTGCGCTACAATGCCAACAAGGCTCTGATGAATCTGGGACAGGATCCCCTCTTCCCAGACTCAGCGGACGATGTCAATCCTATCGTCATGAACGGTATCTCAACCGGTACTTCCAACCATGACTTCTTCTCCCAAGTGGGTAACGGCTACCTGCTGGGCGAAGTCGAAGCCATGCAGGACGACGACTATAATTACGGTTTATAAGACAAAAAGCCCCTCTTTCCAAAATACGGAAAGAGGGTTTTGTAATCTAAACTAGCAAGGAAAACAAATAAAGCAAATATCATCTAGCTTTTCTGGTTTTCCCAAAATAATTAGCAATACACATTCAAATGAGATGGCAAGACACGAATTGTTACTGGCAGTTGGTCACCCTCATCTCCGTCAACGTTGACGCTGAGTTCTGCCTTGTCATCAGCCAACTCAACTGTGATTTCCCTAAAGGTCAGATACTCGATATTATCACTTTCTTCACCATTGCCTGAAATCAAATCCGGCACAGAAACCAAGGTGTCCAAGAGATTTTTATCCTTAAGATACAAAAGATGGAGCAAGCCGTCATTGACAGTAGCTTCAGGGAGAATGCTCTCGAAACCTCCGATTGAGTTGGTAGAGCCAATCAAGAGGGTACTGCTCTTTATCGTACGCTCTTCTCCATCAATCTTCAAGTGAAATTCGTAAAAACTAGTATCCATCAACTGCTTGAAGCCAGAGATAAAGTAGGCAAACTTGCCCCACTTGGTCTTGTCTTCAGAATCTACATTGTTAATCGACTCTGGAATAGTTCCAATGGCAACTACATTCATAAAGTACTGGTCATTAATCTTGCCGATATCAAGCGGCTTGACTTTATTGATATCGAGATTCTGGATGGCTTCTTCAGCGTCTAGAGGAATGCCGAGAGCACGCGCCAAGTCATTGACCGTACCAAGTGGAAAGAAACCAAAGGTCGGACGATAGTCTAGTTCAGCCAGACCGCTGATTCCTTCATTGACTGTTCCATCGCCACCCATGACAAAGACGCTATCATAATGGTCTTCTGCCGCTTGCTTAGCAAAAGCTGCTGCGTCTCCGCCTTTTTCAGTATGCTTAACCACTACCTCATCGAAACATTCTGCCAGCTTTTCCCTTGCCAAGTCTTCATAGGACTTGGCTTTTTCTCCTCCCGAGCTAGGGTTGACAATTAATAGGACTTTAGACATAAGGAAACCTCTTTTCATTTGATAGCTCATTATACCATCTGGAAAACACTTTCACAAGAATTTGAAACTGCTAGCTTTTGAAAGACCAGAAAAGCAGTTTGGTATTTAAACTCAATTTTACAGAAAAACACTTCTTGCGTTAGATTTTTCTGTCTAACTTTAGAAGTGCTGTCTTATATTTCGTTTTTCTATTAAAAGAAGACAATGAGAACAAAGGCAATGAGGTTATTGGCCAAATGTAGGCCCATTGAGTAGCGCAGGTCTTTCTTAGCTAGATAGCCTAAGCCAAAGATTGCTCCCAAGATGAAGTAGACCAGAAACTGGACTAGATTGCCCGGCATGTGCAGAAGAGAGAAAAAGCTGGCAGATACAGTTAAATAGAGCAGGATTTTCGCCAAGCTATTTTGGTCAGGAAAGAGAAACTTAGCCAAAAACCCTCTTGTCAGCAACTCCTCAAGAATAGGAGCAAAGATTACCATGTATAGGAAGGCAAAGGCTGGCTGCTGCTGAATCAACTGTACAGCAGTGTTCTGATTGGCAGAAGATTCAATAGGAACGAGCTGCTGGAAGATGATAAAAGCAAGCAAGAGGACGCTGGGAAGCCAGATAGAGCTGGTCAGCTTGGTATTTTTGATTTCCAGTTTCAAATCTTTCCGGTACCATTTCCACATGGCAAAAGAATAGAGACTGGCAAGTATGACAAAAATCGGCAAAATCAATAGTTGAGAAGATCCCCCTGCCAGATAACGAACAGTATAGGCAACTATAGTAAAAAAGATAAAGAGATAAGACAAAAAAGCTAGTAAATATAATCCAAAATTAGTAAGAAAAGTTTTTAATTTCATAGCGACTCCTTATAGTTTGCTTTACTGAAACATAGCTAGCAGCAGTATTATAGCCATGGGGAGATTGTTCAGGATATGAACCAACATGGAATCTTTTATATTTCCCCGACGAGCATAGGATAAATAAAGAACCAGCCCAAGTGCGAAATAAATTGGAAACTCAGTCAATTGGGTGATATGAGGCAGGGTGAAGACCACAGAAGTCACAATGGCAGCCAAAACTTTTTGATTATTTTTGAAAAAGAAGGCAGTCCCAAAACCGCGGAAAATTAATTCTTCCATGATAGGAGCGATAAAAGCAATCGTTGCAACAAAAAGCAAGGCAAAGAAGATATGCTGCGAAGACATCATTCCCCCTAGCCCTTGTATGGCGCTGTCATTACTGGTCTGGGAATTACCGCTCAGGATGAGATTGAGATAAACACCGACAATAGCAGCCACTCTGGCAAGGAAAAAGAATAGAAAAGCAAAACCGATGTCCTTGCCAGACTGTTTGAATTTTTTCTTTTCTTCAGGCACATGCTTCTGATAACGCCGCCACAAGCTACGAAAAATCAGGAAAACTAAAATCATATACAAGGCTACCAATAAGATTTCTGCATATATAGGTAAACTCTTCCCGAGCCTCAAGAATAGCATCGGAGCAACATTTATAAGGAGGCTAAGAGCAATTAAGCCTATCCATTTTACAAGTCCTAAAGCAGTTGATTTGAAGTTGTTCATTTTGTACTCTCCTTTTGATAAATATTAATACCGACTTCCGTATCCTCAACAGCTATATCACCCTTCTGCTGAAGAATAGCGACAGCGAGGAAAAAATCTCCTGCACAGCCGGCTGCATGGAAGCTAGCAAGGACGATATAAGAAGTCGCAGTCAGAATATGCAAGGCATAGATCAAGGTCAGGGCTAGGCTAATCAGAAAGAATGGTGCCAGGATAATGACGAGCATCCTTTTCCGACTGTAACGACTGCCTGGGCTGGTCGCATAGGCCATGCCGCTTTTAAAACCAAACTTGACCTTGGTATTTTCATCCCCCAAGACCTTGAAGAAAAAGCCGTGGATCAGTTCATGGATGACCATTAGAACAAGGAGGTAGAATAAATCAAAGAAATGAAAAACTTCGCTGCCCTTGCCATACATCAGAATGGCAATCCAAGTAAAGAGGGCTAGAAAAGGGAAGATCAGCAGCACGGCCGTTATATTCAGAGCCAGATTGACCTTTTTATTATGGATAAAATCAAGTTCTTTCAGTAGTTTCATAATTTCCGCCTTTCATCGAAACATAAGTTTATTTGAAATATTTTCTTACCATTGGATAATACATAAGATTGATATAGATATGGATTACCACCAGGACGACAAAACCAGAAACGACATTGAGGGGTGTGAAAGTTCCCACTATCCCTAAAATAACATAGAGGGCTGGCAGAAGTCTCTGATTTACATTAAAGAGAATAAGATAGCACTGTTCATAATTGGCTTGCAGCTCTGATTCATCATAAGAGAGCACAAATTCTTTTATTTCCTCAGTAGTCGGGAAGGCCGAAAACTTATAATGACGAACTTTCTGGAGTGTTTTAAAAAATACAATCTGTGAAATGATGAGCAGAATCACAATCACCCAATCTATATGGCTCCATTGAAGAGGGCTCTTATCGTTCGTGATATTTCCGATATAAACAGCTCCGACTAAAATTGTAAAAAGAGCAACAGCACTGCTGATATTAAAGGAGATAGTAGCATACTCTAAATGTTTAAAGGCCAGACGGTACCATTCATAATTCTTATCCTCATCCGCTTCTTTCTCATAGGCTTCATGATATTTCCGGGTTTGATAAATCAGGAAAAAGGTCAGCGGATAGAGTATGAGAAGACTAACCCAGCCTAGCTGGCGCAGCAATCCGACATTTAAAGCAGACGACCAGCTGAAGTTTTCAAAGACACCTAAACCAGAAAAGAAACCGAAGAGGGCACCTATTAAAGCTCCAGCCAATAATATGAGGATATTGTGTAAAATTCTTTTCTGTGTAGACATACGTTTTTGCTCTTTCACGACTTCTTCTCCTTTATTTTTTTACAATAGACGATACAAGAATGCTAAGGCTGAGGGACTGTTTTAGCTCCCGTTGAAATGAATTCTAATTGCTTCTTCATTCTGCTTCCTCCACCAGCTGAAAGACATTCTCAATGTTTTCGTTGAAAATATGGGCAATCTTAAAGGCAATCACAATCGATGGGGTATATTCGCCTCTCTCTATAAGGCTGATTGTCTGCCTGGAAACACCGGCCAGCTTAGCCAGTTCTGTCTGGTTGAGACCGTCACGCGCTCTCAACTCCTTGAGTCGATTTCTAAGCTGCATCATAAACTCCTTATTTATTATTCTCCCTTGGATAAAATCATTGTAACAGATTCTTTCCTTTTTGACAAGTATCTTTGTCAAAAAAATAATAATCATTGTCAAAAGTGCTATTATCATAGACAAAAAAGAATCCAGCTCAAACTGAATTCTTTGCCTTTATTCATCTACTTGAGAAAATACTTCTTTTAAAATAGCAATCCCCTGCTGGATTTCCTCCCTGCTGATAGTCAAAGGCGGCAGGAGACGGATAACATTTTCTCCGGCCGTCAGGATAATCAAGCCCTTCCGGCAAGCAGCTTCAACAATCCTTGACAGACTAATACTTGTTTCAATTCCAATCATCATGCCCAGACCTCGAACAGCAGAAATCTTTGGATGGTCCTGAAAAGCAAGCTGGAGCTGCTCCAATAAGATATCACTCTTAGATCTGACTTCTTCTAGAAAGCCCGCTTCTTTCATGATATGCAAGGTCTCCAAGGCAGCTGCCATGACTAATTTATTGCCACCAAAGGTTGAGCCATGACTGCCAGGTCCAAGAGCGGAAGCTAAGCTGGATTTTCCTAATAGAGCACCAGCAGGCAGGCCATTAGCCAGACCCTTAGCCAGTGTCACAATATCCGGTATAATCCCATAATGCTCAAAGGAATAAAGCTGACCCGTGCGCCCCATACCTGTCTGTACCTCATCAACAATCAGCAAAATCCCCTCTTGTTGGCAAAAATCAGCCAAGTTTTTGACAAAGGCATCTTCTGCTGGACGAACACCCGATTCTCCTTGGACCAATTCCAGCATGACAGCTGCCGTATCCTGATTGACTAGCTTTTCTACGCTGGCTAGATCATTGTAAACCGCATAGCTGAAATGGGGAACCCCATCACCAAATCCTTCCTTGATCTTATCCTGTCCTGTTGCGGCCATAGCGCCAAAGGTCCGACCGTGAAAGGATTGCTGAAAAGTGATAATTCCTTGCTTGCCAGTAGCTTTGCGGGCTAGCTTAATAGCTGCTTCATTGGCTTCTGCTCCGCTATTACAGAAAAAAGCTAAATAACCATAAGGACCTGCCAGTTCCTGAGCCACCTGCTCTTGCAGAGAGCTAAGATAGAGATTGGGACTGTGCCAGATGAGCCCTGCTTGCTGGATCAGAGCCTGCTGGACCTGCGGGTGAAAGCCAAGATTGGTTACACCAATACCCGATGAAAAGTCCAAATAAGCCTTTCCCTCACTGTCAATTAGATAGGAGCCCGCTGCTTTAACAAACTCAATAGGTTCCCTCTTGTAGTTTTCAAATAAATAAGTCATCGTTATCCCTCTGCTATCAAGGTGCCCGTCAAAAGATTATCGCCAATCAAAACCTGCCCGACACCGGAAAGCACAGTCTGAACAGCACTCTCGATCTTAGGAATCATGCCGCCCTTGATGACACCTGTCTGAATCTTCTTGGAAACCTGACTGGTCAGAATCTGGGGCAGAACTTTTTTGTCCTCCAGAACCCCTTCTATATCTGTCATCAGGATCAGCTTCTCTGCCTGCAAGCTTCTGGCAACTGCCGCAGCTAGATAGTCTGCATTGATATTTAAGAGCTCACCAGCATCATTTTCCCCCAGCGAAGCCAGCACCGGGACCATGTCCGCATCCAGCAGCTGCTCTAGATAGGCAGTTTGAATCGCCTTCACCTGACCTACATAGCCATAGAGCTCTTTATCGATAAAATCTGCCGAAACTGTCTTTCCCAAATGTGAAACCAACTGAAGGCTTTCAATATCTGAATCGTTCAGTTCTTGTGTCAGCGTCCGGCCGACTTGACCTAGCAAGGCCTGCTCAATGATAGGCAAGTCAGACTTAGCTGTCACCCGCAACCCCTTAACCTTGCGAGTAGGCAGCTGGCGTTCTTTCATGAGTTGATTAATGACCAGACCTCCCCCGTGAACGACCACGATTTTCTTACCAGCTGCTATCCATTCTTGCATTTGCTTGATAAACTTAGTAGACAGCTTTTGCGCAGCAACACCGCCAATTTTTATAACAATCACATCTTTCATCGCATTTCTCCTTAGGTCCTATAGAGGGCATTGATTTTCACATAATCATAGGATAGATCGCAGCCCCAGGCCTGAGCTTCAGCGTCCCCATCGTGCAGGTCTATGGTCAAGGTCAGCAGCTCCCCAGCCATAGCATCACTTGTCTCCTCGGGGTCAAAAGCCACAGGGCTAGAAGCCTGCATGACTGGAATCCCCTCAATCCAAATATCAATATTGTCAACTGAGACATCTGCTCCCGCATAGCCGGTAGCTGCTAAGATTCGGCCCCAATTGGGATCTTGACCAAAAATAGCCGTTTTGACCAGGCTAGATCCAACGACACTCTTAGCAATCATACGGCCGCTCTGTTCATCCTTGGCATGCCGCACATTAACTTCAATCAGCTTGGTCGCTCCCTCCCCATCCTTGGCAATTTTCTTAGCCAAGTCAGCCATAAGATACCGGAGCATCTTGGAAAATTTTTCAAATTCTTCCGTATCTGGCAGAATTTCTTCATTTTGCCGGCAGCCGTTAGCCATGACTAGCACCATGTCATTGGTCGATGTATCTCCATCAACCGTGATTTGGTTGAAAGTCGTCTCCACATGCTGACTGAGAGCCGCTTGCAAGGTAGCACTAGAAATATTAGCGTCACAGGTGATAAAGGCCAGCATAGTTGCCATATTCGGATGAATCATGCCCGAGCCCTTGGCCACTCCCGCCATAGTCACCAGATCTGAGCCAAACTCTTCTGTGACCACACAGGTCTTGGTACAAGTATCCGTCGTTAAGATAGCCTCAGCAAAATCTTCTGCCTTCCCACTCACCAGAATCTGTGACAGGCCGTTTTTCAGAGCATCCATTGGAAGCTGCTCGCCGATGACTCCTGTAGAAGCCAGGCCTACCAAGTTGGGCTCAATCTTCAGCTTTTGAGCAGTCAATCGTTGCATCTCACAGGCAGCGTCCAGTCCCTGCTGGCCTGTACAGGAATTGGCAACACCAGAATTAACCACTATTGCCTGCAATTTCTGGCTCTTTTGAATTGAAGCTTTGGTCACTAGAAGCGGAGCAGCAATGACCTTATTAGTTGTATAGACTCCTGCCACACTGGCCGGCACTTCTGATACAATCCAGCCAAAATCCAACTTCTTTTTCTTAAAGCCAGCGTGTAAACCATCAGCCGAAAAGCCTAGCGGACTGGCAATCGTTCCATCAATACTCTTCATATCTGACCCTTTCTCATCTAGACATAGGACGGTTGACTGAGCAGGCCATCTGTTTCAGGAAAACCCAGCATCAAATTCATATTTTGAATTGCCTGACCAGCAGCCCCTTTAATCAGGTTATCCAGCACAGCCACGACAGTTAAAATGTTTGTCACAGGATTATAGTCAAAACCAATATCTGTATAATTAGTACCGACAACCTGGTGCAGATTCGGCAGAGCTGCTTGAATACGGACAAAAGGCTTATCCTGATAGCATTCCTGGTAAATAGCAGCCAGCTCTTCTCGAGTCAAAGGTTCTTTCAACTTGCAATAAACTGTCGCCACGATACCACGATTGAGCGGAATGAGGGATGTTGAAAACTGAATCTGCTGCAATTTCTCATCAAAAAGCTGCAACTGCTGCACAATCTCCGGAATATGCTGATGCTGATTCAGCTTGTAAGTCACATAGTTGTCGTGCACGTGAACAAAATGGCTGGATGCAGCTGGATTTTTCCCCGCCCCTGTCAAGCCACTCTTGGCATCAACAATAATGGAGTCCAGCTCAATAGCCCGAGCCTGCAGCAAGGGAATCAAGGCCAACTCTGTAGCTGTCGCATAGCAGCCGGGATTGGCAATAAATCGCTTCCCTCTGACATCTGTAAACTCAGACAGTCCATAAATAAACGCTTTTTGAACATGGTCTTCAGCTGGCTCTTTCTGATACCATTTTTTATAAATATTCCCTGGCAAACGATGATCACCAGAAAGATCAATGACTGGAAATCCCTCTTCTACAAAGTCTTTTGACAAATCTTTAGCTACTCCACTTGACGTTGCAAAGAAAACAAGATCTGCTCGTCTCATCATTTCCTGACTGTCGAAAGCTTCTATTTTCAGGTCGCAAATCTCCTTCAAATGGGGATAAAGCTCTGACACAGGAGACTCCATATCTTGGCTGGCATGAAGAGAAACGACTTCCGTCTGCGGATGCTGCAGTAAAATACGGAGGAGTTCCATTCCTGAGTAACCAGTAATTCCTACAATCGAAATACGCATATTTTTAAAACACCTCCGTATAAATATGCGTTTTATTTTACTCGCATATTTTATCTTTGTCAAGTATTTTCTGTATTTTTATGCAATGTTTTTGGAAATATCATTAATTATTTGAAAGAACATTCATAATTTCTTGTCTTAAAGCGGCTTATTTGCTTCTCATACAGATAAGTAAGCGACCTAAGAGCACAGAAAAAGATCTGCCCAAAGAGCAGACCTTTTCATCTATCTTTTATCTCATATTACAACTTATCAGCAACTGCTGCTAGCAGGTCTGAAATAGCGGATTGCTTGCTGCCGCCGGCCATAGCCATGTCTGGCTTACCGCCGCCTCGACCATCTACAATCGGCGCCAATTCCTTAATCAGATTACCAGCATGGACGTCCTTGGTCTTGCTGGCTGCAAGGACATTGACCTTGTCTCCAATTGCTGCGACCAGTACGAGAACATCTGAATAGTCCTTCTGCTTCCAAGTGTCCGCGAAGGTACGCAGGGCACCTGCATCAGAAACAGAGACCTGACTAGCGATAAAACTATGTCCATTTGCCTCTTGAACATTCTTGAAGACTTCACCAGAGGCTGCTGCTGCTGCCTTTTCCTTGAGCTCTGCATTCTCTTTTTGGAGTTGACGCAGCTGCTCTTGCAGCGCTTCTACCTTGTGAGGCACTTCCTTGATTTGCGGTGCCTTGAGGGTTGCTGCGATAGCCTTAAGAGCCTCTTCTTCCTCACGGTAGGCTTCAAAAGCTTCCTTGCTGGTAACTGCCAAGATACGGCGAGTTCCAGATCCGATACCCTCTTCTTTGACAATCTTGAAAATGCCAATTTCAGAAGTATTGCCTACGTGAGTTCCTCCGCAAAGCTCGACAGAGTAGTCGCCGATGGTTACGACGCGAACTTCTTTACCATACTTTTCGCCAAAGAGCGCCATGGCACCCATTTCCTTAGCCGTGTCAATATCTGTCTCTACTGTCTCAATGGCAAGAGCTTCCCAGATTTTCTCATTGACTTCTTGCTCGATAGCGCGCAGCTCTTCTGCTGTCACCGCTTGGAAATGCGTAAAGTCAAAGCGCAGGAATTCTACTTCGTTCAGAGAGCCCGCTTGGGTTGCATGGTTACCAAGAACATTATGCAGGGCTGCATGTAAAAGGTGAGTCGCCGTATGGTTCTTCATAACACGATGGCGGCGGCTGTGGTCAATTTCCAGTTTATAGCTTTGACCCAGAGCCAGAGGATCCAAGACTTCTACAGTATGCAGTGGCTGACCATTTGGTGCCTTTTGCACATCCGTAACTTGCGCTACCAGATTGCCTGCTGCATCAAAGATTTGACCGTGATCGGCTACCTGACCACCCATTTCTGCGTAGAATGGTGTTTCTGCAAAGATGAGGGCAGCTGTCCCTGACTCAACAGACTCGACTGCCGCATCATCTGCTACGATAGCAAGGAGTTCAGCTGTCAGCTCTTCTTTTTCGTAGTTAAAGGCACTCTCTACTGTGATGGCCTGCAGGGTTTCATTTTGCATGCCCATTGAGCCGCCCTTGACGACAGACGCACGAGCCCGATCCTGCTGCTCTTTCATAGCTGCTTCAAAGCCAGCACGGTCTACAGTCATGCCTGCTTCTTCAGCGATTTCCTCAGTCAACTCCAGCGGGAAACCGTAAGTATCGTAGAGTTTGAAGGCATCTTGACCAGAAATGACTGTTTGACCTTTTTCTTTCAGATCTGCTACGATGCCTTGGGCAAAGTGTTGACCAGAGTGCAGAGTACGAGCAAAAGACTCTTCCTCACTCTTGATAATCTTTTCAATAAAGTCTTGCTTTTCAAGAACTTCTGGATAGTAGCTTTCCATAATCTTGCCCACAGTTGGTACAAGTTTGTAAAGGAAAGGCTCATTGATACCCAACTTTTGGCCATGCATTGAAGCACGGCGAAGCAAACGACGAAGGACATAACCACGACCTTCATTTCCAGGAAGAGCGCCATCACCAATGGCAAAGGAGAGCGAGCGAATATGGTCTGCGATAACCTTGAAACTCATATTGTCGCCATCTTGGTCATAGACCTTGCCAGACAGCTTCTCTACTTCACGAATGATTGGCATAAAGAGGTCAGTCTCAAAGTTGGTCTTAGCCCCTTGGATAACAGCGACCAAACGCTCCAAACCAGCGCCCGTATCAATGTTCTTATGTGGCAATTCCTTGTACTCGCTACGCGGTACAGCAGGGTCAGCATTGAATTGTGACAAGACGATATTCCAGATTTCGATATAACGGTCGTTTTCAATATCTTCTTCTAAGAGACGGACCCCAATATTTTCTGGATCAAAAGCCTCACCCCGGTCAAAGAAAATCTCTGTATCTGGTCCAGAAGGTCCCGCACCGATTTCCCAGAAATTATCCTCAATCGGAATCAAATGACTAGGCTCAACGCCCATAGCAATCCAGCGGTTGTAAGAGTCCTTGTCGTCTGGATAGTAGGTCATGTAGAGCTTATCTTTGGGAAAATCAAACCACTCAGGGCTAGTCAAAAGCTCGTAAGCCCACTCAATCGCTTCATCACGGAAATAATCACCGATAGAGAAGTTGCCCAGCATTTCAAACATAGTATGGTGGCGGGCAGTCTTTCCGACATTTTCAATATCGTTGGTCCGAATGGCCTTTTGAGCATTGGTAATCCGAGGATTTTCCGGAATGATGGTTCCATCGAAGTATTTCTTGAGCGTCGCTACACCAGAGTTAATCCAGAGCAAGGTTGGATCGTTGACCGGCACCAAGCTGACAGATGGTTCTACTGCATGACCTTTCGTTGCCCAAAAATCCAGCCACATTTGACGAACCTGAGCACTTGACATTTGTTTCATTTATTTTTTCTCCTTAAATTTTTTCTAAAAATAATTGCATTATGAGGACGAACTTTCCAGCATTTCGACATAATCAATAGCGACACAGAGGGAAATCACCAAATCTGAATAAGTCTCCTCATAGATATGAACCTGATAAGTAGAGGTCAGATGAAAGAGCTCCTTGGTAATCTCTGCAACGACTTGATTGCTGTCATCCAGCAGACGAAAGTTCAAATCCCAGATGTTCCCTTCAACTCGAAGACCCAAATTATCAAATTTATATTTATCACGTAAAAAAGAGAATTTCTTACGGATATAAAAGCTATGCCCGCTGCTGAGTTTGATTTCAAACTGGGGCAGGAGGGTTATAAGGGTCTTGGTAATCTGACTGACGATTTGACCCTGACTATCATAGATAGTAAAGGTCTTAGGAATCTGGAAGAAAGAGCCTTCCACTTGGTAATCCACATTTCCTCGATCGTCCTTGATATCAAAGCGTTCGCCGCCTAAGCGAAATTTCTGTTTGACAAGATAGGTTTTCATTATGTTACCTCCACAGTCAACATAAAAGACAAGTTCCTTGTCCGAAGGGCGAAAAACCGCGGTACCACCTTCATTCAATGAACTTGTCATTCTCATTTCGTATTCTATTTTGCTAGATGAGTAGCATGATTCTCCGTCTCAGATGGCTCGCAGCACCGCCAATTCTCTGAACTAAGAACTTGAAAAATCAATTCTCACCAGTCTTATTATACTTGCTTATTGTCTTTTCGTCAACCTTATTCTGCGGCTGATGAAGAAGCTTCTTCTGAACTGCTTTCAGCTGCTGAGCTAGACTCAGATCTCTTTGAGCTGCTAGCAGCACTTGATGAAGAAGTTGAAGATCCTGTCGTTTCGATATACTGAGCAAAGATAGATTGGAAAGCACTGTCCTTAACCTTGATGTTAGCATCTTTCAATTCTTTCGCCACAACGCTTTGGATGAAGCTAGTATCTTTTTCTTTTTGTGCAATGATAATCTTTTTCAGCTTGTCTTTGTAGTCTTTCCAGTTAGAAGATTTCTCTGACTTCTTGACTAGCTTAACAATATAGTAGCTTGCTGAGTACTGTGAATCTGGCACTGTCACAAGGTCTGAAACGCCATTTTCTTCCAAAGCAAAGGCAGCTTTTTTGACAGCATCTGGAACATCAGTAGAGCCAGAGTCAAACTTGATTTCTCCGCCCTTTTCCTTAGTGGCAGCATCGGTAGAGTTTTCCTTAGCGATTTGACTGAAGTCTGCTCCTTCAGCTTTAGCTTTTTCAAGAACTTCCTTACCTTTGTCTTCACTGTCAACCTTGATGATTTGAGCTGTTACTTCTGGCGTGTAGTTTTCAAAGGCAGCCTTGTAATTTTCGTCAGTCAGCTCTTTTTCAGCAGCCTTCTTAACGGCATGTTCTACCAGCATATTGGTGCGGATTTGCTCCTTGTAGGCATCTTCGGTCAATCCGTTTTGAGCCAAGACTTGGGCAAAAGCTGTACCGTAAGCCGTTTTAGACTTTTCGAAAGCATCCTTAACATCCTTGTCTTTGACGTCTTTGCCGTATTTTTCTTCAAAGATGTCTTTGATAGCCATCTGCAGCAAGACCTGCTGAGCTGCACCATTGTTTTTCACTTGATCATAGAATTCATTGACAGTAATCGTGTTTCCTTTCATGGTCACGATATCCTTGCCTTCTGAGTTGGAACATGCTGCTAATACAGCGACTGACAAGAGTGTCACTGCTCCTGCAAATATTTTTTTCTTCATTTTATATTGACTCCTTATTCTTAAAAGTTCACGTTTTCTATTGTAGCACAAATTTGACTTGATATCTTAAATTTTACTAAAAATTTTTGGAAATTAGGAAAAAATCAGAGATGTCATTTTTTTCTAATCATAAGCAGTCCATCTCCCAAGGGAAGTAGACTGGAAGTTAAATCTGGACTGTCCAAAGTTGCGTCAAAAAGACTATGCAGACCTCGGTAAATAGCTCGTTGACCACGCTTAATTTCTTCAAAAGGCTTGGCAATATCGCCGCCTTGAAAGACATCATCAATGAGGACCAGACCACCAGGATTGAGGCGCTTGAGGACTTGAGGCAAAAAGACCACATACTTAGACTTAGCAGAGTCCATAAAGACAAGGTCGTAGAAATCCTCTAGTGTCTCAAGCAAATCCACCGCATCACCTTCTAGCATCGTAATTTGCTGGCGGCTGTCATACTTAGCAAAATTAGCCTTGGCCAGCTCAATCATCTCTGGATTGCGGTCAATAGTCGTAATCTGAGCCAGAGGAGCATGCTCCGCCATCAAAAGGGCTGAAAAACCAATAGCCGTACCGATTTCTAAAATCTTCTCAGGCTGGAGGCTTTCGAGTAACAGACGGAAGTAAGCTACTGTCTCATGGGGAATCACAGGTACATTTTCAGCTCTGGCAAAATCCTCCAGCTCCTTGAGTCCACCAGTGACCGGCTGGAGACGCTGTCTCATAAAGTCTACAATTTCTTCTTTGACCACTGGCCGACGCATATTGGGATTAGAGTTTTGATTATAAGTCTCGACCATCTTATGCCAGTCCCAACTTTTCTACCAAGGCTTCAAATTCATCCAGACGACGCTCAAAGACAGCAAAAGCAGCATTTAGGTAGTCTTCTTTTTCCATATCCACACCTGCTTTTTTGATGACATTGAGGGGATAGTCAGAGTTCCCAGCTTTGAGATAGTCCAGATACTTGTCCTTGTCTTCCTGACTGCCATGGACAATCTTTTCAGCCAAAGCCGAAGCCGCTGAAAATCCTGTCGAATATTGGAAAACATAGTAATCATAGTAGAAATGCGGAATCCGAGCCCATTCATACTGAATCTGCGGATTGTCTTCTTTATTCAGTCCATAGTATTTTTCGTTCAAGTCAGCGTAGAGCTCATTGAGAAACTCGCTGGTCAAAACTTGACCTTCTTGGTCTGCCTTGTGGATAGCATGCTCAAACTCCGCAAACTGGGTTTGACGGAAGACCGTACCTCTAAAACCATCCAAGAAGTGATTGATGATAGCAAAGCGGGTAGCATCATCTTCTACTTCTTCCAAGAGCTTCTCTGTCAGGATATTTTCATTAGTCGTCGAAGCAATCTCAGCTAGGAAGATAGAATAGTCTCCATAGACATAAGGCTGGGTCTCACGGGTGTAGCTGGAGTGCATACTGTGGCCTGTCTCGTGCACCAAAGTAAAGAGATTATCCAGCGTGTCCTGCCAGTTAAGCAACATAAAGGCATTGGTATCGTAAGAACCGCCTGAGTAAGCTCCTGAGCGCTTGCCTTGATTTTCATGAACATCAATCCAGCGCTCTGAAAAAG
>NZ_CAJPNR010000050.1 GCF_905372115.1 uncultured Streptococcus sp.
GAGGTGGGACGACGAAATCGAATTCTAACGAATTACCGATTTCTGTCCCACTCTCTTTTTGTGTTTTCCAACATGCAAATTTTAGCATGGAAACTTCGCTCGATATATGGTATAATGGGCCTATCGCATATTTTTAGGAGAATAAAAATGAACATACAGCGCGAAAAAGAATTTGTTAGTCAATACCATTTTGACGCCCGGAATTTTGAATGGGAAAAAGAAAATGGAACACCTGAAACCAAGGTTGATGTGAATTTCCAATTGGTCAAAAGAGATGTCGAAGCCCACACAACTTCATTGATTGTGATTTTGACCTTTATGATTGTTTTTGAAAATTTTGTTATCAGCGGAACTATTTCGCAAGCCAACCACATTCACGGTCGTCTTATTGAGGAACCGAGTGAATTTGACCACGATGAAGTAGAAGAGCTGGCTCGGCCTTGCTTAACTATGCTCAACCGCTTAACTTATGAAGTGACAGAAATTGCTCTGGATTTGCCAGGCATTAATTTGGAGTTTTAATTATGAAGTTAGCGGTTATCACAGATTCATCGGCCTATCTGCCGGCTTCCCTGCTGGAGAATGAAAATCTTTTCGTCTTGGATATTCCGGTTGTGATTGCTGGTGAGACTTATGTCGAAGGTAGAAACTTAACAGCCAGTGAATTTTATGAAAAAATGGCTCAGTCAGATGAATTGCCCAAGACCAGTCAGCCTAGTATTGCTGAGTTAGAAGAGATTCTCACCATTTTAGACGGCAAAGATTATACCCATGTTCTGGGGCTCTTTCTATCCAGCGGTATTTCAGGTTTTTATCAAAATATCCAGTATTTGAAAGATGAGTTTCATGGTTTGAAAATTGCCTTTCCGGATTCTAAGATTACCAGCGCTCCGCTCGGTATCATGGTCCAATCAGCTCTAGAGTGGTCAGCACAAGACCTGGAGTTTGAAGCAATTTTAGCCAATGTCCAGAAGCAGATAGATGGCACAAGTGCTTTTATCATGGTGGACGACTTGGACCACTTGGTCAAAGGAGGACGCCTGTCTAACGGTGCAGCTATTCTGGGAAATCTGCTCAGCATCAAGCCTATTCTGTATTTTAACGATCATGGTGTGATAGAGGTTTTTGAAAAGATTCGGACGGAGAAGAAGGCAACCAAGCGTATGCTGGAACTTGTCCAAGAAAGAACAGCAGGCGGTGCTTATCAGATTATGGTTATCCATGGCAATGCACCAGAAAAAGCAGCTGATCTACAGCAAAATCTGCTAGATAGCGGTTTTGCTGGCGAAGTTCCTATCGCAACCTTTGGCAGTGTTATCGGGACGCACTTGGGTGAGGGCAGCGTTGCACTGGGATATATTCCCGTGATTTGATTGCTTAAAAGTCAGAACTTGTCTCTGTAAGGAGGGAAAAATGAGTATCAAAGTTATTATTGCTGGGTTTAAAGGAAAAATGGGTCAAGCAGCCTATAAAATGGTGACAGAAGATCCTGAATTAGAATTAGTTGGACTGCTGGATCCTTTTACGGATGAAAAAGAAGTGGCTGGTGTTCCCGTCTTTAATGCCAAGGAAGAATTGGCTGGGCTGGAAGCCCATGTCTGGGTTGATTTTACAACCCCTAAAGTAGCTTATGACAATACTCGCTTCGCTCTAGACCAGGGATTTTGCCCAGTGGTCGGAACGACAGGATTTACTCCAGAGCAGTTGGAAGAGTTAATCACGCTGTCTAGGGAATGGGAACTGGGCGGATTAATTGCTCCTAATTTTGCCTTGGGAGCTGTTTTGTTGATGCAGTTTGCGGCTCAGGCAGCCAAGTATTTCCCGAATGTAGAAATCATTGAACTGCATCATGACCAGAAAAAGGATGCACCGAGCGGGACGGCTATCAACACAGCCGAACTCATCAGCAAAGTCAGACCGAGCAAGCAGCAGGGAGCTGCTGATGAGGAAGAGTCTATAGCTGGCGCTCGTGGAGCTGATTTCGACGGCATGCGTATTCACTCGGTTCGCTTGCCTGGTCTGGTTGCCCACCAAGAAGTAATCTTCGGCAGCCAGGGAGAGGGATTAACCTTGCGGCATGATTCCTATGACCGTGCTTCCTTTATGACAGGAGTTAATCTCGCGATTAAAGAAGTTGTCAAACGCTCAGAATTAGTCTATGGATTGGAACATTTACTATGAGATTAGAAACTCTGCCTTCTGAATTTCAGGAGGCTTTGCCAGTATTAGAGAAGATAAAAGCGGCTGGCTTTGAAGCTTATTTTGTTGGAGGCTCCGTTCGCGATGCCCTTTTGCAGCGACCTATTCACGATGTGGATATCGCTAGCTCCAGCTATCCTGAGGAAACCAAGCGTATCTTTGACCGGACAGTTGATGTGGGGATTGAGCATGGGACTGTCTTGGTTCTGGAAAACAACCGTGAATACGAAGTGACGACTTTCCGGACCGAGGATGTTTATGTGGACTACCGCAGGCCCAGTAAGGTTTCTTTTGTGCGCTCTTTGGAGGAAGATCTTAAGCGGCGCGATTTCACCATCAATGCTCTAGCTTTGGATGAAAACGGCCAGGTCATCGATCTTTTCCAAGGCTTGGATGACTTAGAAAATCGGATTTTGCGGGCAGTTGGAACTGCTGCAGAGCGCTTTAATGAAGATGCTCTCCGTATCATGCGGGGCTTTCGTTTTCAGGCTGCCTTGGATTTTGACTTGGAGCAAGATACTTTTGTAGCTATGAAGGATTGTGCTCCCTTGCTGGAAAAGATTTCAGTCGAACGAATTTTTATCGAGTTCGACAAGCTACTGCTGGCTCCATTTTGGCGCAAGGGTTTAGAGGCACTCTTGACAAGCGGTGCTATAGAATTTTTGCCAGATTTGAAGGAAAGCAGAGCTAAGTTAGAAAGGCTCTTTGACTTGGCTTCAGATTTTCGCTTTTCAGCATCCGAGCAAGCTTGGTCAGCCATTTTACTGGCTTTAGATGTGCAAAATGTCAAAGGCTTTCTAAAAAAATGGAAGACCTCTCGTGAATTTGCCAAGAAAGTAGAAGATTTGATTGAGATTGCGGTCATTCGCTCAGAACGAGACTTGACCAAGCGAGACTGCTATGACTATGACATTGACTTATTGCTACAAGCAGAAGAGCTTCGGGAGGCACAAGGTTTGTCAGTTGATTTCTCTGCGATTCAGAATCTTGATGCCAGTTTGACTATTCATAGTAAGCAGGAAATGGTGGTCAATGGCGGCATGCTGATGCGGGAGTTCGGCTTTGAGCCAGGACCAAAACTTGGCCAAATTTTGAAAGAGTTGGAATACGCTATTGTAGATGGCTACTTACCTAATGATTTAGAGGCCATTTACGCTTATATCAAGGAGAAGAAATGAGCGATTTTATCGTTGAAAAGCTAACTAAATCAGTAGGAGATAAGACTGTTTTTCGAGACATTTCCTTTATTATTCATGATCTGGATCGGATTGGTCTGATTGGTGTCAATGGAACAGGAAAGACAACGCTCCTGGATGTCTTGTCGGGCAAGTCGGGCTTTGATGGAGATGTCAGCCCTTTTTCTGCTAAGACGGGCTATAAGATTGCTTATCTGACTCAGGAGCCTGATTTTGATGAGGATCAGACGGTGCTGGATACGGTTTTGTCCAGTGATTTACGAGAAATGCAGTTGATTCGAGAGTATGAGCTGCTCCTGACGGCTTATGATGAAAGTCAACAGTCAAGACTAGAAGCGGTTATGGCCGAGATGGACTCGCTCCATGCTTGGGAAATCGAAAGTCAGGTCAAGACGGTTCTGTCCAAGCTTGGTCTGACAAATCTGTCTCTCAAGGTTGGTCAGTTATCAGGAGGCCTTCGTCGCCGAGTTCAGCTGGCTCAAGTTCTCTTAGGTGATGCTGATTTGCTCTTGCTGGACGAGCCGACTAACCACCTAGATATCGATACCATTGAATGGCTGACGCATTTCTTGAAAAATTCTAAGAAGACCGTTCTTTTCATCACCCATGATCGCTATTTCTTGGATAACATTTCAACTCGGATTTTTGAGCTAGATGGCGGTCGCTTGATTGAATATCAAGGAAATTATCAAGACTATGTCCGTCTTAAGGCGGAGCAAGATGAACGGGATGCGGCCTTGCTTCATAAGAAACAGCAACTGTACAAGCAGGAGCTATCCTGGATGCGGCGGCAGCCCCAGGCGCGGGCAACCAAGCAACAGGCTCGTATCAATCGTTTCCATGACCTAAAGAAAGATTTGGCAGGCCAGACGACTGATAGCAACCTGGAAATGAACTTTGAAACGAACCGTATCGGTAAGAAGGTTATCGAGTTTCAAAACGTAGACTTTGCTTATGACCAGAAGCCTATTCTCTCTCAGTTTAGCCTTTTAATCCAGAACAAGGACCGTATTGGGATTGTTGGAGATAACGGTGTCGGCAAGTCAACCTTGCTCAATCTGATTGCCGGTAAACTTCATCCTCAGGCTGGTCAGCTCATTATCGGAGAGACAGTCCGAGTGGCCTATTTCTCTCAGCAGATTGAGGGCTTGGATGAGTCTAAGCGAGTCATTAATTACCTGCAAGAAATAGCAGAGGAGGTCAAGATAGGCAGCGGGACGATTTCCATTGCAGAGCTCTTGGAGCAGTTTCTTTTTCCTCGGTCTACTCATGGGACTTTAATCGAAAAGCTTTCTGGCGGAGAGAAAAAGCGGCTGTATCTGCTCAAGCTTCTCTTAGAAAAGCCGAATGTCTTGCTTCTTGACGAGCCGACCAATGATTTGGATATTGCGACTCTGACGGTCTTGGAGAATTTTCTGCAAGGCTTTGCCGGGCCAGTTATTACAGTCAGCCACGACCGTTATTTCCTGGACAAGGTAGCCAGCAAGATTTTGGCTTTTGAGGATGGAAGTATCAGAGAGTTTTTCGGAAATTACACTGACTACTTGGATGAAAAAGCCTTTCTGGCAGAAAGCTCTGCCATTTCCCAAAAGGTGGAAAAGGAAAAATCGGCCAAAGTGCGCGAGGAGAAAAAGCGCATGACCTACTTTGAAAAGCAGGAGTGGGAGTCTATTGAGGCCGATATCGAGGCGCTGGAGGAGCAGATTTCTGAGATTGAAGCAGTCATGCAGGAGAATGGCTCTGACTTTGCTCGCCTGTCTCAACTCCAGCAAGAACTGGATGAGCAGAACGAAAAATTGCTGGAAAAATACGAGCGCTATGAATACCTAAGTGGGTTAGATGGATGAAAGAGGTAGTGTTTAGGCAGAAATCTAAACGGAGGCATCTATGAAACTAAGATTGGAAAATAACGACTCAAAGACAACACAAGAACTGGGAAATTTAATCAGAGCCTACAATCAATCTAAGAGGGAGCCATCCAAAAGTGAGCCTCTTAATATCTATGTAGAAGATGAACAAGGAAATCTGCTAGCCGGTATGTCGGCCGAAACTTTTGGTAATTGGCTGGAGATTGAGTATTTGTATGTGAACGAGGATTTGCGAGGGCAAGGCATAGGATCAGAAATACTGTACAGGGCTGAACAGGAAGCTAGAGAAAGGAAATGCAAATATTCGTTTGTGGATACGTATCAGTTTCAAGCCCCAGATTTTTATAAAAAGCACGGCTATACAGAAGTGTTTGCGCTGAAAGACTATCCGTATACTGGTGAAAGATATTATTATACAAAAGAGTTGTGAGTTTACTTGGGGAATAAAGATTAATTTGCTTTTCATTTTTCTTTATGCAAACCTTTTCCTTACTAAAAAAATCTGATATAATGATGATAAATAAAACACAGAGGAGAACATCATGTCAAAAAAAATAATCGGAATTGACCTTGGCGGAACATCTATTAAATTTGCTATTTTGACTTCAGAGGGCGAAATTCAGGAAAAATGGTCCATTAAAACCAATATTTTGGACGAGGGTAGCCACATCGTAGATGATATGATTGAGTCAATCCTGCATCGTTTGGACTTGCTTCAGCTTTCAGCAGAGGATTTTATCGGGATTGGTATGGGCTCGCCAGGAGTAGTTGACCGTGAGAAAGGGACTGTTATTGGTGCTTACAATCTCAATTGGAAGACGCTGCAGCCGGTAAAGGATAAGATTGAAAAAGCGACTGGGATTCCTTTCTATATTGACAACGACGCTAACGTTGCCGCTTTGGGTGAACGCTGGATGGGAGCTGGAGAAAACCAGCCTGATGTAGTCTTTATGACACTGGGTACAGGTGTTGGCGGAGGAATTGTTGCCGAAGGCAAGCTCTTGCACGGACTTGCTGGGGCAGCAGGAGAGTTGGGCCACATCACTGTTGACTTTGATCAGCCTATTCAATGTACTTGTGGCAAGAAGGGCTGCCTAGAGACTGTGGCATCTGCGACTGGTATTGTCAATCTGACTCGCCGCTATGCTGATGAATATGCTGGTGATGCCGAGTTGAAAAAACTGATTGACAATGGTGAGGATGTCAATGCGAAGATCGCCTTTGACTTGGCGAAAGAAGGCGATGAGCTGGCTCTGATTGTCTATCGCAATTTCGCTCGCTATCTAGGAATTGCCTGTGCCAATATCGGCTCTATCCTCAACCCATCTACAATCGTTATCGGGGGTGGTGTATCAGCTGCAGGTGATTTCCTGCTGGATGGCGTACGCAAGGTTTATGAAGAGAATAGCTTCCCGCAGGTTCGTACTTCAACCAAGTTGGCCTTGGCTACTCTTGGAAATGATGCTGGTGTTATCGGAGCAGCATCATTGGTTTTACAATAAATTATACAAGTTTGCTTTATTTGTTCTCCTGCAGAAAGGTCTGTAGGAGAATTTTTATAGAAAATTTGCTATACTAGAAAAAGCTCACTGAACGAAGGAGAAATCATGACGTTAGCAGATACGATTTTCAAAGAGAATATTAAAAAGATTATGGAGCAAGGTGTTTTTTCTGAAAATGCTCGTCCGCGCTACAAGGATGGAAATGTGGCCAATTCCAAATATATCACTGGTTCTTTTGCGGAATACGATTTGAGCAAGAGAGAGTTCCCAATCACGACTCTGCGCCCTATTGCTATCAAGTCTGCCATCAAGGAAGTACTCTGGATCTATCAAGATCAGTCTAATAGCTTAGAATTGCTCAATGACAAATACAATGTTCACTATTGGAATGACTGGGAAGTTGGCGATACGGGTACTATCGGGCAGCGCTACGGAGCAGTTGTCAAGAAGCACAATATTATCAATAAAATTCTCCAACAGCTGGAAGCCAATCCTTGGAACCGTCGCAATATCATCTCTCTCTGGGATTATGAAGCTTTTGAAGAAACAGATGGCTTGCTTCCATGCGCTTTTCAGACCATGTTTGATGTTCGGCGTGTAGATGGAGACATTTATCTGGATGCGACTCTTACTCAGCGCTCAAATGATATGTTGGTTGCTCATCACATCAATGCTATGCAGTATGTGGCTCTGCAGATGATGATTGCTAAGCATTTTGGCTGGAAGGTCGGCAAGTTCTTTTACTTTATCAATAACTTGCATATCTATGATAATCAGTTCGACCAGGCGGAAGAGCTCTTGCGCCGCGAACCCAGCGACTGCCAACCTCGACTCCTTTTAAATGTACCTGATGGGACTAGTTTCTTTGATATCAAAGCAGAAGATTTTGAGTTGCTGGACTATGATCCCGTTAAACCTCAGCTGAAGTTCGATTTGGCTATTTAAAGATTTTGATAAGTGTATGCGAAAACTGCCAACCTCAGCAAAAGTTCTGCTTGAATCATACTTTAAACATGCCTTTTTACAGCAAATTTGATAGAATAGAGTTACTAATACAAAGGATAAAAGGATGACAAAGAAGATTATTGCCATTTGGGCTCAGGCAGAGGATGGTCTGATTGGAAAAGACAAGGTCATGCCATGGCATCTCCCGGCAGAATTGCAGCATTTTAAAGCAACAACCACTGGACATGCTATTTTAATGGGGCGTGTGACCTTTGATGGTCTGCAGCGTCGCGTTTTGCCAAATCGAATAAGTCTGATTTTGAGCAAGGATAAGAACTATCAAGTTGACAATGAAAATGTCTTGTTGTTCAGCAATGTGGAAGATGTCTTGGAGTGGTACCACAAGCAGGATAGAAACTTGTATATTATCGGCGGAGCGCAAATTATCAGAGCTTTTGAGCCGTATTTGGAAGAATTGATTCAGACTCAGATTGCTGCTAAACTTGAAGGAGATACCTATTTCCCTGAGACATTTGACTGGGCTCCTTATCAGGAAGTTAGCAGTGAATTTTATGCTAAAGATGAAAAGAACCCTTATGATTTCACTATAAAAAGATACCAAAGGAAGGACTCGTAAGAATGGAACGTAGTATTTTTGGTTTTTTTACGGCCTTTTTATGTGTCATTTGTCTTATTTGTGCCGTTCAAACCTTTCGGAAAAAGCGGTTTGGACTGGCGGCTTTATTTTTGCTGAATGCTTTTACAAACTTGGTAAATTCCATTCATGCTTTTTATATGACACTTTTTTAACATGTGCGAAAGAAAATAAATAGATTTAGAATTTTAGAATTGGAGTAAACAATGCCTACAAGTCGTAATGATGATATGATGGTTTTTTGTTCTTTCTGTGGGAAGAATCAAGATGAGGTGCAGAAGATTATTGCTGGCAACAACGCCTTTATCTGTAATGAATGTGTGGAGCTGGCGCAGGAAATCATCCGTGAAGAATTAGCTGAGGAAGTGCTGGCAGATCTATCTGAGGTACCAAAACCTCAGGAGCTGCTGAATATCTTGAACCACTATGTTATCGGGCAAGACCGAGCTAAGCGTGCCTTAGCAGTAGCGGTCTATAATCACTACAAGCGTATTAACTACCACGACAGCCGCGAAGAAGAAGATGTGGAACTTCAAAAGTCAAATATTTTGATGATTGGCCCGACCGGGTCAGGTAAAACCTTCCTGGCGCAGACTCTTGCTCGCAGTCTCAATGTGCCTTTTGCCATTGCGGACGCAACTGCTCTGACTGAAGCTGGTTATGTCGGAGAAGATGTGGAAAATATCCTGCTCAAGCTTTTGCAGGCGGCTGACTTTAATATTGAACGTGCAGAACGTGGGATTATCTATGTCGATGAGATTGACAAGATTGCTAAGAAAGGCGAAAATGTCTCTATCACCCGTGATGTTTCGGGTGAAGGAGTTCAGCAAGCTCTCCTGAAGATTATCGAAGGAACAGTAGCTAGTGTACCGCCGCAGGGTGGACGCAAGCATCCCCAGCAAGAAATGATTCAGGTTGATACTAAGAACATTCTCTTCATTGTTGGTGGTGCTTTTGACGGTATCGAAGAAATCGTAAAACAGCGTCTGGGTGAGAAAATCATTGGTTTCGGTCAGAACAACCGAGCAATCGACGAAGATAGTTCCTATATGCAGGAAATTATATCAGAAGACGTTCAAAAGTTTGGAATTATTCCTGAGTTGATTGGCCGTTTGCCTGTTTTTGCTGCTCTGGAGCAACTGACAGTTGATGATTTGGTCCGTATTCTGAAAGAGCCTAGAAACGCCCTTATTAAGCAGTATCAGGCACTTCTGTCTTATGATGATGTTACGCTTGAATTTGACGAAGATGCTCTGCAGGAGATTGCCAATAAAGCGATCGAACGTAAAACTGGTGCACGCGGACTTCGCTCTATCATTGAAGAAACTATGATGGATGTCATGTTTGAGGTCCCAAGTCAGGAAAATGTAAAACTTGTCCGCATTACCAAAGAAGCAGTAGATGGAACAGATAAGCCTATTCTAGAAACTGCCTAACGAGGTGCTTATGGAAATCAATACCCACAACGCAGAGATTTTGCTGAGTGCAGCCAATAAATCGCACTACCCTCAAGATGATATTCCAGAGATTGCCTTAGCTGGCCGATCAAACGTTGGAAAGTCCAGCTTCATCAACACACTTCTCAATCGTAAAAATTTAGCGCGAACTTCAGGAAAACCTGGAAAAACTCAGCTGCTAAACTTTTTTAACATTGATGACAAGCTGCGTTTTGTTGATGTGCCAGGTTATGGCTATGCCCGTGTTTCCAAAAAAGAGCGTGAAAAATGGGGGCGGATGATTGAGGAGTATCTGACCAGTCGTGAAAATCTCAGAGCAGTTGTCAGCCTAGTTGATCTTCGGCATGATCCCAGCGCAGATGATGTGCAGATGTATGAATTTCTGAAATATTATGACATTCCGGTTATACTAGTAGCGACCAAAGCTGATAAAATCCCTCGCGGAAAATGGAATAAGCATGAGTCGGCCATTAAGAAAAAACTGGATTTTGACAAAAATGATGATTTCATTCTTTTTTCCTCAGTCACCAAGGATGGCTTAGATGCTGCTTGGGACGCGATTTTATCAAAAATTTAATAATACGAATTAAATCCAACTCGTTTTTGAGTTGGATTTTTTGAAATAAAACGAAAAATGTCATATACTTGTAAATTATCAATAGTGTTTTTTTAATCTTTAGTATGTTACAATGGTATCATTAACATCTTATTCAGGAGAAGTGCTGTGAAAAAGAGAATTTCAAAAAAAGGTAAGAGAATCCTTTCAGCTTTATTCATCATGACAACAACAATTGCTGTTGGCTTCGTCTTGGCAAAGCATATTAATCCTGCTAGTGCCAATAATAGCGACCAGCAGCCTATGAATCAAACAGACTATTTCATTTCACAAATCGGTGAGCCAGCGCGTCAGTTGGGACAGGACAATGATCTTTATGCCTCTGTTATGATTGCACAGGCTATTTTGGAAAGTGGTTCAGGACAGTCTGGTCTGTCTGGTGAACCTCATTATAACCTTTTCGGTATCAAAGGTCACTATGACGGTCAGTCTGCTAATATGGAGACTTGGGAAGATGATGGAGAAGGAAATGCTTATACCATCAACGACAGTTTTCGTTCTTATCCTAGCTATGTAGAGTCCCTGCAAGACTATGTTGCTGTACTCAAGCAAGGGCATTTTGCAGGTGCTTGGAAGAGCAATGCACCAACCTATCAGGATGCAACAGCTGCCCTGACTGGTGTCTATGCGACAGATACCAGCTATAATGCTAAATTGAATTATATTATTGAAAAATACGATTTGACTCGCTTTGATTCACCACTCTATGAGTCTGGTGCTGGCTATATCGTTTACAATCCCTATCGTCAGCAATACACTACTCAAGATATCTTGGATGTCGATACTGCCTGGGCGAATAGATTTTAATGTAGACAACAAAAAAAGAGGGAGACCTCTTTTTATGTTTAATCGTAGATTCTAGGAGTATAGCATGGGAAAATTTAAAGATTTGCTTGACAAGCGAGAAATTATTATTTTAGATGGAGCCTTAGGTACAGAGTTGGAAAACCGGGGTTATGATGTATCTGGTAAGCTTTGGTCCGCTCAATACCTATTAGACCAGCCTCAGATTATTCAAGATGTGCATGAAAGCTATGTGAGAGCTGGCAGTGACATCATCACTACGTCCAGTTATCAGGCTAGCATTCCAGCATTTATAGAGGCAGGACTAACTCCTGAAAAGGGTTACGATCTTTTAAAAGAGACAGTCTTCTTAGCACAAAAGGCAATCGAAAATGTCTGGCAAGAATTATCTCCAGAAGAGCAAAAGCAGCGCTCTTATCCATTAGTTGCTGGGTCAGTAGGACCTTATGCTGCTTATTTAGCTGATGGTTCGGAGTATACGGGAGACTACCAGCTGAGTGAGGAAGAATTTCGAGATTTTCACCGTCCGCGTATCCAAGCTTTACTAGAAGCTGGGAGCGACTTGTTGGCTATTGAAACGATTCCAAATGGAGCAGAAGCGGCAGCAATCCTCCGGCTTTTAGCTGAGGAATTTCCGCAGGCTGAGGCTTATTTGTCCTTTGTCGCCCAGTCGGAGAATGCTATATCAGATGGCACTAAGATTGAGGAATTAGGAAACTTGGCTCAAGAAAGTCCACAAGTTTTGGCGGTTGGTTTTAACTGTACAGCTCCTCATTTAATTGCTCCGTTATTAGATGGGCTTGGACAAGTGTGCAACAAACATTTTCTGACCTATCCAAATTCTGGCGAAACTTATAATGGCTTGACCAAGACTTGGCACGACGATCCAGAGCAGGAGCGGAGCTTGCTGGAAAATAGTCAACTTTGGCAAGAGCAAGGAGTGCGGCTTTTTGGTGGTTGCTGCCGAACACGGCCAGAAGATATTGCTCAGTTGGCAAAAGGATTAAAGGATTGAAAATTTATTTTCAATCCTTTTTTAGAAAATTTAAAAAGGTTCTCGAAAACGCTATCAAAAGAAAGAACTTTGTGATATACTATACATAGTTTAAATTAATAGGAGAACTTTTTATGCCTGAATCGACATTTATCCCTAAAATTGAAGCAGCTTGCCGCAAGAAAGAAGCTTTGTTTGATACAAGCAAGGCCAAGTACGCTGTTCGTTCCATCTTTGCTGGAGCTTTCCTAACCTTTAGTACTGGTGCTGGAGCTATTGCGGCTGATTTGACGAATAAGATCGTTCCAGGAACTGGGCGCTTTCTCTTTCCTTTCATCTTTGCTTGGGGATTGGCTTACATTGTCTTTCTAAATGCAGAGTTGGTGACTTCCAATATGATGTTTCTGACTGCTGGTACCTTTTTGAAGAAGATTGACTGGAAAAAGGCTTTGATGATTTTGCTTTATTGTACCTTTTTCAATCTGATTGGCGCTTTGATTGCCGGCTGGCTCTTTGCTAACTCGGCTGCTTATGCAGGGCTTAGCAAAGATAGTTTCATTTCTGGTGTTGTGCAGATGAAGCTTGCTCGATCTAATGAGTTGATTCTGCTAGAGGGAGTGTTAGCCAATATCTTTGTTAATATTGCTATTCTTTCCTTCGTCTTGGTCAAGGATAGTACAGTTAAGCTCTTCTTAGTTATATCAGCCATTTATATGTTTGTATTCCTGACTAACGAACACTTGGCAGCCAACTTTGCTTCCTTTGCTATCGTGAAATTCAGCTCAGCAGCAGCGGAAGTGCAAAATTTTGGTATTGGAAATATCCTACGCCACTGGGGCGTAACCTTTATCGGTAACCTCATCGGTGGTGGTCTACTCATAGGTTTGCCATACGCTTGGTTTAATAAGGAAGAAAATAATTATGTGGACTGACAAAAAAAGGATTTTCGAATCCTTTTTTTGATGTCTCCTTAAATAAATACAACCTTGTGGACAAATTTGATAACCCATTGTTATTTGTTTGTGATAAGCTACTTTACAATCATCAATCTCTTTACAGAGCAGTTTGTTGGAAGTTAATCAAATAGCTAGAGGAATGAGATGAAATTCCTCTAGTTTTTTATTTGAAATTGGTATAACTTCCTAAACACGAACTATAAAATTATAATAAAACTAAAAGTTCGTATTTATCTTCAAAATTGATTTACAAAACAATCAAAGTAATCTATAATAGGGTGTAGGTTAATATGTTATAAAAGGAGATTTATGCAAAGAGTATAAAAATTTAGGGGATAGATTTCATATCCGTTACTACATAGAAATAAGTATTTATTTTGTATTAGATAATGATGTTTATACTGATAATGTTAGTATGATTGCATGGACGCATTTTGTAGAATAGTAGATAACCAAGGGAGATGTTTACATATCACAAAAGTACAGCCAAGGATTCAAGGAACCCCTTGTTCGTTTACATGATTCATGTAAGCTAGTCTCGGAATTAGTCAAAGAGTATGGCATCTCTAATCAGACGATTTATAAATGGATAAAACCCTGTGAAAAACCTGCTGGTCAGGATTCTATCAGTCTTTCCCTGCACCAAGTTCAAGAAATGCTTAAGGAAATGACCAAGATGAAAGAGGAGATAATGGAATAAAATCACAAGGATAAACCATGGTTTTTCAAACAATAGGATGATGGGTAAGGAAAAGGAGAAGGTTATGAAGAAATTTTTAAAAATATTCATTATAATTTTAGGAGGTTTAGTAATTATGACAAATTTGTTCGGTTGTGATAAAAATAGCCGAGCTCATGTGGAAAGTCAGTTTGTGGATTTAGAAAAGATTTATTCTACTGCAAATGTTTCGGACTTGTTTAAATTTTATCCAAAAGGATTTGAAATTATTTATACAGTTTCAAATTTTGACGAGACTGGGAAAGATGTTCAATATTCTATAAATGTTTCAGGGAATCCTATTGATAAATCCATTAAAGGATTTATTGAAAAAAAGACTGGAAGGTTTTTTGAAGATGATACAACTAGTGAGATTGAGTACAAACACAATATTCAATATTCTGCTCAAGGGTGGGAGAGTTTAGATTCAGATTATGTTATGGAGGAAGAAGCGAAAAACATCACTTTTCTCTTTCAATCCAATGTTTTTTCTGAAAAAATATTGGCCGGCTATAAATTAATTAATAGTCGATATGACCCTGACATTCCTGCCTATCATTTGGCATATTATTTGGATGAGGAATTAGCAAAAAAGAATCACTTGGATTCATCTTGGAGAAATCAAAATGAAAATTTTGTTCTTTCGTTTACCAGAAATATCAGTGATGATAGAAAATATGTTCAAGTTAATATGTCCACTTCGCGTTCCCTAAAATCAGAAACTATAATAAATGAATATAGAGAGGTGAATGATAATGAGTAGTGAATTGACAGCGTATGTGTTGCGCTTAACTTACCCAGTGGAAAATGCTTAAGTTTGTTAAATTAATTTGGTATATTATACAAACAAAAGAAGATGTTATGAATAAGAACACTGTTCAGTATCCAGATGGAAACAAAGTTAAATACACAAGAGGGGAAATGCGGTATAAAAGGAGATAAAGAATTGAGTTTAGGAGGAGCTGGGGGAAGTGGGAAAAAGAATTAAGTTTTCGCCGCTAAAAGCTAGAATTTTGATGATGATCGGTCCAATGTTTGGCGCTATCTTCTTTGGTTTATATTCGTGTAGTGCTATTTATCATACATTAAAAGTAGGATTATCATTTTGGCTAGATTTGATTCGTGAAAATTTTATGTTGATTCTTTTCTTTATTTGGATCCATATGAGTTTAGTTGAGTCTATCTATAGAATGATAAAAAATAATCTTTTGTTAAACAGTAATATTCAGGAATTGAGAGATTGTTACCCTGAGCTTGAGGAGGACTGGCAAAATCTTAATGATGCGGACTACTTTGACGAAGATTTGCAAGTTTTGGTTTATGGCGATCATCTCATTTGTTACAGGACATTTGATATTGCCTACCTACCAGAATGTTCTAAGATAGGTGCATTTATGAAGGTGCATGTTTTTCGTCTTTCCCGTTTTCGTGAGGTGAGGCGAGTTTATTTTTCTGCATGGTCCCTTGATGGCAGTGAAACTGAACTCCGTACAGATTTGTTTCGAAAGTTTATTGGAATGAATCAGAACGATCATAAAGATGCCTTATTTGATTATATAAGAGAGAACTTTGATTATATTGAACTCGAAACTTTCGACTAAGGGAAAGAAGTAGATATTAGTCAAGTAAGAGATTTGCGGGATAGAAATATTAAATTCAAAAAGATTGCTTAAAAGACTTGCAATCTTTTTTTTCTTTTGCTATAATTATCAATGGTTTGAAAAAACTGCCTAAGACAGTAGGGGAGCTCGACTCATAAAGATCCTACCGAGGACAAAACGTATCATGTAAAAAGAAGCGTATTGTACTTTCGTGTCTAGGTTTGGGCGCGTTTTTCTTTTGGAAAATTCCCAAGCAAAATAATTACGGAGGTGAAACACTAAATGAGTGAAGCTATTATTGCTAAAAAAGCGGAACTGGTTGACGCAGTTGCTGAGAAAATGAAAGCTGCTGCATCTATCGTCGTTGTTGACGCTCGTGGTTTGACTGTTGAGCAAGATACCGTTCTTCGTCGTGAGCTTCGTGGAAGCGAAGTTGAGTACAAAGTTATCAAAAACTCAATCTTGCGTCGTGCAGCTGAAAAAGCTGGACTTGAAGACCTGGCATCTGTTTTTGTTGGACCATCTGCAGTAGCATTTTCTAACGAAGATGTT
>NZ_CAJPNR010000051.1 GCF_905372115.1 uncultured Streptococcus sp.
TTTGAATGTGATATAATAAGTAAGATATGACAAACGAATTTCATCACATTACGGTTCTTCTTCATGAAACGGTTGACCAGCTGGCTGTTAAGCCTGACGGCATCTATGTCGATGCGACCCTTGGGGGTGCTGGTCACAGCGAATATCTTTTGAGTCAGCTCGGAGATGAGGGGCATCTTTATGCCTTTGATCAGGACCAGACAGCTATTGACAATGCTAAAAAGCGCCTGGCTCCTTATGTAGAGCGGGGGATGGTGACCTTTATCAAGGACAATTTCCGCCACCTCAAGAGCCGTTTGCAAGAAGCTGGTGTGGAAGAAATTGATGGGATTTGTTATGACTTAGGTGTTTCCAGCCCTCAGCTGGATCAGCGTGAGCGTGGTTTTTCCTATAAACAGGATGCGCCTTTGGATATGCGCATGAATCGCGAGGCAGCCTTGACAGCTTTTGAGGTTGTCAATCATTATAGCTATCAGGATTTGGTAAGAATCTTTTTTAAATATGGCGAAGACAAGTTTTCTAAGCAGATTGCTCGCAAGATTGAGCAGGCTAGAAGTATCAAGCCTATTGAAACAACGACAGAACTGGCCGAAATTATCAAGTCGGCTAAGCCAGCTAAGGAGCTGAAGAAGAAAGGGCACCCAGCCAAGCAGATTTTTCAGGCCATTCGGATTGAGGTCAATGATGAGCTGGGAGCGGCGGATGAGTCTATTCAGCAAGCTATTGATTTGCTGGCAGTGGACGGCCGGATTGCGGTCATTACTTTTCATTCGCTGGAAGACCGCCTGACCAAGCAGCTTTTCAAGGAGGCGTCTACAGTGGATGTTCCCAAGGGCTTACCTTTCATCCCAGATGAACTGCAGCCTAAGCTGGAGCTGGTCAGCCGTAAACCAATTTTACCAAGCAAAGAAGAATTAGAAAGCAATAACCGGGCTCATTCCGCCAAGCTGCGCGTGGCCCGTAAGATACACAAGTGAGGAAGAAATGTCAGAAAAAAGACCAAACCCGCTTCAAGATCAGATGAGAAAATTTTCCCGAGTTGAGAAGGCTTTTTACGGATCTATCGTTTTGACGGCCATTATTTTAGCAGTCAGCATCATCTTTATGCAGACCAAGCTATTGCAAGTGGATCGGGATTTGACAGAAGTCAATACACAGATTGAAGCGGAGCAGACAGAGCTAGCCGACATCAAGCAGGAAGTCAATGAACTGACCCGCTATGAAAGACTGTCTCAGTTAGCCAGCTCTCAGGATATGAAACTCCAGAAGGGAAATCGTAAAACAGTGAGTTCAACGGATGAAGAATAGAATTTTTGAAAGAATTAAAAAATACGCCCTGAAAAATAGGCAAACCCCTGAATACAATCGGCGGCAAGTGGGAAAGAGCATGAGCATCTTAGCTATCTTTCTCTTTTTCGTTTTCTTGATTAATTTTGCCATCATTATCGGGACAGATCAGAAGTTCGGGGTTAATCTATCAAAGGGTGCAGAAGTAGTACATCAAAAGACGGTCACAGTCGCTGCCCGGCGGGGAACAATCTATGACCGAAATGGAGTTCCCATTGCAGAGGATGCCACGACCTATAATGTCTATGCCATTATTGACAAGAGTTACAAGTCAGCTACTGGCAAGATTCTCTACGTAGAAGAATCCCAGTATGATAAGGTGGCAGAGATTTTCAATCAATACCTAGAGTTGGATAAGGACTACGTCAAAACTCAGCTGGCTCAGAAAAATCTCAAGCAGGTTTCCTTCGGGGCACAGGGTAATGGCATTACCTACAGTAATATGAATGCTATGCGGGAAGCCTTTGAAGCTGCTGGTATTGAAGGGATTGACTTTACTACCAGTCCTAACCGCAGTTATAATAACGGCGTGTTTGCCTCCCAGTTTATTGGTCTTGCTCAGCTGCAAGAGGATAAGGAAGGTAATAAGACGCTGAAAGGAACTTCTGGCATGGAGCAGGCTCTGGATAGGGTTCTTGCTGGTCAGAATGGGATTGTGACCTACGAAAAAGACCGAAATGGTAATGTTGTGCCTGGGTCAGAAAAGGTCTCTGTACAGGCAGAGGATGGTAAGGATGTCTATACAACGCTGTCGGCTGATTTGCAAACCTACCTAGAAACGCGGATGAACGCCTTTCAGGAAAAGGTTAAAGGCAAGTTTGTCAATGCAACCTTGGTCAGTGCCAAGACCGGTGAAATCCTAGCTACCTCTCAAAGGCCGACCTATAATGCCGATACCAAGGAAGGCTTGAATGAGAAAAATCTGGGCAACTGGAACACCATGCTCTATCAAGGTCAGTATGAGCCTGGATCTACCATGAAGGTTATGACCCTGGCTTCAGCTATTGATAATGGCAGCTTTAATCCTAACGATACCTATGACAGCAGAGAATACAAAGTCATGGATGCGACCATTCGGGACTGGAATGTCAACATGGGGATTTCGGAAGGGGAAACCCTGACCTTTGCCCAAGGATTTACCTATTCCAGTAACGTCGGTATGACCATTCTGGAGCAGAAGATGGGCAATGACAAGTGGCTGGACTACTTGAGTAAGTTTAAGTTTGGCCTGCCGACCCGCTTTGGGATGGGCAATGAAACCTATGGCTCCCTGCCAGGTGATAATTATGTTACGATTGCCATGAGTTCTTTCGGTCAAGGGATTGGTGTGACTCAGGTGCAGATGCTGCGTGCCTTCTCATCTGTAGCCAATGATGGTGTTATGGTAGAGCCTAAGTTTATCAATGCTATCCATGATCCTAAAACCAATACAGCTCGTAAGACAGCGACAGAAATTATCGGAAATCCTGTATCAGAAAAAGCAGCTCAAACCACTCGGGATTATATGGTTCAAGTCGGAACAGACGCCTACCACGGAACCCTGAATGTCGGTGGAGAACCCGTCATTCAAGTGGCTGGTCAGAATGTAGCTGTTAAGTCAGGGACCGCTCAGATTGCTTCTGAAAATGGTTATCTAGAGGGTGAGAACGACTATATCTACTCGGTTGTTGCCATGACGCCAGCAGAAAATCCTGAATTTATCATGTATGTGACAGTTCAGCAGCCTGAGGAAAAATTCCAGCCAATATTCTGGCAGGAAGTGGTCAATCCGGTCTTGGAAGAAGCAGTCGCTCTCAAAGACAGCCTTAATCTGACAACGGAGGCAACTCCAGCTCTTGAAACAGTCACTGAAGAAACCAGCTATAAAATGCCATCCGTAGAAAAACTGACCAAGCAACTAGGTCTGAAAAATCAAATCAGCCCTGGTGGTCTGGCAGATGAATTGCGCCGCAACCTAGTCCAGCCAATTGTACTAGGCACAGGTGGCAAGATTAAAAAAGTATCTGTCAAAGAAGGTAAAAATCTTAAGGCCAATCAACAGGTTTTGATTTTGTCAGATGATTTAGAAAGTCTGCCTGATATGTACGGCTGGACCAAGGCAAATGTCGAACGTTTTGCCAAGTGGCAGGACATTGAAGTCACTTTCAAAGGAGAGGGCTCTAAGGTCGTCAAGCAGAGCGAGAAGACCAATACTTCGCTGAAAAATCTCAAGAAAATAACAATTACAATGGGAGACTAATATGCTTATTGCTCTTATTGCAGGAATCGTAACTTTTATCCTAACTATCATCGGCATTCCTGCCTTTATTCGTTTTTACCATAAGGCTCGTATCACAGGCCAACAGATGCACGAAGATGTCAAGCAGCATCAGGCCAAGGCCGGAACACCAACCATGGGTGGTACTGTCTTTCTCTTGACATCTGTTTTGGCCAGCTTTGTTATTGGTCTGTTTTCGCATCAGCTGTCAAACGGCCTCATCATGATTCTTTTTATCTTGGTCCTGTATGGCGTTGTCGGCTTTTTGGATGATTTCCTTAAGGTGTTTCGTAAGATCAACGAGGGTCTAAATCCCAAGCAGAAATTGTTTCTGCAGCTGGTCGGTGGAGTTGTCTTTTACTTCTTCTATAATCAACACGGGGCTGGCGACCAGCTGAATGTCTTTACCGTTCCTATCCAGCTGGGCTTCCTCTATGTCTTTTTCGTCCTTTTTTGGCTGATTGGCTTCTCCAATGCTGTCAATCTGACGGATGGAATTGATGGTTTGGCCAGCATCTCGGTGGTCATTAGCTTGGTGGCCTATGCTTTGATTTCTGTTGAGCAGAAGCGTTTTGATATTCTGATTGTCATCATTAGCATGATTGGCGGCTTGCTAGGCTTTTTTGTCTTCAACCATAAGCCCGCTAAAATCTTCATGGGGGATGTGGGAAGCCTGGCTTTGGGCGGTATGCTGGCTGCTATCTCCATTTCCCTTCACCAAGAATGGACCCTGCTCTTGATTGGTATCGTCTATGTGTTTGAAACAACCTCTGTCATGATGCAGGTGACCTACTTCAAGCTGACTGGCGGTAAGCGGATTTTCCGGATGACCCCGGTTCATCACCACTTTGAGCTGGGTGGCCTAACTGGCCACGGCAAGGAGTGGAGCGAATGGAAGGTCGATTTCTTCTTCTGGGGAATCGGTATCGTGGGCAGTCTTTTGACCCTAGCTATCCTATATCTATAGCAAGAAGCGAGTCTCTGGCTCGCTTTTCTGCTTCTTAGATTTGAGGGTAAGCAGGATGGTTATTTTTTTGGTATAATAGTTAGGATAATAGAATAGAGGACAAGATGAAATTTACAGAATTTAAGTTTAAAGATTATATTCAGGAAGCGCTCAGGGATCTGAACTTCGTTGAAGCGACTCCAGTCCAAGAGAAGCTGATTCCAGTGGTATTGTCAGGCCGGGATTTGGTTGGCGAGTCTAAGACAGGCTCTGGTAAAACCCACACGTTTTTGCTGCCGATCTTTCAAATGCTGGATGAGGAAGCAGACAGCGTGCAGGCTGTTATTACAGCCCCAAGTCGAGAGCTGGCAGCACAGATTTTTCAGGCGGCTCGGCAGTTAGCTAGCTTTTCTGAAAAGGAGATTCGGGTGGCCAACTATGTCGGTGGGACAGACAAGGCTCGCCAAATTGGGAAGTTAGAGTCCAGTCAGCCTCATATCGTCATCGGAACGCCGGGGCGGATTTATGACTTGGTAGAGTCTGGCGATTTGGCCATTCACAAGGCCAAGACCTTTGTCGTTGACGAGGCAGATATGACACTGGACATGGGCTTTTTGGCGACGGTTGATAAGATTGCAGGCCGGCTGCCAAAAGACCTGCAGTTTCTCGTTTTTTCAGCGACCATTCCACAGAAGCTCCAGCCTTTTTTGAAAAAATACCTGTCTAATCCAGTGATTGAGCAGATTAAGACCAAGACGGTCATTGCGGACACCATTGAAAACTGGCTCCTATCAACCAAGGGTAGAGACAAGAATGCCCAGATTTATCAAATCAGTCAGCTCCTACAGCCTTATCTGGCTATGATTTTCGTTAATACCAAGACGAGGGCAGATGAGCTGCACAGCTATCTGACAGCTCAAGGGCTCAAAGTTGCTAAAATTCATGGCGATATTGCTCCGCGGGAGCGCAAGCGTATCATGAATCAGGTCAAAAATCTGGATTTTGAGTACATTGTCGCTACTGACTTGGCCGCGCGGGGGATTGATATCGAAGGTGTCAGTCATGTTATCAACGATGCCATTCCTCAGGACTTGTCTTTCTTTGTCCATCGGGTAGGCCGCACCGGCCGTAATGGTCTTCCCGGCACAGCCATTACCCTCTACCAGCCGAGTGACGACTCAGATATTCGGGAGTTGGAAAAGATGGGGATTAAGTTCGTTCCCAAGATGATAAAAGATGATGAGTTTCAGGATACCTACGACCGAGACCGTCGGGCCAATCGGGAAAAGAGCCGGGAGAAGCTGGATACGGAAATGCTGGGGCTGGTCAAGAAGAAAAAGAAAAAAATCAAACCAGGCTACAAGAAAAAAATTCAGTGGGCGGTGAACGAGAAGCGCCGCAAGACTAAGCGAGCAGAGAATCGTGCACGTGGTCGAGCAGAGCGTAAGGCTAAGCGTCAAACCTTTTAGTGATATACTTTTCTTATCGCTGTGATAAGAAAAATATATTAGTCTTTGTGAGATAGATATGATAGACTAGTGAAACTAGTCTATTTTTATATTGGGCTTAGTGCGGTCTGTTTGGTATTTGGATACATAATATTTGCACAGACTGCTCATATTTTAATTGTCAAAAAGGCCATAGCTTGCTAGTCCAAGCGGAGCAAATTCTTTGTTTTGTTCCAGAATTGTGTTAAAATATTTCATTATCAAGAAAAGGAAGTAATAATGGTGGTTACAACTTATCTTCTGACAACTGGTTGGTATGAGGAGTTCCTCAAGTTCATTCCAGATGGTAAATTATTTAGTTTAAGGGCTGTTTTTGAGGCTATTCCCGGCATTTTGCAAAATCTGCCAATCACCCTTCTTTTGACGGTGGGTGGTGCAGTCTTTGGTATTCTTCTTGCCATGGTTTTTGCTATCGTCAAGATTAATCGGGTTAAAGTCCTGTATCCGATTCAGGCTTTCTTTGTCAGCTTTCTGAGAGGAACACCTCTGCTGGTCCAGCTCATGCTGACTTATTTTGGGATTCCTTTGTTGCTCAAGGCCATCAACCAGCAGTATGGCACAAGTTTTAATATCAATGATATTCCAGCATCTGTCTTTGCGATTGTTGCCTTTGCTTTCAACGAAGCGGCTTATGCCAGTGAGACCATCCGGGCAGCAATCTTGTCCGTGGATCCGGGAGAAATTGAGGCTGCTCGCAGCTTAGGGATGACCAACAAGCAGGTTTATATGCGTGTCATTATCCCCAATGCAGCAGTAGTGGCGACACCTAGTCTGATTAATTCCCTGATTGGCTTGACCAAGGGAACATCTCTGGCCTTTAGTGCTGGTGTAGTGGAAATTTTTGCCAAGGCGCAGGCTATCGCGGGGGCGGACTACCGTTACTTTGAGCGTTTTATTTCGGTTTCGCTGATTTATTGGGCAGTCAATATTCTCATTGAGCAACTTGGCCGCTGGATCGAAAAGATGATGGATATCAAGCAGCCGGATAAATTTGAATCGCTTCAGCAAGCAGAAGGAGAAGGAATCTGATGATTAATATTTCACATTTAAGTAAGACTTTTTCAGGTCAAAAGGTTCTGGATGATCTCAGTTTGGACATTCAAAAAGGCGAAGTGGTAGCTTTGATTGGCTCTTCTGGTGCTGGGAAATCAACCTTCCTCCGCAGCCTCAACTATCTGGAACAGCCAGATAGCGGAAAGATTGCTATCGACGGCTTCAAAGTGGATTTTTCAAGGATTTCCAAAGATGAGATTTTGCTGCTGCGTCGCAAGCTAGCTATGGTCTTTCAGCAGTTTAATCTCTTTTCCCGCCGGACAGCTCTGGAAAATGTTAAGGAAGGTCTGCTGGTAGTTAAGAAACTGTCAGACCAAGAAGCGACTAAGATAGCCAAGGAAGAGTTAGCAAAGGTTGGCTTGTCAGACCGAGAAAATCACTATCCTAGACATTTGTCAGGCGGTCAGAAGCAGCGGGTAGCCTTAGCAAGGGCTTTGGCTATGAATCCAGATGTTCTTTTGCTAGACGAGCCGACCTCAGCCTTGGATCCCGAGTTGGTCGGAGAAGTAGAGAAATCAATCGCTGATGCAGCTAAGTCTGGCCAGACCATGATTCTGGTCAGTCATGATATGTCCTTTGTCGCTCAGGTGGCCGATAGAGTGCTCTTTTTGGACAAGGGGAAAATCATAGAGTCTGGAACACCAGATGAGATTATCCATCATCCAAAGGAAGAAAGAACCAAGGAATTTTTTGCTAGTTACAAACGGACCTATATTTGATATAATAGAGACAGTGAAGGCTCAGTTGGCTAGACCAGCTGAGTTTGTTTTCAGTCTCAGCATGCAGTGGAGCAGGCTTTCTTGTCTAGTGGGTGTTTTATGCTGACAGCTAGATTTGGAGTTGTTCCCATTCTTTGCACTATGAGGCTGATTGACCTTTGAGGAGTTGACATGTTAGATCAAATATTTGCACTTTATATCGAGAGCTTGATTTATACTGCAGTCGGTGTAGGGATTATTGCGGGTTTATGGATTGGACTGCGGATGATTCGCCGCAAGGACAAGACAGCCAAGGAGCGCCAGAGCCATCTGTACGATGTCCTTTTGATTGTCATTATGACGATTCCAGTCCTGTCTTTTGCGACGCTGGGCCTGCTCATTGTCCTAAAAGCTTAAATGCTTGTAAAACTGTAGAAAAGTTGTTAGAATAATTCTAGTTACAACAAGGAGAAAGAAGAGTTATGTACGATACAATTATTATTGGAGCTGGGCCCGCTGGCATGACAGCTGCCCTCTATGCAGCCCGCAGCAATCTAAAAGTTGCCCTGCTGGAGCGTGGTATTCCTGGTGGTCAGATGAACAATACTGCTGACATTGAAAACTATCCAGGCTATGCCAATATCAGTGGTCCTGAGCTAGCAGAGAAAATGTTTGAGCCTCTTGAGAATCTAGGTGTTGAACATCTATTTGGCCTAGTAGAAAAAATTGAAGATAGAGGCGATTTTAAGGAAATCATCACAGAGGATGAGCGTTTTGAAACTAAAACAGTCATCATTGCTTCTGGTGCCAATCATCGTCATCTGGGGGTTCCTGGCGAGGAAGACTACAACAGCCGCGGGGTTTCTTACTGTGCGGTCTGTGATGGTGCCTTCTTCCGTGATGAAGACCTATTGGTTGTCGGTGGAGGCGACTCGGCGGTAGAGGAAGCTATTTTCCTGACGCGCTTTGCAAAAAGTGTGACCATTGTTCACCGTCGCGATGAGCTGCGTGCACAAAAAGTTCTGCAGGATCGCGCCTTTGCCAACGAAAAGATTCGCTTTGTCTGGGATTCAGTAGTGGAAAGTATCCATGGTGATGAGCGTAAGGTGACTGGTGTAACCTTCAAGAATGTCAAGACAGGTGAGCTTAGTCAGGCAGATTTTGGTGGCATCTTTATCTATGTTGGCCTGGATCCAGTTAGTGAATTTGCTGCGGACTTGGGTATCACTGATGAGGCTGGCTGGATTCTGACGGATCATCAGATGAAGACTTCAGTAGCCGGTATTTACGCTATTGGTGATGTTCGCCAGAAAGACCTGCGCCAGATTACGACGGCTGTTGGCGATGGTGCCATTGCCAGTCAGGAAGCCTACAAATATCTTACAGAGCAAGCATAAAAATATAAGCTAAGCAAGTATGTCTATTCAAGTGAATTGACAGGATTTGCTTAGCTTTTTTGGAATTATGATATAATAAAAGGTATCTAGCGTAAAGGAGCAAGAAGATGTACCCAGATGATAGTTTAACTCTGCACACTGATTTGTACCAAATCAACATGATGCAGGTTTATTTCAAGCAAAATATTCACAACAAGCATGCAGTTTTTGAAGTTTTTTTCCGTAAAAATCCTTTTAATAACGGCTACGCAGTTTTTGCGGGCTTGGAAAGAATTATTTCCTATCTCAATAATCTGACATTCAGCCAGAGTGATTTAGATTATTTGCAATCCTTGGGCTATCATGGAGAGTTTTTGGATTATTTGCGGAATCTCAAGATGAGCCTGACAGTAAGATCTGTTCAGGAAGGTGATTTGGTTTTTGCCAATGAGCCAATCGTGCAGGTGGAAGGTCCATTAGCTCAGTGTCAGCTTGTTGAGACTGCTCTGCTCAATATCGTTAATTTTCAGACGCTGATTGCTACCAAGGCAGCTCGTATCCGCTCTGTCATCGAAGATGAGCCTCTGATGGAGTTCGGTACGCGCCGGGCCCAGGAAATGGATGCTGCTATATGGGGGACTAGGGCAGCGGTGATTGGTGGAGCTAACGGAACCAGTAATGTCCGAGCTGGCAAGCTCTTTGATATTCCAGTCTTGGGAACGCATGCTCATGCTCTCGTTCAAGTCTATGGAAATGATTATGAAGCCTTTAAAGCTTACGCTGAGACTCATCATAACTGTGTTTTCCTAGTAGATACCTATGATACATTGCGTCTAGGTGTTCCGGCAGCCATTCGGGTGGCGCGTGAGCTAGGGGATAAGATTAAGTTTTTGGGTGTCCGCATTGATTCGGGAGACCTTGCCTATATTTCTAAGAAAGTTCGGCAGCAATTAGATGAAGCTGGCTTCCCTGATGCTAAGATTTATGCGTCCAATGATCTGGATGAAAATACCATTCTCAACTTGAAAATGCAAAAGGCTAAGATTGATGTCTGGGGCGTGGGAACCAAGCTCATTACGGCCTATGACCAGCCGGCTTTAGGAGCAGTTTATAAGATTGTTGCTATTGAAGATGAGACTGGAGAATTGCGCAATACCATCAAGCTGTCCAATAATGCTGAAAAAGTTTCTACTCCAGGCAAGAAGCAGGTTTGGCGCATTACCAGCCGTGAAAAAGGGAAGTCTGAGGGTGACTACATTACCTATGATGGCCTTGATGTCAATGGCTTGGAAGAGCTGGAAATGTTCCATCCAACCTATACCTACATTAATAAGACAGTTAAGGATTTTGATGCTGTACCGCTTTTGGTGGAGATTTTCCAAGAAGGGAATTTGGTCTATAATCAGCTGAGCCTGACCGAAATTCAAGCCTATGCCCGTAAGGAATTTGATAAACTCTGGGATGAGTACAAGCGGGTTCTCAATCCACAGGATTATCCAGTTGACCTGGCTAGAGATATTTGGCAGGATAAGATGGATTTGATTGACCAGATGCGCAAGAAAGCCTACCAGACAGGAGCAGAAGAATGAGCCTACAAGAAGAAATTATCGCTCAACTGGGCGTCAAACCAGTGATTGACCCGGAGGAAGAAATCCGCAAGTCAGTGGACTTTCTTAAGGCCTATCTGAGAAAGCACCCTTTTTTGAAAAGTTATGTTCTGGGAATTTCTGGCGGTCAGGATTCAACCTTGGCTGGCCGCTTAGCTCAGCTGGCTGTAGAGGAAATGCGAGCTGAGACTGGAGATGATGGCTATCGCTTTATTGCTGTCCGTCTGCCTTACGGTGTTCAGGCAGATGAAGACGATGCGCAAAAGGCTCTGGCTTTTATCCAGCCTGATGTCAGTCTGACAGTTAATATCAAGGAATCTGCTGATGCCATGACAAGGGCTGTAGAGGCAACGGGTGCCAAAGTCTCTGATTTTAACAAGGGCAATATCAAGGCCCGCAGCCGTATGATTGCCCAGTATGCTTTGGCTGGTTCATACAGTGGGGCTGTCATTGGGACGGATCATGCAGCAGAAAATGTCACGGCCTTTTTCACCAAGTTTGGGGATGGCGGAGCAGATATCTTACCGCTTTACCGTCTCAATAAGCGGCAAGGCAAGCAGCTTTTGGCCGCCTTAGGAGCGGATCCGGTTCTCTATGAAAAGGTGCCGACAGCTGACTTGGAAGAAGAAAAACCTGGGATTGCGGATGAAGTTGCTCTGGGCGTGACCTACAATGAAATTGACGACTACCTCGAAGGCAAGTCCGTTTCAGCCCAAGCTCAAGAAACTATCGAGTCTTGGTGGCATAAAGGCCAGCACAAACGGCATTTGCCGATTACGATTTTTGACGAATTTTGGAAGTGAAAATCTCTATCGAATCTTTTTAGTCTGAGCCAAGAAATGAGGAAGCTATGAAAAAGATAGGTACACAGTTCATTGAAACCAAACGTCTTTTACTAAGACCTTTTCTGGAATCGGATGCTCAAGCTATGTATGACAACTGGGCTTCTCGTCCGGATAATTTGCTGAATGTGACCTGGGATGCTCACGAGAGTCCTGAAGTCACCAAACAGTCTATTGCTCGCTGGGTTGAGAATTATCAAAACATGGATTTTTACAAGTGGGCCATCTGCCTGAAAGAAAATCCTGAACATGTGCTTGGTGATATTAGTGTGGTGGACATGGATGAGGCAGTCAATGCTTGCGAGGTCGGTTATATTTTAAGTAAAGACTATTGGGGGCAGGGGCTGATGACAGAAGCTTTGAAAGCTGTTTTAATCTATCTCTTGCAAGGTGCAGGTTTCAATCGTGTCACAGCAAGATTTGTAACAGCCAATCCAGCTTCTGGGCGTGTCATGGCCAAAGCTGGCATGAGCTACGAAGGCACTTTCCGTCAGGCTGTATTTCATAAAGGACAAGTCAAAGATTTTTCCGTCTATGGCATCCTAAAATCTGATTTAGAAAAAGGCTAGGACTCTTTTGTCTAGCCTTTTTACTTGCACTCCTTTTTTAAAGTTCTATAATAGATGTATAATGACAAGGAGGATTCTATGAAGTCGTTAGAACAAGATTTTACAGATAAGTTGTATGCTGCTTATGAAGCTAATCCTAAGTTTGTAGCAATGGAAAATGCCATCAGCCACAATGGCCTCTTGACATCCTTGGAGAAGCGAAGCAGTGCTGTGGAAAACACGCCAGTCTTTTCACTGGATCTCACTAAGGATAAGGTTAGCGACCAGAAAGCGTCTGGGCGCTGTTGGATGTTTGCAGCTCTTAATACCTTCCGCCACAAGATGATTGCTGGTTTCCAATTGGAAGATTTTGAACTATCTCAGGCCCACACCTTCTTTTGGGATAAATATGAAAAATCCAACTGGTTCTTAGAGCAGGTGCTGGCAACCGCTGACCAAGAATTGACTAGTCGCAAGGTTAAGTTTCTCTTAGATACGCCTCAGCAGGATGGCGGTCAATGGGATATGGTTGTTTCTCTTTTTGAAAAATATGGCGTCGTACCCAAGTCCGTCTATCCAGAGTCAATTTCTTCCAGCAACAGCCGTGAGCTCAATCAGATTCTCAATAAACTCCTGCGTCAAGATGCGCAGATTTTGCGAGAATTAAGAGCGGAAGGGGCAGAATCGTCAGAACTTCAGGCCAAGAAAGAAGAACTTCTTCAGGAAGTCTTTAACTTCCTAGCTATGAATTTAGGCTTGCCGCCTCGCCATTTTGACTTTTCTTATCGCGATAAGGACAATCATTTCCATAGTGAGAGCGGCTTGACACCTTTGACTTTCTATCAAAAATATGTCGATCTTAAGCTAGATGACTATGTCTCTATCATCAATGCACCGACTGCAGACAAGCCTTATGGTAGGTCCTATACAGTTGAGATGCTGGGCAATGTCGTTGGCAGCAAGCCAGTCCGTTATTTGAATGTTGAAATGGATCGACTAAAAGAGCTGGCTATTGCGCAAATGCAGGCTGGTGAGACTGTTTGGTTTGGCTCTGATGTTGGTCAGTCTAGCAATCGCAAGGCAGGTGTTATGGCAGAAGGGATACACGATTTCACTGCTAGCATGGATATTCGACTAACTCAGGACAAGGCAGGTCGCTTGGACTATAGCGAAAGCCTCATGACCCACGCCATGGTCTTGACAGGAGTGGACTTGGATGAAAATGGCAAGGCTAAGAAATGGAAGGTCGAAAACTCCTGGGGTGAAAAGGTTGGTAACAAGGGCTATTTCGTAGCCTCTGACGCTTGGATGGATGAATATACCTATCAAATCGTCGTTCGTAAAGAGTTTTTGACAGCTGCAGAATTAGCAGCATATGAAGCGGAGCTACTTGTGCTAGCACCATGGGATCCCATGGGTGCTTTGGCAAAGTAAGCTTTGATGAGAGAATAAGAAAAGAGTAAGAATGAAGAATTTGTACTGACCCCAAAAAGTTAGACAATTAATTATTGAAAGGATTTAGTTCTGTATTGCACAGGGCTAAGTCCTTTTAGTTTGACCTTAATTCGTTTATTGTTATAGTAATCAATATAGTCTACAATA
>NZ_CAJPNR010000052.1 GCF_905372115.1 uncultured Streptococcus sp.
AAATAACGAACCAGCTCAGCCTTGGAATAGAAAATCCGATCTGGAAAGCGATAGAGCTCTTCCTGACCATCCTCTATCAGCATGTCATAGGCCACGCTGCCGTCTTTATGGTAGAAACGGCGCTGGTAGAGGGTGGCGGCGTCATTGTGAGGCGCGAAGTATTCACTGGCATAGCGGACATAGGAGAAATAATCCTTACGAATCAATCTCCCCCGCGAGACATACTCTACATGCTCCACAAAGTCCTGGTCTTCCTGCCGCAGGTAGCAAGTGATAAACTGATCATCCTGCGTATAGAAATAGCGGACAATCTTGCCCTCCTTCTCAGAGCGCTCCGGCTGACCTGCGACTTGAGCCAGCACCTGGTCCAGCGTCACCGTCGTCGGTGCAATTTTGATATCAGTAAAATAGTTATAAAGCCAGATAACTTCCTCATCCAGAAAACCAATATTTTCCGTCAAATGCTGGATGTTATCCGCTAAAATCATATCCATAAAGATAAACTTAGCCGGCTGCTGGATCCTGCGCAGTAGCTGGGCCCGATAAGCTTGGGCGTATTCTACACCGCTGCTGGCCCAGCCGATGCCTAAGTTGATGTTATATACTGTCATATTCTCCTCGTCTTACGGGAAGTACATAATGACTTCTCCTTTAGGGTTGAGTGCCAATTCACTCATCAAAAGATTCTTGACAATCTGCTGTTTCATGCGCTCCTTCATATATTCAAAGCCATCGTAAGCCTCTTGGTAGTATTCTACCAGAGGATTTTTCATAGAGAAATGCTGGCCGCTCAAGGCTGTCTTGAGCTGTTGCAGATAGTCTACCTGCTCGACCCAGTTCTCATCAATAGCCTTGAGAACGGACACCCGCTGAAAATGGGTAAAGAGATTGTCAGACTTGAGATAAGCTTTCTTTGCCTGCAATTCCTGCTCGGCAATATCCTGCAAGAGCTCTGCAATTTTCTCCGGCGAATAAATATCGAAATCATAAGGAATACGCTCAGCATGATAGCTGAAATGGTCTAAAATAAAGCGATAGAGGTCTGCCCGCGTCTCATAGGACCGCTCATAAGCGGCCTGATGAATGACCTGACTGAGGACACGGCTGATTTCTTCGTCAATCCGCTCCTCAGCTTGAATCAAGCGATTGCGCTCAGCATAGGTAATCTCCCGCTGAATCTTCATACACTGAGCATATTCTAGCGTCATTCGACGGGATATCTTGGCGCTGCTTTCGCTAGCTCTCTGAGCCTTAACCACCAAGTGTCTGAAACGACGCTGTCCCAGCTGGACTGGATGCTGCTGAACTTCCTCGGTTGAGTAGTCCTTGTAGAACTTCTTAAGCCAGTCTGGCCCCCACTTCCTGAGCAGGTCATCCTCTAGCGAGATGAAGAACTTACTAATCCCCGGATCACCCTGGCGACCTGAACGGCCACGAATCTGTAGGTCAATCCGCTGGTTCTCCATCCGCTCAGTACCAATCACCACAAGACCGCCCAAATCTGCGACACCTGATCCCAGCTTTATATCCGTCCCGCGGCCGGCCATGGATGTAGCCACTGTCACTGCACCTTTCTGCCCAGACTCAGCGATGATCTGCGCCTCACGGGCCGCATTGTTAGCATTGAGCAAGTTGTGGGCGATGCCTTCTCTCAGCAGTAGGGAAGAGTAAATCTCTGACATCTCCACTGAGCCGGTAAAAATCAAAAGCGGATTGCCTTGAGCATGGTAGTGCTTGACCTCGTCCAGTGAAGCAAAAACTTTTTCTGGCAGGGTCTGGTAAAGCTGATCTGGCAAGTCTTGGCGTATGACTGGCCGGTTAGTCGGGATCTTGATGACGGCCATGGAGTATGTTTCCATAAACTCGCTCTCCACGACCTTGCCGGTCCCAGTCATACCAGAGATTTTCCGGAAGAGGCGGAAGAGGTTCTGATAGGTGATGGAAGCCATGGCCCGTGTTTCCTCTGTCAGCGTGACATGTTCCTTGGCCTCAATGGCTTGGTGCTGGCCTCCCTGAAGCCGAGTCATTTCCAGCAGACGGCCGGTTGAGCGGTCCAGAAGCAGGACTTCTGCTTCTTTGTCGCCCTGCCGGACTACATAGTCCTTATCTTTCTTGTAAAGCTTGTGAGCCCGCAAAGCCAGATTTAGATGGCGAACCAACTCTTGATTTTCCTTGGAATAGAGATGCTCCAAGTCCAGAAAAGACTCTGCCGCCAGAATACCTTTCGAGGTCAGCCAGACTTCATTCTTCTCGTCATCGTAGTGGTAGTCCTCTTCTTCTTTCAAAGTCGTAATGAAGGTATCCATGATACCATAGAAGTTTGACTGAACCCGAGGAGCACCAGAGATAACCAAAGGCACCTGAGCACTGTCCAAGAGAATGGAGTCAATCTCGTCTATGATGACATAGTTGAAAGAACTAAGATATTGGCTATCCTTATTCTCTGCTAGATTTTCAATCAGATAGTCAAAGCCCAAGGCACTATTGGTCGTATAGACAATATCCGCCTGGTAAATCAGCCGCTTCTGCTTGGGCGTCAAATTTTTAGTCTCATCTGCTACCACCGCAGCCTCAATAGTCAGCCCCAGAAAACGATAGACCTGCCCCATTTCCTGAGCATCCCGCAGAGCCAGATAGGTATTGGTGGTCACCAACATAGCTCCTTGTCCAGACAGGGCATTGAGATAGAGCGGCATGGTAGCCGTCAGAGTCTTGCCCTCTCCTGTAGCCATCTCAGCGACATTGCCCTCATGGAGAACAATCGCCCCCATGACCTGAACATCGTAGGGAAACATGCCCAGTACCCGCTTGTCTGCTTCCCGCACCACAGCATAAGCCTCCGGCAGCAAGCCGTCTAAGGTCTCTCCTGCGGCTAATTTCTCCTTAAATTCCTGAGTTTTCTTCCGCAGCTCAGCGTCTGACAAACCAGCCATTTCTGACTCAAAGCTCTTGACTTTTGCTAAGATTTTCTTTAAGTGCTGCATGTGAAAATGATTTTTAATCATCAGACTCCTCTATGATTTGGTCAATGTTTAGGCAATGAAACTCTAAGGACTCAACTCCTGCACTCAGCAGCTGAACCTTATAGCTATAGGCTTCGTTGGGGTAGGTAAAGATCATACTCTCCGAGCGCTCCACTTGATTGCTGATTTCTTTATCATAGCGGTCAAAGAAGATGATTTTCAGAAAGACGCTAGCTTCAGGATAAGTGGTCATATCTCTAGACAGGCCGTAGCGAGCTCCCTTTTTGAGCAAGGGGAGAGCAGGTACCTGCCGGTCTCGCTGATAGTTCCATTTGGAAGACCATTCATGGATGGTCTGGCCAGAAGCCATTAGTTTATTTTCAAAAAATACATGTGAAGGGGAATGAATAATAAGGGTAGTGCCGTAGAGATAGGTAAAGTCAGTCATTTTACCAGCTGCCGAAACCCCTCTCAGCTCTCCCCAGTAAATGCCCTTTCTTTTTTGAATTTTCATTTCTTTCTCCCAAATTCCTTTTCCAATATCATTCGATAGTAATTCATGAACCAAGACACAGACACAGCTAAGTCGTCATTATGGCGTCCAGGGACACCTCTGCTAATCAGTTTGGCCTCAGTCAGATGAAGAGCCGCTACTAGGTCCTCATAGGCCGTCGGATCATAGTCTTCTTCCTTCATGTAGGCGATACCAAAGGTCGTCCGGCTGAAATCAGCCTTCTCAAACTTACGCCAGTAGCGGCGATTCAGCTCCTCTACATGCTCCTTGTCTTTGCCACCGGTGTGACGGTGAAGGACATCTAGAGCCGTCGGAAAGACCTCGGGCAGGCGTAAGCGACCACGTTGGGCAATAGTGCCTAGATTTCCCAAGGGCTTGGACAAAACGATAGCCCGCGGACGAAACTCCGATCCGTAATAAACCGCACCGTAGGTCCCCATTGACATCCCCGACAGGATTAGGTCCCGCTCGGTAAAGCCCAGAAAGTCCAAATGCTCTTGGATAATCTTATGAATACTGCTCTCCAGCTCCTGACTGCCCAGATAGAACATACCTCCATCCACGCGCGGATCAGAAAACAAGAGAAAAGGACAGCCCAGACTCCGCATCATTCCGAAGCCCTCGAAGCCTTCCGCCCGACGGTAACCAGAAAAATAAACAGCCAAGGGCGGCTTCAAATCTCCCGGATAAAAGAAGTAATTAATCTCCTGACGGTGGCTGTCGCGGAGAATCTTTCCACCCAGGACATACTTGCCAAACTCATAGCGAGTTAAGCGCTGATGCAGAGCCCCGACCTGAATCCGCCCCTCGCCTCTAGCCTCCAGACTGACACCCAGATAGGAAGTAAAGTCATTGTCCAGAACCATGGATTCCCGCATGTCCTCTTCTGTGAAAATAGTCTCGCGAGCAATATCTGCAGTCGAGCCTTCCTGGATATTATAGAGGCGCAGCCGCAGCTCACAGCTGCCGGACTTTTCATATTCAAGCCAGAGTTCAACTGGATTGAACTTATTGGCAATAATATTGTATTTCCAAGACAGGATTGGCTGAAAGTCCTGACCAAAGTCACCTTCCAGCTCCAGATTTTCATAGCCATTGTAGCAAATCTTGCCCCGAAATCCGGGACTGACCACCATATCAAGCGGGGTCATCTTATCGCCATACTGGCCGGAAAAGAGAGCCTTGGACAGCTTGCGGAGCAGGTCAGCTCGATCGCTCATATCCGTTGGCTGAGCACAGTGACGCTTAAGGAAGTACTCAATATCCGCTTCCTGGGTTTCCTGTTCCTGATCATAGAAAACTGTATAAGGAATAATCTTGGACTCAATCATAAACAAATCTGGAATCCGACGCAGGTCGTCCACCAGAATCGCATCAAACTTGACAATCTTATCCATTTCCATGACCTTTTTGATGGCTAGATTGGAGTTAGGAAAGAAATAATACCAGGCCATATTGTCTGGAATGGCAAGCTCCTTGCTCCAGTCGCTTGATCCAATCTGTAAGATTTTCAGCTTATTTTGCATTCTCAGCCTCCTTGAGCCACTGCTCCCACCGGCCAATCAGCTCCAGACCAGTATTATGATGGATTTTTTCAATGGAATAAATCAGGGCCTGGTTCCAATTTTTCAAACCTTCCAAGTAATAGTCTGCAGCAGTCGGCAGATCAGAGATAGAGTCCAAGATGTAGCCATTTTGCAGATGGGTCACATAGTCTGAGCCCACCAGATTGATCTGCGGAATCCCAGCAGAAATCCCAGCAATCTGTGTATAGAGATTGGGCTGCTCACTCAGGTCAATGATTAACCGTGTATCATCCAGCTCCTGAATCAAGCTGAGCTCGTCCGTGATATTCTTAATGGTGAAACGGAGATCCTGCTCCTGATTTTCCAGCAGGGCATTCTCAGCCTGCTCACTGCGGCGGTAGTTCTTGACAAATTCATAGCGATTCAGATACTCATCAATAACCTCCTGCACCTTGGTCTCCACCTTTTGGATTCCTTCCTGCCAAGCATTGTAAACACCGATAGTCAGCTCCGTATCCGGATGCTTGGCCACATAGTGGAGAACCTTGAAAACGGCATAGTCATTAAGCCCCTCTTCCAGATTAATCTGATAAAAAATCTTGGATTCGCGGCGGCGTTGGCTCTTGCCCAGCTGCAGACGGGTATCAAAAGGCGACAGGTAATGCACCTTCTGAGCCTGCCCAGGCAGGTAACGCTGAATAACCTTCTTGAAGTCCATACGATCAGTCAAGACTAAATCCGCCTGCTGTAAATCTGCTCCTAAAACTGGCCAATCCACTGTATGATTGCGCTCGTGGAAAAAGCTGAGAATGATTTGAACATTCTTGGGCAATAAGCGCAAAATGGCTTGAGTGTATAAGGGATGCGCTGCTAGGACAAACCGGCTGTCCTCTCCTGCATTGCGCTCGATATAGTGGCCCAATTTCTCCAAGATCAAGTCCGGCATCCGCTCATACTCCAGCTTATCAAAGTCCAGTAAGTAAGCAGGATTGACCTCTATCCGACTGTCGTCAGGCTTGAGATGCTCACGAATCCGCCAGTCACCATCCGGCTGCAGGTAGTCCTGATAAAGGGGCTGACCATCTTCATAATAGGTGATACTGGAGACAAAGCCCCGGTCATCAAAGATATAAAACTTGTCCAGCTGGTCATCCTTGAAAAACTTGATGAAGCTGATAAAGCCTTCTACTCCAAACTCGACATGGGCATAGAGCTGTCCCTGCCTGCGGACCATGATTAGAAAGGGCGTATAGACAAACTCACAGTCTGGTTCCCAGTCCAGATCCTTGATTTGCAGTACTTGCATTTCTTTAGACTGGATTCCCTGAATCTCATCAAAGACCGAGTAATAGTCCGTCTCAAAAATATCCTGCCGATGCAAGAGGTAACGGGCATGCGGCATATAGGCTGGCAAAAGCAGCTGGACTGGCAAATTTTCACTTTGAAAAATCCGAATCTGATGAATCGAGTCATCAAACTCCAGTCGCTGCATGGAGCGGTACCAAGGGACAATATCCCGGTGCCAAACCCGATCCCCACTGCCACTCCATGAAGGAATAAAGTAATACATAGTTTCTCCTACAACAATGAACGATAACGGTCATTAAGCGTCAAGGCATCCACCTCGTCCTTAATAGAAAAGACCATCCCGATAAAAATCATAAAAATCCCCGGAATCATACTGAGCCGCAGATAGCGAATGTCCAGAAGCACCACCAACATAGGCAGGCCAGAAATCAGGATAAGATAGAAAGCCCCCACTAGTGCAAAATAAGTCACCAAACCATTGATATAGCGACGGGTTGCTCCTCCCGGATAAACATTTTCAATATACTCTCCACTCTTTTGCATCCGCTCAGCAATCTGGTCGCCACTGATATTGATAAAGGCGAAGGCCAGTGCCAGAATGAAAATAGTCAACAGATAGAGAATAAACCAAGCTGGACTTCCCATAGACAGCGCTTCTATCCACTGCTCAATCAGCTGATTGTTCGGCTGAAGAAAGTGGATAATCAAAAGGAAATACTGGGGAATGCTGACCAAGGTCATAGCGTACATAATCGGCATCCCACCAGCAGGATTAAGACGGATATCCAGATAAGAGTATTTCTTAAATCGATTATGGATATTGATCTTATTGACTGGAATTCGGTACTTGGAGCGCTCGACTGTCACAGCCAGATAGAGAAAGACAAGGCTGAAAACCAGCAGAAAGGCCAGCCAAAGTGAAGAAATATTCAGCTCCTTAATGGAGTTCCAAATATCCTGCGGAATGTAGGCAATCATGCTGGCCATGACAATCATGATGGAGCCACCCAATCCCATGGCAGCATTCAAATCCGTCAGCCAGATGAGAAAGTAAGTCCCAGCCATCAAGACCAAGGTATCTAAGACGATAATCGTAATCATATCCACCCCACCTGCTTCTTGCAGTGGCAGGTTTAGGACCAGTGCCACAGACTGTATCAAGGCAATGACCAAAGTCAGCAGCATCCGCCGCCTTTCCTGCACTTCCAGAGGGAGCTTACTCAAGCCTAGGCGCTTGGACACAGCAAACATCTGCCAGATCAGCATAGAGGACATCCAAGGAGACAGGCCGACAGAAAAGAGCGACATACTGCGTAGATTTCCCCCCATCAGGGCTGTCGCATAGTTCAAGGTCGTAGAGGTTCCGTCCATGGCAGCTGCCTTACTCATATCGATGAAAGGCAGGGTCAGCTTGGTTCCCAAGACATAGATAAATAAGAAAAATAAGGTCCACAGAAACTTCTTGATAATGACCGGTTTAAAAAATGACTTCACACTGACTCCTCATGACGATGGCTGGAAAGGCTCTAAGATAAGACTTCCATCACCGCATCTACTAAGACTTTCTTGCTAAAATAACCTTCCTTGAGCAGGAAAGAGAACTTTCTAACCCGCTCGACCATAGCCTGATATTCCTCTGCAGTCAGATTTTCAACGATCCGACTGGCCTCTTCCAGACTGTCTACTACAAAGCCCAGACCGCGCTCGCGAATCAGCTCTGCATTGGACAGGTAAGAAGGGACGATGACCGGAATCCCAGCTGCCAGATAGGTGGCAGACTTATGAGAGATATTGAGACCGTAGTATTCCGGCTCGTCTGCTGGATTTTCCTCAACACCCCAGACCAGCCCCAGACCGCCCTTGGACAGCTCCAAGAGCAACTCTGGCCGGCTGACCCAGCCGCGATAGCTGACATTGGCCTCTGGATTTAACTCTTCCTCAGGCGAAAAAATCTCCAGCGGCGTAGCATAAGACCAATTAATCAGATGTGGAAAACGCTCCACACTTCCGGCAAAATACAGCTTAGGTGCAAACTGAGGCTGGTGCAGGGGCAAATCATAGGGATGATCCCACATGCGTTGGACCAAAATCTTGTCCACCGTCAGCCCCTCTGCCACTAGCTTATCCCGCATCTGCTCAGAAGGCACGATGACCGCATCTGACTGATTGTACATATCGATATACTCCGGCATCAGATAGTAGTTTGACGGGAACATCAGCGGCGGTACATCATGGATAAAGGTAATCAACTTGGCCTGCAAAATCTTGAGCTTGCTGATAAAGGCCTGGTCAAACTCCCGACCGTTCCAAGTCGGCGATTGATAGATAACCACATCGCCATAGCCCACACTAGCCATGATACCGTCCAGACGACGACTGAGCTCCGACTGGCTATCGCTGTAAATATCGTAAAAATAAAAACTCAGTTCATTGAAGCCCAGCTGCTTGGCTAGCTTGGTCACATCATTCTGGGCAATCAAAGCCGTACTCTGGCCAGACATACCGTATAGATTGGTAATATTAACTTTCATATTCTTTTTCTAATCTTCATTCCTGAGCCAGATTGGCAACAATCTGACTGTCATAAGCCTGGTCATCCCTAAACTCAATATCCTGATCAAAGTTGTGCTCAGCCGTATGCTTGTGCGACAGCTTGACCTTGTGGCTAGCTCCCATCTGGAACCATTCATACTCTGAGTCAATATGCCCAATATCCAGCGCTCGATAACCTTCCTGAACCAGATCATAGACCAAGACCTTGGCCGTCGGACCCAGCATGGTCAAAATCAGACGATTATCCGCATGCTCTCGAACAGCCTGCTTAATCGCCTCCAGCTTGCTGTAAGCATTGCGCGAAGGACAGATAATCCGCTTGATGGATTTAGCCCCATCAAAGAGGTCATTGCCCACACCAGAGCGAGAAGTCAAGCCCTCTACGATCAAGAGGTCCTTGTCCTTCCATAGCTGCTTGAGCTTTGCAAAATAGCCCGCAGACGGCGTCTTATCTTCCAAGTCAATATAAGGACGGGAAATAAAGGTCGATCCATACCAAGGTGCTCGGCAAATATTTTTATATTTCTCAAGAAAATGTGGCAAATGATTTAGACTCCAGAAATTCTGGGCATCGATGGAATAGCGCTCTAGCCCTGTAAAGACATCGGGCAGACAGATCATCAAATGCTCATCGCTTTCCATAGACATAATCTCTCTCAAGCGCGCTGACAGTTCTGGATCAAAGTCCTGATAGACGATACTACGCCCCGCAACCAAATCCATCTCCCCATCTCCAAAACGAACCACGGAAGCACCTTTCTCCAAGAGATAATCCAGCGACTGGTCGATAGAGAGCACAGAAATCTGCCGCTCCTCAGGCTCGGCTAAGCCCAGCTTCTCAATAGCCTGCACCATGACTTCAGGGTTATCAGCTGGAAAGACTTCCTGCCCCTGCTGGCCATGGACTGTACTATCAAAGGCAAAGACCGGCTTGCCAGCAGACTTAAAGCGGGCAATAATATCCCCGACCTCATCACCAGCATTGATATCCAGCAGCAGCTGAGACTTGGCTTCCAGCGACTCCAAGAGAGCCGGAATGCCCGCTATATCTGAACTGACGCTGACATTAGGATACTGGAGCAGACGCGTGATTGGCTCTGCTACCACTACCGGTGCAGCGATGTAGAAATGACAGACAGGCAGGGCTTGAATCAGATAGTTGATATGCATCAGGTCACAAGAGTAGGTGTAGACCAGGCAGGACAGGCTTGAGCCATCTTCACCTTCCACCATCTTTTGAGTCAGGGCTCCGACTGGCTCCTGCATATCCGACCAATCCAGTCCCTGATAGAACCACCAGACCTCACGATAGATGGACTGGGTATACTCTTTCCAAGGCTTGCGCTCGGTCAGATAGTGAATCACCGGCGGATAGAGACCTTTTTCTGGCTCATAGTCCGAAAAGGTCGTGTGCAGCGTAATACAGTTATAAGCAAAAGGCAGCTCCATCCAGCGGTTTTCAAAGAGCATATTGAGAATGCTTTGGTCATCCTGACTGACTTTATCATGTAAGTTATCAGTCATCTCAATCAATTGACCCGCAATATCGTTTTCTCTCCAGTAGTTCACATTAATTAGTAAAACACCTGAATTAAAAATCTGCTCGCCAAAGTATACTTCTCCACCCAGATCTCTTACCGCTCCAAGCGGATAGGAACCTAAATCGACTGCAAAAATTTCCGATAAATCACGTGTTACTACAATATCGCAGTCCAAATAAAGAGCTTTATCTTCCTCTACAAAAGTAGCCGTAAAATATCTCAAAAAAACTGAATAATGGATATTTGTCTTGTATTGACTAATATGACTGCCATCCACCCGAGCATTGACAATCTGGCAGTTCAGCTTGGCCAGCTTTTTCCGCATGCTGACAAACCACTCTGTCGGAAAGTCACTATTGATGACATAAAACTTGATAAAGCGATTGTGGCAGACGATGGACTTAATGGTGGTTAAGACCTGCTCACTATAGGCAGCATTAGCCGCCAGCACCACAGCCCGAAAGGCTTGCGGCTTCTCTTTTTTCATCAGACTGCGCAGCTTTCTCACCATCTCCTGAGGGTGCTCATGGGGATAGACCAGTTCTTCCTTTTCATTTTTCTTAGTATTGTCAAAAGCCAGAACTGGCTTGTCAAGTGCCTTGAAACGGCTGCTCAGTTCATAGTACTCGTTCCCATGGTGAATATCCAAATAGACCTGGCACTTATCAATGAGCTCATCCAGCACTGCATGGATAACCTGTGGATAGAGATGGATATTTTCATAGCGATCCAAAGAACGCAGATAATCTCCCATATCTGTGTAACAGGCTATATAAAAATGAACGCTAGGCAAGGACTGGGCTAAAAACTCAATCTGCTCTAACTCTTGCACATCTGTCAGGAGCATGCAGTTCAGAGCGGCCTGCTCCCAACGGTCCGGCAGCTCAAACTCTCCCCGATGATGGGCTGAAATCTCCGCCAAGCTCAAGGCCTGAAAGTCCCACCAAAGCTGACGGTAGCGATAGCTAACTTCCGAGTTCCAAGGCTTGCGAAAGGTCGTATAGTGGATAATCAGAGGTTCCTGATCCAGCTCAAAATGGCCATTCCAGCCACTGTAAAAGGCCACCAAGTCATGGCCTACCTGAAGATTGTAAATCTTATCCAAGGGCAGCCAGTCCTGAGCCAGCACATGATTTAAAACCGTCTGATCGCCGTTAAAATCCTCCATCTGGCCAGACTGAACCAAGCCCATGATGCGGTCCGTTTCCTTGATAAAGATCTCCTGCAGCTGCCTTTCTTTCCAAGCTCGATTATCAATTAGCAGAACGCCAGAGTTAAAGCCATAACCGCCGGCATCTCCAACCGCTGCCACAAGCTTACCTTCCAGAGGAATATCAAATAAAGGTTGCAAATCTCTATTGACCACCAGATCACTGTCCAGATAAAGGACGCGCTCCTCTGCCACAAACTGCGGAATGAAATAGCGAGCATATGCTGCTGAGCTGATATGGTCCTGAGTCAGCCACTCTGGACTGATAGTCACTTGCTCCAAGCAGATATTGACCAACTCACTATCCAGCTGCTCAGCCAGCTCATTAAAATCACGAAACCATTCGTCGCTTAATCCCTGATTGAAAACATAGATTTTTACATTTTTATTGTAATATAAAATCGACTTAATTGCAGTCGAAACTTGCTCCTGATAGGCCTGATCACCAACCAAAACAATCGTTTTCATTTTTTCCCTTACTCTTTCATTTCATAAACTCTAAAACATCATTTCTATACTTGATATTATATAAAATATTGTCCAAAAAATCTATATTCTCAAGGACTTTCCTGCAGAATAAAGAACACTTTTTTCTACTAAATTGTCAAAAAAACAGGAAGTTGTCAAAACTTCCTGTTTCTATTGCCTCTCGGTTTCTTTTACTAATTCCTAATCTAGGATTTTAGGAAGCAAGCACCAGAAATTATCAAGTTATTTCCTTTACAACTTGCTCTGCCCATCACTTCCACAGCTCACTAACTTAGTGAACTTTTGACGGACTACAAAGATAAACTGATTGGCTCTATTTACTGCTACTCCTCAGAGTCGCTTTTCTTTTTACGTCTCTTGAAGGCCAAGCCCAATGCTCCTAAGCCTAAAGCCAGGATGGAAGCCTTGCTCTCCGTTTCCCCTGTCTGTGGCAGACGACCTCTGGAAATCAGATCCAGCTCAGACTGTCTTGCTGAAGCGGACAGACTTTCAGATGTGCTCTGACTAGCGGATAGGCTCGTAGACAGGCTTTCCGATACAGACTGACTGACACGAGCAAGCTCGCTGAGACTGACTGCTGCTGACAGTGACTCGCTAGTAGAAAGGCTGAGTGAGTAGAATTCCTTCTCATGAACCAGATCCAGCTGACTATGCAAGACTGATGTGCTGGTGCTTACTGAGGTAGACTCACTGATTGACTGAGAATCACTAATCGAAGCACTTTCTGAACCAGACAGACTAGCCGAAGTGCTGGCAGATTCTGAGGCACTTACTGAAGCAGATATACTTGCCAACGCTAAAGCAGATGCACTTACTGAAGTGGATTCGCTCGTTGAAGCGGATGCACTGGTTGATGCGGATGTACTTGCTGATACTGATGCACTGGTTGATGCGGACATACTTGCGGATACTGAAGCGCTCGTGGAGGCAGACTTGCTTGCGCTCACTGACGCACTTGTAGACGCGGACGTACTTGCACTCACTGATGCACTTGTCGATGCAGACGTGCTGGCTGATACAGATGCACTCGTTGAGGCGGACGTGCTGGCGCTCACTGACGCACTTGTAGACGCGGACGTACTTGCACTCACTGATGCACTTGTCGATGCAGACGTGCTGGCTGATACAGATGCACTCGTTGAGGCGGACGTGCTGGCGCTCACTGAAGCACTGGTCGATGCAGATGTGCTTGCTGATACAGATGCACTCGTTGAGGCGGACGTACTTGCGCTTACGGACGCACTCGTGGAAGCAGACATACTTGCTGATACGGACGCACTCGTGGAAGCGGATGTACTTGCTGATACTGATGCACTGATTGACGCTGATTCACTCGCTTTCGCAGATGAACTAGTTGAAGCTGACGTGCTTGCACTTACGGATGCGCTCGTTGAAGCAGACGTACTTGCGCTCACTGACGCACTCGTTGAGGCGGACGTACTTGCAGATACCGATGCACTCGTGGATGCAGATG
>NZ_CAJPNR010000053.1 GCF_905372115.1 uncultured Streptococcus sp.
TGGCAGTCGGCAAGTTTGCAGAAGGTGCCAAGAATGAATGGTATTACTTCGATCAAGCTGGTAAAGCAGCGACAGGTCTTCAGAAGATTGGTCAACAAACCCTTTACTTCGACCAAGATGGCAAGCAAGTCAAAGGTAAAGTAGTGACTCTGGCTGATAAAACTATCCGTTACTTCGATGCTAATTCAGGAGAAATGGCAGTCGGCAAGTTTGCAGAAGGTGCCAAGAATGAATGGTATTACTTCGATCAGGCTGGTAAAGCAGTAACAGGTCTTCAGAAAATTGGCCAGCAAACCCTTTACTTTGACCAAGATGGCAAGCAAGTCAAAGGTAAAATAGTGACACTTGCAGACAAGAGTATCCGTTACTTTGATGCCAACTCTGGTGAAATGGCAGCTAATAAGTTTGTTGAAGGTGCTAAGAACGAATGGTACTACTTCGATCAGGCTGGTAAAGCAGTGACAGGTTTGCAGCAGATTGGCCAACAAACCCTCTATTTCGACCAAGACGGCAAGCAAGTCAAAGGCAAGGTTGTCTATGTCAATGGTGCTAACCGTTACTTTGATCCGAATTCAGGAGAAATGGCGCGCAATAAATGGATTCAGCTGGAAGATGGAAGTTGGATGTACTTCGACCGCAATGGTAGAGGCAGACGCTTCGGCTGGAACTAATAGCAATAGAAATAGCTGAAACTTAATCTTTAGCTTTCTAATAGACAAAAACGATAACTTCTTATTTTGAAGTTATCGTTTTTAGCTGTCTTCTAGGAGAACAAATATAGAAACAAGATTGAATATATCACATTTCTTTAACATCTTTCTTTTTTTCGATAGATAGGAGCAGAGCAATTACACCGATAAAACTGAAGATGAGCCAGCTAGCGTTCATATTCCAGAGGGCTAGGCTGCTGAAGACCATAGTACCAAAGGGAACAGAGAAAGAAAAGAGCAGACTCAGAAAGCTGGAAGTCTGAGCGAGAACATCAGAAGGCAATTTGCTCAGCAAGAGGGTGTTGATTTTGGGATTGATCTTGCCGGAGATATAAGCTAGTAAAAATCCAAAAGCAATGCCGACGAAAACAGGCAGATGTAAGAAATTGCTGACAGCAAGCAGAATCATGGTAAGAGCAGCCCAGAGGGTTAGTTGATTTAGAGAGAGACGGCTAAAGTAATCGTTGGGCGTCAGGCTGGCTGCAATCATGGCTAGGACAAGAGTGGTCTGAAGAACCAAAAGAGACTGACTAAAGGACAGCTGGAAGATGGGATTGTCCAGCAAGTAGAGATTATAAAGAGCTATAAGAGAACCTGCCATAGCGTTGACGATCAGTATTTGAGCCAGTAGTTTAAGAAAATTGTTAGAACCTTCCTGCTCAAAAATGAGCTTGGACGATGTGTACATTTTCTTCAATTCTTCCTTCAGAGGAGCTTTTTTCTCAGAAATTGCCACTGGGTCATGGGTCAATCGACGACGGACTAGGTAGAGGATGGTGGAGGATAGGAGAAAAGTCAAGGCGTTAACCAAAGCAACTAGGAAAAAGTCTTGCTGGCTGACGGTTAAGAGCCAAACTCCCAAAGCTTGTCCGGCCAGGCTGCAGAGAAAGCTGATGAGCTGGGTAAAAGAGAAGGCTTCCATAAGGTCTTTCTCTGGAACATTCTTTTTCAAAATCGGCATTTGCAGGCCGCTGCGATAGTCGCTGATGATATCTGAAAGAATATTCATCAAGCAGACGGCTGAAAAGGCTAGATAAGAGCTGGATCGAGTCATGAAGGCAACAAGGACAAAGAGTAGTGCTTGAAGATAACCAAAATGAATCAACCAGCGAGCCTTATGGACGGTCTTGTCAGCTTTGATACCAGCAAAGATAGTAAAGAAAGTCGGAACCAGGACGATAAAATTAGCCACAGCAATAGCGAACTTGGGATTGGGCATGCTGGAAGCAAATACCACAAAAACAATATTGAAAATAGAAGCTCCCAAGGTGTTGAAGATCCGGGAAAGGCTGAGTGAGGCATAGACCCCATTTTTAAAGAATAATTTCATCGTAGACTCCTTTTCTAAACTGCAAGATTGTATAAAAGCTGATTGGGCACATCTGTAATTTAGCTTTTGTTTTTTTCTCTTTCTGATGATCATTATAGACCGTTTAAAGCCAAAAAACAAGGGCTTTTCGGCAACTGGTCAGGTCTCATAAGTAAGTGGTAAAATTCTGAAAGTGACTTGCACTAGCTCTTTTTGCTTTTAGTATAAAATAGAAAATCTAATCTGTAGGAAAGGTTGCATATATTCAACGATTTTGGATAGAAACTTTAAAATCAGAAAGGTGGGGCTTGAGTAGGATTAAAAAAACCACTTCCCAACTCAACATCGCTGAGTTTAAAAGTGGAGATTTGCATTATTTGCTATATTTTTGAAAAGCAGTATCAAGTGTGTCTTGATAGTAGTCAGCGCTATGTTGGCAGTTCAAGATTCGGAAAATGTCGACCGCTTGCTTCATTTGAGTAAGCCCCTCTTCTTTTTGCCCTTTCAAACAAGCTAACTCTCCCTGAGCAAAGAGATAGACAATTCGGAAGTATGTCTCATTTTCTTCGTAAAAGTGTCGCTCAATGACTTGTTGGAAATAGTCTGCCTGGGTGATATTTTCCTGACTGATGGCCAGCAAATATCCGTTAAGAAAAGTAGTGTGCAGGGTGTTGCGATTGTTGGCAAACAAGGCGGCAAAATCCTTTCTTGAGAAGATTTCTTGCGTGTACTGGAAAAACAAATCTAGAGATAAAACCGGAATGCAGACAGAGAAGAGATTGAGCTCGTAGCGCCCCCCCCCCAAATATCAACTGAAAAGAGGTAATCATGGAGGAAATCCAGCTCGCTTGGACTGGCCTTTTCAGACTCCTTGAGGGCGCAGAGATAGGCCTTTACAATCAGGCGATCAACCCAATCGCTAGCGCGCTTGCTTTTTTGAGTGACTTTTTCTTTTTCCAGATAAAGTTCGTCTAATAATTCAAGCTGATTGGCTTGCAACAGGTCTTGAATGTGGTTTAAGAGTTCCTTGTGAGAATGATGATTCTGGATGCCGGCTGCAAGGGTAAATTCTTCCGTTTCCGTGTGGATAGCGCTAAGCGCGCTAAAAAGTTTCTGTGCTGTCAGTTCGCTCTGCCCATTTTCAAAGCGAGAGAGCATGGACTTTGAAAATTCTCCTCCAGTCGCCTCGGATAAAGAAATGTGCCTTGCCTCTCGAAAAAATCTAAAAACCTGTCCTAGATGTTCCATTGTCTTCCCTCCTTGAACTTTATTATAACAAAATAATTTTCAATAACATTGAAGCGCTCAAACATGATATAATATAAAGAAAAAAAGCAAAGAGGAACTTATGTTGCATATTCAAGAAATTCGAAAGAATCCAGAAGGTTTAGCCTTTGAGAAAAAGCTGGACTTGGCAGAGGAGTTAAAAGAGCGCAATCCTGAGATTTTAGATGTTCAGGATATTTTAGCCAAAGGAAAAGTTCAATATGAAGACGGCCTCTATTTTCTGGATTATGACTTGTCTTATACTATCACTCTGACATCCAGTCGCAGTATGGAGCCGGTGGAACTCAAGGAGTCTTATCTAGTCAACGAAATTTTCATGGAAGAAGGACAAGCCGCATCGCAGGATATGATTGATCAGGACTTGGTGCTGCCGATTGAAAATGGCGAGATTAATATAGCTGAGAGTGTGGCTGACAATATCCTGATGAATATACCGCTGAAAATTCTAACAGCTGAGGAAGAAGCTGGCCAAGGTTTTCTGTCTGGTCAGGACTGGCAGGTTATAACAGAAGAGGAATTTGCCGCTGCACAGGAAGCTCAAAAAGAGAAGAACAATCCTTTCGCCGGTTTGCAAGGACTTTTTGATGAATAATTCTTGTAAAAATTTTGAAATCGATAAAAAATAAAAGAAAAGATAAATTGCTTTGACTTGCGCCCCAAAAGTTAGATATAAAATCTAACTTTTGGGGTGTTTTTGGTATGAAATTAGTTTATACAAATGAACTGAAAAGATAACCTAAAAAGAATGGCACTTCTTGGGTTCAGATTGACTTCAAATACAATATAGCTGGCCCAAATTTTCAATATTATTCCCTGGTTTAAAGCAAGAAAGAATTGAGAAGATTCTAGTAGATGGCCAACTCCATACAACAAGCTCCCAGACTCAGTTTGGGAGCTTATTGCTTTATATCTTCTGTTTGGCCTTGATAGTGGTAAATGCAGAGTCGGTTTGCTTGGTCTGGGCGACTGACGGTAAAGTGGAAGTAATGGTCCTTCTTGTCCAAACTTTTGGTCTTTGATAGCTTGAAATAAGTGAGCCGGCGGCTGGCCATGTGGAGTAGGATGTCATCTTCCATGACCATCAGAGGCTGAGGAAGATTGGAAAATTGATAAAAATCCTCTTGAAATTGATAGTAATTCTGGGAAAAATAGTCGAATTGAAGTTCCTCATGTACATTCTGAGTGGTCATCTGCGCCTCCTGAAGCTTGTATGGAAAGAATCTGCTGGATAGCAAGGCCTTTGTAATGGTCACCTTCCTGCAGGAGGACCTGCTTGCAGTCCAGATGAAAGACGGTAGCAGTAATGTCGGTCAGCTTTCCCTGATTAAGAAAGGTGATTCGTATGGGAATTTGCTGGATATAGGCTTGGTTGAGTAAATAGAATTTCTCCTGTCTGTCAAGCTGGGTCAGGCGACTGATATCTAGTTCTTTTTTGGCTAGAGCAGTGCTATGCTCAGAGAGGAAAAAGCCAGCCCATTTCGCCATGCCCCGATCCTGAAAGTCACGTGCCGACTGATAGGGGAGATAAGAGCGGTCAGTCATGATAAGCCCTCCAAACCTCCAGCAGAATGGCCACCAGTTAACTTGCTTCGAGCAATAGCACGGGAGGAGTCCAGCAAGGCGGCTCCCTTAAGCAAAGAGGTAAAGCCAAAGCGATCTCTGATGCGATCGATCGTCAGCTGGAGTTCCTCTTCTTTTTGAACTTGCAGGGGATCATCGAAGAGGGAAATCAGCCTATATCCCTGATCGACAAAGTCACTGTAAAAAACACCAATCTGTCGGATAGCCCCGCCCTGATATTTAGAACGAAAAAGCTGAACCACGATTTGAGCCAGTCGATCGCTATTGTTGATAGGCTCAATTTTTCTCTGTGTATGAATGGAAGGCAGGCGCTCCTGTTTGGAATAACGAGCATAGATGGAGACACGCTGGCATTTCTTACCAGAGCGTCTGAGACGAATGGCGACCTGTTCAGCCATTTCTCGGAAAACGAGCTCAATCTCTGCCTGCTGTCTATAATCTCGGGGGAGAATTTGCGAATTGCCCAGACCGTGTGACTTGACCTGATAAGGCTTGTGAACATTGCTTTCATCGATGCCGTGAGCATGAAACCAAAGCTGCAGGCCCATAACCCCCATTTCTTTTTTGATAATATCGGGGTTAAAGTGAGCCAAATCATGAATGGAATGGATTCCCAGCTTTTTCAGACGGGTGGCTGTTCGGTGGCCGATGCCCCAAAAATCAGTCATGGTCAGAATGGTCCAAACCTTGCTGGGGACATCCTCATAGGACCAGTTGACCCGCATCTTTTTTGTGTGTTTTGCTTCAATATCTAAGGCCAACTTGGCGAGAAGAGGATTGGCGTTGCTCAGGCCGATAGAGGCATAAATCCCGGTCTTCTTCCAGATAGCCTGTTGAATGCGGGCAGCCAGCAGGTCTAGTTTGGTCCTGCGGTCCAGCGTCTGATCGGGAATGAAGTAGTTGATAGAGCTTGTCAAATCTAGGAAGCCCTCATCAATTGAGTAGGGGAAAATATCATCGGGAGCCGCAAAATCCTGGAAAATCTTTTGGATTTCCATGTTTTTCTGGATGTAGTAGTTCATCCGAGGGGGGACCAGTAGGGTCTTTTGGGCAGCGTCTTCGATAAAACGCACATAATCTGCTGTAATAGGCAGTCCCTGCTTGCGGGCAGCAGCATAGTTGAACTTGCGGGTGTGGACATCAAAAGGAAGATTATAGCTTCGGCTGACATTTTGGCTGCCGAAATTCTTTTTAAAGAGAGGGGTGGCAGCTAGTATCAGTCCGGCAGAATTTTCAATTCGGCTCATGACACAGAGCGAGGTTTTTAAAGGATCAAGGCCGAGGGCAATGCATTCACAAGAGGCGTAAAAACTTTTCATATCCACAAAAGCGATGTCTGAACGAGGCTCGCGTGAATAATCAAATAGGACCATGGCTTATACCTCAATCGGCAGAAAATGTCCGACGACGATACCAACAATGCTAGGTTGGTCTTCATAAGGGGCAAAGAGGTCATCGTAGTCAGGATTGATAGATTCTAAGCGTAGGCCTTCAGCTTCGCGGTAGACTTTTTTGATATAGGTCTTGCCATTCCACATAAGAGCATAGACTGCCCCATCGTAGTCAAATCCTGTCTGTTTCATAAGGGCAACAGAACCATTGGGATACTTGGGCTCCATCGAATCCCCAGAGACCCAGGATGCAAAATCGTGCTGGATATCTTGATTAAAGTAGACAGTTTCGTAGTCTGTTTCGTTGTCATAGTAACTGTGCCCGCGACCTGCAGCCAGCTCAACGGATAGAACCTTATAGGCTGTAAGAGTGCTAACCTTGCGCTGTCTCTCTAGGAGCCGACTAGCGAGCTTGTCTACTTCTTTTTTATGTGGTGGAGTTAGTAAAGGGTAGGTGTAGAGCGCGTTGGTCTCATCCACAAAGTAGTTCTCTTGGACCTTGAGACAGGTGGCCAACCTCCTGAGATTTTTTGCATGGGGCTCTGCTAGGCCATTTTCCCAAGCTGAGTAAGTCTTTCGAGAGATGCCTAGCTCTTGGTAAATGGAAGACTGTGTCAGATTGAGCTCCAGCCGGCGTTTTTTTAATTTTTCATGAGAAAACATATTGCACCTCCTATGTAACGTTTTAAAAGTTACATATAGTATACCAGATGAAATTGAGAAAAGCAAGTTCTTTATTGAGTATTTTCATTCCGAGCAAGAGTGTGGTAAACTGTAGGAAAGAATCTAGCTTGGAGGTAGAGAGATGTTTCCAATGACAGCAAAAACGACCATGACAGAAGAAGCTTACCGCCGTTTCGCTTGGGCTAACTTTTGGTATCGAAAGATAGGGCTCTTTCCTCTAATCATTGGTGAAGTGGCTTTGTTAGCAGTGGGGGTGGTCTGTCTATTTTTTAGGGAGCCTTTGCCAGCTATTGGTATATTTATTTTCATGCCGATCATGCCTTTTTTACTCTATCGTTCTTTTAACCAACAATTCCTCAAGCTCTATAGGGATAATCCTCTCTGGCATGATTTGGAGCAGGAGTTTAACTTCTATGAGAGGGATTTTCAAGTCCTTAATCGCAATCATACCTCTCGATATGATTATCAGGATATTGTGGCGATTATAGACAAGCCAGAAACTTTTTATATTATGGTTGGTCGGTCAATGGGACTGATCTTGGATAAGGCAGACTGTCAGCCTGAGTTAATTGATTTTTTACTAAAACTAAAAGAAAACAGAAGTCTCTAATTTTGGGGGACTTCTGTTTTTTATCTGTCAAGTTTTCAAAAAATTGGCCTCCTGTGCGATGTGTGTTATAATGTTTTTTATGAGAGTTGTTGCAGGTAAATACGGGGGCAGACCCCTCAAGACTTTGGACGGCAAAACGACTAGGCCTACGACTGATAAGGTCAAGGGGGCTATTTTTAATATGATTGGTCCCTATTTTGACGGAGGTCGGGTGCTGGATCTTTATGCTGGGAGCGGGAGTTTGGCCATTGAGGCTATTTCGCGAGGCATGGAGACAGCTGTCTTAGTCGAAAAGGATCGCAGAGCTCAGGCTATTATTTCAGAAAATATTCAGATGACCAAGGAGCCGGAACGTTTTGATTTGCTCAAGATGGAGTCTGGCCGATCCTTGGAAATATTGACGGGAGCTTTTGACTTGGTTCTCTTAGATCCACCTTATGCTAAGGAGCAGATTGTGGCAGACCTTGAGAAACTGGAGGAAGGCCAGCTCTTGAGTCAAGATGTCCTAGTAGTCTGTGAGACGGACAAGGAAGTAGAGCTGCCTGAGGAAATTGCAGGGCTGGGCATTTGGAAGCAGAAGATATATGGAATTTCAAAGGTGACGGTGTATGTCAGATAAGATTGGATTATTCACAGGGTCTTTTGACCCGATGACCAAGGGCCATGTGGACCTGATTGAGCGGGCCAGCAGGCTTTTTGACAAGCTCTATGTAGGGATTTTCTATAACCGGGAAAAGTCAGGTTTTTTTACAATTGAGGCCAGAGAGCGCATGGTCAGAGAAGCTCTGCAGCATTTGGATAATGTCGAGGTAATCACTTCTCAGAATGAGCTAGCAGTGACAGTGGCCAGAAGACTGGGAGCCCAGGCCTTTGTACGCGGTCTCCGCAATAGTCAAGACCTAGACTATGAAGCCAATATGAACTTTTTCAATCATGAACTAGCAGGAGAGCTGGAGACGATTTTCTTACTCAGCAAGCCAGTCTATCAGCATATCAGTTCATCACGTATTCGTGAGCTGATTGCTTTTCAGCAGGATATCGCGGCCTATGTGCCCCAAAGTGTAATCAAAGAATTAGAAAGAATCAACAATGAAAAGAATTAAGAAGTTTATATTGCCGACGGTCATTGGCGTCACTATTGCCTTTTTTATAGCAGCTCTTTACGTTCGTCTGCCTTATTATATAGAAGTTCCTGGTGGTGCCGAGGATGTTCGTCAGGTCTTGATAGTTGATAATAAGGCTGATAAGGAAGCGGGCTCCTACAATTTTGTGACGGTCGGAGTAGAGCAGGCAACCTTTGCACATCTGGTCTATGCTTGGCTGACCCCTTTTACCGATATTTATTCCGCCAAGGATATGACGGGTGGCTCCACGGACGATGAGTTTAATCGGATCAACCAGTTTTACATGGAAACATCGCAAAATATGGCCAAATATCAGGGGTTGACGACAGCTGGTAAAGAGATCAAAATGGACTATTTGGGGGTTTATGTCTTGCAGGTAGCAGATAACTCAACCTTCAAGGGAGTTCTCAATATTGCTGATACGGTAACAGGTGTCAATGACAAGACCTTTGAAAGCTCTGAGGAGCTGGTCAAGTATGTCAACTCGCAGAAGCTTGGAGATAAGGTCAAGGTGACTTTCCAAGAAGATGGTCAGGAGAAATCGGCAACCGGAAAGATTATCAAGCTGGAGAACGGTAAGAACGGGATTGGCATTAGTCTGATAGACCGGACGGAAGTCAGCAGTAATATTCCGATTACATTTTCAACTGAGGGTATCGGCGGTCCCAGTGCTGGTCTTATGTTCAGCTTAGCCATTTATACCCAGTTGGCTGATCCGACCCTTCGTGACGGCCGCGATATTGCAGGGACCGGCAGCATCAGCCGGGAAGGTGAAGTTGGCGAAATCGGTGGAATAGATAAGAAAGTTGTTTCAGCGGCCCAAAGCGGAGCAGATATCTTCTTTGCACCCAACAATGAACTTACAGAGGAAGAGAAGAAGCTTTCTCCTAATGGGAAAAACAACTACCAAACGGCTCTGGAGACAGCCAAGAAGATTAAAACGGATATGAAAATTGTTCCAGTTAAAACACTGCAGGACGCCATTGACTATCTGAAAAAGAACAAGTAAAGAGTCTGGGCAAAAAGTCCAGACTTTTGAGTCTAAATTAGAAAAAACAGATGACGCAGTGGTTGATTGGCATCTCCCTTCGATTTTTAAGCTCCAAAGATGACCTAATCAACTGTGCGGGGGTGGGTGGGAAGACGAACTTTTTAAACTTGTTTGAAGTTCTTTCCCACTCCCTTTTCTTATGAAACAGACAAAATCAGCTGGCTTTCTTTGCTTTAAATCGTCTGACTTTTTTCAGAAAGATATTTTTGATGAAAAGTCCGCGAAATACTGGCTGATTTATGATAAAATAAAGTGTTGTAGATAAACTATTCAAGAACGTTAAAGGAAGAGTATGCGTAAAGATATTTCACCGGAATTGTATAATTATAATAAATTCCCAGGACCGGAGTTTAAACAGATTGACAGCAAGATTGTTGCAGAAAAATTCGAGTTTGAATTGATTGAGAACTATAAGGAAGGCTTTGACTTGACTGCCTTTCATCAGCGTTTTTCAGAAATTCTCACCAAGTTTGACTATATTGTCGGTGACTGGGGCAATGAGCAGCTGCGCCTGCGTGGTTTTTACAAGGACGAGCGGGCTAATGAGAGCGATGAGAAGATTAGCCGCTTAGAAGACTATTTGCTAGAGTACTGCAGCTACGGCTGTGCTTATTTTGTCTTGGAAAATCCAAATCCCCAGCGCGCTTCCTTTGATAAGAAATCGCATGGCAAGAAAGAGACAGAAGGTCGGTCAAAACGTTCTCGCAACAGCCGTTCTGGGAGCAACCGTGATCGTAGAAGCGAGCGAGACCGAGACAGCCGCTCTAAAAGGGACAATAAGCGCTCTCGCAACAATTCCCAGCAAGATAGGCAGAAAAAGCAAAAAGACAGCAATCGCCATTTTGTGATTCGCCAGAATAAAGGAGAAAAATGAAACCATCTATTTATAGCTTAACGCGTCAGGAAATGATTGAATGGGCGGAAGCTCAGGGAGAAAAGAAATTTCGTGCCGCTCAGATTTGGGAGTGGCTCTACCGCAAGCGGGTCCAGTCTTTTGAAGAGATGACCAATCTATCCAAGGACTTGATTGCCAAGCTAAATGATCAGTTTGTCGTCAATCCGCTTAAACAGCGCATTGTTCAGGAGTCGACTGACGGTACGGTCAAGTACCTCTTTGAGCTGCCGGACGGCATGCTGATTGAGACGGTACTCATGCGCCAGCACTATGGACTTTCGGTCTGTGTGACCACCCAAGTTGGCTGCAATATCGGCTGTACCTTCTGTGCTTCTGGCTTAATTAAAAAGCAACGCGACCTCAATAACGGAGAAATTGTGGCTCAGATTATGCTGGTTCAAAAGTATTTTGACGAGCGTGGTCAGGATGAGCGGGTCAGTCACATCGTGGTTATGGGAATCGGCGAGCCCTTTGACAACTATGCCAATGTGCTCAAGTTTGTCCGGACGGTCAATGATGATAAAGGTTTGGCTATCGGTGCCCGCCATATCACGGTTTCGACTTCAGGGCTGGCTCATAAGATTCGTGACTTTGCCAATGAAGGTGTGCAGGTCAATCTAGCTGTATCCCTCCATGCCCCGAATAATGATTTGCGGACCAGTATCATGCGGATTAACCGGTCCTTCCCTATAGAAAAGCTTTTTGCAGCTATCGAATACTATATCGAGACGACCAACCGCCGGGTGACCTTTGAATATATCATGCTCAATGAAGTCAATGACGGTGTAGAGCAGGCCAAGGAATTGGCAGAGCTGCTCAAGAACATTAAGAAGCTATCTTATGTCAATCTCATTCCTTACAACCCCGTTAGCGAGCACGACCAATACAGCCGCAGTCCTAAAGAGCGCGTGCTGGCTTTTTATGATACCCTCAAGAAAAACGGAGTCAACTGTGTGGTTCGTCAGGAACATGGTACAGATATTGATGCAGCCTGCGGCCAGCTGCGTTCTAATACTATGAAGCGTGATCGCGAGAAAGCATTGGTAGAAAATGTTCAGCCTTAAGAATTATCTGACTTCAGACGGTGAGTTGACAGCCAAGGGACGGAGATTGCTGATAGGGGGAAGCTGGCTCTATTTCTTGATGCTTTGCATTTTGTGCTTTATTCCTCAAGTTCCAGAGCCGGGAATGGAGACGCCGGGAATCCAGTATTTTGGACGAATAGTGGTTTTGTTAATCCCTTTTAATTCCTTTGTCAATATTGGCGAGATTACTTCTTGGCTCCAGATGGTCAAGGTCTTTATCCAAAATCTAGCCAATATCTTTCTGCTATCACCTTTAGTCTTTCAATTGCTTTGCCTCTTTCCGGAATTGCGGAAGACCAAGAAGGTTGTATGGCTGAGCTTTGGGATGAGTCTGTCTATCGAAGTGACTCAGATTCTGCTGGACCTTCTTATCAACGCCAATCGAGTCTTTGAGATTGATGATCTCTGGACCAATACTTTGGGTGGTTATCTGGCTTGGCGGGCATTTCAGCTTGGTCAGAAAATCTGGAAAAAATCGTCAAGGCGACGCTCTCAAAAGAGATTAGCGAGCGAAAGGTTCGGATTTAGAAGAAAAAAATAAATTTTTTCTTGACAAGAAAAAGGGAAAGGCCTATAATAAAATAAATCATCAGAAAAGTAATAATTTTTTCTGCTTTCAGGGAGCCTGTGGTTGGTGGAAACAGGCAGTGGAAGATTATGAAGTGGGCTGATGCAAAAGATGAATTTGAAGCAATAAAAATTCGGTGAGCACACCTTACAGTGCAGCTTGTTGTTAGACAAGACAGAGATATGGAGGCAGTCTATACTTTGCTCCATAATTGAGGTGGCACCGCGATTTTACGCCCTCACACAGTTTTTTTCTGTGTGTGGGCTTTTGTTTTGCTTGAAAATAAAGAAATGAGGCAATCAAGATGACAGAAACTAAAGGATATTTTGGACAATTCGGCGGCTCCTTTGTACCGGAGCCTATCCAGGCCTTGCTGGATGAATTGGAAGCGACTTTTGAGAAGTATAAGGATGATCCAGAATTTTTAAATGAATACCGACATTATTTGGTGGATTATTCAGGCCGGGAAACCCCGCTCTACTTTGCAGAAAGTCTGACTCAGCATCTGGGTGGAGCTAAGATTTATCTGAAGCGGGAAGATCTCAATCATCTGGGCTCGCATAAGCTCAATAATGTTTTGGGGCAGATTCTTCTAGCTAAACGCATGGGCAAGACCCGAGTCATTGCTGAAACGGGAGCTGGTCAGCATGGTGTAGCAACTGCGGCGGCAGCAGCTAAGTTTGGTATGAAGTGCGATGTCTACATGGGTGCAGAGGATGTAGAGCGCCAGCGCCTCAATGTCTTCCGCATGGAAATGATGGGTGCGACTGTTCACGCTGTGGAAACAGGCACCAAAACCCTCAAGGATGCTGTGGACGCAGCCTTTAGAGCTTGGATGAGTGATTTGGAAGCCTTCTATGTTTTGGGTTCTGCTGTCGGTCCTCACCCTTATCCGACGATTGTCCATGAGTTCCAAAAGGTGATCAGTGAAGAATCTCGCCGTCAGATTTTGGACAAGGAAGGCCGCTTGCCGGACTATGTTATTGCCTGCGTAGGTGGCGGCTCCAATGCTATCGGCGCCTTCTCTCAGTATGTGGCAGATGAAGAAGTTAAGTTAGTGGGAGTTGAAGCGGCTGGACGAGGCCTTGATACAGACCAGCACGCAGCTACCATGACCAAGGGAAGTGTTGGAGTAGTGGACGGTATGAAGACTTACGTTGTCTTTGCTGAAGATGGTCAGGTGGCACCGGTTTACTCCATTTCAGCAGGCTTG
>NZ_CAJPNR010000054.1 GCF_905372115.1 uncultured Streptococcus sp.
ACTTCATTTTATTGTAATGAAAATGGTGTTGCAGTTTGGCCTTCTCAAGTAGTAAATTACACAAATAAGACACAATTTTTATTTAGAATTTCTAAGGGAGTACTTGATGTAAATGACCCTGCAGTCAATGATTCTTTCCCAGTTGATCAGTTGCGAGTTCCTTTTAGAAATATGATTTATATTGGTGACAGTGATACAGATATTCCATGTATGAAGTTGGTGAATTCGCACGGTGGTTATTCTGTAGGTGTATTTGACCCAGAAAAAAATGATAGAAGAAAAGTTCATAAGATGATTCGAGAGAATCGGATTGGTTATTTTGCTCCCGCTGATTATTCCGAGGGAAAAGAATTAGATAACTTAATTAAGTTAATGATTGATAAAGCGGTCTTTAATGAACAGCTTGAAGAGAAGAAAAATGCTTATAAAAAAGAAGCATCGTTACCTAGAGAAAAATCAGAAGAGGAGCAAGAAAAATCAGATTTGCTAGCTGCATTGGAAAGTAGTGCAAATTTCCAAAACACTCATAACGTTATTAGAAAATTATCACAATATAAGAATTGGCAATCTGATGATATTTTGAATCTTTTATCAATTGCGCGCAATAATAGTCAAGTATACTATATTCTTAATGACTTTGATATTAAAAAGTTCTATCTCAACATTTTAGAAAAGGCTCCTTCAGACAGTGAAGAGGCAGAGTTGATTAGAGAAATTATCAAGCCACAAGAAGATTAACATGGTGGTAGAAAAGGAGATTATCATGACATCAGTAACGCAACGGATTTCGCAAATTAAACAGCCTCGTGGCGGTTTTTTGCCAGTTAAGCTCTTTTCTGAGGAAGAGCTTTCAGATGGGAAAGACTTGTCTACTCAAGAAAATGTTTCACCTAATTTAATTGGGCTTTGCGTGGACTATCTTAGTCGGTTTATGAGTGGTTCAGCCAAGGAGCATGCTTTTGAGATTTCTCTGATAGGAGCTTCCATGGCAGGGATGGAAGCTCAGGCACAGAAGTTTCTCAGCAAGATTACCAATCTGGATGATAGCTCTATTTCAAACGCTTGTAAGTTGGTAGGCTTTGATGTGGTTTATCGGGCTGGAATGGCTTTTTATAAGCCAGTTGAAGAGATAGAACCGGACGAGCAGACGCTTGCTAATATTCGTACCATGGTAGAGAGAAGTCTATCTTTCTTTGTTGGCTATGGTCCAGTAGTTAAAGATGGTTTTGACTTGAAAGGTGCCTATACGGACCAAATCACGATTGGAGATGGTGACTTTTTGACTGCAGATACCCTCTGGGACTTTAAGGTATCAAAGACAAAGCCTAACAAAGACCATACCTTGCAGCTGCTGATTTATTACCTGATGGGGACTCGCTCTATTCATCCTGAGTTTAGCAGCATTGAATATTTGGGGCTTTACAATCCCAGACAGAATGTCGTTTATCGTTTGGCTATCTCAGACATTCCCCCAAAAATCATATCAGCAGTTGAAAAAGAAGTTATCGGCTATTGATAACCGCTCTGCTGTTTCTCAACCTCATAACTAGAAAGAAACTTATGACACAAGAAACAACTCAAACGTCCCAGAGGGTATCAGCCACTCTGGAACTCGGCGGATGAGCTCCACTAACATAGATTGTCACCAATATCAATCGCACTAATAAGGAGATTGAAAGTAAAACAGCTGAACTTGTAGAAATGCTAAGCCAGCTCAGAGGCACAACGTCTGAAGCCCAGGAAGAACTGGAGAAGTTTTTGGCTGAGTTTGAGAAATAATATCTAATAAGCATCCTATCACAAACCAATCAAACTGGTGCATTCTGCGCTAGTTCTGATTGGTTTTTCTTATTTCCGGATTTTAAACTGTATTTATTCTGTATTTCAAATAAATAGAGACTTGAAACTTTATCATATAGTAGTTTTTGGCTAAAACATTCGCCATTATTACGTTTTGGTTAAATTTGTTAGGATTGTATGAATTGTCAGAAAATTTTTATTATAATATGGTTTATAAATAAAGATAAGGAGACTTCTATGCAAAGACAACGTTTTTCACTCCGTAAATACAAGTTCGGTTTGGCTTCTGTTCTGCTAGGAACTGCTCTGGTTTTTGGTGCGGGACAGGCTCGGGCAGATGAGCAGGCGACAGCTAGTTCGTCAGGGCAAGGTCAGCCATCTACCACTGTGGTATCAACGACTGAGTCTGCTTCTCAAGCAGCTACACCTGAGAGTCAGCCGGTAAGTCCAGCACCTGTGGAGAAAGCAGCACCAGCTTCTTCTGAATCGGCCGCTTCAAGTACAGATCAGGCTAGTCAGCCTTCTACGGCAGAGGCTAAGGAAGCATCTGCAGCTCCTGTAGAGAAAGGAGCTGCTTCTTCATCGGAACAAGCTTCTTCAAGTACTGAGAAGGTAACTCAACCATCTACCACGGAATCCAAGCCGACAGCTCCAGCTAGTCCTAGTCCGACTGTAGAGTCTCCGGCAGCCACAGACTCAGACAAGCCTGCTGCTAATCCTGATGCAACAGCAGAGCCTGCCGCTTCTCAAGGTGCTAAACCAAGTAGCATCAGTACCAATGAGATTATCAAGGTTCCTCAGACCTGGTCACAGGGTTATAAAGGCCAAGGCCGGCTGGTAGCGATTATCGACTCAGGTCTGGATGTCCATCATGAGGTTCTGAAGATTTCTGATCCATCAAAAGCCAAGTATCAGACAGAGGCAGCTCTGGAAGAAGCCAAGAAAAAGGCCGGCATTAACTACGGGAAGTGGTACAACAGCAAGGTTGTCTATGCCTATAACTATATTGATGGTGATGACAATATCAAGGAAAAAGACAGCAACTCACATGGTATGCATGTAACTGGGATTTCAGCGGGAAATCCCAACAAGAAAGCTCCTAATAATGAGTACATCTACGGTGTTGCACCAGAAGCGCAAGTCATGTTTATGCGGGTCTTCTCCGATCGTCAGCTCACTACTGACGAGAGTATCTATGTCAAAGCCATTGATGATGCGGTGGCTCTGGGAGCAGATACCATCAATATGAGCTTGGGGTCAGCGACAGGGGGAACGGTCAATGTCAATACGAGTCTACAGGCGGCTATTGAGCGTGCTCGGGCCAAGGGAGTGAGCGTGGTCATTGCGGCGGGTAATGACAATACCTTTGGCAGCGGCTACTCTAAGCCTCTGGTTGAAAATCCAGACTATGGTCTGGTTAGCAGTCCATCAGTAGCAGAAGGCTCTATCTCAGTCGCTTCTGTCAATAATACGGTTCTCACCGAGCAAGTCATGGCAGTCCATGGTTTGGAGAAGAATGCTAAGCTGCAGAATGGCAAGTTCAGCTATGCTGTGAGCGACACAGATGCAAGCTTTGAAAAGGGCAAGGAATATGAGTATGTCCATGTTGGTCTTGGCCGAGCAGAAGACTTTGCTGGTAAGGATCTGACAGGGAAGCTGGCTCTTATCCAGCGTGGCTCTATGTCCTTTTCTGAAAAGCTCAAAAATGCCATCAAGCATGGTGCTGTTGGTGCTCTGGTCTATAATAACGTTGAAGGTGCCAACCACAAGATGGCCATAGACAGTGAATCTAAAAAGATTCCGTCAGCCTTTATCGGAAAGGAGTATGGAGAGGCCTTAGCAGCCGGTCATTACAAGGTATCCTTTAGCGGGGAACAGATTAATCGGCCGCATCCAGGAGCAGGTAGTCTGTCTGACTTCTCTAGCTGGGGAGTGACGACAGATGGTTTGCTCAAGCCGGATGTGACAGCACCAGGCGGTGGTATCTATTCTTCTCTTAACGATAATACCTATGGTAATATGCAGGGAACCAGTATGGCTGCTCCTCATGTGGCTGGTGTAGCGGCTCTGGTCAAGGAATATCTGCTTCAGCACTATCCAGACCTGACGCCTGCTCAGAATGCAGACTTAGTCAAAGCCCTCCTCATGTCCACAGCCAAGCTGCACGTCAATAAGGAAACTGGTGCCTATACCTCTCCGCGTCAGCAGGGTGCAGGTATCGTGGATACGGCAGCGGCTATTTCTACCGGCCTCTATGTGACAGGGGATAACCAATATCCTAGTGTTTCCTTGGGCAATGTCCAAGACAGCTTCACTTTTGATGTTACGGTTCATAATATCACTGATAAGGACCGGACGCTGAAGATGATTGTCAATACCAATACGGATGCGGTTAAGGATGGTTACTATACTCTGACACCTCGCAAATTAACTGAAACAGTCTGGCCAGAAGTTACTGTCAAGGCTCACAGCAGCCAGAAAGTGACGGTCAAGGTAAATACTGCTAAGTTTGCGGAAGAGCTGCTCAAGCAGATGCCGAATGGATATTTCCTAGAAGGCTTTGTCCGCTTTGTCGATCCAGCAGATGATGGTGATGTGGTTAGCCTGCCATTTATGGGCTTCCGTGGGCAATTCCAAGATCTGCCAGCTGTAGAAAGACCAATCTATGATCTAGTCCAAGAAGGCAAGTCAGGCTTCTATTACCCAGTGCCAAAAGACAAGAGTATCCTAGCTAATAGCCATGCCTCTACTCTTTTGACTGAATCCAGTGACACACTCTATTCTACCGGTCAAACGGCTACTCGCGGCACGGTCGTACTGGGAACTGCTGAAACTGCTGACGGTAAGCATGTGCTGCAGCTAGGAGCGGATGGCAAGATTCGCCTGGCCTTCTCGCCTAATGGAGATGGCAATCAAGACAGCATCCAGTATCGGACAGTTCTCTATCGCAATGTTAATAATCTAACAGCTAGTGTCTATACGGCAGATGATAAGGACTATCGCTTCCCAATCTGGCAGAGCAGTCCAGCTCATAGTGAGCGTAAAAACCACTACAGCGGTCTAGAAAGAAATCCTAAGTCTTACCTTATGGAAAACACACTATGGGATGGTCGTGACAGCAAGGGTGAGAAGCTGGAAGACGGCCTCTATACCTATGTGGTTCGCTATACGCCAGCTGTACCAGGTGCTAAAGAACAGCAGATTAGCTTTAACCTGCAGATTGATACGCAGAAACCTTTGATTAGCTCAGGCTATATCAGTACCAAGAATGGCGCAGAAACTTTTACAGCTCGTAAGCCAAAAGATGTCGGTAACGGCGGTATTTTGAGAGAACAGGTCTTCTATCTGCAGGCGGATGAGAAGGGGCAAGTGACCTATAAAGGTTTGGATGCTCTTGGTGCTGAGCGTGACTATGAGCACAGAGTTTATATCTCAGCCAATGCGGATGGCAGTTACACCTTGCCAAAAGGAGTAGACAAGTCCAAGATTTTCTATGTGGTAGAGGACTATGCGGGTAACCGTGATGCCATAGCCCTGTCAGAGCTAGTAAGTGCTGAAAATGACGGGCGCATCCGTGTTGCTCTGGTTGATGCTAATACGCATCAGGATGTATCCTCAACCTTTGTCTATCGAATCAAGGACAGCAAGGGCAAGTATGTCGAACTGGACAAGGGCAAGCAAATCAATGCTCTGCCATTTGGTCGCTATACAGCTGAGATCTTTACTTATGATAAGGATGAGCTTCGTTTCTACAGTGCTCTGACTCAGGAGTTTGAGCTGACAGCCCAGGATAGCTTTAAGACAATTGAGTTTCTAGTCAAGAAGCTGGTCTTTGCACCGGTCAGCGTTGCCTTTGATCAAGCTGTTCCGAAGAATACCCAAGTGGTTCTCAAGAATAATAATGGCGATGCTTATACGCTTCCAGCAGAACTGTTTGGCAAGCATGCCTTCGGAAGATCCGTAGCAGCTGGATTCTACTCTGTCTTTGTCAACCTGCCGACTGGTTATGAGCTCTGGGAAAATGAGCCGACCGTCGAGGTCAAAGAAGGCCAGAATAATCTGTTGAAACTGGGAGTTATCGTCAAGTCAGGCTTGCTGGCAGCTGTCAATCAGCAGTCTAGTCTGGTCAGCACTGCTCATTATTACAATGCTTCTGCAGCGAAGCGCACAGCCTACGACCAAGCATATCAAGCAGCCAAGGAAGCTTTGACAAGCAAACTGACCCAAGCGCAAGTTGATGCCGTAAGAGGTAAGCTAGAAACAGCATCAGCTGATCTAGACGGCAAGGACTCTGATATTGCTGCGGTTAAGGCGGCTGTGGAAGCCTATGCAGCTACTACTAAAACAGGAGCTTATGCCAATGCTAAGGATAGGACTCGCCGTGCTTATGACAAGGCCTTCCAAGCAGTGTCTCTGCTCTTGGTGCAGGACAAGGTGACCCAGGAGCAAATCGATACTGCCCTAGCTCAGCTGACTACAGCAGAGAAGAAGTTGGATGGCAAGGCGACTAACTTTACTAATCTCAAGAAGCTAGTCGATGATGAGGTACATTACCAAGCCATCAGCAATAAGTTTATCTATGCTACTGACGCGGTTAAGGCGGCTTATCTAGAGGCTTATGCACAGGCTAAGGAAGTTTTGGCTAATTCAGGCGCCAGCCAGGAAGATGTCAAAGAAGCCATTGCCAACCTCAGAGCAGCTAAGAGAAAACTTGATGGCAGAAAGCCAAGAGTTGTGAGACCGAAAAAACCTAAACAAGTCTAATTGGTTTAGATTAGTTGAAATCCCTTAAGTTGAAACTTGAGGGATTTTTATAATGCAAAAAATGCTCCTGATTATAATTTATTCAAGCAGGAAGAGTTTGACGGGAGTTTATATTTTTTACTCAATCCAAACAATAAATTTTATAGTACTATGTAGTCAAAAACGAAATATTGTGTGATATAATAAAACTGAGGAGAGCTATTTTGTATAAAACACTTTAACAAAAGGGAGATTAGAAGGAAGAGAAATGAGTTTTAAGGTAATCAGAATAACTGAAGATAAAATTTACTTAGGGGATGAACAGGGAAGTTTTACAATTGTGCCGAAAGATGATTTGTCTTATGATGAATTGAAAATCGGAGATATGGTAGATTATTATCAAAGCGATGAAGGTTCTTTAATTATTCCAGTCACCAATTCAACATTCAGGAGGCGAAATGATTCAGTTAAAGTCAAAAAAAATAGAGTGGGATGGATTGTCCTCTCTGTAGTCCTTTTTATAGTCTTTGTAGTTGGCTTATTTATTATTTTTAATAATTCTAGTGAGGAATCAAATAGTGTTGTGGATATGCTAAGTAGGTTGAATGTTGAAAAAGATACTGATAAAACTAACTATCAAGAAGTAGATTATGATAAATGGAATCATGATCAGCTTGAAGAGTATACAAAAGTCAAAATATCTGGAACAGTAATTCAAGAGAGTGAAGAAGATAGTTCATATATTTTACGTGTTGCGAAAGACAATGATCATAGCAAAATTGTCTATGTTGAAATTGACAAAAAAGATTATGATAATGTCATTGCGGAAGATGATATCGTTACTATTTATGGTTTGGCTATCGGCAGAACAACATACGAGACTATTTTCCATAGCTCTGTGACATTACCTTATATGCAAGGTTTAATATATGAAGTCGATACTGAGGAAACGGAAGAAAATTTTGTTACTAAAGAACTTTATAACTCAGATGGATTGAAAATTGAGCAAATCAAAAACGGAACTTTGCGTTTTTATAATAATAGTAGTCAAAAAGTGAGAGTTCGTCCAGAATCAATTGACGTGGAAGGACAAAAAATAAATGAGTATTCACTTGATCTTCGTGAGGAATTACAGCCAGGCCAATTTGTAGACGGAGATATAAATGATAGTGAGGGACTGCTTAAGGCTGGCAAGGTGATTAATATCATTTTGAAAGTAACAAATGATGACTATGAAGAAATAACGAAAATCAATATCTCTGTAAAGTTAGAAAAAGATATTGTGAACTAGAAACTATAATCTTGTGGAGATAAAAAATGTATAAAGTGTTAAAGGTTAAGGATAAAAAAGTTTATCTTGGGGATGAATGGAATAATTTAAAAATTATTCCATTCGAAAATTTTGATTTCATTCCTGAAATTGGAGACAGTATAGAACTTTTTCAAAAAGATGATATTATTATTCCTATGTTGAATTCACAGAATAATTCCCCAAAAAAGAGAAGGAAAAGTAAATCTGTTTTTAAGAATCCTCTGTACTTAACGATTGGAATATTGTTCTTATTAGTAATTGGAATTGTGTCATTTGTATTTCTGAGTAAACAGCCTGAAACTAGCAAAGAGGCTGAAAAAATTGCAGAAAGTGCTAGACCTAAGAGTAATGAACGAAGTCATTCTTCGTCTAGTAAGCATCTGACTAGATCAGACTCTAGTAATTCAGTCTCATCCACATCAACTAGTGACGATAGGTCAGCTGCTTCTCAGTCGGAGTCCTCATCTTCTCTAGAATCTAGAGAAGTGAAAGAATCAACAAATATCTCATCATCATCTGAATCAAATGGAAGCCCACTTCCAAAAGAAAGCTATGCCGCAATAGTAGGTACATGGAGAAATGCGAATGGGAATACTCTGAGAATAGATTCAAATGGTCAAGTTAGCCTAGATGGCTTTGTTGGAACTTCTAAGCTTGAAAATGTATATACACTACGAGGCGGTGGTAAATCTTATGGAGCAGGAGGGGTATTTGTCGGATACTTTGCGGCAGGAACGTCAATTGAAGAGGCCTACTATGGATATCATGATGATAAATCAGATATAAATAGAGACAGAATTATTTCAGGACAAAATTTAAGTAGTGACCGTGAGTCACAATCTATTTTCTATAGAGTTTCAGAATAATTTCTATAATTCGTATATTGTAGTCGAAAAATAATTTTACAAATTCATATTTTTCTGTTAGAATTAAGTTTACGAGAGAAGTCTTTATGAAATAACTTACTAGCGAGTCTGGGGCGGTGCAAGCCAGATAGTTTTAAAATAGAGATGGCGCTTTCGGTTAAAATTTTTAAAGTAATGAAGTAATAAATTAGGGTGGAACCGCGTCTTGACGCCCCTAGGTAAATAGCCTAGGAGTGTCGGATGTGGTTCTTTTGCTTGTTCAAACAGAACAGAGGACAGCCCTAGCGCAAAAAATCTAAAGAAACAAAAGGAGTAAAAAATGCCTAAAAAGTTAACATTTCAAGAAATTATCTTGACTTTGCAGCAGTTCTGGAATGACCAGGGTTGTATGCTCATGCAGGCTTATGATAACGAGAAGGGGGCGGGAACGATGAGTCCCTATACCTTCTTGCGGGCTATTGGGCCAGAGCCTTGGAATGCGGCCTATGTAGAGCCGTCTCGCCGGCCGGCAGATGGTCGTTATGGGGAAAATCCTAACCGTCTTTATCAACACCACCAATTTCAAGTGGTTATGAAGCCTTCTCCAAGCAATATCCAAGAACTGTACTTGCAGTCTTTGGAGCTCTTGGGTATCAATCCGCTGGAGCACGACATCCGCTTTGTCGAGGATAACTGGGAAAATCCTTCAACTGGCTCGGCTGGTCTGGGCTGGGAAGTCTGGCTGGATGGTATGGAAATCACTCAGTTCACATACTTCCAGCAGGTCGGAGGTCTGCCAACTCAGCCGGTGACCGCTGAGGTGACTTATGGTCTGGAGCGTCTGGCTTCTTATATTCAAGAAGTGGACTCAGTCTACGACATTGAGTGGGCTGATGGCGTTAAGTATGGCGAAATTTTCACGCATCCTGAGTATGAGCATTCTAAATACAGCTTTGAAGTCAGTGACCAAGACTTGCTCTTGGGGAATTTTGAGAAGTTTGAAGCGGAAGCCAAGCGCTGTCTGGACGAGCATCTGGTGCACCCGGCCTATGATTACGTTCTCAAATGCTCGCATACCTTTAATCTCTTGGATGCGCGTGGCGCTGTATCTGTGACAGAGCGGGCTGGTTATATCGCCCGTATTCGGAATTTAGCGCGTGTTGTGGCTAAGACCTTTGTGGCTGAGCGCAAGCGTCTAGGCTACCCACTTTTGGATGCAGAGACTCGCGAGAAACTCTTGGCAGAGGAGGGAGAATAATCATGGTAAAAAATTTATTAGTTGAACTAGGCTTGGAGGAAATGCCAGCCTATGTCGTGACACCGAGCATGAAGCAGCTGCGCGACAAAATGGGAGCCTTCCTGACAGACCATCGCTTGACTTTTGAGAAAATTGAAATGTTCTCAACGCCTCGTCGTTTGGCGGTGCGAGTGGTTGGCTTGGCGGACAAGCAGTCTGATTTGACCGAAGATTTCAAAGGCCCTTCTAAGAAAATTGCTCTGGATGCAGATGGGAATTTTACCAAGGCTGCAGAAGGCTTTGTCCGTGGCAAGGGCTTGACGGTTGAAGACATTACTTTCCGTGAAATCAAGGGGGAAGAATACGTCTATGTGACCAAGGAAGAAATCGGCCGCCCAGTAGAGGAAATCATCCCAGCAGTGACGGAAGTTCTGCAAGCTTTGACCTTCCCTGTCAGCATGCACTGGGGCAACAACACCTTTGAATACATCCGCCCGGTCCACACCTTGACTGTACTCTTAGATGAGCAGGCCTTTGACTTGGATTTCTTGGATATCAAGAGCGGTCGTACCAGCCGTGGACACCGTTTTTTGGGGCAAGAAACGGAGATTGCCTCAGCGGATTCCTATGAAGATGACCTACGGGCTCAGTTTGTCATTGCCAGTCCTCTTGAGCGGGGAGATATGATTGTCGAGCAGATTCGAGCACTTGAAGAGGAGCACGGGGTTTCTATCGAGATTGACGAGGACCTTTTCAATGAAGTCTTGAATCTGGTAGAATATCCAACTGCTTTCCTAGGTAATTTTGATGCCAAATATTTAGAGGTGCCTGAGGAAATCTTGGTAACTTCCATGAAAGAGCACCAGCGTTATTTTGTTGTGCGCGATAGCGAAGGCAAACTTTTGCCGCACTTCATCTCTGTTCGCAACGGAAATGCAGAGCATCTGGAAAATGTCATCAAGGGAAATGAGAAAGTCTTGGTGGCTCGTCTGGAAGATGGGGAATTCTTCTGGCGGGAAGACCAAAAGCTGGCTATTGCTGACTTGGTTGAAAAGCTGAGTAATGTGACCTTCCACGAAAAGATTGGCTCTCTAGCAGAGCACATGGAGCGGACTGGCAAGATTGCGGCTCTCTTGGCACAAGAAGCAGGATTGGATGATGATGAGACAGTCGATTTGGCTCGTGCAGCGGCTATTTATAAGTTTGACCTGCTGACTGGTATGGTTGGGGAATTTGATGAGCTGCAAGGTATCATGGGCGAGAAGTATGCTCTTCTGGCTGGTGAGAATGCTGCGGTGGCAGCTGCTATTCGGGAGCACTATATGCCGACATCAGCCGATGGCGAATTACCTGACACCAAGGTCGGAGCAGTCTTGGCTCTGGCTGATAAGCTGGATACCATTCTGTCCTTCTTCTCAGTTGGACTGATTTCGAGCGGTTCCAATGACCCTTATGCACTGCGCCGTGCGACTCAGGGTGTTGTGCGTATCTTGGATAAGTTTGGCTGGAACATCGACTTGGCTCAGCTTCTTGGTCGACTTTACGAACTCAAGTTTGATAGCCTAAGCTATGACAATCAAGAGGCGGTGCTGGACTTCTTCCGTGCCCGCGTTGAGAAGATGATGGATCGCAATATTCCGAAAGATATCGTGACAGCTGTTCTTCAAAGCACTAACTTTGTCGTACGCGATTTGGTAGAAACAGCTGCGCTTCTAGCAGAAAAAGCTCAGGAAGCCAACTTCAAGTCAGCAGTCGAAAGCCTGTCTAGGGTCTTTAATCTAGCTGAGAAAGCCCAAGGGCAGACAGCTGTCAATCCAGCACTCTTTGAAAATCAAGAGGAAAAAGACTTGGCTGCGGCCATTGAAGCAGTAGAGCTGACATCTGGCTTAGCTGCCAATCTGGACCAACTCTTTGCTCTCAGTCCAGTTATCGATGCTTTCTTTGACCATACCATGGTCATGGCAGAAGATGAAGCTGTGCGTAACAACCGCCTAGCTCTCCTGACGTCTTTGACGGCTAAAGCGGGACAGCTGGCCCAGTTTAATCAAATTAATACGAAATAACAGGTAAGAGAGGTAGAATCATGGATCCTAAAAAAATTGAACGCATCAACGAACTGGCTAAAAAGAAAAAAACGGAAGGCCTAACTGCTGAGGAAAAAGTGGAACAAGCCAAGCTTCGTGAAGAGTACATCGAAGGCTACCGTCGTTCTGTTCGCCATCACATCGAAGGCATCAAGATTGTTGATGAGGATGGCAATGATGTGACACCTGAGAAGTTGCGTCAAGTTCAGCGCGAGAAAGGTCTTCATGGCCGAAGTCTGGATGACCCAGAGTCTTAAGTAGATATAAATAAAAAATCCCTCGCTAGGAAGCTAGAAAGTTCCTGTCGAGGGATTCTTTTAATCTTGTTTACGTTTTTTCAAAATGCGGAGGGCTACATAGATGCAGCTAACGATGATTGCTACATCCAGCCAGAAAATCCAAGGCTCCGTGATACGGAAAAAGAAATAAGCAGCGATGGCAATAATGAGGGACAGAATGCCTAGATCCATTTTTTCTTTGAGATTGAGTCTCATAGGTCTTCTTCCTCCTTTTTTTGTGCTTGGCGAATCTTTCCTTTGGCAATGAAATGCATCATCAGTCCAAATCCAAGGCCTGCGGCTAATCCAGTTATAATGAGTTTAGGCTGAAGCAAAACTTGTAGGATATCTTTCTTTTCCATGACAGCTATCATGATGCCGAAGAGAGGGTAAAAGAGCAACCAATAAGAGAAACCTGCTTTGAGACCAGCATGTTTCATAGCTTTTTCTTCTTTTTCATCCTGAAGTCCTAGCTCTAGGTCATCAATTCCTTTGCGGCGTGCTTGGATGACTATATAGACACAGAAGCCGAGGATAAGGATTTCCAGCAGGATAGGATAGGCAACAGCGATAATTTTGGGCCAGCGAAAGGCTAGGGGAAAGGCGATAGCATTGCCAAAAATCAGAATAAAGAAAAGCCAAATAAAGCCTATATTTCCTAAGTGCTCAGCCTGTTGGCGTTTTTGCTCGTCCAAAGGTCCGGTAATGCCGTAAAATCGTTTGATCATCTTGTCTGAGAATGTTTCTTTTTTCATGTTTGTGTCCTTTCTTTAGGTATAAATCTTGCTGCAGGGAAGAATTCTTAGTCCTCTGAATCTTCATCTGTCAGCTGGGGTTCCCAAAAGAGGGCGTTGAGGTCAGTATCCAGCGCTCTAGCCAGATTGATACAGAGCTCGAGAGTGGGGTTGTATTTGTTGTTTTCAATCATATTGATAGTTTGCCGCGATACCCCGATAGACTTGGCCAACTCTAGCTGAGACATCTTTTTTTCTTTTCGAAATTCTTTGACACGATTCATTACACCCTTCCTTTCTAATACTATAACTGATAACTTTCAGTAAGTTTGTCAGTTATATTTGACTTTTATTTTATGCTAGTATAATACTTTTTGGGAAAAGTGTCAAGTATATCTG
>NZ_CAJPNR010000055.1 GCF_905372115.1 uncultured Streptococcus sp.
TTTCTATATTGTTTTAGTTCGCAAATGAGAAGATTTTAATGATTTTTATAGATAAAAAATAGAAAACAAAACAAAAATACGAACTATAAAAAATTACCTATAAAAACAATTTACAGCTTGTTAACTAAAATGCTTGCATTCAAAAATTTCTTGTGCTATAATTCGTCTTGAGGGTGAGATATGCATAAAAAAGTATTTTCAAGCATATTGACTTCTTTCTTTCTAAATCAAATGCAATAAAAACATTTATGTGCAACCTTTAACAAGGTGGATTCACTAACTAGTGATTCGTTTTTTGCGTTTGATAATGATGGAGCAGTCAACTGTCAGCCGGCTGTATTTTCGTAAAATTCTTTTTTATGAAGTTGTGCACAAAAGATAAATTCCCCCCACAAAAATATGAAGTGATGTTGGTCACTTTGGAGGTTTAATTAATATGAACAATCGTTTCAGACTCTTATCAAGATCTGTTGTAGCAGCTGCGGCTATTATTCCAGCATTTGCTCTTGCGAATAATGCTCAGGCTCAAGATTATGGTTATAACTACTATCAACCAGGTTATAATTACTGGAATGGCGGCTATAACAATTATAATTACGGCTATAATAACCGTTACAACAATTATAACTATGGTTACAACAACTATAATTATGGCTATAACAACTATAACTACGGATATAACTATGGCTACAATGGCTATAATTACAACTATGGTTACAATAACTATTATCCAGGCTATAACAACTGGAATTACAACTATAGCAATAACTACGGCTATAATGGTTGGAATAACTACAACAATCTTGCAAACGATGAAAACTACATTTACTGGAATGGTAACCACTACTACCGTATGACAGATGGTTCTTACCGCATCTATCGTGATGGTGAGTGGAAACCATTGACAAATACTAACAATAACAGCACATCCAATAACAACTTGGAAAACGATCCACATTATCGTTATGAAAATGGTTATCATTACTATGTGTTGGATAATGGCGACTATTACTACTATAAAAATGGCAAGTGGGTGTTTGTTAAGGATTCTGCTGATAACTCAACTAATCCAACAACTCCAAGCCAGCCGGAAGAACCAAAACCAGAAGTTCCAACTCCGACACCAGCGGAACCAGAGCAACCAACTCCAGCTCCTACTGATAAACCAGATGAGCCTACTACACCAGCAGAACCAAAACCAGAGGTACCAAGTGTTGATTTGCCGGAAAATCCTCCAATTAACGGTGCAGAAGGTGACCTCAATCCATTTGCTCCGAAACCAGAGCAACCAGCAGAACCAAAACCAGAAACTCCAACAAGACCTGCTGTGCCAGAGACTCCTGGTTTGGTAACAACTGATAAACCAAGTGAAGATCAAATTCCGCCGTATGTTGAAAAACCAGCAGAAGGTCTTGAACATTTGACATGGGCACCGAATGGACGAGCTCCAAAAATCATCTACCCAACTGGAAAACCAGGTGACAAGGCTCTCGAGTCAGATCCTAACTATTACTTTGATGGTTCTACCCATTATTACCGTATACCATCTGACTCAGAAGCGAATGGCTACTCTCCATATTGGAAATGGTTTGGTGACAAATGGAAACTTCAAGGTATGACTGATCCAAACGATCCAGCTCTTGATCCAAAACTTCACGAAAACACTGCTGATGATGAATACATGTACAGTGATAAAGACTCTAGCGTGAAATTGTACTCAACTAACCTAGTGACAACTGCTAAAGCAGGTCAACCGCTGCCATTCAAGAACGTTGAAGAGTTCAAGAACTACGTTATCGAAAAGATGAATCCTAAGTTCCTTGATAACGCAGGATGGGATGCCAAAGTTGAATGGGAAATCGAAGATCCAGAAATCTTTGAAAAAACCAAAGAAAACCCATATGCTAAGGATTATGTCTTGATTGCAAACCTTAAGAGTGGTGTTGAGGATAAGAAATACAGTGATGTAGAATTTGGTTATGTTAAGTTTGTTTACCGTGTTGAAGCAACAAACGATACAAACTATGACTATGTTTCAAAAGCTAAAGAAGCTTTCGCTAAAATCAATGAAGAGCGTAAAGCTCAAGGCTTGAAAGAGTTGACTTGGTCAGAAGACATTTATCAAAATCAAGCACTTCCAAAAGTAAATGAAATCTCACGTCAATATGATAGCTCAGGCTTTGTTGGACGTCGTGATGAAGATCCATCTGTTGTCGTTAAGAAATGGGCTAACAGCGGTCTGAGAGAATTGCTTCTCGATCCTAACGTAACTGAAGGGGCAGTAGCGACAGTTGTAGACGGAAATGGTGTTTACTACTGGGCTTACAGCTATAAATAATAAGGAATTGTATTCTTAAATATTTGTGCTCTTAATCTTTGGTTGCATATAAACCACACTCCAAAAGTTAGATTTTAATTGTCTGACTTTTGGAGTTTTTTTGTTGAATTAATTAGGAAGCAAAAGTGGCGGTTGTGGACAGATTTTAAAGTTTAAAAAGGCAAAAAGAAACTTTTGAGTACAAAAAAAGCACCGATTGGTGCTTATGATTATTTGAGACCGTATTTTTTGTTGAAACGATCCACACGTCCATCTGCTTGAGTGAACTTTTGACGTCCAGTGTAGAATGGGTGTGAGTCTGATGAAATTTCTACACGGATCAATGGGTAAGTTTCCCCCTCGAATTCAACTGTTTCGTTTGAACGCTTAGTTGAACCACTAAGGAACTGGTAGCCGGTAGAAGTGTCCATGAAGACAACTGGGCGGTATTCTGGATGAATATCTTTTCTCATTTTACAAAAATTTCCTTTCTGCCATGGTCTCTTTGCGAGCCATAGATTAGTTACTTTGATAGTTTATCAAATTCTGATTGATTTGACAAGACTTTTAGACTAATTTCTTGCTTTTTTGCCAATTCTTTCATCTCGGTGTAGATTTGCTCTATTTCTGCCTTTGAAAATGCATTGGCTCCGCTGGCTAAGGGGTGTCCGCCGCCGTGATGATTTTTAGCAATACCGTTGATAGGAATAACCTTGCTGCGCATGCGGACACGGTAGTGACCTTCAGGTTGCTCAACAAAGATAGCCCACAGACCGACTTCTTCAATTCGTCCAGGTGCCCCGACAATGGCCGCAGTATCAGCATCGGTCAATTGATAGGCTTGTAAAACTTCCTGAGGCAGAATGACCCGCGCAGTTCCATTTTCATCTATTTCCAATTGCTCATAGACATAGCCCTGCAGTTTAGCGACTTGGCGGCTGATAGAGTCCATTTTGCGAGACAAGGCTGATAGGTCGAAATCGTATTGACGCAATTTGCCAGCTAGTTCGAATGTGCGGGCGCTAGTAGAAGGATAAAGGAAGCGGCCAGTGTCGCCGATGATGCCGGCATAGAGGAGTTTTGCAGCTTCCTTGCTCAAGTCTAAGTCATTTTCAAAGGCAAAGAGAGCAATCATCTCACTGGCACTGCTAGAGCTTGTATCAACTAGAGAAATATCTCCGTAAACTTCATCATCAGGATGATGATCGATTTTGATGAGGAAGTCGCCTGTTGTGTAGCGTTGGTCATCAATGCGGGCTGTATTAGCAGTGTCACAGACGATAACTAGGGCCTCTTGGTATTCTTCGTCTGCGACTTGGTCCATTTGTGCTAGCCACATGAGATTGGGTTCGTCGTAGCCTGTTGCTTTGATTGTTTTTTCTGGGAAATGGTACTGAAGCAGCTTTTGCAGTCCGACCTGACTGCCAAGAGCATCAGGATCTGGCCGCATATGGCGATGAATGATAATAGTATCGTATTCTTTGATCTTACTTAAAATATCATGATAAAGAGTCATAAATAACCTCGTCAACTTTCTTTACCCATTGTAGCATAAGAGTTTTTATTTTTAAAATAAAAAAGATATGATATAATGAGAGCAGATTAGAATTTGGAGGAAACTATGACCTTAGCAAAAATTGTATTTGCCAGCATGACTGGAAACACCGAGGAAATTGCTGATATTGTGGCGGATAAGCTAAGAGAACTGGATGTAGAAGTTGAAGTGGACGAGTGCACCACTGTCGATGCAGAAGATTTCTTGGAAGCAGATATTGCGATTGTAGCGACCTATACCTATGGTGATGGTGAGCTGCCTGATGAGATGATGGACTTCTACGAAGACTTGTCTGGTTTGGATTTGTCTGACAAGGTCTACGGAGTGGTCGGTTCAGGCGATACCTTCTATGACGAATTCTGCAAGGCTGTCGATGACTTTGATGCTGCCTTTGCTGCTACAGGAGCAGCGAAGGGGGCAGAAAGTGTTAAAGTAGACCTATCTGCGGAAGATGATGATATTGCACGCTTGGAAGCTTTTGCAGAAGGCTTGGTTAATAAAGTTTAAAGTGATAGATAGAGGAAACGGCTGCAGCCGTTTTTTTGTGCGAAAGTGTTATTTTCTGACAATTCTCATGATTAGGAGTATAATATAGGTAAGCGCTATCCATCAGATAAAGGAGGAGTTCCTATGAAAGAACGTGACTACGCTTTTGGCTTTCATGATGATGTCAAGCCGCTCTTTTCGACTGGTAAAGGTTTGACCGAAGAAGTAGTTCGAGAAATCTCAGAAATCAAGAATGAGCCCCAGTGGATGCTAGACTATCGTCTGCGCTCCTTGGAACTCTTTCATAAGCTGCCTATGCCCGACTTTGGCCCTGATTTGTCAGGGATTCGCTTCGATGATGTTATCTATTATCAAAAGCTAAGCGGAGATCGGGCTCGCAGTTGGGATGAAGTCCCAGAAGAGATTAAGAAAACCTTTGACCGCTTGGGAATTCCAGAAGCCGAGAAGCGCTTTCTATCTGGAGCGGTGGCCCAGTATGAGTCTGAGGTGGTTTACCACAATATGAAGGAAGAGTTTGCCAAGCTGGGGATTATCTTCACTGACACGGATACGGCTGTTCAGGAATATCCGGACTTGGTCAAGCAGTATTTTGGTACTGTGATTTCAAATGCTGAGCATAAATTCTCTGCTCTTAATAGTGCAGTTTGGTCCGGCGGAACCTTTATCTATGTGCCTAAGAACGTCCAGTGCCAAGTTCCTGTTCAGACCTATTTTCGTATTAATGGGGAGAATGCCGGCCAGTTTGAACGCTCCTTGATGATTATCGAGGAGGGTGGCTCTATCCAGTATATTGAGGGCTGCACAGCACCGACTTACACAAGTAATAGTCTTCATGCGGCAAATGTCGAAATCATTGTCAAAAAGGATGCCTTTTTCCGCTATACAACCATTCAAAACTGGTCAGACAATGTCTATAACCTCGTAACGGAGCGCGGGGTTGTTGAAGAGGGCGGCACCTTAGAGTGGATTGATGGGAATTTAGGCAGCAAGGTCAATATGAAATATCCTTGTAGCATTCTTAATGGCCGCAATGCAAGAACTTCTGTCCTCTCTATGTCCTTTGCCAACTATGGTCAGCACTTAGACGCGGGCTGTAAGGTCTTTCATAATGCGCCCAAGACATCTAGTACCTTGATTTCTAAATCAGTGGCCAAGGATGGCGGTAAGACAGACTATCGTGGTCAGGTTCGCTTTGGTAAGAATAGTGCAGGATCCAAATCTCATATCGAGTGCGATACCATTCTGATGGATGGTGAGTCTAGTTCTGATACTATTCCTTTTAATGAAATCCATAATTCCAATGTCGCGTTAGAGCATGAAGCCAAGGTTTCCAAAGTATCTGAGGACCAGCTCTACTATCTGATGAGCCGAGGAATCAGCGAAGAAGAAGCTACAGCCATGATTATCAATGGATTTATGGAACCCATTACCAAAGAGCTTCCAATGGAATACGCCGTCGAACTCAACCAACTCATCAATATGAGTATGGAAGGTTCAGTTGGTTAAAAAGGTTCGGGGATCCTTTTTAATCTGTAGATAGGGACTTGCCTTTGCAAGTCCCCCTTAATCTAAGGTCCGGGGTACTGTTTTAGGTTACGGATAAAAACTCGCCTTTGCGAGTTCCCTTTTAATCACGGGACTTGGAGCTTTTTATTTAGAATTAACTAGAAAATTTTACTATATTTTGATATGATAGATAGAATACAAGGAGGAAGTAGATGACGTTAGAAGAAATCAGACAGGAAATTGATCAAGTTGATGATGCAATCATTGCCCTGTTGGAGCAACGCATGAATCTGGTTGGCCAAGTCGTGGCTTTAAAAAAATTAACGGGCACAGCAGTCTTGGATAGCAAGAGAGAAGATGTGATTTTTGCCAGAGTGGCGGATAAGGTTGAAAATAAGGACTACAAGGAAACTGTTGTTGCGACCTTTTCTGACATTTTAAAACGTTCGCGTGAATTTCAGAATAAAAATATCTAATGAAAGAAGTACGGAACTCGATAGCTGTGGCTTTATCTGCGATGGCAGGCGGTTGGCTACGTTATCAGATAGCTCTTTTATTAGTTGTTGCTGATTCATTTCCGCTGGGTACCTTACTGGTCAATTATTTGGGAACTTTTTTGCTGGTCTATATTATCAAGGACTATCTTAGCAGTAAAGTTAAGTCTCAGCGCCTAATTCTAGCGCTTTCGACCGGTTTTTGCGGAGGTTTGACGACTTTTTCTGGTCTTCTGCTAGACAGTATCAAACTAGCTGATTCAGGGCGCTATATGGAGCTTTTTATTTATCTAGTTTTAAGTGTAGGTGGCGGCCTTGCAATCGCCCTATGGGTTGGAAAGCAGGTGAAGTCATGATCTGGGCGATGTTAATCTGTTGCGGCGCTGGTGCTCTCGTTCGTTATGTTTTCTCCAAGGTTAATAGCAGAGCATCTCTGCCGATTGGGACTTTATTGGCAAACTTGCTAGGTGCTTTTCTCATTGGTTATTTTTATAATCATATAGAAGACAAGCAGCTTTATGTGATTTTGGCAACAGGCTTCTGTGGTGGTCTGACGACCTTTTCCACCTTGAATGCTGAGCTGGCGGATCTCTTTTCGGAGCGAAAGAAATTTCTTCTCTATTTGGCTTTGACTTATATCCTCGGATTTTTAGCGATTCTTTTGGGAATTTTCATTTAAACATCTTTACATTTTTAGAAATTTTGATATAATATAGTTTGTGCCTAATGGAAGCACAAAAAACGGCTAATCCGCTGCGGTCTTGAACCTTAAGATTAGTAAGATAGGAGTAGAAAAAATGAATCCATTAATCCAAAGCTTGACTGAAGGTCAACTTCGTACTGACATCCCTGCATTCCGTCCTGGTGACACTGTCCGCGTTCACGCGAAAGTTGTCGAAGGAACTCGCGAACGTATCCAGATCTTTGAAGGTGTGGTTATCGCTCGTAAAGGTGCTGGTATCTCAGAAACTTACACCGTTCGTAAAATCTCTAACGGTATCGGTGTTGAACGTACTTTCCCAATCCACACTCCACGTGTTGACAAGATTGAAGTCGTTCGTTACGGTAAAGTCCGTCGTGCTAAATTGTACTACCTTCGTGCATTGCAAGGTAAGGCAGCGCGTATCAAAGAAATTCGCCGTTAATCTTAGAAAGACTCTGTCGTTGGGCAGAGTTTTTCTCTAAGTCCCCTTAGTTCAATGGATATAACAACTCCCTCCTAAGGAGTAGTTGCTGGTTCGATTCCGGCAGGGGACATTCTAAAAGCCTGGCTAAGGCTTTTTTCAATGCTCTCAGGAGGAAAAGAGATGGGTTGTCATTTTCTCTTGAGCCTGACTGAGTCGTTAACGTCAGTTTTGGACGGAGTATTTAGAATATTAAATAAAGAATAATCCCTATCGAAAGTCTCACGATAGGGATTATTTAGTGTAGTGTTTTAAATCTTAAGATAGAAATAACTATTCCTACTCTTCTACTGCCTAATACTCCCTAGTAAATAATTAAAAAAGCGTTGCATTTTTAGTTGAGTTTTTTTGGATTTAGTTATAAAATAGATTTAATATAATAATCTCTTCTTTGGGGTAGATAAGGTAAATTATGATATTAGCACATAAAGATAACAGAGGGAATAAACAATCTCTAGAAAAACATTCTTTTAACGTTGCTGTTCAAGCAAGGGAAAGTGCACAAGTTATTGAGCAAGGAGACATTTTGTTTTTATTAGGATTGTTTCATGATTTAGGCAAGGCGAGTATAGCTTTTCAAGATAAGTTAGAAAAGCATCCTAACAAACATGTTGATCATTCATCTGCTGGAGCTAGCTATCTCTTTCAGAAAATACAAACTTGTTTAAAACAATCAAGTATTCCTTTAGCAGACAGGGTGCTTTTTCAAGAAATCAGTGCCTATGTTATTTCAGCTCACCACGGTATGTATGACATTCTTCTAGAAGATGAAGGAGTTCAAGCTGAGCAATTTGCATTCAATAAATTAAGGCGTAGAATGATAGAATGCATGAAGAATGATTCTTATCAAGAAGATATTCTAGTCTTTGCTCAGGAATTAGAAGACGAACTAAGTACTTTCGGTTACAAAGATTTAAACGATTTAATTGAGAAAGCTTTTGCAAATTACCAGCAAGCTTGGTCTAAACTTAGTTGGTCTGATGAAAGTGAGAAAGAATATTATAGTGGTTGTTTTATTCGGATGTACTTATCTTTTTTAAAGAATGCAGATATACTAGATACTGTCAATGCTTATGGCTTGCTCATTGAACCTTTAAAAGACGAAGAAAAACAAAAACTAAATGCTTCTTATCTTGAAGCTATCGAGAGAAAATATCGTAGCTTTAGTCATCCAACTACAAGGCTTAATGAGATTCGTTCACAAATTGGTGAGCGAGTTAAGAGTAGGGGTGAAAAAGATTCAACGGGAATATATCGTTTGGATCTGCCAACTGGTGCTGGGAAAACGAATCTTAGTATGAGATATGCCTTTTATCAGTTAGTTGATCAAAATAAATCAAGATTTTTCTATATCACACCATTTTTATCTGTCCTGGAGCAGAATGCTTCTGAAATTAGAAAAGTAATTGGAGAGGTAGGTGTTCTAGAGCACCATTCTAATGTTGTTAAACAGACTGCCGACAATGATGAAAAAGAAGCTGTAATGTCTGACTATTTAATTGAAAGTTGGGATAGTCAGACTGTTCTTACGTCAATGGTTCAATTTTTTCAAACTTTGTTTAAAACTAAATCAGCAAATATCCGTCGTTTTTCCAGTTTAGCGAATAGTGTTTTGATTTTAGATGAAGTGCAATCTTTGCCTATTGAGGTGACAACTTTATTTAATTTAACCATGAATTTCTTAAATAAAGTTATGGACACGACTATTATCTTATGTACGGCTACACAGCCGGCTTATGATTCTACTGCAATTAAACATAAACTTTCTTATGGAGGAAAATATGGTGAAGCTGCTGATATTGTTGAGTTAACTCATGACGAAAAAGAAGTCTTTTCAAGAACAGAACTTAGAAAATTCGATGAAAACAATCAACATTCGAATCTTTCAGATTTAGTAGATTTTGTACTGGGAAATGACGAGTCTATTCTTGCGATTTTTAACACCAAAAAGACAGTTGATAAATTCTATGTGATGCTTGAAGGATTGACTGATAGACCTATTTATCAACTTTCGACTAATATGTGTGCTCAGCACAGATTAGACATTATATCGGAAATTAAACAGTATCTAAAAAAGGGAATACCTATTATTTGTGTTAGTACACAACTAATTGAAGCTGGAGTTGACATTGATTTTAATCGAGTTATCCGATCTTATGCAGGAGTTGATTCTATTGTGCAAGCTAGTGGACGATGTAATCGTGAAGGTAAACGTGATAAAGGCCAAGTTACCTTAGTTAATCTCACAAATCAAGAAGAAAATATCTTACCACTTAAAGAAATAAAGGCTAAGAAAGACGCTACAGAGTGTATTCTACATAAGATTTCATCGCCTATTGAAATGACACTTTTAAATCGGGATTTTTTTGAATATTATTATGCTAATAATCAAGGTTCAATGGATTATCCTTTGTCCCATGGTGAATCAGTTTACGATTATTTAAGTATAAATTCATATCAAGACAGAAATAATTTTAAAGGAAAGTTAAAACAAGCCTTTAAAACTGCTGGTTTGAAAATGAATTTAATAAACAATGACACGATAGGCGTGTTAGTTCCGTATGGAGATGCTGCTGAAAAATTGATGCTTTTAGAAGAATTGTGTGAATACAATTATCCATCTGTTGAAGACTATCAAACAATAAAAGCTCTTTTAAAGGAATTGCAGCCCTATACGGTAAATGTTCGTAAGCACGATCAAATACTTGAAGCTACAAAATCGTACCTGAATGGGCAAATTCAGGTACTGTCAGATAGTTATTATGATAAGAAAAAGGGTATCAGCCTAGAGTCAGGAAGTTTCCTGATGTAAAAGTTAAAAGAAAACAGGCCAACGAGAGTCAGTAGAGGACTTCGTTGACCTGTAATTCAGTATAAATAAGCACTAAATATAATTTCAATCCACATAGATAGCACTATGATGGCTAGATTATATCAAAATTGATTCATATAATCAACAGCTATCTTATAATCACTAAATATAGAAAGAAAATAATTGACTTTTGAAGTTTCAAGTGCTAAGATAGGTTTATAGAATCACAGAAGGAGGTTTTAACCTTGTACAGATCAAGAAATTTCTATGCGAAAATACGTAGTGAACAGGCTCTCTTTACAAACCCTGCAACTAAAGGTGGTGGAGAGAGATCATCATACTCTGTTCCTACTCGGCAAGCTCTCCAAGGCATAATTGATGCTGTGTACTACAAGCCGACTTTCACAAATGTTGTGACTGAAGTTAAGATTATGAATCAAATTCAGACAGAGCTACATGGTGTTCGTGCTTTGTTACATGATTACAGTGCGGATTTAAGTTACGTTTCATATTTGAGTGATGTAGAATATCTAGTGAAATTCCATTTCATTTGGAATGAAAATCGTGAAGATTTGATGCAAGATAGGCTACCTAAAAAGCATGAAGCCATTATGGAACGTTCTATTCGAAAAGGCGGTCGGCGACATATTTTCCTTGGTACGACGGAATGTTTTGGTTTAGTCGATGAAATTAGTCAGGAAGAGTATGAGAACACCCCTTCTTACTATGATGGCGTTACTATCGATTTAGGTATTATGTTCCATTCTTTTGCTTATCCAAAAGACGAAACGACACCATTAAAATCTTATTTCACAAAAACAGTGATGGAGAATGGGTTGATTAAGTTTAAACCTCGGTCTGATTGTGAAATTGTAAATACTTTGTCTAGTTATACATTTAAGACACCTGGCCAGGTTAAGTCCGTTGATGATGAACTTAAGGAATACGATGCTATGGAGAAAGGAGAAGAATAATGGATTTTTTTACTTCTCTCTTAAAAGCTTATGAAAAAGCAGAAGAAATTGGCTTAGTTGACCAGCAAGATGGGCATAATCCTGTTTTGCTTCCGCTTTATCATACTAGTTTGAAGTCAAATAGTAAAAATATTATTTCAGTTAAGTTGGATCAGGATGGGGGTTTTTACAAGGCAGAGGTCATGGCTGATAATCAAACGATTATATTTCCTGTGACTGCAAATTCTGTAGCAAGATCTGGTAGCAATCCTGTTCCACATCCTCTTGTAGACAAGTTTTCTTACTATATATCAGAGGTCAGTCAATTACAATATGATGATTTTCATAAACAATTAGCTAGTTGGATTGCTTACTGTGAGGAAGGTAGAGTCAAGGATTTTTTGATGAAAATTCGGCATTTTATTCTCCAAACAGATTTTCTAAGTAGTATTCTTCACTCTTTATATGGTGAGCATTACCAAAGGGAGGGATTGAAAATCACTTATTCTGACTCTGATGGAAAAAACAAGACTGTTGATTTATCAGCTTATTTCTTAGAGTTTTCAATTGTACAATTTCACGGCTTTAAAGATGAATCAGTGACCAGCTTCAAGGAATTACATCAATCATATATTTCGTTTGTAACAGCTAATCAGGATAATCTGGGAACATGTAATATTAGCGGACGAACGGAGCAAATTACCAATAAACATCGGGGATTGATGGGAACTGCGAAAATCATTTCAGTTAGTAATAAAGGAGAGGCTTATAAAGGGCGCTTTAAAGAGCGGGAAGATGTTTTTAGTGTTGGCTATGAAACTTCAGAAAAAATTCATTTAATGATTAAGTATTTGCTAGAAAATAAAAACAGTAGTACTTGGCTAGGATCGTCACAATATCTCATCAATTGGTTCAGTGATGATTTAGCAAATGAGAGTCAATTGGATATTGTTAAGCCGGTTTTTAATGAATTATTTGAAGATGATGAAGACGAAAAAGATAGTCATGTTTTTATCAAACCGAATGAAGAAAACAAGAATATAGGATCTTCGTTTATTAAGGGGCGAAAATTGTTTGGCAATGATGCAACCTACTATGTTGCAATACTAAATAAAACAAGCAATGGTCGTATCGCTTTAAAATATTTCCGTCAGGTTCAAGTTTCCCAGTTATTGAAAAATCTGGAAACTTGGCAGGAAAATTACTCTTGGGAAGCAAAAACTAAATCTGGAAATTATAAATTAAGAACACCTACTTTTAATGACATAATCAACGCTGCCTACGGTATTGACAGAGAACGTTATTTGGAATTGGACAATGACAGTTTTAAGAGCGATCAATATCAGCAATTAGTAACAGCTTTGATTGATGGAAGATCAATACCAAATACTATTGTTAAAAAATTAGAAGATAACATTAAACAAAGACAGAAGTATTCTAAGCACTGGTATCAAGTACAACAAGTTAGTTTAGCAGTTTTACAAAAACAATATGGAAGGGAGTTCACACCAATGTTAGACCATCAAGAAACAGATCGTTCTTACCTATTTGGACGCTTGCTTGCAATTTATGAGCTGTTTGAGGCGCAGCGCTATGCTCTAGATGGTAGTAGCCAAGAACGTATCACGAATGCTGAGCGTTACTGGAATGCTTATACAGGCCAACCAGCCAAGATGATGAATCATTTAGAAAATAAAATTAAGCC
>NZ_CAJPNR010000056.1 GCF_905372115.1 uncultured Streptococcus sp.
GGTATAATGAAGGAGTTATATAGTCCCGATAAGGTGGTAGGAAACTTCTATCAGTACTTTGTAACTCGCAAACAATGACGGCTCCAAAAGTCGCACGTCATTCTACGGTTGCCGCTATTCTGCGGTCAACCTATGCGTCTTACTAGCTTCAGAAATAAAAAGGTATTGTTTTTATTTCTTTCGCGTCGTAACTCGCAGGTGACAAGATTTTCATTATTTTGGAGTTTGTTTATTTGTTTAATATTTTTTAAGGGGGGACATTTCTATGTCAGAACGTAAACTTTTCACGTCTGAGTCTGTATCGGAGGGACATCCTGATAAGATTGCAGACCAAATTTCCGATGCTATTTTGGATGCTGTCTTGAGTCAGGATCCAGATGCCCATGTGGCTGCTGAAACAGCCGTTTATACGGGCTCGGTTCATGTTTTTGGTGAGATTTCGACCACAGCTTATGTGGATATCAATCGTGTGGTTCGTGATACCATTGCAGAAATTGGCTACACCAATACAGAGTATGGCTTTTCAGCAGAGACGGTCGGTGTTCATCCATCTTTGGTGGAGCAGTCGCCAGATATCGCTCAGGGTGTCAATGAAGCCTTGGAAGTTCGCGGGAATGCAGATCAAGATCCATTGGACTTGATTGGTGCTGGCGACCAGGGGCTTATGTTTGGCTTTGCTGTGGATGAAACGCCAGAGCTCATGCCGCTTCCTATCTCGCTCAGTCACAAGCTAGTCCGTCGATTGGCGGAATTGCGCAAATCAGGAGAGATTGCCTATCTGCGTCCAGATGCTAAGTCTCAGGTGACCGTTGAGTATGATGAAAATGACCAGCCTGTGCGCGTGGATACGGTAGTTATTTCGACCCAGCATGACCCAGAAGTGACTAATGAAGAGATTCATCATGATGTGATTGAAAAGGTAATTAAAGCAGTTATTCCAGCCCAGTATTTGGATGGTAAGACGAAATTCTTCATCAATCCAACCGGTCGCTTTGTAATTGGCGGCCCGCAAGGTGACTCTGGCTTGACTGGACGTAAGATTATTGTGGATACTTACGGCGGTTATGCTCGTCACGGTGGCGGTGCCTTCTCTGGTAAGGATGCAACCAAGGTTGACCGCTCAGCTTCATACGCAGCTCGCTACATCGCTAAAAACATCGTTGCGGCAGGACTTGCTAAGAAAGCGGAAGTGCAGTTAGCCTATGCCATTGGTGTGGCTCAGCCGGTTTCTGTACGCATCGATACTTTTGGAACTGGAGCAGTTGCAGAAAGCAAGCTGCAGGAAGCAGTTCGTCAGATTTTTGATCTGCGTCCAGCCGGTATCATTCAAATGCTGGATCTGAAACGTCCAATCTACCGTCAGACAGCAGCTTATGGTCACATGGGTAGGACAGACATTGACCTACCTTGGGAAAAGTTGGATAAGGTAGAAGCATTGAAAGCAGCAGTGCAGTAAGATGATAGTTCTCAATCGTAATGATTGGGAACTTTTCTATTTTCTAAAGAAAAAGTCATTTCTATACAGGCAACTTTTAAAAGGCAAGCAGTCTAGACTTGCGATTCTCTCATTTTTTGCAATACTGTTTTTTCTGAAAAATTATTGAAAAAGCCATTTTCCCTTGTTTCATTTTAATTTCAATTGTCTTATTTATCTAAAAGTATAGGAAATTTCCCGAATCTGTGGTATAATAAATGGCAATACCTTGAAAGAGCTTTATTTAAACATGAAAAAAATTGTAATACATGGTGGTCGCCCCTTAAAAGGAGAGGTGACTATTAATGGTGCTAAAAACAGTGTTGTTGCCTTGATTCCGGCTGTGATTCTGGCGGATGATATTGTAACATTGGATGGTGTTCCGGATATTTCGGACGTGGATAGTCTGATTGATATTATGATTGCCATGGGGGCTAGTGTTACTCGCTCTGAGGACAGTCTGACGATTGATCCGCGCGGTATCCAAAACGTCCCTATGCCTTATGGAAAGATCAACAGTCTAAGAGCTTCCTATTATTTCTATGGCAGCTTGCTTGGTCGCTATGGTGAAGCAACGGTAGGTCTGCCTGGTGGTTGTGACTTGGGGCCGCGTCCTATTGACTTGCATCTTAAGGCTTTTGAAGCCATGGGGGCTAAGATGACCATGGACGGCAACTACATGAACCTATCTACAGGAGGCCAGCCGCTTAAGGGCACTAGTATTTATATGGATACGGTCAGCGTGGGTGCTACCATCAACACGATGTTGGCTGCTGTCAAGGCCAAAGGTCGGACTATTATTGAAAATGCAGCGCGGGAGCCAGAAATCATTGATGTGGCAACTCTCTTGAACAATATGGGAGCGCACATCCGAGGAGCAGGAACTGATATTATCACGATTGAGGGGGTTCTACACCTCCATGGAACTCGTCATCAAGTAATTCCAGACCGTATCGAGGCAGGAACTTATATCGCCCTTGCTGCAGCTATTGGTCAAGGAATTCAGATTAATAATGTCCTTTATGAACATTTGGAGAGTTTTATTGCCAAGCTTGAGGAAATGGGTGTTCGGATGACGGTTTCTGAAGACAGCATTTTTGTCGAAGAGCAGCAAACTCTGAGAGCTATAAACATTAAGACTTCTCCTTATCCAGGCTTTGCAACTGACCTACAACAGCCTATTACTCCGCTCTTGCTGACGGCTAATGGCCACGGTAAAATCACGGACACCATCTATGAGAAACGGGTTAACCATGTGGCGGAGCTGGCTAAGATGGCAGGCAAAATTTCGACCAGCAGTGATCAGATTGTCTATGAGGGACCAAATCAACTGCAGGGAGCTCAGGTCAAGGCGACCGATTTACGAGCAGGAGCTGCCTTGGTTATTGCAGGTTTGATGGCTCAAGGAAAGACAGAGATTACTAATATCGAGTTTATCCTGCGCGGCTATTCTAATATTATTGAAAAATTAACAAGTCTGGGTGCAGATATCCAGCTGATAGAAGAATAAGCGTTTTTCGCTTATTTTTTGTAGAGGTAGCAGATGAATTTATGGACACATTTGGCGGCCTGTTCATTTATTGAGACGGAGCATGCTTTTTTGCGGCCCATTGTCTTTGAAGATGCGGGGGCCCTATATAAGATTGCGTCCAATCCGGAAAATACTCAGTTCATTTTTCCGACAGAAGCAAGCCTAGAGGAAAGTGAATACGTCATTGCCAATTTCTTTATGAAAAATCCTCTGGGGATTTGGGCCATTTGTCACAAGGAAACGCAGGAAATGATTGGCTCTGTCAAGTTTGAAAAGATGGACGAGATTAAAAAAGAGGCTGAGTTAGGCTATTTTCTGCGGCAAGACTACTGGGGACAAGGGCTGATGACAGAAATTGTTCGAGAAATTGCTTTTCTATCTTTTACCCGCTTTGACTTTAAACGTATTAGCATTATCACTCATGCAGAGAACCTAGCTAGTCAAAAGGTAGCTCAAAAATCTGGCTTCAGCCTCTACCGGCAGTTTAAAGGAAGTGACCGGTACACGAGGAAGATGCGAGATTATCTGGAGTACCGTTATGAGAGAGGAGATTTTAATGAGTAAGCATCAGGAAATTTTAACCTATCTTGAAAATCTTCCAATCGGCAAGAGGGTCAGTGTCCGCAGTATTTCAAACTATCTGGGAGTCAGCGATGGGACGGCCTATCGAGCTATCAAGGAAGCGGAGAACCGCGGTATTGTTGAGACTAGGCCTCGGAGTGGTACGGTTCGGGTCAAGTCCAAGAAAGTGGTCTTGGAGCATCTGACCTACAAGGAAATCGTTGATATTACTGGCTCAGAAGTATTGGCCGGAGAAGACGGTCTGGAAAAAGAGTTTAATAAGTTCTCCATCGGAGCCATGACGGAGCAGAATATCCTGCGCTATCTGACAGAGGGCGGTCTCCTGATTGTCGGAGACCGGACGAAAATTCAGCTCTTGGCTCTGGAAAATGAGAATGCGGTGTTGGTTACTGGAGGTTTTGAAGTCAGCTCGGAAGTTCTGAAGATGGCTAATCTGCTCAATATACCGGTTCTCAGGACCAAGCACGATACCTATACCGTTGCAACCATGATTAATCGGGCCCTGTCCAATATGCAGATCAAGACCGATATTTTAACAGTGGAGCAGGTCTATCGCTCCAGCCACGAGTATGGCTTCTTGCATGATACTGATACTGTTCGTGACTATTTGGACTTGGTTCGTCGCAATCGTGCCAGCCGGTTTCCGGTTATCAACCAGCAGCAGATGCTGGTAGGAGTAGTAACCATGCGAGACGCGGGGGATAAGTCTCCTCTGACAACCTTGGACAAGGTCATGACGAAAAACGTCTTTATGACAGGCTTATCTGCCAATATTGCTAATATCAGTCAGCGCATGATTGCAGAAGATTTTGAAATGATACCAGTGGTTCGCAGCAACCAGACCTTGCTAGGTGTGATTACGCGGCGGGACATTATGGAAAAAATGAGCCGTTCTCAGATTTCCAGCCTGCCGACTTTCAGTGAGCAAGTGGGACAGAAGATTAGCCGTCAGGATGATTTGTTTTCCTTCACCGTTGAGCCATTTATGCTGGAGCAAAATGGTGTGCTGGCCAACGGTGTGCTGACAGAAATTTTGACTCGGATTACCCAGCAGCTCATGGTCAACAGCGGCCGCAGCTTGATAATCGATCAGCTGATGATTTATTTCTTTCAGGCGGTTCAGATTGATGACCTGCTGCATATCCAGCCGCGCATTATCCGTCAGACTAGGCGGACAGCTATTATTGACTTTGAGATGTATCTGGAAGCGATGCTGGTTGCCAAAGCGACGATTACAGTGAAAATTAATTAAGAAGAGGAATTTAGAGAAAGAATGATTACTTTAAAATCACAGCGTGAAATTGACTTGATGGACAAGAGTGGAGATTTTCTGGCTTCGGTCCATATTGGTTTGAGAGACTTGATTAAGCCAGGAATTGACATGTGGGACATCGAAGAGTATGTCCGCAAGCGTTGTAAAGAAGACAATGTGCTGCCTCTGCAAATTGGTGTTGAAGGCTCTATCATGGACTATCCTTATGCGACTTGCTGCTCTCTTAATGACGAAGTGGCCCATGCCTTTCCTCGTCATCAGAAGCTGGTAGAAGGTGATGTCATCAGCGTTGATATGGTGGTTGGCTTGGTCGATAAGGCAGAGCTGGATGTGTCCAAGCTAGATTTTGACAATATAGCACAGATGAAGCAGCATACAGAGAGCTTCCGAGGCGGTGTGGCAGACTCTTGCTGGACCTATGCAGTAGGGAAGATTAGCCCAGAGGCTCAGCAGCTGATGGATGTGACCAAAAAATGTCTCTACCGTGGAATTGCGGCAGCTAAGGTTGGCAATCGTATCGGTGACATTGGCGCAGCAATTCAGGAATATGCTGAAAGTCATGGCTATGGCGTTGTGCGGGATTTGGTGGGGCACGGTGTTGGCCCAACCATGCATGAGGAGCCTATGGTGCCGCATTACGGTCGAGCAGGACGCGGCTTGCGCTTGCGTGAGGGAATGGTTCTGACTATCGAGCCCATGATCAATACAGGTACCTGGGAAATTGATACGGACTTTGAGACCGGCTGGGCACATAAAACGCTGGATGGCGGCCTATCCTGTCAGTATGAGCATCAGTTTGTCATTACAAAAGATGGTCCTGTCATTCTGACCAGCCAGGGAGAAGAAGGGACTTATTAGAAATCAAAGGCTGGGCAGTTGTCTCAGCTTTTTTTGAAGGAGAAGAGAGTGAAGAAATTATTTAGTAAGGTTCGGGAAAATCAGTTTTTAAGAGAATTTTTCCGTTTTTATAAAGAGGCAGATAGTGAGCTGAGCAGCGTTGCAGTTGCTTATTATTGGCTGATTTCCGTTTTTCCCTTGCTCTTAATTGTGGTGAATATTTTGCCTTATTTTCACATTCCGGTGACGGATTTTCTGACAGCTATCAAGGACATGCTGCCAGAGACTTTATATGATGTTGTAGCAAAAGTCATGCGTGAAGTGCTGACCCAGCCTTCGACTGGCCTGCTGAGTTTCTCAGTCTTGTCGGCTCTTTGGACTTTTTCCAAGTCCATGAATTTCCTGCAAATTGCCTTTAACAAAGCCTATGGGGTAGCCAAGAGCCGGGGGGTGATTTCTCATCGCGTCATGAGTCTCTTTGTGAGTCTAGGTCTGCAGATTCTCTTTGCCTTGGCCCTCTTTCTGTCCATGTTTGGCCATATGTCGCTTGATTTCCTCCGTACTTATTGGAAGCTAGATAACCAGCTTTATCAACACTTGCAGCATTTTACGGAGCCATTGATTTACGCCTTACTCTTTGCGGTTTTGGTCATGTTCTATTATTTCCTGCCTAACGTGAAAATCAACAAAAAACGCTATGTTCTGCCTGGCAGCGCCTTTGTGCTCCTGACCATTCTGGCTTTACTGAATATCTTTTCTGTTTACATGGATAATTATTTAAATCACCTAGTTGATGTCCGCTTTTTTAGCTCCATTATTATGGTTGTGATGATGTTTTGGTTTATCATGATTGCTAAAATTTTGATTGTTGGCGCAGTGCTCAATGCCAGTATCCAGAGCTATTGTGAGTCAGGGGTTCAAGTTGAAAGCACAGGACGTTTTACTTTCAAGAAGAAAGAGCAGGATGACGAAGACTAATGTTGTTTTAGAGTGGAAAAGGATAAATAAGTATGAAAAGTAAAAAAATAACAAAATGGAAGAGTATTTTGATCACTCTGCTCTTGCTTCTAGGATTTGTAGGCTATTATATCTGGGATAATTGTCAAAAGGCACAATTTCAAGAAAATTATGGTCAATATACCTACTATGTTCCTGAGTATAGACCGAATTATAAATTTTTTGAAGGAAAAAAGGCTTTATTTTATAATTGGGAGCTTGTAGACTCGGAAGAAATGCAGAAAATGGCAACAGTTAAGTCAGAAGCAAGTAAGTTTACTAGTGTAAGGGAATTTAGTTATGGCTATTTTGTAAATAACTATATGAAGCTGAAGAATAATCCAGAGCAAGGGCTATATGATTTTAATCGGAATGTACCAGAAAAAGGAGAATATTGGAGGTTGGCTGTTTATAAACTGGTGGGAGAAAAACTAGAAAGAAAAGAATTTGATATTTTTAAGATGGTGCGTTCTTTTGATGATAATCTTGTTCCTTCTGAAATAGACTCAAGGAGTAAGCGTATCTATGACCAGTGTTGGTTTAAATGATACGTATCCTCGCAAAAATCTTAAAAAAACAGTCCTTGGTCAAGATTATCCCGAATTGCACAAGATTTTGCAAGGTTATGATTCTCGTGTAGCTTTCTTGAATGAAGAACCTGATATCAAGTTGGTTCAGAAGGTTGCTGAACTCTTCTTTCCGCCAGGGACTAATGTATTTGAGAACGTGACTATCCCAGCTAAATATTCAGTAGATGGGCGGGAACATGTCATTAATTCAGCGGAAGAATTACAAAAATACTATAAGGAAGGAGAAAACTAGAAAAAGACATTTTTGCCAAATTTAAAGAGGATTTTCCTCTTTTTTCTTTTCAGCTATTTTTATTGCATTTGCAACAAAAAGTGGTATAATAGATTCAAATCAAAATTAAAAGGAGGGGATATGTCAGTATTGCGGGAAATTGGGATTATCGCCCGAGCTTTGGATTCCATTGCTAATATTGAGTTCCGTGATATAGAGCTAGCAAGAGGTCAATACCTTTATTTGGTGCGAATCGCGGAGAATCCAGGGATCATCCAAGAGGAGCTGTCGGAGCTTCTCAAGGTGGATCGCTCAACGATTGCCCGCTCTGTCAAGAAGCTAGAGGCCAAGGGCTTGGTCCAGCAGAAGGCAGCCAAGGGCAACAAGAAGAACAAGGAATGGTTTGTGACGGAAAAAGGAGAAAAACTTTATCCTTTGATCCTAGCTGAGAATGACTATTCTGAAGAGACTTCCCTGCAGGGCTTTTCTCAAGCGGAAGTTCAAGCCTTGGAGAAAATGCTGATCCGAGTGCGTGAAAACATCACAGGTGACTGGGAAGCCGTCAAAAAAGGACAAAAAAGAAACTATTAAGATTAAAGAGGTGCATCATGAAAGTTACAGTTGAACATGAATTTTGGCAAGTATTTCCGGAAGGTCAGATTAGTGTTTTAGTGGTTAAGGGACTGGATAATAGTGTGGATGAAAGTAAGGACCCATATTTCAAATCCCTGCTGGATAAGGGAGCGAAACGAGCTGAGGACTTTATCTTAGATGAGAACTTCACTCAAAATGAAGTCATTCAGGAGTGGCGGCAGGCTTTCAGCAAATTCAAGACCAAGAAAGGAGCACGCTCCTCTATCGAAGCTCTGCTCAAGCGGGTTAGTCAGGGGCGGGAATTTCATCCAATCAATCCTTTGGTCGATATATACAACTGTGTCTCGCTGTCTTATGCGGTTCCATGTGGCGGTGAGGATTTGGATAAGATTGTCGGAGGTCTTCATTTAGGAAAAGCCAAGGGTGGGGAAGCCTTTTTCCCGCTGGGCGCTGAGAGTGACGCACCTGCACTGCCAGAAGAAATCATCTACTATGATGAAGAGGGGGCTGTCTGCCGTTGCCTTAACTGGCGAGAAGCCCAGCGGACTATGTTAACAGAGGAGACCAAGGACGCAATCTTAGTTATTGAGGCTATCAATAAAGAGCAAGCAGGACGTGCCCAAGCAGCCATGATAGAACTCCAGACTTTGATTGAGGACTATTTTGGTGTCAAAGGTGAAATCACTCATCTGACGCTTGACAATCCAAGCTTGGAAATCTGAGACTAAAAAAATCTGGATCAGAATTATCTGGTCCAGGTTTGATATTTTAAGGTTGAAGTATCATAGTCAATTAGTTTTTCTTGTTTTCAAAGATAAAGACTTTACTGAAAACATAGTTGAGAACAATAATAAGTACTTGAGAAAAAAGTGACTCGATAGAGTTGATAAGATTGCGGTTATTGTTGACAAATTGCCCGATAATATTAGGATAAGTATCCACTAATAATTTTGCAAGAACGATGTCTAGCAAAAGAGTGCCAGAACGCGCCAGAGCAAATTTAAAAAGTCGCTTTTGCCAACCTTTGCGCTGCTGTTTAAAGACAATGGTATCATTTGTGATAAAGGCAAAAAGTACTGCTGTGACATTAGCAGTAATGGTCGCAAATAATGTCTGTCCTGTAAGAGCGAAGATAAGGAGACGAGTAGTCATATAAACAAGGGTAGCTGCCACACCAAAGAAGAGGTAGGACAGAACCTCATTGTCAAAGAATTTTTTGATTAAAGTTTTCATAAAGATAGTCTATCATATTTCTAGGATTTATGCTATACTAGTTGGGTTGCCAAATCTGTGGGGGAATCAACTAATGATGCTCCACTCATGGGGCGCAACCCTTGGCGCTTAGCTTCTTTCGCCAAGCATATTACACGCGGTAAAGCCGCTAAAGGAGAAAACATGAAACAAGAAAAACTGACAGTTCGTGATTTGGCTCAGATTGCCATTGTTGCTGCCATTTATGTAGCTCTTACGATTACGCCCCCTTTAAATGCTATTAGCTATGGTGCTTACCAGTTCAGAATTTCTGAAATGATGAACTTTATGGCTTTTTATAATCGGAAGTATATCATGGGTGTGACCATTGGTTGTATGATTGCCAATCTCTATAGTTTTGGAATCGTTGATGTCTTTGTTGGTGGCGGATCCACCTTAGTCTTCCTGTCACTGGGTGTCTATCTTTTCAGTCGCTATAAGAATCAATATCTGATTAAAGGCTTGATTCGTTTGGATCATTTCTATTTTGCAGTTTTATTCTCTATTTCGATGGTGACCATTGCTGCAGAATTACATTTCTTGCAAGGCCTGCCATTCTTCCTGACTTGGTTTACAACAGCCATTGGAGAATTTGCTTCCTTGATTGTTGGAGCCATCGTCATTAACCTGATTGCCAGACGAATTGATTTGACAAAATAGGCTTTTTGTGGCTCTGATGTGTGTAAATAGACAGATTGGAAGCATTTGCATATTTTTTTACTTCATGGTATGATAGAAATGTACATTTAGACTAAGATTAGTCTCATTAAACTTCTTGGTAGGGGAGACCATAAAAACAACGCAAGGAGGTTCTGTATGGAACAAAATGAGCAGCTTAGGGAGTATTTGATAATCAAAAAAGAGGCCTATCATTGGCTTCTTTGGTGGGGACTTGCATACCTTATTGGGGTGGCGGGTGTCATTATATTACTATATAATGATTTACCGTCCTACAATAGGTATTTTTCTATTCTCACGATTATTATGCTCCCTATTTGGTTTGTCGGGGCTTTTCCTCTATTTACGGCAAAAAATCAAATAGAAAAAGAGCACCCAGAATTTAAAGCTGTTAAGACCAAAGAGGTCGCGGTGCCTATGTCTATGCGGAAAAAACGTTATCTGATGCTTCTTCCAGCGCTCGCAGTTGTGGCTTTTGTCTTTGTGCAAAGCTATCAGTCGGGCATGGCAGAGAAAGAAAAAAAGGAAATCTACGAGATTATCCAACAGTATCGTAATTAAGGAAGGAGAAGAGTATGGCAAGTGATGAAGAATTGAAAAGCAGGGTAGAAAACCTGAGCGGTGAAAAGAGAAAATATGAGCGGGTGCGAAATAGTATTCGGTCGCATAGTTTGAGTCATATGCGTAGTCTGGATGATATGAACAATTTTATCGATTATTGTGAAAAAATCATCGGCATTGTAGACGGTGAAGAGGGCTATCATTACATCAGCAATCTTTCTGAACATCTCAAAGAAGATGTCAAAACGATGAAAAAATACCGCGACTATGTTCGTGACGCCAATCAGTCATTCGTCAATCTGCACAATCTTTTAGAATCGAAAATCAGTAGCCTTGACAGTCAGATTGATAGTGCTAAATCTGAATACAATGAAGGAAAATGGAATCCTTTCGAAAGAATGTGGTAATTAAGGAGGAGTGTGTATAAATGAATACAAATATCAATGATATTCAAGACCGTTATACGGCTGAGACGGTACAATACGAAAGTAGCAATATTGCTGCGGTGTTGGAAAATCTAAAAGCAGCCGTGACTTTGATAGAGACAACCATTCCTTCTAATATCTCCGCTATGGAAAGCAGTGAGAGCCTCTGGAGCGGAAAGGCTAAGGAGCAATATCTGGGGCTGAAGGATTTTCTCAAACAGTACCAAGGTGATTTTTCTTCTAGCGTGAAGGAGCTGAAAACGGCTGTTGAGGGGCTGGAAACCCTGCTCAATTCAACTTCCCAAGCCAATGTAAAAAAGGAGATTGACAACGGATGAAGACTTTTACTTTGGAGGCGATTTACGCCTTACACATGTTTAACGATTATTCGGATGACCTCTTCTTTCTGCCCCTGCCTAGCGAAGAGGGAAAAACTCGCTTGGAAAATCTGCGCCAGGTTTTAGAAAAAGGCTACGAGGACTTGGGGAAAATGGGCTTGGTGATTGATAACGAGCCGACGGAAGAGTGCGCTTATTACGGCGCTTTTCTGGAGCGTTATCACAAGGCGATTTACCATTGTCAGGTGGACAGCAATTATTTCTGCGCGCAGGAAACCGACAGCAACAAGTGGACGACGACGGTCATCAAGCAGATTGGCGATAATCAATATGTGATTGAAACTTTGCATAGCCTGGTTTTTCTGGCGCATTTGAAAGACATTCATCCGATTTTGAAGGACTTGGAAGAGAAGCGCAAGAACTACGCTTACTACAGCTGGGAACCTTTTTCGGCTTTTCGCTTACAGGCTTACTATGCCGACAATGAAGCCATTCGTTTGCAGACATTTCGGCGCAAGGAGCTGCTGAAAGACAGTCTCTTTTTGGAGGCGCCATCGGGCTTGTATGAGTTTGATGTGGCGCATGAACGCATTCGCTCGGTGGACGGTGAGGAATTACGAGATGAGATTATCCACGATTTGAAAGTGAGGGTGTAATATGGCAGACAAAATTAGTATTGACCTAACGCAGCAGGAACAGCTTTTGCTCCATATCCGAACTATGGTCACTTCAGCAACCCAGCTGAGTACGAAATTAAAAGAAGGAGTTGACGGCTTGCCTGCGCTCACTTCAAAGGGAGAAGTGCATAATCGTATGGTTGGAAATGAGAATCAGCTGATTCGATTTGTCACGAAAGCGCAGACTTTTCAGACTTTGACCGAGGTCATATTTAAGCACACACAGACCACCTATAGCGAATTTATTGATACTGATAAGATACTGGCTATGGACATCGCCAACAGTATTTTATATAGCTCCGAGACTTCTGCTGAGGACAAGCAGGGGATAAAAGACGATCCTAAGGGCTCTGTTGACAAGCTGAAAAAATCTATTCAAGACGAGAATGGTGAAATTCACAAGAATATGAAGGGGACCAAGTCTTCTGATATTATCATCGGTACTGGTGGAGCCTGATAGAGAGGAGTTACAATGGCTAAATATTATACGAATGAACCTGACTTTAAAGAAGGCTCTAAGACGGGTTGGTTTCACAGCAACATCAACTGCGTAAAGGACTTGCTACGCGATATTGATGAAGTGTCAAATAAGGTCAATTCTGAGGGCTTAGCTCATCTCTATGTGGCAACGGGAGAAGCGACTTTGGGGCGTGACATGCCCGTCGGTCCTTTTGAAGATGCGGAGCACCATGCTCTTCATCGCTTGGATGCCTCTAAGAAAGTCCACAAGGAAATCGTCCAAAATATTGACGGGAAATTCTTTGAGGGTTTGGATAATGCTTTGGAGAGTCTCAATAAGGTCAACGAAGGGAAAAACCAGTATAAGAGTAAGTATTTGACTTATACGAAAACCAACACGGCTTACGATGAGTACGGGACTGCGATAGAGTACACCACCACAGAGCACTACAGTATTTCGGATATTGTCAATAGCGACAAAACAC
>NZ_CAJPNR010000057.1 GCF_905372115.1 uncultured Streptococcus sp.
TTCTCGGCCATCAAAGAGTTTATGCCCTCTGACATGGTCCGTTTCGTCAATATCTAGGACAGCATTCACATCCGAAATATTTTCCTTATGCAATTTCTTGTAGACAACTGTGATTGGCTGTTCTGTTGTATTATGCAAATGGAAAACTTGATTGAGGTCAATATTAACCAAGATATCACAGTTAAGTGCAACAGTTTGGTTGGAACCAGAACGTTTCAGGTAGGTCAATAGCTGATCATAGTATTCCTCACCGACTGTAGAACTTTCTACACGGGTATTGTAGATTCCCAAGTAATAGTGGCTGAGCAAGGTAGACAGACCCCACTCACGACCTGAACGAATATGGTCAAAAACAGAGCTGATATTGTCCTGCTGGAAGATACCAAAGACACTGCGGATACCAGCATTGGCAAGACTTGAAAGCGGGAAGTCAATCAAGCGGTATTTCCCACCGAATGGCAAGCTGGCTACTGGACGATGATTTGTCAGAGTTGACATATCATGGAAGCCTACTGTGTTTCCTAAAATTGCTGAGTATTTATCAATCTTCATCTTTTGGTACCCCCACTTTCTCGTTGTATCCGACAACATATACTTCCTCTGTACCATCAATTTCTACACCATCAGAGATGATCGCACCTTCTCCGATAATGGCCCGCTTAATCTTAGCGTCTTTGCCAATAACAGCTCCACTCATGATGACAGAGTCTTCAATGACTGCGCCCTTCTTGACCTGAGCACCAGTAGAAAGGATAGAGTGTTTTACTGTACCGTCAACGAAACAGCCATCAACGACCAGCGAATCTTCCACATAGGAATTTTCACTGATGAAGTTTGGCGGAGAAATCAAGTTGCGAGAATAAATTTTCCATCGACGATTGCGGCTATCCAGAGCATTTTCTGGGCTGATGTATTCCATATTGGCTTCCCAGAGAGACTCTACTGTACCAACGTCTTTCCAATAGCCCTCAAAATCATAAGCATAAACGCTTTCGCCAGATTCAAGGTAGTTAGGGATAACATTCTTACCAAAGTCAGACATATCCACATTGCTCTTTTCAGCAGCTACCAGCATATTGCGCAGACGTTGCCAGTCAAAGATATAAATCCCCATAGAAGCCTTGGTTGACTTAGGATGTTCTGGTTTTTCTTCAAATTCAACAATCCGATTATTAGCATCTGTATTCATGATACCAAAACGGCTGGCTTCTTTGAGAGGCACATCCAGAACGGCAACTGTCAAGCTGGCATTGTTGTCCTTGTGAGACTGAAGCATGTCATCATAATCCATCTTGTAGATATGGTCCCCAGACAAAATCAGGACATACTCAGGATTGATGCTGTCGATATAGTCGATATTTTGGTAAATCGCATGGCTGGTACCTTCAAACCAGCGATTTCCTTCGCTCGCAGAATAAGGCTGAAGAATGGACACGCCTGAGTTAATACCATCGAGACCCCAGCTAGAACCATTTCCGATATGACTGTTCAGAGCTAATGGTTGGTATTGAGTAATGACACCGACATTGTGAATACCGGAGTTGGCACAGTTAGACAAGGCGAAGTCAATAATACGATAGCGACCGCCAAACTGTACCGCAGGTTTTGCGATACTCTGTGTGAGCTTTCCAAGACGAGTTCCTTGCCCGCCGGCAAGAATCAAAGCTAGCATTTCATTCTTCATAGACTATTACTCCTTTGTGGAATCTTTTTTAACATTTTTTCGAGCAATCCGACGCTTGATCTTCCAGATGCTGGCTCCAAGAGCTGGCAACGTAAAGGTCAAGGTCTGTGGATAATCTTTCCAAAGTCCTTCTTGAGACTGAACTGTTTCGTTATGTTCCTTCCAAACACCTCCCCATTCTTCTAATTCAGTGTTCCATACTTCTTCATAAATGGCTTCCACTGGAACACCAATGGTAAAGTTCTTACGCTCTACCGGCGCCATATTAAATACACAAACTAACATATCTCCTTTTTCCGTCTTACGGATAAAAGAGAGGACACTTTGATCAGTATTATCCGCATCAATGATTTCGATGCCATCATAGCTCAGATCAATCTCCCAAAGCGGACGATTGTCTTTATAGAAGGCATTGAGTGCAGTAGTAAAGCCCTGCATCTTCTTGTTCATCTGATCGTCCAGATTAGACCATTCTAGCTGCTCTTCTGACTTCCATTCTAGGAACTGACCAAATTCTGAACCCATAAAGAGCAATTTCTTGCCCGGATGACAGATCTGATAGGTCAGCAAGTTGCGGAGCCCTGCAAATTGATTGTAACGGTCACCCCACATCTTGTGCATGAGACTCTTCTTGCCGTGAACCACTTCATCATGCGAGAATGGCAGGAGGAAGTTTTCAGAGAATACGTACATAAAGCTGAAGGTCACTAGATTAAAATCGTACTTACGATAAATCGGATCTTCCTCGTAGAAACGAAGGATATCATTCATCCAGCCCATATTCCACTTGTAGTCAAATCCAAGACCACCCAACTCTCTCATACCAGTAATCTTGGTTTCTGAGGAGCTTTCCTCTGCAATCATCATGACATCAGGATGGGCTAGCTTAATGACCGTATTGAGGCGTTGCAGGAAGTAATAGCCCTCATAGTTACGATTGCCTCCATCTTTATTTGGCTGCCATGGGCCGCTGTCATAGTCAAGATAGAGCATATTGCTGACAGCATCAACCCGAATCCCGTCCAAATGATAGAAATCAATCCAGAATTTAATACTGGAAATCAAGAAAGACTGAACCTGATTCTTGCCCAAATCAAAGTTGAGAGCACCCCAACCATAGTTATGAGCCCGATCGTGGTCCTGATACTCGAAAGTCGGTGTCCCATCATAGTAGGCCAGAGCATCATCATTAATAGTGAAGTGACCTGGTACCCAGTCCACAATGACCCCAATATTGTTCAAGTGACATTCTTCAACAAAGTCCTGAAATTCCTCAGGTGTGCCATAGGTATGCTCAAAGGCGAAGTAGCCCATAAGCTGATAGCCCCAGCTAAGTCCCAGCGGATGAGCCATAAGCGGCATGAATTCCACATGTGTGTAGTTCATCTCCACCAGATAAGGAATCAAGTCTTCTTTTAACTGGGCAAAGCTATAAGGACTGCCGTCTTCATTACGTTTCCAAGATCCGGCATGCACTTCATAGATATTGACCGGCCGAGAGAAGAAGCCCCAGCGCTTCCGGCGTGCCAGCCAAAGACCGTCTTTCCACTTCTTCTCAGGAATGCTGCGAATGACTGCTCCCGTGCCTGGACGCTCTTCCAGATAGATAGCCAGCGGATCAATTTTTAAAATTTCCTGACCACTGCTGCGCTTGATATTGTACTTGTAAATATCTCCTTCCTTAGGTAGCTCTGTGAAGACTTCCCAAACGCCCGCTTCATTTCGGACCATAGGGATCTGCTCTTCATACCAATTGGTGAAATCTCCAATCAAATGGACACTCTGAGCATTAGGCGCCCAAACGCGGAAAGAGTAGCCAGACTTGCCGTCCACTTCATCCTGATGCGCCCCTAGATAATGCTGTAAATGAAAGTTTTCACCTGTTGTAAAGGTTCTTAATGCTTCGTTCTTATCCATGCAATCACCTTTCTATTTGTAAGCGTTTTCTATAATACTATTCTACATTATTTTTATCTCTTTTTCAAGTAAATTTCAAATATCCTTACGGAAAATTACTAAAACCGAACATTAGCTGAAATTAGTAATAAATGAGAGAGAAAACACTGCATTTTGTGTCTCTCTATATCTTTTAATTCCTTTTTCACTAAGTATAGGAGCTATCCGAAACAAGAAAAAGATGAAAATTTTCATAAAGATATAGACCAATATGTAAATTTACATTTTAAAATAATAAGCAATTAAACATATAACTGATTAATTCTTTTAAAATCATGATGTAATCTTATTAGATTTACAAGTTCATCAAGGTAAGAAAAAAGGCCGCACAAAGCCGCCTTTCTCATTATTTCACATCAAACACGATGGATTTCACTTGTGTCATCGCTTCGATACTGTAACGAATCCCTTGCACTCCTGCTCCAGATCCCTTAACACCAAGGAATGGGAAGTTATCTGGACCACGTTGGGTCTTATTATTGATGTGTACAGTACCCACTTCCAGTTTCTCAGCAATTTCAAATGCTTTCGGGAAATCATTTGTAAAGACTGAAGATTGAAGACCAAATTCTGACTGGTTACAGATTTGGATAGCCTCTTCAACGGAAGTCACACGAATAATCGGAAGAACAGGACCAAACGGCTCTTCCCAAGCTAATTTCATATCCAGTGTCACATGGTCAAACAAGGCAGGCCAGATGAGATTTGCTTCACGTTTGATTTCTGTCAAGGCTGACGCTCCCTTTTCTTGAGCATCTTCAATCAAGCCCCAGATGAAATCTGCTGATGCATGATCAATGACTGGTGTGATATCCGCATTATCAAAGGGATCACCAACCGTCAGTTTCTCTACCTCTGCCTTAATCAGCGCCGCTAATTTATCTGCTACGCTCTCCATGACAATGACACGTTTAATAGCCGTACAGCGCTGGCCGGAATAACTGTATGCCCCACCAACAATCTGCTTAGCTGCATGCTCCAAGTCAGCATCTTCCAGTACAACTGCAGCATCCTTACCACCCAATTCAAGCATAATTGGACGCATACCAGCTAACTTACCGATGCGTTCACCGATTGGAGTGGAGCCAGTAAAGTTAATGTAGTTTACTTCCTTATGCTCAATGATGTAATCCCCGATTTCTGAACCACGTCCTGTGATGGTATTGAAAACACCAGCAGGCAGACCAGCCTCAGCAAAAGCCTGAGCCAAGAGCAAACCAGAGATTGAACCTTGAGTAGGTGGCTTAAACATCACGACATTTCCGCCGATAAGGGCAGGAGCAATCTTAGAACCAGACAGGTTGACTGGGTAGTTAAATGGCGCAATAGCCAATACAACTCCTACAGGCTCACGACGGACCACAGCCAGTTTTTTCTTGCTGGCAGCTTCAAAGCCGCCACCTTCCATAACCTGTCCGTGAATACGAATCCCTTCTTCAGCCGCATAGCGAATCAAGTCTGCTGTCCGGACTACCTCTCCTACTGCCGCTTTGATACCCTTGGCAACTTCCTTTGCAAGGATTTCACCAATCTTCTCCTGATCGCGCTCCAAAATATCCGCAACCTTATGCAGATAAGCTGCACGTTCAACTGCTGAAAGAGCTCTCCAAGCTGGCAAAGCTGCACGAGCACTCGCCATCGCATTGTCTACCTCTGCCTGAGTCATGGCAGGAACAGTTCCTAAAATCTCATTGTTGATGGGAGATGAGATGGTGATTTCATTTTCAGAAACTTTCCACTCTCCATTTATATAGTTTTTATATTGTGTCACTTGTCCCCTCCAAAATGTTATTAAATATTATTTTACCAAATTTTCTGAAAATTTCAACCAAAAGTTATAAATTTAAAGAATTTTTTCACAATTAAGATAGATTATTAAATTTGTTCATATTATATTTGCTATTTTTCTTTGATTTCCACTTTTTGCTCCCTCTTACTATGAGGCCACAACAAAAAAAGACCAGGAAAATTTTCCTGATCTAATCTTAATTTTTCAGATTAATCGAAGTCAAGATATTCTTTTTCAAGCTCAAGAACTTCTTCCATCGTTGCACATTCAGTCAGTGCACGCTGAGCCAGTTCTTGCATCTTCTTCGTATCCAGCTTCTTCATGAGGCTACGAGTCCGAAGAACAGAAGTCGCACTCATAGAGAATTCATCCAAGCCCATACCTACGAGCAATGGCACCGCTGTTTGGTCGCCGGCCATTTCTCCACACATACCTGCCCATTTGCCTTCAGCATGAGCTGCTTTGATAACATTGTTGATCAAGCGAAGGATAGATGGGTTGTAAGGTTGATAGAGGTAAGAGACTTGCTCATTCATTCGGTCAGCTGCCATAGTGTACTGGATCAAGTCGTTGGTACCAATTGAGAAGAAGTCTACTTCCTTGGCAAATTGATCCGCCAGCATAGCTGCTGCTGGAATTTCAATCATGATACCCACTTGGATATTGTCTGCTACTGCAACACCTTCAGCTTGAAGCTTAGCTTTTTCTTCGTCATAAACCGCTTTAGCTTTGCGGAATTCTGTCAGAAGGGCTACCATTGGGAACATGATGCGCAATTGTCCATGTACAGAAGCACGCAAGAGAGCGCGGATTTGTGTACGGAACATAGCATCGCCAGTTTCAGAGATAGAGATACGCAAAGCACGGAAACCAAGGAATGGGTTCATTTCATGTGGCATATCAAAGTAAGGAAGTTCCTTATCTCCACCAATATCCATCGTACGAACAACCACTGGTTTTCCGTTCATGCCTTCAAGTACAGCCTTGTATGCTTCATACTGCTCATCTTCTGTCGGGAAGTCTTGAGAATCCATATAAAGGAACTCAGTCCGGTAAAGACCAACTGCTTCTGCACCGTTAGCATTGACACCTTCAACGTCTTTTGGCGTACCGATATTGGCTGCCAATTCGAAGTGCTTGCCATCTGCAGTCACAGTCTGAGCATCTTTAAGCAATTCCCATTCAGCTTTTTGCTTAGCATAAGCCTCACCAGCTGCTTTAAATGCTGCGATTTGCTCTTCAGTTGGGTTGATAATCACTTCACCAGTGATACCGTTAGCTGCAATCACATCGCCGTCTTTTACAAGCTCAGTAATGTTATTGGTTCCCAATACTGCTGCGATTTCAAGCGTACGCGCCATGATAGCAGAGTGGCTTGTCCGGCCGCCGATATTAGTTACAAAAGCTTTAACAAATTTCTTATCCAGCTGTGCTGTATCAGAAGGAGTCAAGTCATGAGCAATGACAACTGATTCTTCATTGATAGACGCTGGGTTTGGCAATTTCTTGCCCAAAAGGTTAGCAAGAACACGTTTTGTCACGTCGCGGATATCTGCCGCACGCTCTTGCATATATGGATTGTCGTCCATGTTTTCAAAGAGAGTGATAAACATGTCCGTTACTTCTTTCAGACCAGCTTCTGCATTGGTCTTTTTCGCACGGATTGTTTCTTTGATTTGCCCAACCATTTCAGGGTCAGCAAGTACCATTAAGTGAGCGTCAAATACCTGAGCGGCTTCCTCACCAAGGCTATCTACTGCTTTCTCACGGATAACAGAAAGCTCGTTCTGTGAAGCTTCAAGAGCTGCATCCAAACGAGCCTCTTCTGCATTCGTATCTTCGACTGAAACAGTCTCAAATGATAAATCCGGTTGAACTAATAGATATGCCTTAGCAACGGCAACACCGTCAGATGCTGCAATTCCTTTAAGCATTTCTGTCATATTAAGCCAATCCTTCTTTTTCCATTGTTTCGGAGATTGCAGCGATAGCATCGTCTGCATCTGCACCTTCAGCTGAGATCTTAACATCAGCTCCTTGGCCAACACCGAGACTCATAACACCCATGATAGATTTCAAGTTTACTGATTTACCTTTGTATTCAAGTGTGATGTCTGAAGCGAATTTGCTAGCAGTTTGAACCAACAAAGTTGCTGGACGTGCGTGAATACCTGTTTCTGCTACAATGTGGAAATCTTTAGAAGCCATAGTTAGACTCTCCTTTTAAATAATTCTTTTTGAGTTATTGTGATAACCCTTACAAGTTGATATTATATCACCTTTTGAAATCTTTTTCAAGAATTTTATAGCCCGCTTACAAAATATTTCTTAGGAAATGAAAACTCTTCTTATTATATTGAAGAGAGAATTTTCGAGCAAAATCCTACATTCCTCAAGCTTTATTCAAAAATGGCTTCCACTAAGTTTTCAATCATAAAATCAAAAACTTGTTCAATATCAACAGGTAACTGATCCTTATGTGTAATGGTAGACATAGTTGCAAATAAAACAGAAATAGCTAAATCCTTATCAATCTTTAAACTTAGAAAAGACTGAGAAAAAATTTCTTCATTCAGACGAGCCGTTTGAGCATCAATTTCTTGTCGCTGTTCAAGACTAAGTTTATTATTAAAGTTTAAGTAATCAGGATTCTTTGTATCAAAGACAAATGTACTTTTTTCATACTCTTTAAAGACTGCCTTCAAAGCTTTAGACAGCCCCTCCTTTGATGGATTATCCTTCAAAATAGCTTCAAAAATGGAAAAAATCCTGTCTTGTGCATCGCGATAAACCTGAAAGAAGAGCTCTTCTTTATTTTTAAAAAAGGTATAAAAAGAACCTTTTGCAATCCCAACTTCTTGACAGAGAATATCAACGCTTGTTTTCTTATAGCCAAAATTCATCCAGCTTTGACTGCAAGCATTCTTAAATTTTTCAATTAATATTCTCTTTTCTTCTATTGTAAACCCTTTTGGCATAGCTTCCCTTTCTTTTTAAAAATCGAATATGACTATTTACACAATTTCGGTCATATGGTATAATTACTTTGTAGCTACTCGTTAAATATATCTTACTTTAGCTACAATTGCAATCTTTTTTATAGAAAAGAACTGATTTCTCTATTTCTTCTGTCTATTGAAGGCGCGCTATATTTAATAGAAAAGAAATAGAGGTTATAGACGGTCCAGTCTCTATTTTTATGAAAGGAAGACGCTATGAAGAAATTACTATTATTCATCTGCTCACTACTCCCTATACTTTGCATTATCATTCCAAGCCCTGTATTGGCGGATAGTAAGACTTTACCTACAGGGGATAGCTATGAACAGATCGGTCAAAAGATAGAAGATTTTTATAAAAAAAATGAAAAGACATCCGCTGCTATGGAAACAGCTGTTTTTGATACAAATGGAACCATTTATCGAGGAAATTTCGGCTATATTGATAAGGAAAAACAGACCAAAGCTGATGATAGCACCATTTTTGAATGGGGTTCTATCACTAAGCTGACTGTCTGGATATCTGTCATGCAGCTCTGGGAAGAAGGAAAAATTGATCTTGAGACTGATATAAAAAACTACCTGCCCAAGGACTTTCTCAAACATTTAAATTTCGATAAACCTATTACTATGCTAGATTTGATGAATCATCAAGCCGGATTTGACGAGCAAAATACTTACCTAAAAGGGGATAAAAGTATTGAAGAACTGATGAAGACCAGACAACCTAATCAAGTATTTGAACCAGGTACGACTACTGCCTATTCTAACTTTGGTACCGGACTAGCCGCTTATATTGTTGAGCGAATTAGTGGACAATCATTTTCCGACTATGCCCATGAGCACATCTTTAAACCCTTAGAGATGGAAAAAACGGCTATTTTGCCTGACTTGTCCGATAATGCATATGTCTATAAAAAACATAAAGAAGTCAAAAGCTATGATGCTAATGGAAATTATAAGAAAGATTCAGACTTTGAACTGAGTCTCTATCCTGTCGGCCGTGCCACAGGAACCTTAGATGGCTTGCAGAAATTTGCCCAAGCCCTTCTAAAAAAGAAAGAACTTTTCAAACATCCTGAAACTTGGAAGACTCTATATACTGCAAGCTCTACCTACCCAGGTACGGATATTCCTCTGAATGCACACGGATTTTGGTATCAAGAATATGGTGTCAGAGTTATTGGACACGGCGGCAATTCAGGAGGATTTTCTTCTTACATTTTACTTGACTTAGAGTCTGGTATTGGCCAAGTCATTATGACGAACCAATTTCAAGAAAAAATCTATAATTACAAGATGCCCGAGCTAGTATTTGGTCCTAAAAAATCTCCAAATAAACAATCTTATGCAAAATTCCATCCTGGTTACTATCGCAGCGCCCGTACTTTCAATAGTGGTCCCTTCTCTTTCTTAAGAACAGTTCCGGGATATACCTACTATATCAATGAGAAAGCAGATGCTGCTCAGCTCAACGGAGATTTCTGGGTCGCTAGTGAATCACAAGGACAAGAAAAAATCACGCGAGCCTATGGCGACGCGCTTCGGCAATCTAATTGGGATCTTATCAAAGACTATGGGATGCTCCTTCTTGCTGGATTGGCCATTTTGTTTAGTGCGATTAGTCTCCTTACCAATGCAGGTATCGATCTTTATCGCCTTATCCTAAAAAAATCCCAAAAGAAGACTTCATTAGCATGGAAAATATGGATATACCTGACTAATGCCGCTATTTTAAGCATTCCCTTCAACCTATTCAATATCTTTACTAAACTTATGAATGCTGCAGATGCTGACTATAACTGGAACTTTATAACATTAGCCATTCTAGCTCTGCTTCTTGCAATCGGCTCTCTTTATCCTTTCTATCTTAAAAACAAGGAAAAATGGAGTAAGAGTAAATTATTTATCACTAGTATTGCCAGCCTATCCTCTCTAATCATGGTCGCTAATATTCTCTACTGGTCTCTTTATCAATGGTGGGCTGCCTACTAAAAAATAACATGTTATCCCTAGCTCCCTGCAGCGACATTTGCAGGGAGTTTTTATATTCCAATAAAAAATATCTAGCTCGAATTCAGATCCAAAAACTCCTCCCTCCACTCCTGCTAGTGATTCCCTAAATTCTGTAACACAAGATATTGGATTTTTGTTTTTGGCGGAAAAGCTACTAGTCTTTTTTTTTATATTTTAAGACTTGTTTAAGCATTGCCGCATCAGCATTTTGCTCCTTTTCTGCAATTTTTCACTTCTTTTCACAGCTTATATAAACACTATATATTGTATTGTAATCTATCCTATAACAAAATATCACACAATATTTAGTTCAAAACTATTGACATTCTATTTTCTTTTAGATATACTAGTTTCGTATTATTTAAAAGAAAAAACGAAAGTTTAGAGGAATTTTTAATGGTAACTATTTACTCAAAAAACAACTGCGTTCAGTGCAAAATGACCAAGCGCTTCTTAGATACTAATCATGTAGAATACCGCGAAATCAACTTGGACGAACAGCCAGAATTCATTGACCATGTCAAAGATCTTGGTTTCAACGCTGCTCCTGTGATTCAGACAGCAACTGAGGCATTTTCTGGTTTCCAACCTGGTAAATTGAAAAAACTGTCTTAATGTAGTTTATTTTGAGGGCAGCGCGCCTTGATCGGGAGATAAACTAAAAGACATATTATCAGGGCAAACTGCAGCTCCTATGCTCATAGGGGCCGTTTCTTTTGTAAGGCGGATATTTTTCCGCTAGCTAATTATCTTATTTATATAGAAAAGGGAAAACATGGGACTCAAACATTTAGAGGATGTGACATACTTCCGACTCAACAATGAAATCAACCGTCCAGTTAATGGTCAGATTATGCTTCATAAAGATCAAGAAGCCTTAAAAGCTTTTTTTAAAGAAAACGTTGAGCCAAACACCAAGCAATTTTCTTCTATCACAGAAAAAATTAAATATTTAATAGAAGAAAACTATTTGGAGAAGGAATTTATTGAACATTATTCTCCGGAATACATCGAGGAGCTGACTGCTTTTATCCATGCTCAAGATTTCAAGTTTAAATCTTTCATGGCTGCTTATAAGTTCTACAACCAGTATGCACTGAAGACAAATGATGGTGAATACTACCTAGAAAGCATGGAAGATCGGGTACTCTTCAACGCCCTATACTTTGCCAACGGAGATGAAGCCATTGCCAAGGATATTGCTAATGAAATCATCCACCAACGCTACCAACCGGCGACACCAAGCTTCCTCAATGCTGGTCGGGCTCGTCGCGGTGAATTAGTTTCCTGCTTCCTCATCCAAGTAACAGATGATATGAACTCAATCGGCCGCTCCATCAACTCTGCCCTGCAATTGTCTCGCATCGGAGGTGGGGTCGGTATTTCCCTCAGCAATCTGCGGGAAGCTGGAGCACCTATCAAGGGTTATGAAGGAGCTGCGTCTGGGGTTGTTCCTGTTATGAAACTCTTCGAGGACAGCTTCTCCTACTCTAACCAGCTGGGCCAACGTCAGGGAGCTGGTGTTGTTTACCTCAATGTCTTCCACCCAGATATCATCTCTTTCCTTTCTACCAAGAAAGAAAATGCCGACGAAAAAGTTCGGGTTAAAACCCTCTCACTTGGTGTCGTCATTCCGGATAAGTTCTACGAATTAGCGCGTAAGAATGAAGAAATGTACCTCTTCAGCCCATATTCTGTTGAACGCGAGTATGGAGTGCCATTTGCCTACCTTGACATCACTGAAAAATACGATGAGTTGGTCGCTAATCCAAATATCACTAAGACCAAGATCAAGGCCCGTGATTTGGAAACAGAAATTTCCAAACTCCAACAAGAATCCGGCTATCCTTATGTCGTAAACATTGATACAGCTAACCGTTCAAATCCAATCGACGGTAAAATCGTCATGAGTAACCTTTGCTCTGAAATCCTGCAAGTACAAGAGCCTAGCCTTTTGAATGATGCGCAAGAGTATCTTCACCTAGGAACAGATGTGTCATGTAACTTAGGCTCTACCAACGTTGTCAACATGATGACATCGCCTGACTTTGGAAAATCCATCCGGACTATGACACGCGCCCTGACCTTTGTCACAGACAGCTCGCATATCACAGCTGTGCCTTCTATCGACAATGGTAACAGTCTGGCGCACACCTTTGGTCTGGGAGCTATGGGACTGCACAGCTACTTAGCTCAGCAGTTGATCGATTATGGATCTGCGGAAGCTGTAGAGTTCACTAGCATCTACTTTATGCTTATGAACTACTGGACCTTGGTTGAGTCTAACAATATCGCTCGCGAGCGTGGCGTGA
>NZ_CAJPNR010000058.1 GCF_905372115.1 uncultured Streptococcus sp.
CAAAGATTGGTGCCATTGTTTTTTCTTGATCAGCTGGATCGTCTGACAATGAAGATGTTCCGTTGATAGCTGAAGCATAAACAACTGGGAAATCAAGCTGGTCATCATCTGCACCAAGCTCAATGAAGAGTTCTAAGACTTCGTCAACTACTTCTGCTGGACGAGCTGACGGTTTGTCGATTTTGTTGACAACAACGATTGGGACAAGATCTTGTTCCAGGGCTTTTTTCAATACGAAACGAGTTTGAGGCATAGTTCCTTCGTAGGCGTCCACAACCAGAACAACCCCGTCCACCATCTTCATAATCCGCTCTACTTCACCACCGAAGTCCGCGTGCCCTGGTGTATCCATGATATTGATACGAGTACCTTCGTAAGCCACGGCTGTATTTTTAGCCAAGATGGTGATACCGCGCTCCTTTTCAATATCGTTTGAGTCCATTGCCCGCTCTTGCAGCTCTTTACGCTCATCTAGTGTATGAGATTGTTTCAGCAACTCATCGACCAAGGTTGTTTTCCCGTGGTCAACGTGAGCGATAATGGCAATATTGCGAATATCTTCTCTTAATTTTGTCATGATTTCCTCTGAATTTTTAAATTTTATTTCTAACTGAACAATTATACCACAGACGCAGGCAAAAAACACGGCTTTGATAAGTGTAAATGTTTTCATTAAAAAATATGGGAGCTCCATGAGGATTTGCATTTCTCATCCTGAAAATTTATGATATGATTTAGAAAAAAAGAAGGAAAACAGATGCGCCTCGACCAACTGCTGGCTGCCAATCATATCAGCCGAAAAAAGATGAAACAAAGCCTTTTACAAAAACAGATTTTTGTGGATGGTAAGCCCGCCTGCAAACTCAGCCAAAACGTTGATACCGGCCTGCAGCAGATTACTTTTCAAGGAAAACAGGTCGGCGGCCCTGCCCACCGTTACTACATGCTGAATAAACCCGCAGGTGCAGTCACTGCCAATCGCGACGCTGAAAAATTGACTGTTCTGGATTTGCTGGACAAGGAGATAGAGAAAGAAACTCTTTACTCTATCGGACGGCTGGATAGAGATACCGAAGGCCTTCTTCTGATTACCGACAATGGTCCTTTGGGATTTCAGCTGCTGCACCCTCAATACCACGTTGAAAAAACTTACTATGTAGAAGTCAATGGACCTTTAACCTCTCAGGAAAAAATTGCCTTTCAAGAAGGCATTCGCTTTTTAGACGGCACCGTCTGTCAGCCAGCCCAGCTTTCTATCCTCTCTACCAGCTCCAGTCTGAGCCGTGCTACCGTCAAGATTTCCGAGGGGAAATTCCACCAGATCAAAAAGATGTTTCTGGCAGTTGGTGTCAAGGTTACTTATCTCAAGAGAATGCAGTTTGGGGATTTTACATTAGACCCAGACCTAGCAAAAGGCGATTACCGTGCTTTGAACCAAGAAGAATTAGCGATTATTAAAAAATATTTGGAGAAAAGTTAGTAAAACAAAAAAGCTTTAAAAAGTAAAGCTTTTTTTGTTATTTCACCAATCCGTTCATGAAGCGTTTTATCAGCTAGCCTTCACCTTGCCATTCCAAGAATCCAACCCATAAGAAAGAATATAAATTTCTTTAAATCCTTGTTTTTTCAGATACAGAGCAGCATTGGTTACGCGCTGACCACGACTATTTTCATAGAGGAGAACAGCCTTGTCCTTGCGAAGTGCACCGACACTATCCTTCAGCTGCTGAGATGGAATATTGCGAGCTCCTAAGATATGCTTCCGGTGAAAATCAGCTGGATCCCGCAGATCAACCAACTGACCTTGGCGAATCAAGTCTTCAAATTCCCCGTTATCCACGATTTTTGCTGCCTGACGAAGGCGCAGATAATTAAAGCCCATCCAGCCAATTATTCCCAAAAGTACCGCCCACAAAATCCAAATTGTCATCTCAAGTCTCCTTTTTCTTTTCTAAATATTCTAACTCTAAGCGATGTTCTCGGCGCAAGATAGCCTCCGCCTCAAAATAAGCTAGCTTATCTATTAGACCAGCATCATAAATTCTCTTCAGCTCGATTTTCATCATCTCAATATCGTAAAGGCGCTTGCCCATATAGATAATGATTCCGAAACTTTTAAGAAATTGCTGAACATCATACAGGGTTTTCATGAGCTATATTTTATCAGATTTTCCAGCGCTTTTCAAGATGAAAAAACAGAAAGGAAAGCCTGTTCCCTTTCTGCTTCGCATGGATCATTTTTATAAACCTGGTGCTTGACCAATTTCAGCTGTCAGCATCCAGATAGTCTTTTCAAGGTCTGCCTTGGCACCGACAAAGATATCATTGGTTACATCGTCCCCTTCTTGATCTGTTACATCCAAAGCTTCTTGGTAAAGCCCTGTCAGATAACGGAAAATCTCAATCACACGCGCCAGACTTTCTTCTACATCCTTGCTGAATTCACCAGCTTTTTCTTCGATCTTGCTGTGTTGGATAAACTCTGTCAACGTAGAATAAGGCTTGCCTCCCAGTGTAATCAAGCGCTCGCTGACTTCATCCAAAGTTGTATCCAAAGTTTCCATGTATTCATCCATTTTTGGATGCCAAACCATGAATCCTGCGCCACGCATATACCAGTGAACTTGGTGAAGAGCGATATGAGCTGTATAAAGGTCTGCCACTACTTGATTAAGAATAGCCTTAGTCTTTGGCAAAGCCTTTTGATTGCTGAAAGTAGCTACGTCAGTTGCTGCACCATTTTTTACTTGTGTCATTGTATTTACCTCGTTTTTATTTATAATGATTCTAATCTTTTTAGATTATGGTTTAATTATAATGCTTCTAAATAAGAAAGTCAAGGCAAAAGATTCAAAAAAAGACTTTATTAGAAAAGTTGCAAAATTTCAGAATTTTTCTGTTTAAAATTACGAATAAATAAGTATGATTCACCTATACTTTTTTATCGTTGGTACTGTCTTTGCCTCATTCCTAGGCTTGGTCATCGACCGCTTCCCAGAGCAGTCTATCATCGCTCCAGCTAGCCATTGCAATGCCTGCGGGAAAAGATTGGCACCGCGTGATTTGATTCCTATTTTTTCTCAAGTCATGAACCGTCTTCGTTGCCGCTTCTGTGGAGGCCAGATTCCTTTACGCTATTTATTTTTTGAATCTACCTTGGGCGGTCTTTTTCTGGCAACTTCGCTCGGTACAATTTCCATCAGTCAACTCCTACTATTCACTATGGGCTTGACCCTAGCCATCTACGATCAAAGAGAGCAGCAATATCCCCTGATGGTCTGGCTGATTTTTCAGCTCTTGCTGATGGTGACAGCAGGCGTCAATCCTCCTATGCTCTTCTTTTTAGCCCTAGGACTTCTAGCCTTCTTTTATAATCTTCGTATTGGAGCTGGCGACTTTCTATTTCTTGCTTCCTGCTCAGCTATTTTCAGCCTAACAGAAATTCTCATTCTTATCCAAATCGCTAGCTTCTCTGGCCTCGCCTGTTTCTGCTTTAAAAAGAAAAAAGACAGGCTAGCATTTGTCCCCTGTCTTTTGTTTGGTGTCGTGGTGCTTATTTTCTATAAATCCCTACTCTTTTACTGAACTGGAACCCAAAGCTCAACTTCTGCATCCATAGGATTCCCGTTTAAAAGTATTTCTAAGATAATTCCATCTTGGTAAAGGGAACTGCTTTCTTCCTCAAAAAAGTTATCCTCCAATTGGTCAAACAGGAGTCTTGATTTTTCACCACTGGCTGAACTTACTAAATAATCTTTCTCTGGGACGAGAATGCTTTCGTAGCCTGCTACAGCATTCTTTGCCGCAACTCCTGCATAGTATTGAATACCATCTTTATGAGGAACAATCAAAGCATAGCCTTTTTTGTCTAGAGAATGGGGCATCAATTTCCCGAGCATTCCTTCTTTAAATAACTGAGCATAGAACGCCGTCTTCTCTTTAGAATAGTGCTGTTCATGAACCGTAGTTCCTTCTATCAAAATACTCCTGCCAATCAGGGTAAACGATGGTTTGGTTTGATGTTTCATTATATGAACTCCTTTCTTTATGGTATAATCATAACAAAAGTAATATGACATCTATCTGTCATATTCAAGGAGAAAATCATGAAAATTGACCGTCAAATGGGAATCATTTCTCATTTAGTAAATCAACGAAAAACAACAGCTAAAGAACTATCAGAACTTTTTAAAGTCAGCACCCGAACTATTATGAGAGATATTGATGATTTATCTCTTGCAGGAATTCCTCTCTATGTAATGAAAGGAAAAAACGGAGGCATTTTTCTTATGGAAGACTTCCAAACTGATAAACCTCCCCTGACCCAATCCGAACGACTTTCAATCGAATCCGGTTTAAAAAGTCGCTATCAAGTTTTGGAAGACACTTCTACTTTCAACGCTATATTGAAATTAAATGCCACCAATACGTACTCTGATTTCGAAATTGATTTGTCTCTATCTCAAGGGAACTTGGAAATACGCACTTTGATTTTTAAGTTATTGGAAGCTATCAGAGGTAGAATAAAAATAAAATTTTCCTATATTAATTCACAAGGACTGGTAAGTCAGAAAAACTGTGAACCTTACCGTATCGTCTATAAGAACCGGAGTTGGTATATGGATGCCTACGATACTGAAAAAGAACGTTTTTCTGTTTATAAAGTTGCTAGAATTAGTGAACTTACTCTCTTTGATACTTTTTCAAAAAGACATTTTACTCCACTTCCCTATGATGGCGGTACATGGATGAATGAAAACAAAGTGCCTGTTATCCTGCATGTCCAGAAAATCGTCCTTGACCGATTTGTGGAACTCTTAGGCTATAATTCCATAAAACCTATTACTAGCGATATTTACGAGATTACTTATCCCTTACACGACAATGATTGGGGATACAACACCTTGCTTGCTTTTGGAAAATACATCACTGTTATATCTCCTAAGCATTTCTTGAAACATTTCACTAGCTATATAGATACCATTCATAAGCAATATCCAAACTAATATTCAATCAACATCAAAAATCAAACGTTTCTTAAAAAATGAATTAGACGAAAGTTACTTTTTTATGATGATAAAATTCAAGAACATGGAACAGATTCTCATTCTTATCCAAATCGCTAGTTTCTCTGGCCTAGCCTGTTTCTGCTTTAAAAAGAAAAAAGACAGGCTGGCATTTGTCCCCTGTCTTTTGTTTGGTCTGGTGGTGATTATTTCTTATAAGCTGCTGCTTCTTGGATAAAGGCTGCTATACCGACGTCCTTTTCATGAAGAGCTTTGACAATCTTAGATCCGACAATGACTCCATCTGAGACTTGATTGAAGCGGTCAACATCCTCTAAAGTAGAAACGCCAAAGCCAGTCAGTACTGGAATCTCTGCAATATCACGAAGCTTGCTCAAGTGCTGGTCCAAATCATTGCGGTAGCTTCCGCTCTTACCTGTCACACCATTGATGGCTACAGCGTAGATAAAACCTTCAGCTTCCTTGATCAGCTCCTGCTGACGTTCTAGGCCAGTCGTCAGGCTCACTAAAGGAATTAGAGCAATATCTGAATCTTCCAGTAAAGGCAAGATAAAATTCCTGTGCTCATAAGGCAGATCTGGAATAATCAATCCTTTAACCGGTGTCATAGCCAAATCCTTGACAAAATCTTTGAGACCGTATTGGAAAATAGGATTGAAGTAGGTCATGATGATGAGAGGCAACTGAGTGTCCAAATTCTGCAAGCTTGCGACTAAAGACTTGGCCGAAGTATGGTTGCCCAGACTTCTCAGACCGGCTTCTTCAATAACCGGCCCATCTGCAACAGGGTCTGAAAAAGGCAGACCGATTTCAATGGCTGACACACCCAAGTTTTCCAAAAATGAGATAGTTTCCGGCAAACCTGCTAAACCTTTCTCGTGATCACCAGCCATGATATAAGGAAGGAAAATTCCCTTGCCTGCTTTTTTGATGGTTTCTAAATGCTGAGTGAGTGTTTTAGTCATGGGCACCTCCTTTTTGAGCCGTTTCACTTTCCAAGCGTTCCTTTACCTGAACGACATCCTTATCACCACGGCCGGATAGGCAGACAATCATTGATTTATCTGGTCCCAACTCCTTAGCCAGCTTAACAGCGTAAGCAATAGCATGGCTAGACTCTAGAGCAGGGATAATCCCTTCGATACGAGACAGGAGCTGGAAGGCTTCCAAGGCTTCTTCATCCGTTACTGGCACATAAGTGGCGCGCTGAATAGCATTAAAATGAGAATGTTCGGGACCGATGCCAGGATAGTCCAGCCCGGCAGAGATAGAGAAAGCTTCAAGAATTTGCCCTTGCTCATCCTGCAAGACATCCATCAAGGCACCGTGCAAAACACCTGGCCGGCCCTTGGTTAAGGTCGCAGCATGTTCATCTGTATCCACGCCCCGCCCAGCTGCTTCTGTTCCATACATAGCCACTGTACTATCATCTACAAAGGGATAAAAGAGTCCAATAGCATTGGATCCACCGCCAACGCAGGCCACTAAAGCATCTGGCAAGGAACCTGCATTTTGCTCAGCAAACTGCCGCTTGGCCTCACGCCCAATCACACTCTGATAATCGCGGACAATCTCTGGGAAAGGATGGGGACCTAAGGCTGAGCCCATAATATAGTGAGTATCATCAACCTGAGCCACCCAAGCTCGCAAGGCAGCATTAACTGCATCCTTGAGGACTCGAGAGCCATCGGTCACAGACTCTACCTTGGCTCCTAAAAGTTCCATCCGAAAGACATTGAGGGCTTGGCGCTTGACATCTTCTTCTCCCATATAGATAGTACAGTCCATATTGAAAAGGGCTGCAGCTGTGGCTGTAGCTACTCCATGCTGACCCGCACCAGTCTCGGCAATGATTTTCTTCTTGCCCATTCGCTTGGCTAATAGGACCTGGCCTAGGGCATTATTGATTTTATGGGCCCCGGTATGGTTGAGGTCTTCCCGCTTCAGATAAATCTTAGCACCGCCAGCATGGGCTGTCAGATTTTTTGCAAAATAGAGAGGATTTTCTCGTCCTACATACTGCTTCAGCAACTCGTCCAGCTCAGCCTGAAAGGCTGGGTCTTTTTTACTCTCACGGTAGGCTTTGTCCAGTTCCAAAACTGCTGTCATCAGCGTTTCCGGAACAAATCGCCCGCCAAACTCACCGTAAAATCCTTCTTGATTGGGTTGATTATATGCCATCTTTCACTCTTTCTATAAATTCTGTTATCTTTTCTAAATCCTTCTGTCCGTCAGTCTCGACCCCGCTGGATACATCAACTGCGTAAGGAGCGAAGTGCTGAATAGCTTCTCGGACATTTCCTGCATTCAAACCACCGGCGATAAAGAAGGGCTGGTGGATTTGATTCTTGTCAAAAGCTTGCCAGTCAAAGGTCTGACCACTACCAGCAAGTGGTGCATCAAATAGCAGATAGTAAGACTGTTGGCTGACATCTTTTAACGCTCCACTGACCTGATAAGCTCGAATAACCGGCCGGCCGATCTCAGTCAGAAGATCTTCATTAAAATCGCCATGAATCTGCACCAAATCTAGATTTGCTACCGAAATAGCTTCCTGCAGCTCTGCCAAGCTCGGAGATACGAAAACTCCTACCTTTCGGACAGTAGGCGGCACCAAGGCAACTAGCTTCTGAGCTTGCTCCAAACTGACCCTCCGACGGCTCTCAGCAAAGACAAACCCAATGTAATCTGCACCAGCCTGGCATGCTGTTTCCACAGCGCTGGCCGTTGATAAGCCGCAAATCTTAACCTTTGTCAATTTTCAGCTCCTTGATTTTTTCTGCCACATCCTCAGCCTGCATCAGGGCTGTTCCGACTAAAACCGCATGGAAATAAGGAGCTACTAGCTCAGCATCTTCCTTGCTGAAAATAGCGGACTCTGATACGTAAACCCTGTCATCTTTGAAATGGGCAGACAGTTGGAGACTGGTATTGATATCTGTTTCAAAAGTAACTAGATTGCGATTATTGACACCGATAATCCGAGCTCCTATTCTATGAGCAATTTCCAGCTCCGACAGATTATGGGTTTCGACCAGAACTTCCAAGCCTAAACCCGTCGCAAAATCATAAAGTTCTTGCAGCCGCTTTTCAGGCAAGGCAGCCACAATCAAGAGAATGACTGTCGCTCCAGCATTTCGGGCGCGAACAATCTGTTTTTCATCAATGATAAAGTCCTTATTGAGGGTCGGAATCGTGACTTGACTGGAAATCTCTCTCAGGTAATCCAAATGTCCTTTGAAGAAAATCTCATCTGTCAGGACCGAAATCATGGCTGCACCGCATCGTTCATAGGTGCGAGCCTGTTCCACAATATCCACACCGAGATTAATATCTCCCAGACTTGGACTGGCTTTTTTGACCTCAGCAATCAGCTGCAGCTCTTGAGGGTGGTTTTTGAGATACTCATAGAGGGAATAAGTCGAGCGCAGGGGCTGCAGCTCTTCATAAGACATAGCCGCCACTTCCTGCTCTTTTTGCTTTAGAATGGTCGGGAGAAATTCTTTGCTCATTTCTGATACTCCTGTAGTTGCTTGAGTTTTTCATAGGCTGCGCCGCTAGCAATCACTTGGCGGGCTAGAACTATTCCTTCTTCTATACTGTCTGATTTTCCATTAGCATGAAATCCCAATCCAGCATTCAGAACTGTCGTTTCTAGATAGGGGCTGGCTTGATTTTGCAAGACAGAAAGCAGAATTTCTGCATTTTCCTTGGCATTGCCCCCACGAATCGCTTCAAGAGGTATCTCTTTCATGCCAACATCTGACGGCAGAAAGCTGTGCAGGCTGATTTGCCCATTTTCCAGCAGAGCATACTGGGTACGGCCATGAAGACCCGCCTCATCCAGACCATCTGGACCTGACACGACTACTGCACGTTTGCGACCCATATTTTTCAAGACCTCTGCCGTACTCTCTAGCATATCCGGCCGGCTGGTCCCCAAAAGCTGAGTTTCTAGACTCATGGGATGGATAAGCGGACCAGTTAGATTCATGATAGTGGGAATACCTAGGCTAAGACGGGCTGGCATGATGTATTTCATAGCTGGATGCATATTCTTTGCAAAGAGAAAGACGATACCTGTCTGCTCAAAAACCTTGCCCAAGCTAGCAGCGTCCAAGTCTAGATTGATACCCAGAGCTTCTAACACATCAGCTGAACCTGACTTAGAAGAAATGGAGCGATTGCCGTGCTTAGCCATCTTAATTCCGCCACCTGCCAGTACAAAAGCTGCCGTAGTCGAAACATTGAAGCTGAAAGACTTGTCTCCGCCGGTACCGCAATTGTCCATGGCAGTGCGAATAGTGGTCGGAATCTGCTTAGCATGTCCTCGCATTACCTGAGCCAAAGCAGTTCGTTCCTCAATCGTCTCCCCCTTCATCTTGAGCCCCAGCAAGAAGGCTACAATTTGGGACTCTGTCACCCGTCCGGTGACAATACGCTCAATCACATCTGTCATCTCAGCGCTGCTTAAATCCTTAAAATCAGCTAGTTTTGCAATAATCTCTTTCATACACGCTCCTTTATTTTACTAAATCGATGAAATTCTTGATAGACGACAAGCCGTCCGGCGTGCCAATACTTTCAGGATGATACTGAAAACCATAAATGGGCAGACTCTTGTGTTGGATAGCCATAATCGAGTTATCATCAACCGCTCGAGCTGTCACTTCAAAGTCCTCCGGCATCTCCTCAATCAAAATCGAATGATAACGCATGACTGGCTGCCCATCCTCTATCCCCTCATAGATAGGAGATTTTCCCTCAAAGCGCAGAATACTTTGCTTGCCGTGCATGACTTTGGGAGCCAATCCTAGCTTTCCGCCAAATACTTCTGCAATGGCTTGATGCCCCAAGCAAATCCCTAAAATCGGCTTTTTACCAGCAAAATCGCGGATAAGCTCTTCCATCCGTCCTGCATCTGCTGGCCAGCCTGGACCCGGAGACAGAACCAAGGCATCAGCTTCTTCTGCCGCTTGATAAAGGCCTGCATCATCATTTCGCAAGACCTTAACTTTTGCAAAATTGCCGATATACTGGGCTAGATTGTAAGTAAAAGAATCATAATTATCAATCAATAAAATCATTGCATCTCTCCTATCTTGGTCATTGATTTGGCCTTGTTGATGGTTTCTTGGTATTCATTAGTAGGGATCGAGTCATAAACAATACCCGCTCCAGCTTGAACATAAGCTCTGCCATTTTTCAAAATCATGGTCCGGATAGCAATGGCAACATCCATATCTCCAGTCGCAGACAGATAGCCGATAGCCCCCGCATAAATGCCACGTTTTTCCTGCTCCAGCTCATAAATTCGCTTCATAGCTCGAATCTTAGGCGCACCCGAGACGGTGCCGGCTGGCAGGGTTGACTTGAGCGCATCCATAGCTGTCAGTTGAGGCAAAAGCTGACCACGGACCACACTGGTCAGATGCATGACATAGCGGAAATACTCTACCTCCATGTACTTAGTGACTTCCACGCTGTTATTCTGGGCAATTTTACCGATATCATTACGCCCCAAATCAACTAACATACGGTGTTCAGCCACTTCCTTCTCGTCAGCCAGCAGCTCCTCTGCCAAGGCTTTATCTTCTCTTTCATCCTTCCCGCGCGGTCTGGTCCCAGCAATAGGATTGGTCGTAACCTGCCCTTGCTTGACAGACACCAGACTTTCCGGGCTGGCTCCGATAATCTGATAATCCCCAAAATCATAAAAGTAGAGATAGTTGGAAGGGTTGGTCACACGCAGATTGCGATAGTAATCCAGCGGCCTACCAGAATACTCTGCTGAAAAACGCTGACTGAGCACACATTGGAACATATCTCCCTGCCGAATCAAGCTGCGCGCATCTTCCACCATTTTTTCAAAAGCCGTCTGCTCAATATGGCTCTGGAAGTTCAAACTGGACAGTTCCAGTGGTGAAAATTCATCTGCTGCTGGCTGCGCCAGCTCAGTCATGATAAGCTCCAGATTAGCAGCCAAATCAGCTTCGCTTCTATCACTGTAGAGCGCCTCCTCAATGATATAGACCTTGTCTTTTTTATGGTCAAAAACCATGTAACTCTCATAAACGAAAAAGTGCATATCCGGCGTTCCAATCACATCAGCTGGAATCTGGCCAATCTCCTCATAGAGGGAAATCATATCGTAACCGACAAAACCGATGGCTCCGCCTCCAAAAGGCAGGTCTGAATGATAATCTTTCTTTACTGTTAACTCATGCAGATAGTCCAATGGATCTGCCTCAATTATTTGCCCGTTCTTTGTTAACTGGCCATTTTCATAGCGAACTTCAAAGACTGGGTTATAAGCTAGGATAGAAAAACGGGCTGTCTCGCTATCTCTCGGAATACTTTCCAAAATCACCTTGTGGTCGCCCTGAATCCGCATATAAGCCAGAATCGGCGATAAAATATCAGCTGGTAAAATCTTTTGCATATTTTTTCTTTCTATTTAAATCAGACGCGTTTAAGGAAGAACAAACTGCTAGCCATGACTGCATTCTCAAGAACAGATAGCACCTGTCCACTGTCATAACTTGCTCCAGAACTACAGAAAAACGCCCGCACAGTTCATCCTGTGAGGGCGTATCATCGCGGTGCCACCTCAGTTATGGAGTTTTCAGGCTCCACATCTCATTTACCTATTTGCAGTCATTTAGATCCCTTTAAGTTCAAGTCAGCATACTGGTTTACAGCAAAGCATACTAACAAAATAATAAAAGTTCAACTAAAGGACAAAATGTTGACTCCAACAGCCCATTTCATAACTTCTCCTGCCTGTTTACAGCAACCACAGACTCTCTAAAAGGAGGGATGTTACTACTCTTCTGCTGGGTATTTTATTTTCGTTTTTCTAGATAGTCGGCAATGGCTGCCACATCCTTGTCTCCACGACCAGATACATTGATAATGATGATTTGGTCAGATGACAGTTGCGGAGCTCGCTTGATGGCTTCAGCAATGGCATGAGAACTTTCGATTGCCGGCAAAATTCCTTCCTTTTGTGTCAAGAGGAGTAAGGCATCCACAGCTTCATCATCTGTCGCTGCCACGTATTCTACTCGTCCGGAATCTTTAAAGAAAGCATGTTCGGGACCAACTCCAGGATAGTCCAAGCCTGCTGAAATGGAGTAAACCGGTGCCACCTGACCATCTTCAGCAAAGACA
>NZ_CAJPNR010000059.1 GCF_905372115.1 uncultured Streptococcus sp.
TTGGATCCAAAACTTCACTCAGAAGAAGCAATCAAAGCCTTCAAGGAAAAATACGAAGCAGAAGAACTCGTACCATTCCGCCTCTTCTTGGAAGAAGAAGGTTTGCAATCACGCGCAATTAAATAATTCCTCTCGTCGAAAATCAAATGTAAATTTTGTAGACTTTATTTTTTGATTTTCTTAGAGCAGAACTTGAAAAGATCGGAGCAATCCGGTTTTTTTGTGGAGGATAACAAATGAATTTAAATCAATTAGATATTATCGTTTCAAATGTTCCCCAAGTCTGTGCTGACTTGGAGCATATTTTGGATAAAAAGGCAGACTATGTTGATGATGATTTTGCACAGTTCACGATTGGCAGTCACTGCCTCATGTTGTCTCAAAATCATTTGATTCCTTTGGAAAATTTTCAGTCGGGAATCATTCTTCACATTGAGATCGAGGATGTAGACCAGAATTATAAACGGTTGAAAGAGCTTGGTGCTGAAATTTTACATGGCCCAGCTGTAACTGATTGGGGAACGGAATCGCTGCTAGTTAAAGGCCCTGCTGGTCTAGTGATTGATTTTTATCGAATGAAATAGGTCTGTTTGACATAGAAAAAACGCATAAAATCAACTGATTACAAAAGTGTTGATTTTATGCGTTTTTATGTGAACTAATATTATATTTCGGCTAGAAATTAAGTTTTGTCCAACTTCTTGCTCTATATCAGCAGGTTTATTTAACTTCCCCGCCTTCAACAACTAGGTCGTCAGCCTTAGCAGCTTCGCCGTATGTTGGGTGGAGAGTTTCTTCATAGGCCTTGTGGAAGAAGTTTTCTTTGCCCAGTTTCTTGATTTCGTCGTTGATGTAGTTGAGCAGCTCGGTATTGCCTTTTTGCACAGCTGGGGCAATGGTATCTGGATCACCTAGCGAAGTGATGCCGACTTCAAAGCCTTTGTTTTCCAGCGCCCAGGCTAGGACTTCAGTGTTGTCCGTAGAAAAGGCATCGCCACGGCCGTCCAGCAGGGCTTGGTAAGCATCGCTGTACTGATCATACTTTTGCAGCTTGATATTCGGATAGTTCTTTTCAAAGTAGGTTTCAGCTGTGGTTCCTTTGGTGATGATCAGGGTCTTACCTTCCAACTGCTCAGGCTTGGTGATAACTGAGCCTTTTGGTGATACAACTCCAAGAGATACTTTCATATAGGGCAGAGCGAAGTCAACTTGTTTTTTCCGCTCGTCTGTGACAGTGAAGTTGGCCAGGGTAATATCGACCTTGTTGGAGATTAAGTATTCAGCCCGGTTGGCAGCATCTACAGGCACGTATTCTGGCTTAACGCCCAAATCTTTGGCTAGCTGGTCGCCCAGATAAATGTCATAGCCTTGATATTTGCCGTTGTTATCTACATAGCCGAACGGTTTCTTGTCGCTGAAAACCGCGATACGAAGCTTACCGCTCTTTTTAATTTCCTCCAGACTGCGGGCCTTGACCGTTTTGCTGGAAGCTGCGTCTTTGTTACCAGCATCTTTCTTGCTGGAACTGCCGCAAGCGACAAGGAAGAAAGCTAGAGTAAGGGTTGTTAAAGCAAAGATTGTTTTAGATAATTTCATAAGAGACTCCTTTATAAGATATGGAAATGCGAAGAAAACACAGAGCTACCAAAGAGCAGCCACATCAGTGGTGGGGTAGGCATAACTGTCAGCCTAGATGGCTGAAGTCAAAGACATTGAGAAATTCCTGGGCTCGCTGGGTTTTAGGTTGGCTGAAGAACTGTTGGGCGGTATTTTCCTCGAGGATACCACCTTGGTCCATGAAGATGACCCGATCGGCAATGGCGTGGGCGAACTGCATTTCGTGGGTCACAATCAGCATGGTCCGGCCTTCTTCAGCTAGGTCATTAATGAGTTCTAGCACTTCACGGACCATCTCAGGATCCAGCGAAGCAGTCACCTCATCAAAAAGGATGATTTCCGGGTGCATGAGGAGCGAACGGACGATTGCTACCCGTTGCTTTTGGCCGCCAGACAGTTGGCGAGCAAAACTGTGCTTTTTATCCGCCAGGCCGACCCGCTCTAGCAGGCTTTCAGCTTCCTTGATGACCTCGTCTTTCTTGCGCCCTTGAGCCTTTATGGGACCAAGAATTAGATTTTGAAGGACATCCAGATGGGGGAAGAGCTCATAGCTTTGAAAGACCATGCCAATCTTCTGACGAACGAGATGGAAGTCCTTTTTCTGGCTGAGGATGGACTGGCCGTCTAGTAAAATATCACCAGACTGGATGCTTTCAAGACCGTTGATACAGCGAAGCAGGGTCGACTTGCCGCAGCCAGATGATCCTAGGATGACCACGACCTCTCCTTTTTGGACAGAGAGAGACAGGCCTTTAAGGATGGCATTGCTGCCGAAAGACTTGCGAATGTCTCGTAATTCTAAAATGATTTCCGACATGATGTCCGTTACTCCTTCCAGATGGTTTCCAAATAAGAGGACAGCTTAGAAATAGGAAAGCAGACTGCGAAGTAAAGCAGCAGAATGCAACCATAAATCCAAAAAGCAGCAGAAGGGATAGACAGACGATTGCTGTCAATAATCTGCTGGCCGACCTTGACAACCTCAATGACTCCGATAAGGACGATGAGTGAGGTTGTCTTAATCATCCGCGTGATTAGGTTAATCGCCTGCGGCAAAAGCCGTCGCAGTACCTGTGGGATGATAATGTAGACATAGAGTTGGCGCTGCGACAGTCCCAGTGCCTGACCGCTCTCAAACTGATGCTTGGGCAGGGAAGTGATGGCCCCTCGTACCAAGTCTCCCATCTCCGCCGTTCCCCAAAGAGAGAAGACGATAATGGCTGAGAGTTCACCAGAGATATTGATGTCGAAGTTTCTGGCTAGGCCAAAGTAAACCAGAAAGAGCAGAACCAGCTGGGGCATGACTCGGATAAACTCTAGATAGGCTCTCGACAGAAAGCGCACGACTTTTGAGTGCGAGGTCATGATGATGCCAAAAATAATCCCCAAGATAAGGGAGATGATGACCGAGAGGATGGAAATACCAATGGTAACGCCCAGCCCTTGTAAGATACGTAAGAAATTATTCCCCTGAAAGAGAACTTGAATGCCCGAATCCTGCACGCCGCAGCCTCCTTTCTATCCAGCTAAAGCCAAGTGAAATTGGCAGCAAAATAATCAGATAAGCGATGACCAACATGAGCAGAGCCGTATCTGTCTCGTAGTAAAGGCCAATCAAGTCCTTAGCTACAAACATTAGGTCTGCCAAGGCAACAGCTGAAAATACTGAGGTTTCCTTGATTAAAAAGATGACATTGGCACTAAAGGAAGGTAGGGCAATAGCTGCAGCCTGAGGCAGGATGACATAGTAGAAGACTTGCACTGGTCGTAGGCCGATAGAGAGTCCGACCTCCCTCTGCGTCCGGCTGACTGCTTCAAGGCCGCTTCGGAAAGACTCAGCCATATAGGAACCACCCAGAAAGATTAGCCCAATCGTTGCACAAGCCTCAGAGGACAGAACGAGTCCAACACGAGGCAGGCCAAAGAAAAGAAAGAAAAGCTGCAGCAACAGCGGTGTATTGCGGGAAAACTCGATATAGGCGGTTGCTAGCGGCTTCAAAACTGGAACCTTGTAAAAGCGAATCAGGCTGACTAAGAATCCGACAGCAATCGATCCCAAAATCCCCCAAAAGGCGATGAACATGGTTAAAAGAAAGGCCTCTTGATAGAGGGGATAGTAATCACTGACGACGTCCCAGTTCACGGCTCTCACTCCTTAAACACTTGATGTTCCTAGTTTAGCATAGATAACAGACCTTTAGTAATATGTATTTTTTATCGCACTGATAAAGAAAGTCTATCACTGGTCTGAAGAGAAATGCTAGATTGGGGGGGTGTTATTTCAGTTGTGAAATCAATCGGTCATAGAATAATATTATTATTCGACATTATATTATAAGTTTTTTAGATTTTACTTTGTTATACTATAAAGTATAGAAAATCTTTTATCTTACTAAGGAGGAAGATATGACTGAAAAACTGACTTTTCCGGATGGTTTCTTGTGGGGTGGAGCGACAGCTGCCAACCAGTGTGAGGGCGCTTATGATGCAGATGGTCGTGGGTTGGCTAATGTAGATGTGGTGCCGATTGGTGAGGACCGTTTGGCCATCATCACGGGTAAGAAAAAGATGTTTGACTTTGAGGAAGGCTATTTCTACCCAGCCAAGGAAGCCATTGACATGTACCATCGCTTCAAAGAGGACATTGCCCTCTTTGGTGAGATGGGTTTTAAGACATATCGGCTGTCCATTGCTTGGAGCAGGATTTTCCCTAAGGGGGATGAGCTGGAGCCTAATGAAGCTGGCCTGAAATTTTACGAAGACCTCTTTAAGGAATGCCACAAGTACGGCATTGAGCCCTTGGTGACCATTACTCACTTTGACTGTCCCATGAACTTGATTGAGCAATATGGTGGTTGGCGGAATCGTCTCATGTTGGAATTTTACGAGCGTCTCTGCCGCACTCTCTTTACCCGCTACAAGGGCTTGGTCAAATATTGGCTGACCTTCAATGAAATTAATATGATTCTCCATGCACCATTTATGGGGGCGGGGCTCTGCTTTGAAGAAGGCGAAAATGAGGAGCAGGTCAAGTATCAAGCAGCCCATCATGAGCTGGTCGCGTCAGCCATTGCTACCAAGCTGGCTCATGAGATTGATCCGGAAAACAAGGTTGGCTGTATGCTGGCAGCGGGCCCAAATTATCCTAACACCTGTCATCCACGCGATGTATGGGCTGGTATGGAGGATGACAGGAAAAACTATTTCTTCATCGACGTACAGGCGCGTGGCGAATATCCTAACTATGCTAAGAAAGCTTGGGAGCGCGAGGGCATCAGTGTCGAAATGACAGAAGAGGACCTGCAGCTGCTGAAGGAGCATACGGTGGACTTCATTTCCTTCTCTTACTACTCTAGCCGGGTAGCTTCGGGCGATCCTAAGGTCAATGAGCTGACCGAGGGCAATATCTTTGCTTCTCTCAAGAACCCTTATTTAGAAAGCTCTGAGTGGGGCTGGCAGATTGATCCCCTGGGCTTACGCATTACGCTAAATACCATCTGGGATCGTTATCAAAAGCCTATGTTTATCGTGGAAAATGGTCTGGGCGCAGTGGACACTCCGGATGAAAATGGCTATGTGGCTGATGACTACCGGATTGACTACCTGGCAGCCCATGTCAAGGCCATGCGGGAAGCCATCAATGAGGACGGCGTGGTGCTTTGGGGCTACACGACCTGGGGCTGTATCGACCTGGTATCAGCCGGCACTGGCGAGATGAAGAAGCGCTATGGCTTTATCTATGTGGATCGTGACAATGAAGGTAAAGGAACACTCAAGCGCTCCAAGAAAAAATCCTTTGACTGGTACAAGGAAGTCATCGCAACTAATGGGGCATCTGTGAAATAGGAAAAAGGCTGAGATATGAATGTCTCAGCCTTTTTTAAGGATGTATTTTTAATAGGAACTTTAGTCTAACTGAAATTTAAATACTTTACAAGATTCATTATTTCAAGAATTCCTTTATTTGCTGGGCGATTTCCTCTGGCTTTTCGTCATGGATATAGTGGGAGCCTTCTAATGTCACAAGTTTGGCTTGGGCATTTTGCGCGACAAACTCTTCCTCTAGCTTGGGAGCTTCTCCGCCTTTCTGGACAGCCGCAAAGATAAGAGTTGGAATCTGAGGCACGGGTTCTTTGTTAATCGTTTCAACATTTTTCTTCCGATTCTTGACTTCGTTCATGACCGCCTGAGTGATTGACCGCTGGTGGAACAAGGCTTTAAAGATAGCTTTTTCCTGATCATTGAGGGCCCCAGACTTTATGGCTGGGCTGCTATTTTCATCAAAGAAAATCGGTAGGCGAGCTAAGCCTAGCATTCTCCCCAGCTGGATAGTCTGATAAGAGCCATAAAATTTCTGCTGGTCGGCCACCTCTGTATGAGGCATGGTCATATCCAGCCCGATAATAGCTTCTACTTCTTCTGGGTAATGATTGGCCCAGTGAATCGTTTCTAAACCGGCAATCGAATGCGGAACCAAAACATAAGGACCGGATATCTTAGCAGCTTTGAGGGCCTTACGTGTCTGCTCCACTTGTCTATCCAATGAGCGTTCATCGTTTCCATCATCGCTGTAACCATAGCCTAGACGTTCTACCACGACGATGCGATAATCCTCCTCTAGCTTGGAATAAAGAGCCTTGAAATCCAGCACCGGAGCATTGGTGCCCAGTCCCGCTAGGAAAACCAAGGTCTTCTTGCCCTTGCCGGCAGTGTAGACATTAAGCTTCTTACCCTCTACCTCGACTAGCTGACCAATCGGCTTCTCAATGAGTTTGCTTTCCTGAGCTATTTGAAAGCGGTGATAGAGAAAGATAGCCAATAAGGCCAGAGCTAAGAGTCCTACCAGCCAAGTGATTGTTTTAAGGATAAATATAAAGATTCTTTTCAACATAGAGATTCCTTTCTGTTCATCATATTTTAGACTCGCATACTTTTATTGATAATCTTTACTCCAAGCGGTCGTATAGTGATTTACACTAAAAGCGAATAGAAGTTTAATCAGGTAAAGTGATAAAAGAGCTGTCATACTGATTGGCAATTTACTGTAACTAATAAGAAGAATGCAACCCAACCCCGCCATAGAAGCACCAGTTAATGCTTGCTCCCTGCAATCTTTCAGTAGTTCGCTAACAAACAGAGCGCCTATCATCGCACCAAGCCAGACCATAGTACAGATTAGTAAAGACTGATTAAAAAGTAGAGCTAGAAGTAAGGGCTGAATGTGAATCAGGAGGAAAATACATCGTCGTTTTACAGACTCCTGATAATAATGATTAGTCCCTTGAGATAAATTAGCGATCACTCCTCCGCTGATATCTACAGATAAGAGGCAAAAAGTAATGATTTGCCATAATGGCCAATTCTGATCTGGCAAGGAAAGACGCCAGAGTAATCCAGTTACCAGAAAAGAGAAGGTCATCGTGATAACTATGGTCATCAGGCTTGTTTTCCGTCCAAATAGTTCCTGTAAAAACTTAGGTGTGCAAATATCTCTCAATATTTTATTCCTCCCTGCCCCATGATAAATTCTATCTGTTCCAATCCTTTTTCCATTAAAAGTGATGGTGGCATATCCGTATAAAGATATCGGATTACCAAAAGCCCTAAATTGTTATAAAGTATTTCCAGCAGGAGGTCGATTGGGTAGTTTTCTGGCAGAAGATGAGCCTTGCTTTCCAAGTAAGTCTTAATTGATTGAAGATATTGACTATCAAGATACAGCAAGTTGCTCAAATATTGACTGGAATCAGTATCAGAGGTGAGAATTTGAAAAATGCTCTGCCAGTCGGACTTCTCAACTTCAGTTATAGTTCCAACATCAGATATAATCTGCTTTTTAATACTTGCCACAAGCTCTGTATAAGTCTCAGCATTTTCATCAAATTTTGTAGTCAGCTTAAACTGCTTCTGGATAACTATTTCAATAAAAATTTGCCCCTTGCTTTTAAAATAATTATATAGAGTTCCAGTAGCTATATCACAGACTTCTGCAATCTCTCGCATAGAAACTGCTCCAAAGCCCTTAGAGCGAAACAACTCCCCTGCCACTTCTAAAATAGCTTGACGATTTTTTTCTTTTTTACTTACTTTCATTTTTAAATCCCTTTTCAAGATATGAATACGTTCATTTTATGAACTTGTTCATATTGTAATAAATAAAAGATAAAAAATCAAGAAAAAACTAAATAAAATTTAGTGGTCAAAAAAAGCCAGAAGGACTTATAATAAGAAAAAGGCTGAGACAATAACGTCTCAGCCTTAGTCTGTATCATTTTAAAAGATTTGCCTTAGAGCACCCACCACTGGTAGAGGGACCAGTAAAGGATATTAGCGACTACTGCCAAAGCAGATAGACTGGTCATGGCCGTCAGGAAGAGGCGTCCCTTGCTGATCTTTTCTCTGGATTTTCTGAAGAGCGGCAGCAGAGCCGCAGCGGTTAGTAGGAGTCCCAAGGCAGCAAAGAGCATGTAGCGCCAAGGAGCTAGAGAATCAAGGTCATCTGACATCAAAGGTATCATAATCATTAGTAGGTTTAGGGGAACAGCCAGAATACCAAGAGAAGTCAGCAGATTCCAGACCTTCCAAGTGCGGTCTGTGCGCTCAACCGTTTTTCGGGAAATCAAGCGATAAGCTCCTAATAAAAGGCTGATGATGAGTGTTCCAAAACCATAGACAATTCCAAGAATACCTAATCCTAAGATGATATAGTCTTTATAGAAGTCGAAAGCAGAGATTTTCTCATAGTCTACCACAGCGACGGGAATTGTAATCTTTCCCTTGCTCTCATAGATGGTCCAAAAATTGGTACTCAAGATTCGGTTCTGAGCAGGATTGTCAATCTTCTCTATTGAGGGCATCATGAGTCTTAGAAAGGACAAGGGGCCATGGAGATAGGTGCGCGGAGAACGGTAGTAGCCTGGTGTAAACTGCTTTTGGGTATCTTCGTCAGCTGTTTTACGTTTTCCGAAAACCAGTTCAGACATTTGGTAGTTGTAATTCTCTTCCATGCTTTGATTGGTCATGACTATGTAGCCGATGCCACTTTCCAAGTCTAGCATAAGCCGGGAGCTGAAACCATCAGTATTGCCGCTGTGGCCAATGATGCTGACTCCGTATTCGTTGATCCAAAAACCGTGGGCATTGCGGGCGATGTCTGTACCTGGATAGGTCGAAGTGGGATTGTAGAGAGTATTCCAAGTTTCTGGACGTTCAAAGAGAACCTTGCGCCCCAGCAGAGCCTGAGCAAATTTCTGTAAATCCTCCAAGGTACTGGCTGCTTGGCCAATTGAGTAGAGACCATATTCATAAAAAGCTGTCCCTAGTGAATTTCCCTTTGTATCATAGGCCTTAGACTCTTGGCGTTTTTTCTGGACATAGGGATTATCAGATAAGTCCGGTAGGAGAGCTGTCTTGTCCATGCCAAGCGGCTGGAAGATATGCTCGTGGGTATAGTCAGCAAAGGTCTGGCCGGAAATCCGCTCGACAATCAGAGAAGCGAGCCCAGCACCATAGTTGGAATAAGAGGTTACTGTTCCAGGTTCAAAGGACTGGACAGGCTGGAGCATGCGTAGATTTTCCTCTATATTTTTATCACCTTTTGTGTAAGATAGAGATTCATCAAATCCCGTCTGATGATTCATGAGATCCAGCATCGTGATAGCTTTGTCGAAGTGCAGATTTTTAAGAAAATTCTCTGGCAGATAGGTCTTGATATCTTCCTCTAGGTCAATCTTTCCTTGTTCCCAGAGTTGCATGACAGCTATCCAGACGGTCAGCTTGGTCACAGAGCCCCAATCAAAGACGCTGCTGTTGTCAGCTTTGATGCCTTTTTCTTTATCCATATAACCGAAGTTGCCTTGATAAATGGTGCTATCCTTGTCAAATACTGCCGTTTCCATAGCGGCAGTCGTCTTTTCATGCTCCTTGACATAGTCTTGGATTTTCTGGCCGATCTGGTCACGTTCGATACCAGATGGGAGTTTCTGCTCTTCAGCCAGTGCGGTAATTGGTCGAAAGAGTCCTAAAGTCAAAAGAGTTAAAAGGATTAGGGAAAATGTTTTTTTCATAGCTGGCTCCTTTCATATTAGAATACCCACCACTGATATAGAGACCAATAGAGGATATTAGCGGCCACTGCTAAGGCAGATAGGCTGGTCACGGATGTTAGAAAGAGGCGGCCTTTGCTGAGCTTTTCTCTGAACTTTCTGAAGAGAGGTAACAGAGCGGCTGAGGTTAGCAGGAGTCCCAAAGCAGCAAAGAGCATGTAGCGCCACTGAGCGATCTCGCTGAAATCTCCTGGAATTGCTGACATGAATAGCAGAAAGAGATTGATTGGAACAGCCAAAATACCAACAGCTGTTAGGAGGTTCCAGACCTTCCAAGTGAGGTCTGGCTGGTCTTGTTTCTTGCGAAAGATAAGCCTATAGACTCCTAGAAGCGGGCTGATGATGAGGAGGCCAAGGGCGTAGATGATACCAAGTCCGGCCAAGCCTAGAACAACATAGTCTTTAAAGAAATCAAAGTCAGAGATTTTCTCATAGTCTGCGACAGCCACTGCGATACGGGTCTTGCCTTGGCTCTGATAAATGGTCCAGAAGTTGTTTGGCAATCGCTGATCGTCAGATGGTTCCTGCAAGTAGTCTGCGGAGGCTGGAATCATTTTAAAGATAGCCAGGGGCCCTTGATTAAAGTTACGCAGAGTTCGATAATAGCCTGGACTGAACTGCTCTTTGGTTTCCTTACTGGCTGTTTTGCGCGGTCCAAAGACGAGCTCTGGCATTTGGAAATTATAATTTTGCTCTGTACCTTGATTGGTCATGACGACATAGCCGATACCGTGCTCCAAGTCCAACATTATCCGTGAAGTAGCGCCAGGTGTATTTCCGCCGTGGCCCAACACAGTAGTACCGTATTCGTTGGCCCAAAAGCCATGAGCATTGCGGATGATATCCGTGTCAGGGTAGGTGGAACTGGCAGTATAGAGGGTGCTCCAGGTCTCTGGGCGCTCAAAGAGCGTCTTGCGAGCCAGCAGGGCTTGGGCGAACTTCTCCAAGTCTTTCAAGGTGCCAGTAGCCGCTCCGATAGGATAGATGCTAGTGATGAAATGGTCCTTGCTCAGTAAGTTTCCTTTAGTGTCGTAACCTTTGGTTTCTTGACGCTTTTTCTGAACGTAGGAATTGTCTGATAGATCCGGCAAAATAGCCGTTTTATCCATGCCCAGTGGTTGGAAAATATGCTCATGGGCATAGTCGGCAAAAGTCTGACCAGAGATCCGCTCGACAATCAGAGCAGCCAAGCCAGCACCGTAATTTGAATAAGCTGTGACTGTACCGGGTTCAAAGGACTGAATAGGTTGTTGTTCTTTAAGGATTTCTTCGATACTTTTATCGTCTTGTAGGTACATGGTTACCTCATCAAATCCTGCCTGATGACTCATCAGATCCAACATGGTGATAGGTTTGTCATAGCGGAGATTCTTAAGAAAGCCCTCTGGCAGATAGGTGCGGATGTCTTCTTCTAGGTTAATCTTACCTTGCTCCCAGAGCTGCATGACAGAGACCCAGATGGTTAATTTGGTTACGGAGCCCCATTCAAAAACGCTATCATCATCAGCCTTGATGCCTTTTTCCTTATCCATGTATCCAAAGTTGCCTTGATAAATGGTACCATTCTTGTCAAAGATAGCAGTTTCCATGCCAGCTGTTGTTTTTTCATGTTCCTTGACATAGTCTTGGATTTTCTGGCTGATCTGGTCACGTTCGATACCAGATGGCAGCTTTTGAGACTCCTCAGCCGATGCAGTAATTGGCCGGAAGAGTCCTAGAGTTATAATCGTTAAAAGCGTTAGAATAAATGATTTTTTCATAGCATTTCCTTTCTGTTCAACTTTAGTATTCACATAAGCTGAGTTCAGATAGTCGGCGCAGTCTCCTTTTAATTTAGAATCAGGTTATTCTTGTTTTTTAATCATGCGTTTTTCTCTTCCTTATCCGCCCGATACCAGAGATAAATACTGTAAAGGGTCAGAATGGCCAAGCCGCCAAGGTAAAAGAGGGAGTTAACCTGAGAGAAATCAAACTTATCAGCTAGGTTGATGCCGACAAAC
>NZ_CAJPNR010000060.1 GCF_905372115.1 uncultured Streptococcus sp.
ATTAAGCCCTATGAGGAAGTTTTGAAATTGAATAGATCTGGTATTTGGCATAAATTGGAGAAGGAAAGAAAAGAAATTATTCAACTTTTGACCCCATTACATGCTAATAAAGAGTTTACACAACCACTAGATTATAAATTTATCTTTGGCTACTATGCTGAAAAACATTTTTACTACACTAAACAAACTAAAGAAAACGAGGGATAAGATATGTTGGAACACAAAATTGATTTTATGGTGACGATTGAGGTACGTGAGGCAAATGCAAATGGCGATCCTTTATCTGGTAATATGCCAAGAACAGATGCTAAGGGTCATGGCTTGATTTCAGATGTGGCCATTAAACGTAAAATTAGAAATCGTATGCAAGATTTTGGTTGTCCTACTTTTGTACAGGCAGGTGATCGCATTGATGACGAGTTTCGTTCGCTTGAAAAACGTTTTTCTAATCAATTCACTTCAAAAGATTCAGATGCAGAAATTGAAGAAAAAGCTAATCAATTATGGCTGGATGTGCGTTCTTTCGGTCAAGTATTTACCTATTTAAAAAAGTCAATCGGTGTTCGTGGTCCAGTTTCTCTGAATATGGCTAAATCCTTGGAACCAATTGTGATTTCCAGTCTACAGATTACTAGAAGTACCAACGGTATGGAAGCGAAAAATGAAAGTGGTCGTTCGTCAGACACCATGGGAACTAAGCATTTTATTGATTATGGTGTCTATGTCATCAAAGGTTCGATTAATCCAAATTTTGCTGAAAAAACAGGATTTTCTGATGAAGATGCTGAGGTAATTAAGAAAGCGCTTATCAGTCTGTTTGAAAACGATGCGTCATCCGCTCGTCCTGAAGGTTCTATGCGAGTAAGGGAAGTTTTCTGGTTTACACATTCTAATAAGTTAGGAAATGTTTCCAGTGCGCGTGTTTTTGATTTGTTTGAATTTGACAAAGAAAAACAGGATAAGGATAGTTATGAAGACTATGCTATCCATCTTAATCAAGAGAAATTGGCAGAATATGAAACTAAAGGATTGAAAGTTGATATCTTAGAAGGACTGTAATATGGTTTATGCTGAAAGTGAGTATTTGATGTTGTCTGGAATTCAGCATTTCCAATTCTGCAAGCGCCAATGGAGTTTGATTCATATTGAGCAGCAGTGGGCTGAAAACGAAGCGACAGCTCATGGGCAGATTTTACATCAAAAGGCAGACAATCCATATATCAAAGAAAAACGAAAGGATGTCATTACCTCACGGGCTATGCATGTCTCATCAAAAGAGCTTGGTCTCTATGGGATATTGGATGTGGTTGAATTCCATAAGGATGAAAAAGGAGTTTCGTTAAAAGGGAAACGTGGTAAATGGCTCCCTGTTATTATTGAATATAAGCGTGGAAAACCAAAAAGGGATACTCGCGATATTGTTCAGCTGGTTGCTCAAACGATTTGTCTTGAAGAAACTCTTGGGTGCGCAATCGAGTATGGTTATCTTTATTACCATAGTGTGAATCAAAAGAAGCGAATAGAAATTACTTCTGATTTACGAAAAGAAGTAGCCGAGTTAGCTTGCCAAATGCATGAATATTATGATAAACAGGTTATTCCGAAAGCTGAATATTTTAAAAACTGTCAGTTATGCTCCTTAGTTGATATTTGCATGCCGCGTCTGAGCAAAAAGGCACGCAATGTTGACAATTATATTTTCCAAGCACTAAAAAGTGAGGATAGCTTATGAAAAAGCTACTTAATACTCTATATTTGACTCAAGATAATTTTTATTTAACGCGTGAAAGAGATAATATCGTTATCAAGCAAGAAGGTAAGGTTGTCAGTCGTTTTCCATATCGGATAATTGATGGCATAGTTTGTTTTTCTTATTTGGGGGCGTCTCCTTCTTTGATTGAACTATGTGCTAAAAATCAGATAAATTTGTCCTTCCATACACCACAAGGGCGCTTTTGCGGTCGATTTGTTGGGCAAACAAATGGGAATGTTTTGCTAAGGAGACAGCATTATCGTTTGGCGGATGAAGAACAATCTCTAGAATATGCAAAACACTTTATTCTTGCTAAGATTTCAAATTCTAGAAAATATTTATTACGTTTCAAGCGTGACCATCGCGATCGAATTGATAGCCATCTCTTTGAAGAGGTAAATACAGAATTGACTTGGGCTTTGGAACAGGTTCAAGTAGCTGAAGACAAGGATTCTCTTTTAGGAATTGAAGGTCAGGCAGCAAACCAATATTTTCGTATTTTTAATGATTTAGTATTAACTGATAAGGAGACTTTTCAGTTTAATGGGAGGACTAGGCGGCCTCCGTTAGATTGCGTTAATGCTCTGTTATCATTTGGCTATAGTTTGTTAACATATGAGTGCCAATCTGCTTTGGAAGCAGTGGGGCTGGATAGTTATGTTGGCTTCTTTCATACAGATAGGCCAGGTCGTGCTAGCTTAGCATTGGATTTAGTTGAAGAATTTCGTGCTTATATAGTTGATAGATTTGTATTTTCTTTGATAAATAAAGCTCAGTTAAACAAAAAACATTTTGACTTTAAAGAAAATGGTAGTGTCATATTAACTGAAAAAGGGCGTACAATCTTTATTGAAGCCTGGCAAAAGCGGAAACATCAGGAAGTAGAACATCCTTTTACTAAAGAAAAGGTGAAATTGATGTTACTGCCATATGTCCAAGCACAGTTATTGGCCAAGACAATCCGTGGAGAATTGGAATCCTATCCGCCGTTTTTAATATAGGAGGCAGTTTATGATGGTATTAGTAACATATGATGTGAATACTGAAACTGCGCAAGGCAGGAAAAGACTGCGTAATGTAGCAAAATTATGTGTTGATTACGGTCAACGCGTTCAGAATTCAGTCTTTGAATGCTCAGTAACTCCTGCAGAATTTGTAGAAATAAAGGCTAAGCTTTTGAGTATTATTGACACTGAGTCTGACAGTATTCGTTTTTATTTGCTAGGAAAAAACTGGCAAAATCGTCTAGAAACGATTGGACGTGATACAAGTTATGATCCTGATATAGGTGTATTACTCCTTTAAATTGCTTAGTGCGAATAGTGGTTACTCATAAAAAAGTAGGGCTTTCGCGCGAAAAATATATAAAAACAAGGTAAAAATTCAAAATTCTGGAAGAGTTTTCTTTCCTTGAAACATAATTTTTGCCTAAAACAGTGCAACTACGCGCTGTCGCTCCCTTCACGGGAGCGTGGATTGAAATTTTTTCAAATCGTTTTCTATTGACACCTAAAAAGTCGCTCCCTTCACGGGAGCGTGGATTGAAATTAAATCATCACCGTTTAAATCACCTCTAAAAAATGTCGCTCCCTTCACGGGAGCGTGGATTGAAATTTTAAAAGATTGCTCTATTGTATTAAAATCCATGTCGCTCCCTTCACGGGAGCGTGGATTGAAATAGAGCTATCATAAACAGTATTTTTATAACCTTTTGTCGCTCCCTTCACGGGAGCGTGGATTGAAATTCATTGTAAACTTTTTTTGACTCTAAAAAATACGTCGCTCCCTTCACGGGAGCGTGGATTGAAATCTGTAACATAAGAAAACGTCAACCAATCAAAAGTCGTCGCTCCCTTCACGGGAGCGTGGATTGAAATAAATAAACCGTTTTTAAACAACTCACGAGCTTCATCGTCGCTCCCTTCACGGGAGCGTGGATTGAAATAAAGGGTGTTCCTTGAAGTAGTCGTTGAATACTGTGTCGCTCCCTTCACGGGAGCGTGGATTGAAATCTCTCTTTCTTGTGCTGCATGCGCTCACGGCCGCGGTCGCTCCCTTCACGGGAGCGTGGATTGAAATATTCCGTAGAATGAGTCAGGATTTTGTCCAAATCGTCGCTCCCTTCACGGGAGCGTGGATTGAAATTTTGATGGACAGCGCCTTGCTTGCGCATTGGGCTTGTCGCTCCCTTCACGGGAGCGTGGATTGAAATAGAAATACTACATCGGAAAGTTTGTAGGTTTACTGTCGCTCCCTTCACGGGAGCGTGGATTGAAATATCTTTGCGCCATAAACAGAGTTAGCCTCGTCAAGTCGCTCCCTTCGCGGGAGCGTGGATTGAAATTTGATAGGATTTAACCCATTCATTGACCGTATCAGTCGCTCCCTTCACGGGGCGTGGATTGAAATTCAAAACTCTAGACACTTACATGCAAAGTATGTGGTCGCTCCTTTCACGGGAGCGTGGATTGAAATCTCCTTCTAGCCAATTAAAAAACACCTTGCTTTGTGTCGCTCCCTATATATAGCTTTCTAGAGGAGAGCAAAGTAGAGAACTAATAATGTACGAAATGCTATTAAAAATAATCGAATATACTGCATTCGAAAAGAGACCTAAACTTTAGGTCTCTTGTTTCTCTATTTCCCTAAGCAAAATTGGCTGAAGAGTTGGGTGATAAGCTCGTCTGGTGCGGCGTCACCAGTGATTTCGCCGAGGATTTCCCAAGTGCGAGTCATATCGACTTGGAGAAGGTCAACCGGCATACCCATTTCCAAGCCTTGCTTGACGGCTTGCAGGCTTTCTAGGGCTTTTTCAATTAAGGAGATATGGCGGGCATTGGACAGGTAGGTAGCGTCTTGCTCTACGATACCAGCATTATCAAAGAAGAGCTGATTGATGCGTTCTTCAATTTTATTGATATTTTGATTGTGGAGGACGGAAATCTTGATGACATCAGTTGGCAGCTGGTCCAGCTCAATCTTCTCTTCAAGGTCAGTCTTGTTAAGCAGGACGATACGATTGCTATCTTGGCTGATTTCAAGCAATTGTCTGTCCTGGTCTGTCAGAGGCTCGCTGGCATTGAGAACCAAGAGAACCAAGTCAGCTTCCTGCAGGGCTTTTTTAGAGCGCTCAACTCCAATCTGTTCTACAAGGTCATCGGTTTCTCGAATCCCTGCGGTATCGATGAGCTTGAGCGGCACACCCTTGATATTGACATACTCCTCGATCACATCACGAGTCGTCCCCTCAATGTCAGTCACAATGGCCTTGTCCTCACGCAGGAGATTGTTGAGCAGACTGGACTTTCCAACATTAGGCCGGCCGATGATAGCAGTGGAAATGCCTTCGCGTAAAATCTTACCTCGTCGTGCAGTATCGAGAAGACTGCTCAGCAGAGCCTCGAACTCAGCTGTTTTTTCTCGCATAAGCTGGGTCGTCATCTCTTCCACGTCGTCGTACTCGGGATAGTCAATATTGACCTCGACCTGAGCCAGTGTGTTGAGGATTTCCTGACGGGTATTGTTGATAAGGTTGGAGAGAGAACCATCCAGCTGCTTGACAGCATTGTTCATAGCTTTATCGGTCTTGGCGCGGATGATGTCCATGACAGCCTCAGCCTGAGTCAAATCCACGCGCCCATTGAGAAAGGCCCGCTTGGTAAATTCACCAGGCTCAGCCATTCTAGCGCCCTCGCGGATAGCAAGCTGCAGGATTTCATTCGTAACCGCAATCCCCCCGTGGGTGTTAATCTCAATGATATCCTCGCGTGTGAAGGTCTTGGGAGAGCGCATAGCACCAAGCATGACCTCGTCTAGAATTTCCTGATTTTGAGGGTCAACGATATGGCCGTAGTTGAGCGTGTGGCTTTCTACTTCGCTCAGATTTTTCCCTTTGAAGATCTTTTGGGCAATAGCAAAGCTGTCAGTCCCGCTTAGTCTGACGATGCCGATAGCCCCTTCGCCAAGAGGCGTAGAAATCGCAGCGATTGTATCAAATTCTCTGGTAATCATACTGTATCTTCCCTTGTGTTTTAAAATCAATTACCCTAATTGTAACGCAAAAATCAAGGAGGAGCAAGGCTTTCGATTATCAAGCGGAAGGAATGCAATTTAAGTCTGGCAAAGAAAACACTTTCATGTTAGTGAGAATCATGATATAATAAAAGTAGTGTGATTCGAGGAGGTGCTATGGAAAATCTAAAGAAACTGGCAGGAATCAAGGCTGCTGAATTTGTCCAAAGCGGGATGATTGTTGGTCTCGGGACGGGTTCAACTGCTTATTATTTTGTCGAAGAGATTGGTCGGCGTATCAAGGAAGAAGGATTGCAGATTACAGCTGTTACGACTTCCAGTGTCACTAGCAAACAGGCTGAAGAGCTGGGCATTCCGCTCAAGTCTATCGACGATGTGGATCAGGTGGATGTCACTGTTGATGGTGCTGATGAGGTTGACGCCGCTTTTAATGGTATAAAGGGCGGTGGTGGCGCACTTCTCATGGAGAAAGTCGTAGCGGTGCCCACCAAGCACTATATCTGGGTAGTCGATGAGAGCAAGATGGTAGAGAAGTTAGGTGTCTTCAAGCTGCCAGTAGAAGTTGTTCAGTACGGTGCTGAGCAGCTCTTTCGTCGCTTTGAGCGTGCTGGATATAAGCCAGCCTTTCGTCAGAAGGACGGTCAGCGTTTTGTTACGGACATGCAGAATTTCATCATCGACTTAGATTTAGGTGTGATTGAAAATCCAGTTGAGTTTGCGCAAGAACTAGATCATGTAGTGGGCGTAGTGGAGCATGGACTGTTTAATCAAATGGTAGATAAGGTCATTGTTGCTGGAAAATCGGGTCTTCAAGTTTTAGAGGCCAATAAATAGAAAGAGGTATTTTATGCCAAAATTTAATCGTATTCACTTGGTAGTCATGGACTCAGTTGGTATCGGTGCTGCACCAGATGCTAATAATTTTGTCAATGCAGGGGTACCAGATGGTGCTTCAGATACTCTGGGACATATTTCCAAAACGGTAGGACTGAATGTACCAAATATGGCTAAGATCGGCCTGGGAAATATCGAGCGTCCTGCTCCTTTGAAGACAGTTCCTCAAGAAGAAAATCCTAGCGGCTACTATACCAAGCTGGAAGAAGTATCTCTTGGAAAAGACACGATGACAGGACACTGGGAAATCATGGGTCTCAATATTACTGAGCCTTTTGATACTTTCTGGAATGGCTTCCCAGAAGAAATCCTGACTCAGATTGAAGAGTTTTCTGGTCGCAAGGTCATTCGTGAGGCTAACAAGCCATACTCTGGTACAGCAGTTATTGATGACTTCGGCCCTCGTCAGATGGAAATAGGCGAGCTGATTATCTACACCTCTGCTGACCCAGTATTGCAAATTGCAGCACACGAAGAAGTGATTCCTTTGGAAGAGCTCTATCGTATCTGTGAGTTCGCCCGCTCTATTACCATGGAACGGCCTGCGCTTCTGGGACGTATCATCGCTCGTCCTTATGTAGGTGAGCCAGGCAACTTCACTCGTACAGCCAACCGTCACGACTATGCAGTTTCTCCGTTTAATCCAACTGTTCTTGATAAGCTTAATGAGGCTGGAATTGCTACCTATTCAGTTGGGAAGATTAATGACATCTTCAATGGAGCTGGAATCAACCATGACATGGGACACAATAAGTCTAACAATCATGGTGTTGATACTTTGGTCAAAGCCCTCAAAGACGAAAACTTCAAAGAAGGTTTCTCATTTACCAACCTAGTAGACTTTGATGCTCTTTATGGTCACCGCCGAGATCCACATGGCTACCGTGACTGTTTGGAAGAGTTTGATGCTCGCATCCCAGAAATCATTGAAAACATGCGTGAAGATGATCTGCTCATGATTACTGCTGACCATGGTAATGACCCAACCTATGCTGGAACCGACCACACTCGTGAGTACATTCCGCTTTTGGTCTTCGGAAAATCGCTGAGCGGTCATGGTCATATTCCTGTTGGACACTTTGCGGATATCTCAGCTACCGTTGCTGAAAACTTCGGAGTAGACAAGGCGATGATTGGTCAAAGCTTCTTGGACAAATTGGTATAAGCATTATAAGAGAGTGAGGAAAATGTTTTATGACAAGCTTATCAGAGAAAATCAAAGCAACAGCAGCCTTCTTGAAAGAAAAAGGTATGACAGAACCTGAATTTGGTCTGATCTTGGGATCTGGTTTGGGAGAATTGGCTGAAGAGATCGAAAATGCCGTTAGTCTTGACTATGCGGATATTCCAAACTGGGGCCGCTCAACTGTTGTTGGCCACGCTGGTAAATTAGTCTATGGAGACTTGGCAGGACGTAAAGTCTTGGCACTGCAAGGCCGTTTCCACTTCTATGAAGGAAATCCTTTAGAAATCGTTACTTTCCCAGTGCGTGTGATGAAGGCTCTTGGTGCGACTGGTGTTATTGTTACCAATGCTGCCGGCGGTATCGGCTATGGTCCTGGTACGCTTATGGCGATCACTGACCATATCAATATGACTGGTCAAAATCCTTTGATTGGTGAAAACTTGGATGAATTTGGTCCACGTTTCCCTGATATGTCTAAATCTTACACTCCAGAATACCGTGCCGTCGCTCATAAAGTTGCTGATAAGCTTGGTATCAAGCTGGATGAGGGTGTCTATATCGGTGTCACTGGACCGACTTATGAAACACCAGCAGAAATCCGCGCTTATAAGACACTTGGAGCGGATGCAGTTGGCATGTCTACTGTTCCTGAAGTGATTGTAGCGGCACATTCTGGTTTGAAAGTCCTTGGGATTTCATGCATTACAAACTTTGCTGCTGGGTTCCAAGAAGAGCTTAATCATGAGGAAGTGGTTGAAGTAACAGAACGTGTCAAGGGTGATTTCAAACGATTACTTAAAGAAACACTTGCTGCATTGTAAAAAAATGTTGAAAGGCGTAGTGTCTGGGTTTGTAATTGAATCCGAACTAGCCTTTCTATGGAATATTAAAATTAAGAAAGAAAGGAATTGAACCCTCCCTAAAAGCGGTGGGAAAAAGATAGTTGGTCTTGCTAGCATCGCTCACTGCGACCATCTCCTATTTTCCCTTTGCTTTTGACGGGTTTGGTATCTTAACTATGTCTATTCATATTTCTGCTAAGCCAGGTGAAATTGCGGATAAAATTCTTCTTCCAGGTGATCCGCTTCGGGCTAAGTTTATTGCGGAGAATTTCCTGGAAGATGCTGTTTGCTTTAATGAAGTCCGCAATATGTTCGGCTACACTGGTACTTATAAAGGTGAGCATGTTTCTGTTATGGGAACAGGGATGGGAATGCCCTCAATCTCTATCTACGCGCGTGAGTTGATTGTTGACTACGGTGTGAAAAAGCTAATCCGTGTGGGAACAGCTGGTTCGCTGAATGCTGATGTCCATGTCCGTGAATTAGTACTGGCTCAGGCGGCTGCGACTAACTCCAATATCATCCGCAATGACTGGCCACAGTATGATTTCCCACAAATCGCTAGCTTTGATTTACTAGATAAGGCCTATCATATCGCCAAAGATCTCGGTATGACGACGCACGTTGGAAACGTCTTGTCGTCTGATGTCTTTTACTCAAACTACTTTGAAAAGAATATTGAGCTTGGTAAATGGGGGGTTAAGGCTGTTGAAATGGAAGCTGCGGCACTTTACTATCTGGCTGCTCAGCACCATGTAGATGCTCTCGCGATTATGACCATTTCTGATAGCTTGGTCAATCCTGAAGAGGATACGACAGCAGAAGAGCGTCAAAATACCTTTACCGATATGATGAAGGTTGGTTTGGAAACCTTGATTGCAGAAGCATGAAACTAGATGTCAAAGAAGCCATTCTCTTTGCTATCTCCCGCTATGACTATGCTTATGCGTATAAGCTGGCTGAGCGAGCAGGAAGCAGTGTCCAGTCTGACTTGGTCCTTCTTCTTGAGGCTTTAGCGGAGCGAAGAGAGCTCAACATCCAATCTATGATGAATCTAAAGTTGGAAATCACTGGGTCTGACCTAGCTGATTTTCAGCTTTTTTGCCATGAAGATGAAGCGGATGAGCAGCTGGTCAATTACCTGTATGATCTGGAAGCCAAGCTGAGGAATGAGCAGCTGATTGATTTTATCCGAGCTGTCAGTCCAGCTATTTATCGGATTTTTATGCGGCTGATTCGCATGCAAATACCAGATATTGAGAGCTATATTCATAATTCGCGAGGGGCTAGTTACGACCGTTGGAAGTTTGAAAAGATGCGACATTCTGATAATCCTGTCCTGCAAAATTTTCATGCGGAAAGCACGGTCAATTCTTCTAGTTTGACGGAGCTGATTTTGCAGTTGCATTTTCCTGAATCTGTCAAAGAATCAGCACAGCAGCTAAGAGAGTTAGAAAAGTCAGTCCGCAATCCACTGGCTCATCTTATCAAGCCTTTCGATGAGGAAGAATTGCACAGGACGACAGGTTTCTCATCTCAGCACTTTATGGATCTTCTGGCTAATTTGGCGCAGGAGACAGGCATAGTTTATCAGAAGGAACCTTTTTACTTCGACCGAGCGAATGCGGTCATAGAAAGTTTCTTATAAGGAGTAGCAGGATGGATAAAGTTGCAAGGCTGCAAGAATTGATAGACCAAAGCCAGAATATTGTCTTTTTCGGTGGTGCGGGTGTTTCGACGGAGTCCAATATTCCAGACTTTCGCAGTTCAGATGGGATATACAGCGTCAAGCTAGGACGGCACTTTACAGCGGAGCAGCTGGTTTCTCACACTATGTTTGAGCGCTATCCGCAGGAGTTTTTTGACTTTTACAAGAAGTACCTGCTCTATCCGGATGCCAACCCCAATGCGGCACATGCCTACTTGGCAGACTTGGAGAAGATAGGCAAGCTCAAGGCTGTGGTAACTCAAAACATCGATAGCTTGCATGAAATGGCCGGTTCGAAAAAGGTTCTCAAACTACATGGCAGTGCGGATAGAAATTTTTGTCTGAATTGTCAGCGATTCTATGATTTGGACGGCTTTCTGGCTCTGCGCGGTATCATTCCTCACTGCCTTGACTGTGGCGGTATTGTCAAGCCAGATGTGACTCTCTATGAAGAACCCCTAGATATGGAAGTTTTCCAGCAGGCAGCTCAAGCTATCCAGAAAGCAGACTTGTTGATAATTGGCGGTACTTCTTTGGTCGTCTATCCTGCAGCCAGCCTCATCCAGTACTTTGCAGGAAAGCATCTGGTCGTCATCAACAAGACCAGCATCCCTCAAGACAGCCAGGCAGATCTAGTCATTGAGGGTAAGATAGGAGAAGTGTTGGGGAAGTTGAGAAGAGATGGCTAGAATCTATTTCTAAAAATAAGAAAAAAAGACTCTTGTAGATTTTGCAAGGGTTTTTATTAACAACTTAAAATAGGTATATTA
>NZ_CAJPNR010000061.1 GCF_905372115.1 uncultured Streptococcus sp.
AAAATATTGTATAATAATACAATATAAATTGAGAAGGAGAATGCTCATGAAAAAATCTAAATGGTTGGCCATTACTGGACTGACAGTCGTGTCAACACTGATTTTAGCTGCTTGTGGAAGCTCTAGTGCCAGCAATACATACTCTTATATTTATCTGACTGACCCTGATACCTTGGACTATGTAAACTCCAATCGGGCAACGACTTCTGATGTGGCTTCAAATCTGGTCGATGGTCTTTTGGAAAATGACAAGTATGGTAATCTGGTTCCATCTATTGCGGAAGACTGGACTGTTTCAAAGGATGGTCTGACCTATACCTATAAGCTTCGCAAAGATGCTAAATGGTATACATCAGACGGTGAAGAATACTCAGAGGTTAAAGCTCAAGACTTTGTCACTGGTTTGAAGCATGCAGCAGATGAAAAATCAGAAGCTCTTCCAATCGTCCAAAGCTCTATCAAAGGCTTGGATGCCTATGTCAAGGGTGAGTCAAATGACTTTTCAACGGTTGGCGTCAAGGCTGTCGATGACTATACGGTCGAGTACACTCTTAACCAGCCAGAAAGTTATTGGAATTCCAAGACGACTATGGGAATTCTCTTTCCGATTAACAAAGAATTTTTGGAATCAAAAGGAAAAGACTTTGGTACTGTAAAACCTTCTTCCATTCTTTATAATGGTCCTTATATTCTGAAGGCTTTTACTTCTAAGTCTGTCATTGAATACGCTAAAAACCAGAACTACTGGGATAAGGACAATGTCAAGGTTGAAAATATAAAGCTCACTTACTTTGATGGTTCAGATCAGGAATCACTGATTCGCAACTTCTCAGACGGTGCCTATTCTCAAGCACGGCTTTACCCAACAAGTTCTAACTACGCTTCTGTAGAAAAGCAATACAAGGATAATATTATCTTCTCACGGCAGGATTCAACTAGTTTCTATTTTGCTTTCAATCTGAATCGTAAGGCTTATAATCACTCATCTAAGACAACAGATGCTCAGAAGACATCGACTACAGCAGCTATTCAAAATAAAGACTTCCGTCAGGCAATCAACTTTGCCTTTGACCGGACATCTTTTGGAGCTCAGATGAATGGTAAAGACGGAGCGACTAAACTCATCCGTAGCTTGCTAGTTCCTCCTAGCTTCGTGCAGGTTGATGGCAAAGACTTTTCAGATGTTGTAGAGAGCAAACTTCCTACTTATGGCGATGAGTGGAGCGGTGTCAAGTTGACAGATGCCCAAGACAGCATCTACAATGCTGACAAGGCCAAGGCTGAGTTTGCTAAGGCTAAGGAAGCCTTGCAAGCAGAAGGTGTTGAATTCCCGATTCATATCGATATTCCTGTGGATCAGACTGACAAAGTCTTGGTACAACGGACCAACTCTTTCAAACAGTCTGTTGAAGCAGCACTCGGACAGGACAATGTCGTCATTGATGTTCAGCAAATGTCTACAGATGACTTTGATAACTCTGCCTATTTTGCAGAAACAGCAGCTCAGAAGGACTACGACCTCAACATGTCTGGTTGGTCAGCAGATTATCAAGACCCATCTACCTATTTGAATATTTTCAACCCAGAAACGGGTGACGCTACAGATAATATTGGTTTAGAAAAAGGGAAAAATGCTGATGTTGCAAATAAAGTTGGCTTGAATGAATACAAAGAGTTATTGGATGAGGCGGATAAGGAAAAACAAGATACCGACGCTCGTTATACCAAATACGCAGTAGCTCAGGCTTGGCTGACAGATAGCTCCATTGTTATTCCTGGTGTTTCTGGCGGTGGTTCACCAGTTGTTCAGAAGGTTGTGCCATTTACCAAGTCATACTCTTATGTCGGAATCAAAGGAGATGTCTATGTCTTTAAGAACATGGAACTCCAAAATGATATTGTGACGGCCAAAGATTACGAAGCGGCTCTTAAGAAATGGGAAAAAGAAAAGGAAGCATCCAATAAAAAAGCCCAAGAAGAGCTAGAAAAACATATCAAATAAGATTCTGAACAGCAAAAGTTTGACTCTTTGTGGCTGTCCTGAATTAAGTTATTTAGTTGAGAGAACATTTTGTTCTCTCTTTTTTATATCGGCCTCCATTACATTGAAGCGTTTACATCCTGTCGCAGAAGTGCTATAATGAAAGTAATCTTAATGAAAACTGGAGGAAGTTTATGAAAACATCTAAGTTAGCTGCTGCGACTGGACTTGTCATTCTCTCTGCAGGAATTTTGGCTGCCTGTTCGTTTGGTGGCTCCAATTCATCTGGGAAAAACTATAGCTATGTTTATACCGCAGATCCAGATACGCTGGATTACACAGTGTCCAATAAACGGGCAACCAATGAGATTATGGCTAATGTAGTGGATGGTTTGCTAGAAAGCGATAAGTATGGTAACTTAGTGCCTTCTCTAGCAGAAGATTGGACCGTTTCAAAAGATGGTCTGACCTATACTTATAAGCTTCGTAAGGGAGTGAAATGGTATACTTCTGATGGTGAAGAATATGCAGACGTGACTGCTAAGGACTTTGTGACCAGTCTGAAGCATGCTGCTGACAGCAAGTCTGATGGTCTCTATATCGTTCAAAAATCCATTAAAGGCTTGGACGACTATGTCAATGGTAAAATAACTGACTTCTCCCAAGTTGGTGTTAAGGCGGTGGATGATTCTACTGTTCAGTATACTTTGAATCAGCCCGAAAGTTTCTGGAATTCTAAGACAACCATGGGGATTCTTTTCCCAATTAATGAAGAATTTCTGAAATCAAAAGGTGACAAGTTTGCTCAGGGAACGGATCCGACCAGTGTCCTCTATAACGGTCCGTTTATCTTGAAATCCATCACTTCGAAATCTCAAATTAGCTTAGAGAAGAATCCTAACTATTGGGATAAGGAAAAGGTAAAAATTGACACTGTCAAGTTCTCTTACTATGATGGTCAAGATACAGAATCGCTGGTGCGTGGTTTCTCTGACGGTAACTACACCATTGCCCGTCTTTTCCCAAACAGCTCAAACTTTGCCAGTGTGAAGAAACAGTATGGCGATAATATCGTCTACACTCCTCAAGGTTCAGGAACCTTCTTTGTTACAACTAATATTGATCGTCAGTCTTACGAGCATACTTCTAAGACAACGGATGCACAGAAATCTTCCACTAAGAAAGCGCTGCTCAATAAAGATTTTCGTCAGGCTCTGCTTTTTGCCTTTGACCGTACTGCCTATTCTGCACAAACCAATGGCGAAGAAGCAGCAGACAAGCAGCTTCGTAATACCTTTGTTCCGCCAACCTTTGTTCAAGCCAATGGTAAAGAGTTCGGCAACATTGTAGAAGAAAATCTGGCTAGCTATGGCGATGAGTGGAAGGGAGTCAAATTAGACGATGCTCAGGATGGTCTTTATAATCCAGAAAAAGCCAAGGCAGAATTTGCCAAAGCTAAGGAAGCGCTGCAGGCAGAAGGAGTGGAATTCCCAATCCATCTGGATATTCCGGTTAGCTCAGCAGATACCAATGGCGTTAAGAGTGTTCAGTCATTGAAGCAGTCTATTGAAGCCAACCTTGGCTCTGACAATGTAGTAATTGATATTCAGCAGATGACAGATGATGAGTTGAATAATATCACCTACTTTGCGACCTCTGCATCCCAAGAAGACTGGGACTTGAATAATAATCTCGGCTGGAGTCCGGATTATAACGATCCATCTTCTTATCTGGAAATCACTGGATCTAAGACTGGTGAGAATGTTGACAGCTACTTTGGTTTTGACCCTGGCACAGACAATGCGGCAGCTAAAGAGGCTGGCTTTGAAGAGTATGATAAGCTCTTGGAAGATGCTGCTTCAGAAAACGAGGATATTAACAAACGTTACGAAAAATATGCGGTAGCTCAGGCTTGGCTGACAGACAGTGCTCTGTTGATGCCAGCTTGGTCATCTGGTGCAACACCAAGTGTCCGTAAGGTTGTTCCGTTCTCAGGACCATTTGCTTGGACTGGAAACAAGGGTGAATACAGCTTTAAATATGTTGAAATCCAAGATAAACCAATAACGACTAAAGATTATGAAAAAGCGCGTGAAAAATGGGCAAAAGAAAAGGAAGAATCCAATAAAAAGGCTCAAGAAGAACTCGCAGAACATATCAAATAAAGCAAGAAAATCCCATTGTAGCTACAATGGGATTTTTGATGATTTTAGAGGCGGAATGGGCGAGACTAAGGTTGTCTAATCCTATATAGCAAACATGCAGGAAGCCTGATTACATAAACATCTGAGGGTGCCAGTGAGCTAACTTAATATTCTGAAAATTTATTTTACTTTTAGTACTATCTATGCTATAATCTTAATTAAATCTAAAAATCTAAAAGATGGAGAAACCCATATGAAACAAAGCAAAGTCCTTGCGTTAGCAGGAGTTACTCTTCTTGCGGCTGGCTTTCTTGCAGCTTGCTCAGGCTCTAAGCCAAACACAAAATCAGGCAGTTCTAACACCTTTAATTATATCTACGAGACAGATCCTGAAAACTTGAACTATCTCACTTCAAGTAAAGCTGCTACAACAGACTTGACAGCAAATGTCATTGACGGTCTTTTAGAAAACGACCAATATGGAAACTTAGTTCCTTCAATGGCAGAGGAATGGACTGTATCACCAGATGGGAAAACTTATACTTATAAACTTCGCAAAGATGCTAAGTGGTATACTTCCGAAGGTGAAGAGTACGCAGATGTGACAGCAGAAGACTTTGTCACAGGTCTTAAGTATGCGGCAGACAATAAATCTGAAACAATCTACTTGGTTCAGGATTCTGTAAAAGGGCTTAAGGACTATATTTCTGGGAAGATTGATTTCTCAGAAGTAGGAATCAAAGCAGTTGATGATCATACTGTTGAGTATACTCTTAATGAGCCAGAAAGCTTCTGGAACTCTAAGACGACAATGGGAATTCTCTACCCAGTAAACAAAGACTTTTTGGAAAACCAAGGCGATAAGTTTGCTCAAGCAACTGATCCAACAAGCTTGCTTTATAACGGACCTTTCTTGCTCAAATCATTGACTTCAAAATCTGAAATCCAATTTGAGAAGAATCCTAATTATTGGGACAAAGAAAATGTTCACGTAGATGCAGTGAAACTCTCTTTCTATGATGGACAAGATCAAGGAAAACCTGCTGAGCAGTTCAGCCAAGGCGCATTGACAACAGCCAGACTTTTCCCAACTAGTGCGACTTATGAAAAGGTTGAAAAAGACTTTAAAGATAATATCGTCTATACACCTCAAGATGCCTCAACTTTCTTAGTAGGTACTAACATTGATCGTCAGTCTTATAATCATACGGCTAAGACATCAGAAGCTCAAAAAACTTCAACTAAGAAAGCCTTGCTTAACAAGGACTTCCGTCAGGCTTTGACCTTTGCCTTCAATCGTGAGTCCTATGCATCTCAGATTAATGGTAAGGACGGAGCAGACAAACTTCTTCGTAACCTTTACATCCCACCTACATTTGTGCAGGCTGGTGACAAGTCCTTCGGTGACTTAGTTAAGGAAAAAGTAGTAACTTATGGCGACGAATGGAAAGACGTTGACTTCTCAGATGGTCAAGATGGTCTCTATAACGAGAACAAAGCAAAGGCTGAATTCGCTAAAGCAAAAGAAGCTTTGAAAGCTGATGGAGTGGAATTCCCAATTCATCTGGACATTCCGGTTGATCAAACAGCTACTTCTAAAGTACAGCGCGTTCAATCCCTCAAGCAATCCATTGAGAAGACTTTGGGAACAGATAATGTTGTGATTGATGTTCACCAATTGTCTAAGGATGAAGTGACTAACATTACCTTGTTTGCTCCTTCTGCTGCTGAAGAGGACTGGGATATTTCAGATAATGTCGGCTGGTCTCCGGACTATCAAGATCCATCTACCTATCTTGATGTTATCAAACCTGGTGGTGAAAACACCAAGACCTTCTTAGGATTTGATGGCACAGATAATGCCGCAGCGAAACAAGTTGGTTTGGATGAATATACCAAGCTGGTTGACGAAGCTGGTGCAGAAAAGCAAGATTTGAACAAGCGTTATGAAAAATATGCGGCTGCTCAGGCTTGGCTGACTGATAGTGCTTTGTTGATTCCGGTAACTTCTAGAACAGGTCGTCCAACCTTGACTAAGGTAGTGCCTTTCTCAGCACCGTTTGCTTGGTCTGGTGCTAAGGCGCGTGAAGCAGCAAGTTATAAGTACATGAAATTGCAGGATGAGCCTGTAACGACAAAAGATTATAATAGCGCTCAGGAAAAATGGAATAAAGAACGTGCGGAATCTAATAAAAAAGCTCAAGAAGAATTAGCAGACCACGTGAAATAAGCTTGCTAAGAGAACTTTCTCTAATAGAGGAGAAAGTTCTTTTGGAATTTAAAGGAAACGATAAATGAAAAAATATATTTTTATGCGTATCTTACGCTCAATTGTGTCGATTTTCTTGGTGACGACCCTGACTTATGCCATTATCTATACTATGGTGCCAAGAAGGTTGATTTTCAAGCAGGATCCTAACTATAATAAGATAGCGACAAATAAAGATAAAAAGACTAACTATGAAAACACTATCTTTGAGCGGATGGGCTACATTGACTATTATGATACAAAGGAACTGCAGGAGAAGGCTAGTAAGGAAGATTCCTCTGTTACAACAGAAGCTACAGAAGCAAACAAGGAGATTTATCAGAAGTATATTGATAAACTTGGCAATGGTTGGAAATTGCAGAAATTCCCACTAAGCGGAGAATTCTATGCTGTACGTGAAGTGCCTGTTTATGAGCGTGTCTTTGAGTTCTATGCTAATTTGATTCAAATTGATCATCCAAATGTTATTCAAGATGAGGAAAATCCAAACCTAGAGCGTTATATCCGGTTTGAAAATGATCCTTCTGTTGGCTGGTCTCTTGTGGGTTCTGGTACCAAGCATAAGTATCTGCTGTACTTTAATGGTCAGTTCCCATTTGTCCACCAGAACTTTATTACCTTTAATTTAGGTAATTCTTATCCAACCTATGCTAATATCCCTGTTCTGCAGGTTATTACACAGGGACAAGGGCAAACTAAGTCTTCTGAAGTTCAATTCCCAACAGGCAAAAAGACATCGTCTGTTAACATTTACTCTCGTACCTATAAGACGCCAAGCAAAGCCGATTCACAGGACATTGCTAAGTTTGGTAAGGGAGATGCCTATACAGCGACTCAAAGCAACTATCAAAATCCATCCATGATTACCAGCTCAGCCATTATTGGTTTGATTGGTGTGGCCCTGTCTTATCTGATTGCTATTCCGCTCGGTTCCTACATGGCCCGACTTAAGAATACATGGTTTGATAGCATTTCCACAGCAGGTTTGACCTTCATGATGTCACTGCCAACCATCGCCTTGGTCTACATTGTCCGTTTGGCAGGGTCTGCCGTTGGTCTTCCAGATTCCTTCCCAATCTTGGGAGCGGGAGATTGGCGTTCTTATGTCCTGCCAGCTGTTATTCTAGGGCTTTTGAGTGCTCCTTGGACAGCTGTTTGGATTCGCCGGTATATGATTGACCTTCAGTCTCAGGATTTTGTCCGCTTTGCGCGTGCTAAGGGTCTCTCAGAAAAAGAAATTTCTAACAAGCACATCTTTAAAAACGCTATGGTGCCACTGGTATCTAGTATTCCAGCTTCAATCGTCGGAGTTATTGCTGGTGCAACCTTGACAGAAACAGTCTTTGCTTTTCCTGGTATGGGTAAGATGTTGATTGATTCTGTTAAGGCATCTAATAACTCTATGGTTGTTGGTCTTGTATTCATCTTCACATGTCTGTCTATCTTTGCCCTCTTGCTGGGTGACATTCTGATGACTGTACTGGACCCACGTATCAAGTTAACATCAAAAGGAGGTAAATAATGGCTACAATTGATAAAAGCAAATTCCAATTTGTCAAACGTGACGATTTTGCCTCTGAAACGATTGATGCTCCAGCCTACTCTTACTGGAAATCAGTCATGCGCCAATTCCTTAAAAAGAAATCAACCATTACTATGCTGGGAATTCTGATTGCCATTATTCTCATGAGTTTCATTTATCCTATGTTTTCAGACTTCGACTTTAATGACGTGAGTAAGGTAAACGACTTTAGCATGCGTTACATCAAGCCGAGTGGTCAGTACTGGTTTGGAACGGATAGTAATGGTAAGTCTCTCTTTGACGGTGTTTGGTTTGGTGCCCGTAACTCTATTCTTATTTCGATTATTGCGACAGTTATTAATTTGGCTATCGGAGTTATCATTGGCGGTATCTGGGGAATTTCCAAAACAGTTGACCGTGTCATGATGGAAATCTACAATATCATTTCAAATATCCCAGCCCTCTTGATTGTTATTGTCTTGACCTACTCTATCGGTGCTGGTTTCTGGAATCTTATTTTTGCCATGACGATTACTGGTTGGGTCGGTATTGCCTACACTATCCGTGTGCAGATTATGCGCTATCGGGATTTGGAGTACAACCTTGCCTCTCGTACTCTTGGTACACCGACTCTCAAGATTGTTACGAAGAACATTATGCCGCAGTTAGTATCTGTTATCGTGACTACCACTTCACAGATGCTGCCAAGCTTTATCTCTTACGAAGCCTTTCTGTCCTTCTTTGGATTAGGTCTTCCTGTAACAGTGCCAAGTTTAGGACGCTTGATTTCAGATTATTCTCAAAACGTGACGACAAATGCCTACCTCTTTTGGATTCCACTTACAACTCTGATTTTGGTATCCCTTACTTTCTTCGTAGTTGGTCAAAACTTAGCCGACGCCAGCGATCCACGTACACATAGATAGGAGTAAATATGACAAAGAATGAAAATGTAATATTGACTGCTCGCGATATTGTCGTGGAATTCGATGTTCGCGACCGAGTTTTAACAGCCATTCGCGGTGTCTCACTGGACTTAATTGAAGGCGAAGTGCTGGCTATTGTTGGTGAATCTGGTTCAGGTAAGTCTGTCTTGACCAAGACCTTTACTGGTATGTTAGAAGAAAACGGCCGTGTAGCCCAAGGAACTATTGACTACCGTGGCAAAGATTTGACGACTCTTCGCACAAACAAGGATTGGGAGCCAATTCGCGGTGCAAAAATTGCGACCATCTTCCAAGACCCTATGACGAGCTTGGATCCGATTAATACCATTGGAAGCCAAATTACAGAAGTCATAATCAAGCACCAAGGAAAATCAGCCAAAGAAGCTAAAAAAATGGCCATTGATTACATGAGTAAGGTCGGGATTCCAGATGCGGAAAAACGTTTCGAAGAATATCCTTTCCAATACTCAGGTGGTATGCGGCAGCGGATTGTTATTGCGATTGCCTTGGCTTGTCGTCCTGATATTCTTATCTGTGATGAGCCGACAACGGCCCTCGATGTAACGATTCAAGCGCAGATCATTGACTTGCTCAAATCGCTGCAGCAAGAATATCATTTCACAACCATCTTTATTACGCATGACCTTGGTGTTGTAGCTAGTATTGCAGATAAGGTTGCGGTCATGTATGCTGGTGAGATTATCGAATACGGTACAGTTGAAGAAATCTTCTACGAGCCAAAACATCCTTATACATGGAGTTTGCTGTCCAGCTTGCCTCAGCTAGCAGATGCAAATGGTGCCCTCTACTCGATTCCTGGAACGCCACCGTCTCTTTATTCACCAATCAAAGGGGATGCCTTTGCTTTGCGTTCTGACTATGCCATGTCAATTGACTTTGAAGAAGCAGCGCCGGCTTTCAATGTATCTGAGACTCACTGGGCTAAGACCTGGTTGCTCCATGAAGATGCGCCTAAGGTTCATAAGCCAGAGATTATCGAAAACCTACATGAAAAAATTCGTTCAAAAATGGGCTTCAATCAATTAGAAGCTTAGGAGGAAGGAAATGACTGAAAAATTAGTTGAAATTAAAGATTTAGAAATTTCCTTCGGCGAAGGAAGTAAGAAATTTGTAGCAGTAAAAAATGCAAATTTCTTCATCAATAAGGGGGAAACTTTCTCTCTTGTAGGAGAATCAGGTTCTGGTAAGACTACTATTGGTCGAGCTATTATCGGACTTAATGATACCAGTGCAGGTGATATCTTCTACGAAGGCAAAAAGATTAATGGGAAAAAGTCTAAAGCAGAAGAAGCGGACTTGATTCGTAAGATTCAGATGATTTTCCAAGATCCAGCAGCCAGCCTGAATGAACGTGCAACGGTTGACTATATCATATCTGAGGGTCTCTATAATTACCATTTGTTTGATAGCGAAGAAGATCGTCAAAGAAAAGTCAAAGATATCATCAATGAAGTTGGCTTGTTGGCTGAGCATTTAACTCGCTATCCTCATGAATTCTCTGGTGGACAGCGTCAGCGGATTGGGATTGCTCGCGCTTTGGTCATGAAACCAGATTTCGTAATTGCTGATGAGCCTATCTCAGCCTTGGATGTATCTGTCCGGGCTCAAGTTCTGAATCTTTTGAAAAAATTCCAAAAAGAGCTGGGCTTGACATATCTTTTTATTGCCCATGACCTTTCGGTAGTTCGTTTTATTTCTGATCGTATCGCCGTGATTTACAAAGGTGTCATTGTAGAAGTGGCAGAGACAGAAGAACTGTTCAACCATCCTGTCCATCCATACACACAATCCTTGCTCTCGGCTGTTCCAATACCAGACCCAATCTTGGAGCGTAAAAAAGTGTTGAAGGTCTATGATCCTGAACAGCATGATTATTCTGTTGATAAACCAGAAATGGCAGAGATTCGTCCGGGACACTATGTCTGGGCTAACAAAGCTGAGCTTGAAAAGTATAAAAAAGAACAAGAATAGAAAAAATGTCCGAAAGGGCATTTTTTCGTCTTTAAAAAGAAAGAATGTAGGTCAATTTACCAGCCTCAAAGGTATGTAGAACTAACCACCAATTTAAAAATAATAA
>NZ_CAJPNR010000062.1 GCF_905372115.1 uncultured Streptococcus sp.
TCTTCATTGTCAGACGATCCAGCTGATCAAGAAAAAACAATGGCACCAATCTTTGATACTATCATCGACCATATCCCAGCTCCAGTGGACAACTCAAATGAGCCTTTGCAGTTCCAAGTCTCACTCTTGGACTACAATGATTTCGTAGGTCGTATCGGTATCGGACGTGTCTTCCGAGGGACTGTTAAGGTTGGGGACCAAGTTACCCTTTCTAAACTAGACGGAACAACGAAAAACTTCCGTGTTACAAAACTCTTTGGTTTCTTTGGCTTGGAGCGTCGTGAAATCCAAGAAGCAAAAGCGGGTGACCTGATTGCCGTTTCAGGTATGGAAGATATCTTTGTCGGTGAGACGATTACACCGACAGATGCTGTTGAAGCTTTGCCAATTCTGCATATTGATGAGCCGACTCTGCAGATGACCTTCTTGGTGAATAACTCACCATTTGCTGGTCGTGAAGGGAAATGGGTGACTTCTCGTAAGGTTGAAGAACGCCTGCAAGCTGAACTGCAAACGGATGTATCTCTACGTGTTGAACCAACTGATTCACCAGACAAGTGGATCGTTTCAGGTCGTGGTGAACTACACTTGTCAATCCTGATTGAAACAATGCGTCGTGAAGGTTATGAGCTGCAAGTATCTCGTCCAGAAGTGATCGTGAAAGAAATCGATGGTGTCAAATGTGAGCCATTTGAGCGCGTCCAAATCGATACACCTGAAGAATATCAAGGCTCGGTCATCCAAAGTCTTTCTGAACGTAAGGGTGAAATGCTGGATATGGTAGCTACTGGTAATGGTCAAACTCGTTTGGTCTTCCTAGTTCCAGCCCGTGGTTTGATTGGTTACTCAACTGAGTTCTTATCCATGACTCGTGGTTACGGGATTATGAACCATACCTTTGATCAATACCTACCACTTATTCCAGGTGAAATCGGTGGCCGCCACCGCGGTGCTCTGGTATCCATCGATGCTGGTAAGGCAACGACCTACTCGATCATGTCTATCGAAGAGCGCGGAACTATATTTGTCAACCCAGGTACTGAGGTTTATGAAGGAATGATTATCGGTGAAAACTCTCGTGAAAATGACTTGACTGTTAACATCACCAAGGCTAAGCAAATGACCAATGTTCGTTCTGCAACCAAGGACCAGACAGCAGTCATCAAGACACCGCGCATTTTGACCTTAGAAGAATCTTTGGAATTCTTGAATGACGACGAATACATGGAAGTAACGCCAGAATCTATTCGTCTGCGCAAGCAAATTTTAAATAAACAAGAACGCGAAAAAGCCAATAAAAAGAAAAAATCAGCTGCAGCTGAATAAGCAAAAAGGAAAGGAGCAGCAATATGGTTTATCTTATCATTGGGATTTTAATCCTCTTTTTCTACATTTTTGCTGTTCCATCCAGTATTAAAGGCACTGTTAATGCTGTGACCATGGTTTTACTGATTGTGGCCTTGATTATCTTATTCGGCTTAGGCATTTTTCAGATTTTCCAATTGCCAGCTGAATATTTTGTAGGATTTGGCCTATCCGTAGTGACCGTCTTGGCTTTGCGGGATATTAATCGTCTCAAGCCGCCTAAGAAATCAAAAAAGAATTTTGATGAAGAATAATAAATGAGCAAGAACTTAGGAAGTCGGATAGACGTTTTGAGTTTTTGCTCTTTTTTTTACAAAAACAATAGGTTTATGTTTTATTTGATTGTGGGAATTCTCATTCTCTTATTTTACATTTTTGCTGCTCCGCCTAGCATTCGCGGAACACTCAATGTAGTGACGCTGGTGCTTATCTTGGTTGTCTTGCTCATCCTCTTAACTCTAGCAGCTTTCCGAATTTTCCAGCTGCCTAGCGAAATCTTCGTCAGCATTGGCGTGACCTTTCTTGCTTATTTTGCCTTGCGGGATTTAGCGAGAATGCCCGTCAAGAAAAAAGAAAAGAAAAACCTATAAAAGCGGTCTTGCTTTTATAGGTTCTTTTTATGCTCCAAAATGCTGGTGCAAGATAGCAAAGTAGTCTTCTGGATTGTGGAGAAATGGGAAGTGGCCGCTGTTTTTAATCGTGAACACCTGAGCGCTGGGATAGCGGCTGATGACAAAGTGCATGCTGGCACCAAAAATATCATTGTCACCGAAAGTCACGGTAATAGGAAAAGCAGGATGTTCTAGGCGGGGCAAGAGAGGATAGGCCATAATTTCCTTTCTTGTCTGATTGCCTGCCCGGACTGAAACATTGCTCAAGTTAAACGTCACATCGCGAAAGGCTGGATAGTCGGCATTGTAATTGCGAGCAACCTGACGATAGAGAGCCTGCGAAGCCTTGGAACTGCCAAGACCTCCCAGCAGAGAATAGATTCCCATTTTCAGCCATTTGATAGTCGTGCAGTGATTTTTATTGTAATTCATCATTTCCTTTTCCATTTGTTTCCACTGCTTGCCCGTGCCTGTTCCCGGCGAGGAAAGAAAGAGACTAAGGAGCCGCTCAGGGATTTTGCTGGCGTAGATTTGCGCGTACAATCCACCCCAGGAATGCCCCAAAAGGTGAAATTTATCTACATTGAAGTGGTCGGCGATTGTGTTGATGTCTGCAATGTAGGCCTCCATGCTGTAGTCGCCACTCGGACAGGGCGATTTCCTCGTTCCCCGCTGGTGAAAGACAATCAGTTGATAATCTTTTTCGAGCTTAGGGATAAAGAGCTTGAAGTCATCAGGCGTTCCCGGTCCACCGTGCAGCAGGATAATCGTTTCCTTGTCAGGATTGGGATAGCAAACGGTGTAGAGTTGGTCGGAGCCGTTTTGAATCATTGTTTCGATTTTTTGAGAATGGGTCATAACTTTCCTTTCTTTTAGTAGAGCGTCCACCACTGATATAGGCTCCAGTAGAGGAGATTGAGAACGACGATAAGTGAAGCACTGCTGGTCAAGTAGGTCAAGATTTTTCGACCCTTGCTCACTTGGAATTTTGAGCGCAGGAAGAATGAGGCAATAAGGCTAACCAGGAGGCTAACTCCCACAGCTGCAAAGCCCATAGAAAGCCAAACACGGCTGTTTGGTGAGGAATGTAGACTCAGGACGCTTTGGATAAAGAAGTAAAGCAGGAGCATGGTAGATAGAATGAACCCGCAAGTCAGGTATTGCCAGAGCGACCAAGCAAGCGGTGTAAGTTTGTGATTTTTCCGCTTGAAAAGAAGCCGATAGAGTTTGACCAGTAAAGCAGATACAGGGATGAGGAGGGCATAGAAAGCAGCGAGGCACCACAAGACGAGACTGCCGTAATCCTTGACTACATCCCATGTGGAAAGTTTAAGGTAGTCTGCGATAGGCAATTTCAGCCGTTCTTGCTTGCCGTTTTTCTCCAATTCCCAGTATTTTTGAGTGACAAATTTACTATTTTTCTCAAGATAGTTAGTTATTGGCGGAGCAATGCGCGTGATTGATAAGGCATTGGTGAAAACGCGACTTGAGCGATAAACGCCCGGTTTAAACTCTGCTTTTATCTTCTCTGAAGTAGTTGCCTTGTTTCCATAAATCAGCTCAGGAATTTTTTTAAGATAGTTACTTTCGTATTGTTGATTGGTTAAAATGACGGTAGCGATACCTGATTTGAAATCCAAAGTTAATATGGATGAAAAGCCAGCCGTATTACCACCGTGACCGAGGATAACGCGGTCTTGATAAAGGTCACTCCAAAATCCGTGAGCATTGATTGGGAGTTTGCTATCAGGAAAAGTCGAAGTCGCCGTATAAAGGGTGTCCCAAGTTTCCGCGCGCCTAAAAAGTGTCTTCTTTTGCAGGAGTGCTTGGGCAAAGGTCTTAAAGTCTTTCAAAGTTCCTGTTGCTCGCCCGCTCGGATAGTAAGGATTAGGCTTGTTTGCCTCGCCAATCAGCTGACCGTCTGAGGTGTAGCCCTTGATTTCCTTGCGTTTTTCGACCACATAGTCATTATCCGAAAAATCGGGCAAAATAGCGGTGTGCTTCATACCTAAGGGCTGAAAAATATGCTCGTGCACATAGTCAGCGTAAGATTGTCCGCTAATCCGCTCGACGATGTAGCCAGCAAGCACCGTTCCAAAATTGGAATAAGCAGTTATTGTCCCCGGCTCATAGGCTTGAATAATCGGCGCCTTTTGTAGCGTATGGGCTAGGTCTTTGTCTTCATTTTTGGCCAAGTCAACATCTGCGAAGCCTGCTTGGTGGTTCATGAGGTCAAGCATGGTAATGGGTTTGTCAAATTTGAGCTTGCTTTTGAGAAAATCCTTGGGCAGATACTCTTTGATGTCGGTTTTTAGGTCAATTTTCCCCTCTTCCCAGAGCTGCATGACGCTGACCCAGACGGTTAATTTCGTTACAGAGCCCCACTCGAAAACTGAGTTGTCATCCACCGCCCACTTTTTTTCCTTGTCTACATAGCCAAAATTATTTTGGTAAATGGTTTGACCGTCCTTGTCAAAAATAGATGTTGCCAGTCCTGCGCTGGTTTTCTCGTTTTTCTGATAATAATCCTCAATCTTCTGTCCGATTTGGTCGTAAGATGTCCCCGACGGCAATTTTTGCTCATCGGCTCGAACTTGCGCTACTCCAAAAGCGAGCAAGCCGCAAGTCAGCAGCGCCACAGTGCTCTTCAAAAATGATGTTTTCATGATACTTACCTTTCTATTAAAGTGCCCACCATTGGTACAGGCCCCAATAAAGGATATTGAGAACGACGATAAGTGAAGCGCTGCTGGTCAAGTAGGTCAAGATTTTTCTGCCTTTGCTGACTTGGAATTTTGAACGCAGAAGAATTGGCAAAACAGAACTAGCAAGAAGCAGCAGACCCGTTATTGCAAAGATGACATAGAGCCAAGCACTGTTATTTGGCGAGCCGCTGATGTTCATATTATATTGCACGATGAGAATGGTTATGAGTACAGTGGACAAAACAAGTCCGCAAGTCAGATAATGCCAGAGCGACCAAGCAAGTGTCACAGGTTTGCGGTTTGTCCGCTTGGCAAGGAGCCGGTAGAGCTTGACCAGTAAAGCAGATACCAAACTAAGAAGAGCATAGAAGATTGCTAACCCCCATAGGATGACACTGCCGAATTCTTTGGCAACTTCCCAGTTAGATAGTTTAAAGTAATCAGAAACTGGGCGCTTGATAAATTCTCGCTTACCGACTTTCTCCAAGCTCCAGTAAAATCGATTTTCACTATTTTTATCAATATAGAAGGTCGCCATATTTAGTCGCGCAATGGATAAAGGCCCAAAGAATTGACTAGCGTCACGATAAAAGCCGGGTTTGAGTTCTTCTTTCTTTTTGTTGGGAACATCTTTCTTTTGCCCATAGACCAGCTCGGGAATTTTCTCAACATAATTTTTCTCGCCCAGTTGGTTCGTTAAAATGACAGCAGCGATACCTGATTTTAAGTCTAAGGTCAAACTTGATGAAAAACCAGCTGTATTACCACCGTGCCCGAGGATAACTTGGTCTTGATAAAGGTCACTCCAAAAACCATGAGCATTGGTAGGAAGATCGCTATCAGGATAGTTAGAGGTTGCTGTATAAAGGGTGTCCCAAGTCTCTGAACGCTTAAAAAGTGTCTTCTTTTGCAGGAGTGCCTGAGCGAATGCCTTGAAATCTTCCAAGGTTCCTGTTGCTCGCCCAGCAGGGTACATTTCTATTAGATATGGAGCTTCGCCAATCAACCGACCGTCTCTAGTGTAACCTTTGACTTCCTTACGTTTTTCTACTACATAGGGATTATCTGATAAATCGGGTAAGAGAGCGGTGTGCCTCATATCTAAAGGTTCAAAGATATGCTCGTGGACATAGTCAGCATAAGATTGTCTGCTAATCCGCTCGACGATATATCCTGCCAGAGCCGTCCCAAAGTTAGAGTAGGCTGTCACTGTTCCCGGCTCATAGGCTTGATAGATATGTACTTTTTTGAGCGTATCTCCCAAGTTCTTACTAGTTCCCTTGGCAAGCCCCGTGTCTCCAAAGCCTGCTTGGTGGTTCATCAGATCCAGCATGGTGATTGGCTTGTCGTATGTGAGCTTGCCTTTGAGAAAATCCTTGGGCAGATACTCTTTTATATCTGTTTTAAGGTCAATCTTGCCTTCTTCCCAAAGCTGCATGACGCTGACCCAGACGGTCAACTTGGTGGCAGAGCCCCACTCGAAAACTGAGTTGTCATCCACCGCCAACTTTTTTTCCTTGTCTACATAGCCAAAATTATTTTGGTAAATGGTTTGTCCGTCCTTGTCAAAAACAGATGTCGCCAGTCCCGCACTGGTTTTTTCGTGTTCCTTGTAGTAATCCTCAATTTTCTGACCAATTTGGTCGTAAGGCGTGCCTGACGGCAACTTCTGCTGGTCAGCGTAAGCGTGACCAGCTCCCAGAGCGAGCAAGCCGCAAGTCAGCACAGTTAAGCAATGTTTAAAAAATGATGTTTTCATGATACTTACCTTTCTATTAAAGTGCCCACCACTGGTAAAGGCTCCAATAAAGGATATTGAGAACGACGATAAGTGAAGCGCTGCTGGTCAAGTAGGTCAAGATTTTTCGACCCTTGCTCACTTGGAATTTTGAACGCAGAAAGATTGGCAACCCAGCATTGACTAAGAAAATCAGTGCAAGCAGGGCAAAGAGAATGGCTTGCCAGCGATAATCGGGCATGTACTTCCCCGAAACGGCAACTATGACGAGACCTGCTAGATTGACTAGGCTAACCAAAATCAGTCCGCAAGTGCCATAATGCCAAATTTTCCAACTTCTTGGAGTCGGTCTTTTGCTTTCTTTTCCAAAAAGTGAGCGATATATCTTGCTCAAAGCAGCTAACAGAAGAACAAGTACGGCATAAACCGATGCCAGTCCCAGCAGAGCGACAGAGCCATAATCCTTTATCACCTCCCAAAGCGAGAGCTTTTCTAAATTATTATAGGTTGTTTCAACTTCTGTTCGGCCTTGGCGCTGTTGCAAAAGCCAATAGTTGCTGACTAATAAATGACCGTCTTTTATCACATCTTTCACATAAAAGGTATAAGCGGGGGCAAGGCGCGAAATAGAGGTCGGGCCTTGCTGAATGGAGCGAGAAGTTCGATACATGCCCTCTTGAAAGTCTTTTTGAGACTGGCTAGGGGCTTGCTTTTTCTTACCAAAGACCAAATCGGGTAGACCAAAAGAATAGGTGGCTTCTTCTCTCTGATTTACCATAGTAACCATGCCAATACCCGATTTGAAATCTAGCGAAATCAGGGTGGAAAAACCGGCAAAAGAATAGCCGCCGTGTCCTAAAATCGCCCCTGTCTCATACTCTGTCACCCAAAAGCCGTGAGCGTTCTTAGCGACTGCTTTATCTGAGAATGTAGAAGTTGTCTGATACAGTTCATTCCAGGTTTCTGGGCGCTTAAAGAGCTTTTCCTTTCTCAAAAGAGCTTGCGCGAACCGTTTGAAATCGGCAAAAGTCCCTGTCGCCTGTCCCGCTGGATAAATATCTGCGGGAAGCAATTTATCTAGATATAAGTTTCCATTTGTATCATAGGTTTTCTCGCCCTGCCGCTTGTCTCGGACATAGGTATTGTCCGACAAATCAGGTAAGAGAGCGGTGTGTTCCATACCCAAGGGCTGAAAAATATGCTCGTGGACATAAGCCGCAAAGTCCTGTCCGCTGATGCGCTCCACGATATAGCCTGCTAGAGCTGTACTGTAATTGGAATAGGATGTCACCGTCCCTGGCTCATAAGTTTGAGCGGGCTGGCTTTTTAGTAATTCTTCCAAGCTCTTGCCTGCTCCTGTGCTCAGCGGCGTTTCATCAAAACCCGCTTGGTGGTTCATCAGATCCAGCATGGTAATGGGCTTGTCGTATTTGAGGTGTTTCAGGAAATCCTTGGGCAAATACTCTTTTATATCTGTTTTTAGGTCAATTTTTCCTTCTTCCCAGAGCTGCATGACGCTGAGCCAGACGGTCAATTTGGTGGCAGAGCCCCACTCAAAAACCGAGTTGTCGTCCACAGCCAGCTTCTTTTCCTTGTCCATATAGCCAAAGTTCTTTTGGTAAATGGTTTGGCCGTCCTTATCAAAGACTGCTGCCGCCAGTCCCGCGCTGGTTTTTTCGTGTTCCTTGTGGAAATTTTCAATTTTCTGACCGATTTGGTCATAAGGCGTGCCCGACGGCAATTTTTGCTGGTCAGCTCGAACTTGCGCTGCTCCAAAAGCCACCAAGCCACATGTTACCAGCGCCACAGCGCTTTTCAAAAATGATGTTTTCATGATTGCCTCCTTAGAATTTAAACTGCCTTCCCCTTTGCACCCTTATCCTAACAAAAGGGCAGCGCCAAATCTACCCTTTTTCGGTAAGTGGTAAGTTTCTGCAGGTAAGTGGTAGAAAAAGTGGGGGGGAAGTGCTAAACAAAACCAGCATTGCTATCATAGCAATGCTGGTTTATATCTGTTTGATGAATATTTAAACCAAATCCGCCATCTTGCCCAGAGCTGCATGACACTGACCCAGACGGTGATTTTGGTCGTTGACCCTCCCACTCGAAGACCGGGTTGTCATCCACCGCTTGCTTATTTTCCTTGTCCATAAAGCCAAAGTTGTTTTGGTAAATGGTCTGTCCGTCCTTGTCAATGACGGTCGTCGCCATACCAGCACTGTTTTTTTCGTGCTCCTTGTAGTAGTCCTCAATCTTCTGACCGATTTGGTCGTAGGATGTGCCCGACGGCAATTTCTGCTGGTCAGCTTAAACATGACCCGCTCCTAGAGCGAGTAAGCCACAATTTACTAGCGCTACAGCGCTTTTCAAAAATGATTTTTTTCATCATTGTCCTCCTTTTAATTTGGTTACACTTCCTGTTTAAAGGACAAACTTCAAATATTTATAAAGTATTTCTAAAATATTTCTAAAGTTTTTTGAAAATGAAGATGAAAACGAGTAGGTAGAACGGTCATTTTTCAGTTAAGGGTTACTCCCTTCTTTTATTTATTCGTCAAATTTATCGGATTTACAGTCATTCTAACGTTTTTACAAGGCCTTGGCGTCTGCTTTTTTCTTGACCAGATAAGCGATGAAAAGGCAAATCAAGGTCATCGTGATTGGCTCCAGGATCCCTCCTACGATAGGAATGGCAGCCGTTCCAACTAAAAGTGGATTGCTGTCGCTACTTAAGGTCGTCCGCAGGAAAGTCGGACCGCTCTCAACAAGGCCAAAGATATTTGTAAGGGTCAGATTGTAGAGAGCATGGGTCGCCGCCACCAGCCAGAGATTATCGGTCAGGGCAAAAAGGAGGGAAAAGAGAACGCCCGACAAGGTCACGCTCAGGATGTAAGAGAAAGGAGCGCCACCCTTGAATGTGTGCATGAGACCAAAGAAGAGACTGCCTAGGGCAATAGCTGGGACAAGCCCCATTTTGGTGCGGAGCTTGTTCAGGACAAAGCCGCGGTAAATGACTTCTTCGGCTAAGGCCTCCAAGAAAGTCATAAGGAGCAAATAGAGCCAGAGTGCGAGATTAAATTGATTTCCTAGTCGAAAATGGAGCTGACCAGCTAGCGCATTGACGCCAATAATCGCAGTTGTTGTCAAAAATCCTATAACTGCTCCAAGCAGGAGATTTTTGCCCAGCTTTTCCCGCCAGAGACCAAAGCTGGCAAGACTGCGCCGCTCCCAAACTTTAGCCACAAGGAGAAGGGAAAGAGCACTGATACCGTGAAAAAGAAGAGTGCTCACTTCTCCCAATACGAGTTGATTTGAAGGATTGATAAAGGGTTGTATCAGCCATTGAGACAAGAGCCCGCTGAGCAACATGCCCAGACCGAGCGCCAGAAAGGCGAGGGGCATGCTCAGCCACCAGTTTTTCGCCCCTGCTTCTTCTTGCAAAGTTTCTAGACTAGAGGAATGATGTGTCGCTTGATAAATATGTGCCATATGTTTTCCTTTCTAAATAAGAATTTTCGATACTGTCAATAATTTTGTGTAAACACTCTAGTAGAGTTATGTAGTTTTAATCAAATAAGCTTTCAAGTGTGTCAGAACATTGGCCAAACCCTTTATGGATTCGTTGACTTTGCTTGAAATTATAATCTTCAAACAAAGTAACTAAGTAACGTTCCAGAGCCTCCTCGTTAGGAAAAAGAACCTTCTTTTTCGTTTGACGTTTGATTTCTTTGTTAAGAGACTCAATGAGGTTTGTCGAATAAATGCTGTGCCAAATCTGGTAGGGAAACCTCCTATTGATAAAAAGCGAGTGTCGTTTGGATGAGTGATGTCAGCTCTTTCTTGTCTGCTGGATAAATTTTCTGCCGGACTAAAAGACTGATGCCGAAGACAAAACTCCCCAAGTGCATGAAAACCTGATTGAAGTCGTAGTCGCCGTCAAGTGACTGGATAAATTCCTCTATTTTCTCCTTATTATAGTCAAAAGAGGCGACTCTTTTTTCCAGCTCTATTTGCCCTGTATCATCATTTTGCGTAGCTAGGCTGTATTTGCTGAGAAATAGAAAATCGAAAAAATTTGCATGGACTTGAGAGTAGTTGATAAACTGTAGAGCCAGCTGTAGAATTTTCTCTCGGGGCGCTTGGTCTTCTTTTTCCGACTCTTTTAGAAAATCAGCAAAATGTTTGGAAATGATTGGAACCAAAGCGAACATCAAATCGTCCTTGTTTTTGAAATGGCGGTAGCTAGCCACATGGCTGACCTTGCAGCTACTTGCTAACTTCCGAAGCGACAGGTCTTGCCAGCCATGAGCAGCAATGCTATCAAAGCCAGCCTGCAATAATAGTTCTTTTAAAGGTGGCTTTTTTTCTGCCAATTTTCCTCCTCCTTTCGAGATGTTTTTACTAGTTACCGATGGTAACTTCTTTCTATGATTAGTATAACACTT
>NZ_CAJPNR010000063.1 GCF_905372115.1 uncultured Streptococcus sp.
ACCGAGCGGCAGATGTTCCAAGAGATTTCTGATACTCTGACAGTTATGGCAAGTGAGGTGAAGGACTAGTGTTTCGATTAGCAGCAAAATTGGCGGTATCCAATCTGATTAAGAACCGCCGTCTCTATTATCCGTTTGCACTGGCTACCTGTGTGGCTGTAGCCATTTCTTATATTTTCAACTCCTTGGCTTTTAACCCCAATCTATCTAAAATGACAGGTGCCAGCTCTGTTGTCCTTGTTTTGGTCCTAGGGGTTGTTATTGTGAACATCACAGCTGGAATTATTGTCTTTTATGCCAATCAATTTGTTATGAAGAATCGCTCCAAGGAACTGGGGCTTTATGGTATGCTAGGTCTCAATAAACGCCATCTCTTTGTTATGACCTTTATTGAGCTTCTGATTTTCGGGCTAGTGGCTGTAAGCTTGGGGCTGACTATTGGTGTTCTCTTTGACCAGCTGATTTATGCTTTTTTGCTCAAGCTCATGGGGACCAAGGTGGTGCTGGTTTCGACATTCCAGCTACCGGTCTTGATTCTTGTTTTTATTTTCTATGGCTTTATTTTTGCAGGCTTGGTCTTTGTTAATGGTTGGCGAATTCTGCGTTTTGATTCTCTGAAGATGGCTAAGGAAAAGGCTAGCGGAGAGAAGAAGAGCCGGTTTTTACTGACACAGACCTTTATTGGTCTGGCAGCTCTGCTCTACGGCTACTATCTGGCCCAGACCGTGCGGAATCCTATGGAAGCAATCTTCATCTTTTTTGGAGCAGTCCTCTTGGTCATTTTAGGAACCTACCTGCTCTTTAACGCTGGTATTACAGTCTTTCTGCAGCTTCTGCAAAAGAACAAAAGGTATTACTACCAGCCAAATAATATGATTTCCGTCTCAAATCTTATTTATCGGATGAAGAAAAATGCAGTGGGGCTGGCTACTATTTCCATCCTATCGACAATGGTTCTAGTGACCTTTTCTGCCGGTATGAACATCTATTCTGGCGCGGAATATATGCAAAAACTTATGTTTCCGCATGATTTCTCTATCAATGGCGGTGTGAATGCAAAAAAAGAACAGCTGGATCAGGTCTTGACAGAGTTTGTAGCAGAGAATCAGCTGAAGGTCAAGCAACAGGAGACCTATCAGTTTTATTCAATGGGGGTCAAGAAAAAAGAGGGTAACAGCCTAGATATTTATCCTAAGGGACAATGGACTGTGTCACCCAATACCTATATCTTGATGTTTTCCAGCGAGGATTACGAAAAGTTGACAGGCAAGGATCTGTCTTTGCAGGAAAATGAGGTTGCTGTCTTTAACAAGGGAGTGGATCTGGATTATAAGCAGCCTCTGCAGCTGGCTGGTCAAAACTTGACGATCAAGAAAGTCCTGTCTGAAGATTTTATCTTTCACAAGATTCCAGATGAGTATAATATCATCATTCCTAAAGGGCTGTATCTAGTAGCCAAGGATCCTAATCAACTCTTAGCTCCGCAAATGGAGCAGCAAGCTATTAATCCTGTACTCTATGGTAGTCTGGATATTGAAGCATCCGAAGATGAAAAGGCTAAGCTGGATACGATCTATCAAAAGAAAATGGCGGACTACAACCAGTCCCTGCCAGAAGGTGCCGGAGGTGTCCACGGTCAAACTGGTGTGATTGGTATACTTGAAATTAAGGGTATGCTGGGTGGTGTCTTCTTTATAGGGATTTTCCTCTCTATTGTCTTCATGATGGGAACAGTACTGGTTATCTACTACAAGCAAATTTCCGAAGGCTACGAAGATCGTGACCGCTTCATCATCCTACAGAAAGTCGGCTTAGACGAGCAACAGACTAGAAAGACCATTCGTAAACAAGTACAGACTGTCTTCTTCCTGCCCCTAATCTTTGCCTTCCTTCATTTGGCTTTTGCCTATCACATGCTCAGTCTCATTTTACAGATGTTGGGCGTGCTCAACGCAAGTTTAATGTTAGCAGTAACCTTGGGAGTCTGTGCTATTTTCTTTATCAGCTACATTATTGTCTTTGCGATTACATCGCGTAGTTATCGTAAAATCATTTCAATGTAAGAAGTTGGGTTTGCCAACTTCTATTTTTATACAGCTATTATGCTTTACAAAGTAGTGGAAGTGTGTTATACTAAGTGTAAGAAAGCTAATATGTATTGCATATTAGTTGATGTCAATTTTCACAGAGAAATTTGAAATTAGATGAAAGGAGAGAGGATGGAGCAAACGCAACTGTTAAAAGGAATCTTGGAAGGCTGTGTCTTGGAAATCATTTCGCAAAGAGAAATCTACGGTTATGAATTGATTCAAATATTAAATGAAAAAGGATTTAATATCGTAGCTGGGACAGTCTATCCCTTACTTCAGAAATTAGAGAAAAAAACCTACATTAGGAGTCGGCTCAAAGCATCACCAGAAGGACCAGATAGGAAATACTTTTCTCTGACCAAGGAAGGACGACTCTATCTGAAAATGTTCTGGCAACAGTGGGAAGGGCTGCTGACTAATGTCACAAATGTCAGAGGAGGAAAAAGCAAATGAAACAGGAAAAAAACAATATTCAGGAACTCATTCAAAAAACAAATGACTCAGTCCAGAACTTAAAACCTGAAAATAAAGCCTATTTTGATGATTTAATTGTTTATATGGCTTCGTCCTCTTTGTTTCATGACGAAGGGGCTATTCGTGAACAGTTATATCAGATGGTACTGGATTTTTCGGACGCTGAGAAGGATGGAATTACTGCTCAAGAATTTTTCGGTGAAAATCCTCAAGCAATGGCAGATGAACTAGTTAAAGACAGTCCTAGGATCAGTAGGCGACAAGTATTCGAAATCAGTTTGATGGTGGGGGCCATTTTGGTCTTCTTCCGTCTCCTAAGTAGTTTTGCCAGTAAATCTTATTTGCAAATCGCTCCGCTAGTTTACCTTAGTGATACAGTTTTAGGGCTGGTAGTTGTAAATGTGATTTTTTACTTAGTGGCTAAGACTATTTATGAAGATTGGAAAAAGTGGCAATTATGGCTGGCTAGTTCTTTAACAATCATACTGGCTGTCTTACTTAGATATGGAGCAGAAACTAGTTTGGTGGGAGTAGGTGGTTTTGTCATCTCTTGGCCATGGGATGTCATTCTTTTAGGTAGCCTAGTTAGTCTTATTTCCATCTTTCTAAGCAAAAAAGAAGCTCTATTTCGAATGATGCTTATCCCGATTGTTGCTCTTTTCCTAGTTGGATTACTTAAACGTTGGTCAGACAGAATGCAGATTACAGATCCTTTATGGACAGTGGCTCTGCCTATCGGACTAATTTGCCTATCGCTTCTTATTTTCTATTTTTATAGTTGGAAGCAAGGTCGGAAATAATTTTGCGGTTTCTAAATGCCAAAACTTGTGATATAATGAACCGTCTATATTTTTGAGGAGATGATAATGGATATTTTTCGTAAAAAAGATGTTAGCAAGTCACGAACTAGTATGAGGCGACATCTAAAAATTCCAGATCTGATTTTGCTTGGCATTGGAGCCATGGTAGGAACTGGAATTTTCACTATTACAGGGACTGGAGCGGCCAAATATGCTGGGCCAGCTCTGACTGTCTCAATCGTCATTTCAGCGCTTTGTGTGAGTATTTCGGCCCTTTTTTACGCTGAGTTTGCCTCACGGATTCCGGCCAATGGTGGAGCCTACAGTTATATTTATGCGGTTCTAGGAGAATTTCCTGCTTGGCTGGCTGGCTGGCTGACCATCATGGAGTTCATGACCGCTATCTCAGGTGTTGCCTCTGGCTGGGGATCTTATCTGAAGGGATTGCTGAGCGGCTTTGGTATCCAGCTACCGGCAGCCCTGAATGGCACCTTCAATCCAAAAGCAGGTACTTATGTGGACTTGCTGCCTATTCTGGTCTTGGCCTTTGTTACGGGAGTTGTCCTTTTGAACTCCAAGGCAGCCCTGCGCTTCAACTCAGCCTTGGTAGTCTTGAAATTCTCAGCCTTGGCACTCTTTATCATTGCAGGATTTTTCTTTATCAAGCCAGAAAATTGGTCTAACTTTGCACCTTTTGGTTTTGGAGAAATTTATGGCGGTAAGGTCGGCATCATGGCTGGGGCTTCACTCATGTTCTTTGCTTTTCTAGGCTTTGAGTCCATTTCCATGGCGGTCGATGAAATCAAGGAGCCCCAAAAGAACGTTCCGCGCGGGATTGTTTTGTCCTTGAGCATCGTGACCATTCTCTATATTTTGGTGACCTTGGTCTTGACTGGGATTGTCCACTATAGCAAGCTGGATGTCTCTGATGCGGTGGCCTTTGCCCTGCGCAGCGTCGGACTTGGCTGGGCAGCTAACTATATCTCTGTCGTCGCTATTTTGACTCTGATTACGGTCTGCATCTCCATGACCTACGCCCTGTCGCGGATGATTTACAGTATTGCGCGTGATGGTCTCTTGCCTCGCTCTTTCAAAAAATTGACAGAGACCAGTCGGGTACCAAAGAATGCAACGATTTTAGTAGGGATTGCCTCAGCTGTCTGTGCCGGTATCTTCCCCTTGGCTAGCATCGCCTCTTTCCTCAATATCTGTACCTTGGCCTATCTTATTTTATTGGCTGTGGCAGTCTTGAAATTGCGGAAAGATCAAGGAATGCCCAAAGCTGGAGAATTCAAGACACCTCTGGTGCCTCTGACGCCTATCTTGTCCATTATTATCTGCCTATCCTTTATGACTCAGTACACCAAGGAAACTTGGCAGGCCTTTGGCATTGCCCTAGCGCTGGGAAGTCTCATCTATGCCTTCTATGGCTATCGAAACTCTGAAATCGCTGTAAAAGATGAGTAGGGATAAAGTATCGATATTAAAGAGAAAGAAGAAGATAGAAAAGAATGAAAAAACTTAACCTAAGCCAAAAGAAGAAAATCTGGCTCTTTGCCTTTGCTTTGCTTGCCCTGATCTTACTAGCGATTGTGATCAATATTCAGCTGAACCAGCCTGAAGATATGCATGCTGAGTATGTCGGGCTTTGGAAGTCAAGGTGGCATGAGGAAAATAAAGACTGGCTCTATCCACTGAAAAATATCTGTCTTGTTATTCTGGCAGTTCTGGCTGGGTCTGGTTTAATGATTGCATTTTCCAAGAGTGAGAGATGGAAATAAGCATTTGTAGATTAAAATAAAATAATCTTACAAAAATGTAAAATTGACGATGATAAATGTAAGGTAGAGACATGGAAAACGTGTCTCTATTTTGCTATAATCAGCTCAGAAATCCTCACAAGAAAGGTTGTGCAATTATGAAAAAAGTCCTTTTAGGTTGCTTGGGGAAAGTACTGGTTTTGCTTGCTCTTTTAATAGGTTTTCTGGCCTACTTTGGTCCAGACTATGGAATTTTTCTTTTTCCACCAAGTCCGCATGACTACGCTCGCTCGGTTGTAAAAAAGCTTGATTTCGGTCTTTATACGGATAAAGATTGGGAAAATGAGAAGAAGAAAGCCTTGGAGAAGCTTGAATCAGCCAAGACTTATCAAGACACCTATCCTGTCTTGGAAAAATTAACCAAAGAGGCTGGCGGAAAGCATTCTTATTTTTTAAGTCCACAGGATAATCCCGAAAATAGTCCAGAAAGCAAAAACCAGCCTGAAGTGCAGAATCGGGAGGATATTCTCTATTTAAAAGTTCCTGCTTTTACTGGTGATGCACAGGCAGCGAAGGCTTATGCCAAGAAACTGTCAGCAGCTCTTAAAAAGGATGACTATCAGACGGTTCTTGTGGATTTGAGAGATAATACCGGCGGGAATATGTATCCGATGATTGCGGGCCTGTCCTCTCTTTTGCCTGATGAAGACCTCTTCCAATTCGTTGAAAAAAATGGAAGCAAGAGCGCGGTTTCGCGATTAGATGTTCTGAAGCAGCTTGGTCTGGAGCAGACTGATAAGAAAGCAAAGAAAGCGCCAATAGCCGTCCTTACCAATGGGAAGACAGGTAGCTCAGGAGAGATGACTGTTTTAGCTTTTAAGGGACTGGAAAATGTTAAAATATTTGGTCAGCCAACGGCAAGCTATACTACGGGAAATAATTATTATCAACTATATGATGGAGCGGTTTTGCTCTTGACTACTTCGAGTATCCTAGATCGCACGGACAAGCTTTATGAGAATGAGGCAATTCAGCCCGATGTCCTAACAGACCAGCCTTTAGAAGAGGCGGAGTCTTGGTTGAAGGGACAGATGAGAGAATAGTTCATTGAAAGCAGTCAAAAAGACTGCTTTTCTGCTATAATAAAGAATAGAACGAGGTGACACATGATTCGTAAAGTAAAACTAAGAGATGCCGCAGCCATTCAGCGGCTTAATGCTGAGTGCCTGGGCTATGACTTCGATAGGGAAGCGACGGAGAATCAACTGAAAAAGTTACTAGAGAATGACCAGCATTTGATTTTGGTAGCTGAAGAAGACGGTCAGGTCATAGGCTACGCTCATGCGGCTAGCTACGACTGTCTCTATTTCCCGTCCTTACTCAATCTCTTGGCTTTGGCCGTCGCTCAGGATTTTCAAGGGCAGGGACATGGCAGAGCGCTGATGCAAGCTTTGCGTGAAGAGGGAAAAGCAGCAGGCTACACAGGAATTCGGATTAATTCAGGCATTTCCCGCCCATCAGCCCATGAATTTTACCGCAGTCTTGGTTGCAGCGAAAAAGCAGACCAAAAACGCTTTTATTGGGAATTTTAGAGAAAAGGAGGAGTAGATGATGATTGAACAACTAACCCAGCAGCATGCTTTGGAAATTGCTAAGGACTGGCATTACGAGGCACCTTATGATTTTTATGACATGAAAAATGACCTGGAGGATTATGAAGAAATGGTCTCCCCAGAAGCGCGTGGAGACCATTATTATCAAGTTCTGAGAGAAGGAGAACTCTATGGATTTTTCTGCTTAGAGCAGAAAGGAGAGCGAATTTTGGAGCTTGGTTTGGGGATGAAGCCGGAGCACTGCGGAAAAGGTCAGGGTGCTACATTCTTGCAGGAAATTCTGGACTTTATCATAGAAAATTTTGCACCCCAAGTCATCAGGTTATACGTGGCTGACTTCAATCACCGAGCCCAGCAGCTTTATCTCAACATGGGCTTTGAAGTGGTGAGGCGCATTCCGCAGGAAAGCAATGGCGATATTCATCTCTTTGTGGAGATGGTGAAGAAGGTCTAATTTTAGACTTTGTTGCAAAGTAGCAGATAAACCTGTTGACAGTCAAGCAAAAGTCGTCCAATATACTTATGACTGCTGAAGACTAGCAGAGAATTTGTAAATGATTACCAATAAACAAAAGGAGAAAACTATGACATTTGAAGAAATTTTACCAGGCCTTAAGGCCAAGAAAAAATATGTGCGTACAGGCTGGGGTGGGGCAGAGAACTACGTCCAGCTCTTTGACACGATTGAGCAGAATGGGGTGGCTCTTGAGGTGACACCTTATTTCCTCATCAATGTTTCAGGTGAAGGGGAGGGGTTCTCCATGTGGAGTCCGACTCCTTGTGATGTCCTCGCGACAGATTGGGTGGAAGTAGATGACTAAGACGGTACTGGTGACGGGAGCTAGCTCTGGCATCGGCCGAGCTCAGGCTCTGACCTTTTTGGAAAATGGCTACCGGGTTTATGGGGTGGACAAGGATGAAAATCCTGGCTTTCTAAATGAGCTACGTTTTGTCAAGCTGGATTTGACGGGTGATTTGACACCGCTCTTCACTAGCTTGCCCGAGGTGGATATTCTCTGTAATACAGCAGGTATTTTGGACGATTATCGTCCCCTGCACGAGACCAGTGACGAGGACTGGGAGCAGATTTTTGCTCTTAATCTGACCGCGACTATGAAAATTACTCGCTTTTACCTGCAGAAAATGCTGGAGAAAAAGTCCGGTATCATCATTAACATGTGCTCAATTGCTAGCTTTCTGGCTGGCGGTGGCGGTGCTGCCTATACAGCCTCTAAGCATGCTCTGGCTGGCCTGACCAAGCAGATAGCCTTGGACTATGCGGATAAAAATATCCAAGTCTTTGGCTTGGCGCCAGGCGCTGTCAAGACAAACATGACTGCCGCAGATTTTGAGCCAGGCGGACTGGCAGACTGGGTTGCTGAGGAAACGCCGATCAAGCGCTGGCTGGATCCTCAAGAAGTGGCAGACTTCAGCCTCTTTCTAGCCAGTGGCAAGGCAGTTGCTATGCAGGGCGAGATTATCAAAATCGACGGTGGCTGGAGTTTGAAGTAAGTGAATGAAGGATGCGAACAATGAAAAAAGCTAAGAACCTTTTCCAATCCTGGACCAAAAATATGATAATTTACGGTTTGGATGCTGGTCTAGGGCAGTTCTTTATGAACGCGCCTGAGACATCCTGCCTTTACCAACTAGGAAATTTCATCTTTCCGGCTGGTCAGGTGGATCCGGATTTTTGGCAGGATTATAGCACAAAATACAGCTTGGCTGACAAGATCATTATCTCCGAGGAGCCCAGCTGGCAAGAGTTTTTGGATAGTCAGAGTGAGTTGGGCAAGTTTACTCGCTATGCTTTTGCGGACAGGGTTGCCTTTGACACAGAGGCTTTGGAGAAATGGCAGCGCAGGCTACCTGCAAACTACTACCTTTGTCTGATTGATAAGGAGAGTTATGAGCGTTTGGCTGAGGAAGCCTGGTCTCAGGATTTGCAGGGTGATTTTTCCGATTTTGACCATTTTCAAGCGGCGGGTGGCTTTGGCTTTTTACTCTATTCAGGAGAGGAAATCATAGCTGGCGTATCGACAGGATTGGTCTATCATGGGGCTCTTGAGATTGAAATTGCCACCAAGCCAGCCTACCAAAGACAGGGCTTGGCCAAAATTTTAGGTGCCCAGATGATTTTAGAAGCTCAAAAACGCTTACTCTTTCCTCTATGGGATGCGCACAATGAAGCCTCCAAAAAAGTCGCAGAAAGCTTGGGCTATCAGTGCCTAGGAGCTTATCCAGCTTATGAATGGAAAGGGACTTTTGACCAATGAAGAAAAAACCAAACCTATTTCTTAAAATATATCATTGAGGCTGTGAAATCAGAAGAGCTAGATGATGATTTCTGTTTGTATGCTAAGGAAAATGGAGAACTGAATTTTCAGGACAGCTACTTGCTTCCTTGTTGGTAAAGTTTTTGTCCTTTAGGGCAAAAATCATGGCTATTGTTATCATTAAAGCAAACCAAAAGGCGGGAATGAGAATAGGAGAAAGCATTTCGCGAAGGGCTGGTGCAATAGCGCTGAGTAGCCGACTAAGGAGAATTCCTGTTAAGGGAGTTGTTAGGGCAAACCAGCGCGGGTAAGCCGTTTTCTTACTCAAAACGAGGATAACAATAAATAGGAGAAGTACAGCCATAAGTACGAAATAAATAAGCAGAAAGTTATTTTTCACTATTGAAAAGCTTTCTAGTAATTTTGCAATATCGGCAGAGGGATTATGGGCATACAGCCGCGAAGTGGCGGCAAAATAGAAATAGCTGGTGTGGAGGAAAACACAGACAGTCATGAGAATCCAAGCTCCTACTATTCCTAGCCATTTTTGTCTCAGCCCGATAGAGAGGATATAGACGCCCATTCCTAAAAGCGGGAAAAGAAGTAAGGCATAGCCTGCAAAATCAACTTTCCAAGCTGCTAAATCAGGCATGTGCTGCCAAAATCCCTTTCCAAAACCGTCAGAGATAGCAATCAATATATCTGCAACATAAATCAGCCAGCTTCCTAAAATAGACCAGGGAGCCCAGCGACGGATCGTTTTTTGAGTCATAAGCGCCTCCTTTAGACTTGTGTTGCTAACATTTTACCAAAGGTTTGTTACGGAAGCAAGTCTCGAAATGCCTAGAGGCTATAAAATGGTGTCTGCTTTCTATGTAAGGGGATGAAATGATTTCAGAAAGTGTGGGAAATGTTTGATTTTTGGGCTCTTTGTCAACTGTAGTGGGTTGATGAGAAGTTATAATCTGGAGAGGACTAA
>NZ_CAJPNR010000064.1 GCF_905372115.1 uncultured Streptococcus sp.
CTGGCTCAGGTGCAAATGGTCGTGTCCACAAAGAAGACGTGGAAACTTATAAAGATACAAATGTGGTGCGCATTTCACCACTGGCAAAACGAATTGCCCAAGAACACAATATTGCTTGGCAAGAGATTCAAGGAACTGGCCATCGTGGCAAAATTATGAAGAAAGATGTTCTTGCTTTCTTGCCTGAGAATGTTGAGAGCGATACAATCAAATCTCCTGCTCAAATTGAAAAAGTGGAAGAAGTGCCTGATAATGTCACTCCTTACGGTGAAATTGAGCGTATTCCAATGACGCCAATGCGGAAGGTTATCGCTCAGCGGATGGTAGAATCTTACCTGACGGCGCCAACATTCACACTTAACTATGATGTTGATATGACAGAAATGCTGGCCTTGCGTAAAAAAGTGCTGGAGCCAATCATGGAAGCAACTGGCAAGAAAGTAACTGTCACAGACCTGCTTTCGCTGGCTGTTGTAAAGACACTGATGAAACATCCTTACCTCAATTCGACCTTGACAGAGGATGGCAAGACCATTATCACACACAACTATGTCAACCTTTCAATGGCAGTCGGTATGGATAATGGCCTGATGACGCCGGTTGTCTATAATGCAGAAAAAATGAGCCTATCAGAGCTTGTAGTAGCCTTTAAAGATGTAATCGGACGTACCTTGGAAGGCAAGTTGGCTCCAAGCGAGCTGCAAAATTCAACCTTCACAATCAGTAACTTAGGTATGTTTGGCGTTCAGTCTTTTGGGCCAATCATCAACCAGCCAAACTCTGCTATCTTGGGTGTGAGCTCAACGGTAGAGAAACCTGTCGTTGTTAATGGCGAAATTGTTATCCGTCCAATTATGAGTCTGGGATTGACCATTGACCACCGTGTAGTTGATGGAATGGCTGGAGCTAAGTTTATGAAGGATTTGAAGGCTTTGATTGAAGCTCCAATTTCAATGTTGGTATAAGATTTTCTTTGCTAGTTTAAAAGTAAAGAAACAAAACACTCAGCAAGTGAAAAATTAAATTAGAAAAGGAAAGAAAAATGGCTTTAGAAGTAATTATGCCAAAAGCCGGCGTGGATATGACCGAAGGGCAAATTGTCCAATGGAATAAGAAAGTCGGCGAATTTGTCAAAGAAGGGGAAATCCTTCTGGAAATCATGACTGACAAGGTCAGCATGGAATTGGAAGCTGAAGAAGACGGCTATCTGATTGCCATTCTCAAAGGTGACGGTGAAACTGTTCCAGTTACGGAAGTCATCGGTTACTTGGGAGAAGAAGGAGAAAACATTCCAACTGCTGGCGGATCTGCACCTGCGGAAGCACCAACTCCTGCTGCAGCGGCAAATACAGATGATGATAAGAGTGATGATGCTTACGATATCGTTGTTATCGGTGGCGGACCTGCTGGTTATGTAGCGGCTATCAAAGCAGCCCAGCTGGGTGGCAAGATTGCCTTGGTTGAGAAGTCTGAGCTAGGCGGAACCTGCCTGAACCGTGGCTGTATACCTACTAAGACTTACCTGCACAATGCTGAAATCATTGAAAACCTTGGTCACGCTGCTAATCGCGGTATCATCATCGAAAATCCAAGCTTCTCAGTGGACATGGACAAGGTCCTTGAAACTAAAAACAAGGTTGTCAATACGCTTGTTGGCGGTGTTGCTGGACTTCTACGCAGTTATGGCGTAGATGTTCATAAGGGAATTGGTACCATTAGTAAAGACAAGAATATTTTGGTAAATGGTTCAGAATTGCTTGAAACCAAGAAAATCATCCTTGCTGGTGGTTCAAAAGTCAGCAAGATCAATGTTCCGGGTATGGAATCATCTCTTGTTATGACCAGCGATGATATTCTGGAAATGAACGAAGTGCCAGAAAATCTGGTAATTATCGGCGGTGGTGTTGTCGGTATTGAGCTTGGCCAAGCCTTCATGACATTTGGCTCAAAAGTTACTGTCATTGAAATGATGGACCGCATTGTACCTGCTATGGATGCGGAAGTTTCTAAAAACCTTCGCCTCATCTTGGAGCGTAAGGGCATGACAATTCTAACTGAAACTAAGTTGGAAGAAATCATCGAAGAAAACGGCAAACTCCGTATCAAGGTTGAAGGAAAAGAAGATATTCTAGCAGATAAGGCCCTTCTTTCTATCGGGCGCGTGCCAGACCTAGAAGGCATCGGTGAGGTTGAGTTCGAACTGGATCGTGGTCGTATCAAGGTCAATGAGTATATGGAAACTTCTGTTCCAGGTATTTACGCACCAGGTGATATCAATGGTACTAAGATGCTGGCCCATGCAGCCTTCCGTATGGGTGAAGTCGCTGCTGAAAATGCTCTTAAAGGCAATCACCACGTTGCTAAACTCAATCTGACACCTGCAGCTATCTACACCCTGCCAGAAGTAGCAGCAGTTGGTTTGACAGAAGAGCAAGCTCGTGAGAAATACGATGTAGCAATTGGTAAGTTTAACTTCGCTGCTAACGGCCGTGCTATTGCTTCAGACGCAGCTCAAGGATTCGTTAAAGTCATCGCTGACAAGAAGTATGGTGAAGTGCTTGGTGTCCATATCATCGGTCCTGCAGCTGCAGAATTGATCAACGAAGCATCAACCATCATCGAAATGGAAATCACCGTAGAAGAAATGCTTAAGACCATTCACGGTCACCCAACTTTCTCAGAAGTTATGTACGAAGCATTTGCGGACGTACTGGGATTAGCAGTTCACTCACCTAAGAAAAAATAATTTAAAAGATAGATTAGACTGGGCATAAATCATTGTTCCAGTCTCTATCGTATAAAGAGGAAGCTTATGAAATACATTGTTAACTACTCAAATGATACAGCTTTTAATATTGCTCTGGAAGAATATGCTTTCAAACACCTCTTAGACGAGGATGAAATTTTCCTGCTCTGGATTAACAAACCATCTATCATTGTTGGTCGCCACCAAAACACTATTGAAGAAATCAATCGTGACTATGTTCGCGAGCATGGCATTGAGGTCGTACGCCGTATCAGTGGAGGTGGAGCTGTTTATCATGATCTAAACAACCTCAACTACACCATTATCTCTAAGGAAAGTGAAGATAGAGCCTTTGACTTTAAGAGTTTTTCTACGCCGGTTATCAACACCTTGGCAGAACTTGGGGTAAAGGCTGAATTCACTGGTCGTAATGACCTAGAGATTGATGGCAAGAAGTTCTGTGGCAATGCGCAGGCCTATATCAATGGCCGTATCATGCACCATGGTTGCCTGCTCTTTGATGTTGATCTGTCAGTCTTGGCCAATGCACTTAAGGTTTCTAAAGACAAGTTCGAATCAAAAGGGGTTAAATCTGTCCGTGCACGCGTGACAAATATTGTCAATGAATTGCCAGAAAAGATTACTGTCGAAGAATTCCGCGACCTGCTTCTGGACTATATGAAGAAAGAGTATCCAGAAATGACAGAATATGTCTTTTCCGAGAAAGAACTGGAAGAAATCAAGCAAATTAGAGATAGCAAGTTTGGAACTTGGGACTGGAACTACGGTAAATCGCCTGAATACAACGTGCGTCGTGGCACCAAGTTTACCAGTGGTAAGGTAGAAACCTTTGCCAATGTTGTTGAATCCAAGATTAAGGATATTAAAATCTATGGAGACTTCTTTGGTATTGAAGACGTAGCAGCAGTAGAAGATGTGCTGCGCGGTGTTAAATACGAGCGCGAAGATGTCCTTAAAGCTCTTGAAAGGATTGATATTAGCCGCTACTTTGCTGGAATCAGCAGAGAAGAGATTGCCGAAGCTATCGTCTAAACAGTATATTTCAAATCAACAACATTCTTACGTTTCCTTAACCCCAGCTAGTTTTCTCTAGGCTTTATCTACCAGATATGATAAAATGATAGGGAATCAGAGAAAGAGGTGTCTTGATGCAAAAAGTCCCAGTAGAAAGCCTTGGTCTGTTTGAGCAGTTGGACCGTACAGTTGTAGCTTTTCTGAAGAAAAAACCATCTCCTAATCCAGACAACTTTTATGTTAGCATATCTGCAGAAGATTATGAGAAAAAGAAAGAAGAATTTGAAAAATCAGGCTATCAAGCCGTGAAATTGCCGCTTGGTATGGCGTTAGATAATGTCATTCAGCAACCTTCTTTCCAAAACCTAATCATTGGTGGGCTCTACATGGTAGATATCTTCGTCCCCAAAGAAGACCTGATGCCCTTGAAGGACCTTGTAGATAGCTTTTGCATCATGTTTGCAGCAGCTAATAACCGGATAGAGAATATCAAGGCTTACGACCTGATGAAGAGTAAGACAGTTTACTTTATCGGAAAGCTCTTCACGGACAATCCTCAGCCAGGTGATGAAATTAGCTTTGAAGGATTGAATAGAGAGACAACAGAAGGCTCCTACGAAGCGGTTAAATGCTTCCTAACTAGAGAAAGCGCTGAAAAGTACAACTCTAAAAATCGACCAGTCACAGCAGCGAATCTGGAGCATCTCAAGCACTTCTGGGGCAAACCACTAATTGTTGAACCACATCGAAATTATTGGATTGAGTTTTTATAAGAAAAAGAGCGAAGCATCTAAAATAGATTTTTCGCTCTTTTGTTATTATTGCTTTATTTACATATTTTAAATTATGTAATTTATAGTTTGTCCAAAGCGTTCTTTTGTTCATCATTGACAATGTGGGTGTAGAGGTCCGTCACCTGAGTGCTAGCATGCCCTAGCTGATGGCTGACGAGAACTTGAGATTTGGTTGCATCGTATAAACGAGTAGCAAGCGTATGGCGGAGTTTGTGAGGCGTCACTCGCACCTTGAAGTCTTCAGAATACTTGGCCACCATTTTTTCGACACTGGAAGCATCGATTCGATTAGGAGTGCCGCGGTATTCAGTCAAAAAGAAGGCTGTATCTGTCTTTTCGGCCTTGTATCGCTTGCTCCGAATGCTCAAATACTCTTCTAAATAGGGTTTGGCAAAAGCAGCGACGTTGACAGAGTCCCTTTTTCCACCTTTTCTAGTCACTTCAATGACCATCATTTTGAGATTGATGTCTTTCAGGTCCAGATTGACAGCTTCAGACAGACGAACACCAGAGGCTAGTAGCAAGGCAATGATGGCTAGATCACGTTCTTTGTTCTTGTTAAAAGAAGATAGGGCGCGATTAGAGAGCTTCTTAGGGTACTCCGTATCAATATACTGGAGAAATTCTTCTGTCTCATCCCCTAAAAAGAGCTTCTGCTTAATATTCTCTGCACGGGCTGCCAGAGTTTCCTTTTTCTTCTTAGTAGCAACTTTTTTCATCACATTTCGATAGAAGTAAGGCTCGCCCTGTTCGTTTTCGACTTCCTCAGTCAAATATTTGTAGAGGCTAGATAAAGCCGAAAGAGTCCGGTTAATGGTTGTCTGGGAAACACCATTTTGAGTTGTATTGGCATTGAGAAGCGGCCGCTCGCGCAGATAAAGAATGAAGGCTTCCATGTCTTTTTTGGTCATATTTTCCAAGATTGAGAGAGGAATCTCAGCAATATGCGAAGCATCCGTGATACCAGATTCTAGCACCCAGTTAAAAAAGCGATCATATTCTTTGAGATATTCGTATAAAGTTGTAAAACTATAAGGCACCGCCAGCTTAGACTGGTAATATTCCAGAATGTACCAGGGCATAGTGGCTTTGAGTTTATCAATTCTTTCTAATAACAGTTCACGTCTCATCACATTTCTCCGTTTTTTCTATAATGGTAGTATAGCATATCTAGATATATTTTTCAAGAAAATTATAGTTTTTCGGAAAGATAATAGGAGGGAAGAGAAACCCCTTCCTTATCTTTCTTCAGGAATAAACACATGTTCATCATCATTCTTTTCATCATACCAATGAATAAATATTCTGCGACCTAAAATTTTTCCATTTGTTTTTATTTCTTCGATTTCGTAATAAACTTTTTTATCAATATTTTTTTTGTTTTCAAAATACGTTTGAATCTTTTGTTCGAATTTTAACTGTCCAGTATACGTTTTAGAGTTACGGTTTGATTTTCGATCTTGAGGTGTGATATTTCTTTTATTACCTTTGCTAAAAAAGAGATCAATTTGTTTTCTTTTTTTCTTGATATTATCATCTGTAAACAAGTACTTCTTAAAAGCATTTGCAATGAAATGGCCTCTATCTTTTCCTTTTTTCTTTTTATCTCTTTGCCATTGATACTCATTTAGAGTATTTTCAAAATAATCAGAATTTGGATATGTTCTTAAAACTACCTTCCATAACATTGGTTCATATTTATAACTAGGTTTTTCTTCAATACTCTCATCAATACTTATATCATCTAAAATATAATAGTACTTACCTTCTTCAATATATTTCATGCTCCAATTTGTCATAGAACAATCCCAAACTCCATCATATTTTTCTTCAATGATTTTTTTAGCGAGGTTGCAGTTTCAATTTCTGTTTTAGTATTATCTATTGTCATAATCTATTTTCTCCTTCTAATTATATACAAATTTTTCAAATAAATAAAAACTCCCTAATCAAATCAACTACCTGTTCATTTTGTGGTAAGGAAGAATGGTGGGCATCCTTACCTTCGATGACGACCTCTCTGTGTGAAGCAATCTTTCCTTCGTAAATCAAGCTCCCAGCCTCTACACTGCTTTTATGGACAATTCCGTCACCGTCTCGGAAAAAGATTCCCAAAATAGACAAATGCTGCAGCTTCTTAGGAAGTTTTCCCTGATTGGCTACAAAGTCATCTAACATCTCAACTCGATGATTAAGATTTTTCTTGTTCAGATTATAAGGACTGCCGATAGTCAGGAGCTTTTCCATCTCCAACCCAGAATGGTTTGCAAGGTATTGCTGCAGGAATACTGTATAAATTAGACCACCGTTAGAATGCCCCAGCGCCTTAAAGCTGTTAAAAGAATACTTCTCTCGCAAGGCAGTCAAGACAGCGTCAAACATGGCCGCCTGTTTCTTGATATTTTCATAACCATCACGATTATTTTGAAATCCAACCACAAAAATGGGTTTTCTGTCCTTCCGCTTCAAATGCCCTCGATAAGTCATATGTCCGTCATTCCAAATTTTAATACGGAGCAAACTATGACGCGGATGCTGATTGCGGTTGAGCTTTTTAACCATTCGATTAAAACGATTCTCAGTCGCAGAACTACCTGGAATCATGATAATAGGACGTATTTCGACCTTGCTGGCAGGAAGATGAGAAATAGGGTGGGAAGGCAGCTTATTCAATAATTTTTGAAAGGTTTTAGCAAGTCGATGAATTAATTGAGTCAAAAAAGGCTTCATTCTAGTCTCCATATCTGAATCTGATGTTTCCAAAAACAAGCCACATACCGGATTTATGTAGCTTGTTATTTTCTCTTTGAAAGAAATATGCTAAATTACTTTATTTCTTAATTACATTATTTAACTTAAATTGCTTTCTATCCGAAACATTTTTTCTTTAGGTTTATCTTCCCCTAATAATTGATTATTAAAAAAATTAGCCATTGGAAGAAAAAAGTCCAAATCTAAATGCTTTCCATTAACGACTGGTATTTTTAACTCAATATTTCCAATTTTAATAGAAGAGTTTTTTCCTTGAAGGGATTTTATAGTTACTATTTCATCTAAATTAATTTCTGGTATATTCTTAATAGTTGAAAATACCATTGATTGACGAACTATGTCGTAAACATTTACTTTACGCATACTCTTTAGAAGATGAGTTCGAGCGTTATAAGCGTATCCTGAAACAAGTAAAGCAGTAAAAAAATCAAATGGATTCTCTTGGTAACCTTTTTCTAATACATCAATTGCTGCTTCAACAGCTAATTTTGAATGATAAAGTTGCCATCCTAACGCATCTGAATAACCTGCGTTCCCTGCAAATTCGTTTTTTATTTGAGCTATTTCCTTTTTTACTCGTTGAATATAGTCTTCGCTATTTTTCATATAAGCAGAAATAGCACGTTTGTTACCAAAGTTTCCTGCTCTTCTAAATCCGTAGCGTCTAACTTTTAGAGAAGTTTCTGCATTATCATTATTTTCTTGATATATCGCTGAAAAATCTGTAAAAACACTTAACGAACTATTTATATCAATTAAACTATAAAGCTTTTCAGTAGGGACTAATAATCCAAAAGAAGCTAAAGTAAGTTCTTGAAACCATTTCTCATTTTGGTAATCAGCTTGTACAGCAATTGAATTCCAGTAATGAACATCACGATGCGTATGTCCACTAATTAACCAATATCTGTTATCTGGCTCAGGCTTATAAATACTAGGATAGGGGGGTTCTTCTTTTGGGAATAAAGCAAGAGTCTGCCACCAAGAATCTATTGCGTTTTCAGCGAGTGAATCCATCGGCCAGTGTGTTACTATGAATAGTGATTCGTTTTTATTTAATCTAGTAATTCTCTTATTTGCAAAATCACACCAGTCTTTATTAAGTTTTTTAAGAGTTTCTATATCGAAATTTTTAACTTGAGTGCAATCTGGTACGCGGTTTTCTAAGTCTTTGATTGTTGCAGTTAATAACCAATTTGAATCATTTTCATCAATGTATTCAAATAAGTCATAAACATCTGCTATGCGATTCAGGTCTAGGACTGTATAATTTAAATTAGTGAAGCCAGTATCTCCGATAAATACCAAATCACCTATCTTGTACTCTCTACCAGTAAGGAGAAGGCGACAGAATTTATTTCTCTCTGTTGCCATTGAAGCTTGCTCAATACATTCAACCCATGTTCTCTTTTTATCTGAATAAGTCCAATAATCGTGATTTCCTAAAACTACAAAAGATGTAATCTGAGCTTTTTCAAGAATTTGTATGAAATCAAGCGTCTCAAAGAAATCATCAAAAAAATCTCCAGCTAAAACAAAAATATTTCCTTCTCTGTTTGAATATAGTAAATC
>NZ_CAJPNR010000065.1 GCF_905372115.1 uncultured Streptococcus sp.
GTTTGTCGGCATCAACCTAGCTGATAAGTTTGATTTCTCTCAGGTTAACTCCCTCATTTACCTTGGCGGCTTGGGCATTCTGACCCTTTACAGTATTTATCTCTGGTATCGGGCGGATAAGGAGACGAAAAATTCATGATTAAAAAACAAGAATAAGCTGATTCTAAAATTGAAAGGAGACTGCACAAATTATCTGAACTTAGCTTATGTGAATGTTTGAGTTGAACAGAAAGGAAATGCTATGAAAAAATCATTTATTCTAACGCTTCTAACGATTATAACTCTAGGACTCTTCCGGCCAGTTACCGCCTTGGCTGAAGAACAGAAGCTGCCGTCTGGTACGGACCGTGACAAAATCGGTCAGAAAATCCAAGACTTTGTCAAGGAACATGAAAAGACGACAGCTGGTATGGCAACAACCGTTTTTGACAAGGACGGGACTATTTACCAAGGTAGTTTTGGCTATATGAACAAGGAAAAAGGCATTAAAGCCGACGACAGTAGTGTCTTTGAATGGGGGTCAGTAGGGAAACTAGCTATCTGGGTCTCCGTTATGCAGCTCTGGGAAGAGGGCAAGATTGACCTTGACGAAGACATTCGCACCTATCTGCCAGAGGGATTTATGAAGACTTTGCGCTACGAAAAGCCCGTTACTATGACAGATCTCATGAACCATCAGGCCGGCTTTGGCGAGTCTACCCATGCCTACAAGGAAGATAAGGGCTTGTCTATTGAGGAGATTCTGGCAGTTAATCAGCCAGAACAGTCTTACGAACCAGGCACCATGACAGCCTACTCGAACTTTTCAGCTAGTCTGGCAGCCTATATCGTTGAGAGAATCTCCGGTCAGGACTTCTCGGCCTATGTCCATGAGCATATCTTTCAACCACTAGGGATGAAAGACACTGCTCTATCAGCCGACTTTAAGGAAAATCCAAAGATTTACCAGAAGCGGATGGAGCAAATCTCTTATCGGGCGGACGGTCAGACATCTATGGGCACTAGCTATTTCCATCTTGGGCTTTACCCAGCGGGGAATGCCGTTTCCACTTTGGCTGACTTCCAGAAGTTTGCCCAAGCGCTTTTGAAGAAAGAAAAGCTTTTCAAGCATGCTGAGACTTGGACAACTCTCTACACAGCAACCTCGAATTATCCAGGAACGGACATGCCGCTCAATATGCACGGTTTTTGGACACGGGAGTACGGTACGACGCTTGTTGGCCATGGCGGAAACTCGATTGGCTATTCATCTTATATTCTGCTGGACTTGAAAAATGGTATAGGTATGACCGTTATGACGAATCAAGATCATGAGTTGGTTTATAACTATGAAATGCCAGCCTTGGTTTTTGGACCTAAGAAAAAGACGGACTCAGCCACCTTTGACAAATTCCAGTCTGGCAATTACCGATCTGCTCGCTCCTTTGTCAGTGGTCCTATGTCTATCTCCAGAATCTTGCTTTACACTCAGTTTGTGAAGAAATCCAAGGACAATCCGCTTTTGAGTCAGAATTTTTCAGTAGTCAGCGGTAGTGGAGACGAGACTAAGGTAACAGCTTCCTATGGCGATAACTTCAGAGTCAAGGATAGCGAGATTCTGAAAGATTGGTCCTTGCTTATTTCAGCGGCAGTCGGAATTGTTTTCAGTATCATTCTCTTTTTGGCACGGGGCGGACTGGATCTCTTCCGCTTGGTCTTCAAAAAAGGTCAATCTAAAATACCAAAATCTCTTCGTATCTGGACTTACCTAACTTCTTTAGCTGGAGTAGGTGTGGCTATAAACTTCCTCCTCCTCTTTAACACATTTGCTACCAACGATCTGAGCTTTCTAGCTAGCTGGCGCTACATTGTCTTTGCCGGTCTGGGATTGATTCTGGCTGGCTGTGCAGTCTTCCCACTTCTGACCAAGGCAAGAAAAGGGCTGAGTAAGAGCCGACTCTACCTGACAGTATTGGCTAGTCTATCAGCTCTAGCTATCGTTATCAATATTCTCTACTGGTCACTTTATCAGTGGTGGGGTCTGTAATAAGCGCAGCTCCATTGCACAAAGGAGTATCTCATGAAAAAATCTATTCCAATCATTCTTTTAACCATTTTGACGCTAGGAATCTTCCGACCGACAGCTGCTTTAGCTGACTCGCAGAAGCTTCCGTCTGGTACGGACCGCGACAAAATCGGTCAAAAAATCGAAAGTTTTGTCAAGGAACATGAAAAGACAACTGTCGGAATGACGACCGCTGTCTTTGATAAAAACGGAACCATCTACAAGGGAAACTTTGGATATGTGGATAAGGAAAACAAAGTCAAAGTTGACGATGACAGTGTTTTTGAATGGGCTTCAATCACTAAACTGACGGTCTGGGTGTCGGTCATGCAGCTCTGGGAAGAGGGCAAAATTGACCTAGAAGCAGACATCAAAACTTATCTGCCAGAAGGCTTTCTCCGCAATCTTCGCTACGATAAGCCTATCACCATGCTGGATCTGATGAATCATCAGGCTGGCTTTGATGAAATGCCACTCTACAAAAAGGGAGACAAGAGCGACTTGGAAGAGCAGTTCCGTGATTACCAGCCTATTCAGTCCTTTGAGCCGGGTACGACGACATCATACTCTAACTTCAGCACGGCTTTGGCATCTTATATCGTGGAGCGGATATCTGGGCAGAAGTATGCAGACTATGTCCATGAGCATGTTTTTGAGCCGCTGGGCATGGATCGGACTGCTATCTTGCCTGACTTATCGGACAACGCTTATGTACAGGAAAAGCGCAAGGAAGACAAGGGCTATGATGACCAAGGTAAGCTCTTGGGTGATACACCATTTAAGCTCTGGATGTACCCAGTCGGAGGGGCTGTGGGGACTCTAGGAGACCTGCAGAAATTCGCCCAGGCCTTGCTGGAACGTAAGACGCTCTTTCATCGTCCAGAAACTTGGACCGAGCTTTACTCAACAACCTCTACCCACCCTGATACGGATATTGTTCGTAATGCTCATGGCTTTTGGGCCAGTCACTACGGTGTTACCTTGCTGGGACACAGTGGTAATGCTGATGGCTTTTCTAGCTATCTTTACTTGGATCTGAAAAATGGCATCGGCCAAGTCATCTTAACCAATCAACTGTATGAACAAGTTTACAATGTTCAAATGCCGGAGCTGATATTTGGCAAGATGCAGACTGTCAGCGAAGCTACTAAAAAGCAATTCAAGCCTGGCTCTTACCACTATCTGAGAAGCTATAATAGGGGGCCGCTGTCCTTCATGATCATGATTCCCGGGGCTATCCAAAAGATCAACAAAGTCTCAGAACAGCCGGATCTGCTGAGCACTTTCTGGACTATTGACCGAAGCCAAGGTGCTGACCGCCTCGAATTCGGTGTCCTTAATGCAGAAAGGATTTCCGATTCAGTTCTCTTTAGGCATTATCTAGTCGTGTTTCTCGGAGCTCTGGCGCTCGTGTTTGCTTTGGGAAATGTCTTGATTAGTTCTTTGATTGGCGGTTTCCGTCTTATCCTGCGTAAAGCAAAAAGTTTGGCTCCTCGCTCTTGGAAGGTCTGGAATTGCCTGACTTCTCTAGGAATGCTGCTGTTTGCTGGCAATCTCATTCTGCTTTTACTGGCTACTATGAATCAGGACTACTCAATTGTTCAATCTTGGCGTTATATGGTCTTTGCAGGACTTGGCCTATTCTTAGCAGGATGTGCGGTTTATCCACTCTTTAGCAAGGCTCGAAAGAGTCTTGGAAAAGGTCGCCTCTTCCTGACGGTCATGACTAGCCTATCTGCTCTAGCTATCGTTGCCAATATCCTCTATTGGTCACTTTATCAGTGGTGGGCATTGTGACCCTTTACAATATTTATCTCTGGTATCGGGCGGATAAGGAGGTGAAAAACGCATGATTAAAAAATAAGAATAGCCTGATTCTAAAATTGAAAGGAGACTGCACAAATTATCTGAACTTAGCTTATGTGAATATTTGAGTTGAACAGAAAGGAAATGCTATGAAAAAATCATTTATTCTAACTCTTCTAACGATTATAACTCTAGGACTCTTCCGGCCGGTTACAGCCTTGGCTGAAGAACAGAAGTTGCCGTCTGGTACGGAACGAGACAAAATTGGTCAGAAAATCCAAGACTATGTCAAAGAGCACGAAAAGACAACAGCTGGCATGGCAACGGCGGTATTTGACAAAGAAGGCACTATCTATCAAGGAAATTTTGGCTTTATGGATAAAGAAAAAGGACTCCAAACGGATGACAATAGTGTCTTTGAATGGGGGTCCGTGACCAAACTAACTGTCTGGGTCTCTGTCATGCAGCTCTGGGAAGAGGGCAAGATTAACCTAGAAGAAGATATTCGCACCTATTTGCCAGAGGGCTTTCTCAGAAATCTCCGCTATGACAAGCCCATCACTATGCTAGATTTGATGAACCATCAGTCAGGTTTTGACGAAGCCCCTCTCTATATGCAAGGGGACAAGAGTTTAGAGGACTTGCTGCTCAAATATCAGCCGATTCAGTCCTTTGAGCCAGGTACAACGACAGCTTATTCCAACTACAGTACTGGATTGGCTGCCTATATTGTGGAGCGAATTTCGAGGCAATCCTTTGTTGATTATGCTCATAAGCATATCTTGCAGCCTCTTGGAATGGAGAGAACAGCCATAGCTCAAGACTTGTCCGACAATGCTTATGTCCAAGCCAAGCGCAAGGAAGTAAAAGGATATGCGGCAGATGGCAGCCTGTTAGGCGATGCTCTTTATGAAGTCGGCCTGTATCCAGTTGGTCGGGCAACAGGAACATTGAGTGATTTGCAAAAATTTGCTCAGGCCCTGCTAAGTCGAAAAACTCTCTTTGCTCGGTCGGAGACTTGGGACAAACTATACACTGGCACTTCGTATTATCCTGGTACAGATATCGTTCGTAATGCTCATGGCTTCTGGGCTAGTGAATTTGCCGTTACAGTGCTAGGACACGGCGGTAATACAAATGGTTTTTCCAGCTTTCTTCGGCTGGATCTGAAGAATGGTATCGGGCAGGTAATCATGACCAATCAAGGCTTGGAAGAAATTTATAATGGTGGCATGCCAGAATTGATTTTCGGAAAACGTCCGACAGCCAGTGCAGAAACTCAGAAAAAGTTCGAACCAGGCTATTATCAAATTCTTCGGAATTTTAACCAAGGTCCGCTCTCTTTGTACCAGCTCTTTCCAGGTAATATGCTTCATATGAAGAAGCCGTCCTCGGAGCGAATGGATCATTTGTTTTGGACTATTTATAAAAGTGGAAATGGCAAAACGAGAATTGCTACTCCAGTCAGTGATTTGGAGAGACTCCCTGACTGGGAAATCTGGACTAAGTTTGGGTTGATTGCTTTGGCTGCTCTTAGTCTTGTTTATGCTTTGGTCAATCTACTTGTGCGGCTTGCGCTGGTCCTTTATCGACTGGCCTTTGGCAAGGTGAAAAGCAAGCAAAATCGAGCTTGGAAATGGTGGCACATTTTAACAACTGCAGGAGTAGTGACCGTAGCTTGCAATTTACTGTTGCTCCTGCTTAGCTTCAACGCTACGGATCTCAGTATCATCTCTCAGTGGCGTTATATGGTCTTTGCAGGACTGGGCCTATTCTTAGCAGGATGTGCGGTTTATCCGCTCTTTAGCAAGGCTCGAAAGGAGCTCGGAAAAGGTCGCTGCTTCCTGACAGTTCTAACTAGCCTATCCGCCCTGGCTATTGTTGCCAATATTCTCTATTGGTCTCTTTACCAATGGTGGGTGATGTAGTTTAAAAATTTTTGAAACAAGAAAAGAGCCGGCTTATAAGCTGGCTCTTCGTTTGGTTTTATACATTCAGTACCTTGTCCAAGAAGTCTTTAAGACGTGGATGCTGCGGATTGTCAAAGATTTGGTCAGGCTTGCCGTCTTCTAGGAATTCACCATCAGCGGTAAAGATAACGCGGTTGGCTACCTGACGGGCAAAGCCCATCTCATGAGTCACAATCAGCATGGTCATACCTTGCTGGGCCAGATCTTTCATAACGTTGAGAACGTCGCCGACCATTTCAGGGTCAAGGGCAGAAGTAGGCTCATCAAAGAGCATGATGTCTGGATTCATGGCCAGACCGCGAGCAATTGCCACCCGCTGCTTTTGACCGCCGGACAGACTGTCTGGACTGGCATCAGCCTTATCAGCCAAGCCGACTTTTTCCAAGAGCTCCATCCCCAGCTTGTTTGCTTCGTCTTGGGTCAAGCGCTTGTGCTCAACAGGAGCAAAGGTGATGTTTTCCAGAACGGTCATGTGCGGGAAGAGGTTGAAGTGCTGGAAGACCATACCGATATTTTCACGGACCAGATCCACGTCAGTCTTTTTGTCCGTCAGATCAAAGCCATCAACCGTGATAGTCCCGCTGGTCACTTCCTCTAGCAGATTGAGGCTGCGCAGGAAGGTTGACTTACCAGATCCAGAAGGACCGATGATGCAGACCACATCTCCCTCGTAGAATTTAGCGGTAATTCCCTTTAGGACTTCGTTTTCCCCGTAATATTTATGAAGATTGTTCACATCGATTTTTAATTTTGCCATTACTTAATCCTCTTTTCTAAGCGTTTTGCCAAGCGGGTCAAGAGCGTGATAATGATGAGATAGAGCACGGCTAGGATAGCATACATGCGGAAACTCTGATAGTTGCGGGCGATGATGTCCTTACCTGTTTTGAAGAGCTCGGCCAGTCCAATAGCTGAGACAATCGTTGTATCCTTGAGTGCGATGACAAACTGATTGACAAAGTTTGGCAGCATAATCTTGGTTGCCTGTGGCAGGATAATCTTGCGCATGGTCTTGGAGTAGGAAATCCCCAAGCTGCGGCTAGCTTCCATCTGTCCAACTGGTACGGCCTGAATACCTCCACGGACAATTTCTGCGATATAGGCGCCAGCATTGAGAGAGAGGGCGATGGTTCCTGCAACGAAAGCATTGATTGGGCTTTGTTGGCCAGTCATGGATTCGATTAAGTTAGGAATCCCCCAGAAGATAAAGGCTGCCACAATCATTAGTGGAATACCACGAATGACGTCGACAAAGATTTCTGCAATCCAGCGCAGCGGTTTATAAGGGCTGACGCTGAACATACCAAAGATAATCCCGATGACCATAGCAATCGCAAATGAAATCAGGGCCAAAGCAATCGTCACTCCTAGACCTTTAAGAAGTTCTTGGTAGTTGTTTTGCAGCAAGCCCCAAATAGTGGACTCATCTACAGTGGATTCCTTTTCTTCGCTAGCCAGATACTTGTCTAAAATTTCTTGGTACTTGCCGCTTTCTTTGAGGTTGGCCAGTCCATTGTTAAACATCTCAATCAACTCAGGATTGCTGCCTTTTTTAACTGCGAAAGCGACTTGGCCGCTTGGTGTACCTTCAATAGGTGTTTTAAGCTTCTTGCCTTGTTTGATAGCGTATTTGACAACGGGCTCATCATCCATTACAGCTGCGACAGAGCCAGTATTAAGGCTGTCATACATGGAAGCTGCATCTGAGAATGTTTTGATAGAGTAGCCGTACTTGCTCTTGTTTTCCTCAAGGAAAGTCTGAGAAGCGGTACCGGTTTTGACACCAACTGTCTTGCCCTTGAGTTCCTCGTAGGACTTGATATTGCTGCTGTCCTTAACTGCCAAGATAGAGTTGGCTGTATAGTAAGGATCAGAATAGTCAAAAGTTTTCTTACGGGCATCTGTGACAGACATACCGGCGATAATTCCGTCAGCCTGACCGGTCTGAACGCTATTGATAGCTGCATCAAAGCCAGGGTTGGTTACTTCCACAGTAAAGCCTTGGTCTTTGGCAATAGCCTTAATCAGCTCCATGTCAATCCCAGTGTATTGGTTGCTGTCATCTTGGAAGACAAAAGGAGCAAAAGATGAGTCGCTGGCAATAATGTATTTGTCTTTTGTCGGAGTAGCTTTTTGACCGGCAGGAGTAGAAGTCTCTGGAACGGCCGAGTCAGAGCTGCCTTTAGAAGCCGTCCATTTATTGATGATTTCTTCCAGACTGCCGTCTTCCTTCATCTGTGCCAAAGCCTCGTTAAACTCAGTAACTAAGTGCTCGTGCTTGCTGCCTTTTTTGACACCGAAAGCAAAGCTTCCTACAGCCTCACCCTTCATAGAAATTTTCAGGTTTTGGCCTTGGTTGATAGCATACTCAATGACGGGCTGATCGTCCATCACCGCATCTACATCACCAGCAGAGAGGCTGTTATACATCAAGTCGCCCGTGTCAAAGGTTTTGAGAGTGAAGCCGTACTTATCCTTGTTTTTCTCAAGGAAACGTTGGGCAGCCGTTCCTGTTTTGACACCGACTTTCTTTCCTTTCAGCTGTTCATATTTGCTGATGGTGTTTGCCTTGGTCGTCGCGATAACGACCTTGGTGTCATAGTAGGTATCAGACATGGTAAAGACTTTTTCGCGCTCGCTTGTCTTGGTCATACCAGCCATGATGGCGTCCGCTTGGCCGGCTTGAACCGCATTGACAGCTGCATCGAAGCCCGGGAAGCTCATGTCGATGTCCCAGCCTTTGATTTCTGCGACCTTGTTGATGATATCAACGTCAATCCCCTTGTAAGTCTGATCAGAATCTTTAAATTCAAATGGTGCGTAAGCAGTATCAGATACGATTTTGACCGTATCTGCCTGGGCTGTCGCCCCTAACGCAAAAAATGGAAATAATGTTAGCAAGAC
>NZ_CAJPNR010000066.1 GCF_905372115.1 uncultured Streptococcus sp.
ATATTAAATAAAAAGAAAGTGTTTTAATATGGCTGATTTGTATATTCAGAACTCTTCATACAGCTTATCAATTAGTGATCGTAAGTTAATGATAAGGAACCAAGAACGCACTATGCTCAAGGCTATTTCATTAGGTCTAATTGATAACATTCTTATATTTGGTAATTCTCAGTTATCAACATAATTACTGAAATCTTTATCTCGCCATGGGATTCCAGTCTTCTATTTTTCCAGCAAGGGTGAGTTTTTATTTTCGATGGATTCTTTTAAGGATGCGGACTATGAAAAGCAGAGAGAGCAGGCCCAGGCTTCTTTTGATAAAAGTTTCTGTCTGAAGATGTCGCAGAGAATAGCTTGGGCAAAAATCATGAATCAATTAAATCTGCTAAAAGCATACGATGAGCAAGGTCTATTTGACGAAGAGGACTTTAAACGTTTTAAATCTGCTTGTGAGAGCCTTGAATCTGCCAAAAGCATATCAGAAATGATGGGGATTGAAGGCAGGATTGCTAAATCTTATTTCTACTATCTAAATCTACTGGTAGAAGAAGATTTTCAGTTTTATTGTCGCAATAGGAGGCCATCCTTAGATCGTTTTAATGCGCTGCTAAATTTTGGGTATTCAATTTTGTATTCCTGTTTTATTGGCTTGATTCGGAAAAATTGTCTTAGTGCAGGCTTTGGAGTTACCCATCAGCCACATACCCATCATGCAGTACTAGCCAGCGGCCTGATGGAAGAGTGGCGTCCAGTCATCGTAGATGATACTGTGATGAGTCTGATTAAGCATGGTGATATTAGGGGGAGCATTTTGAGAAGATGGGGGATGAAATGCATTTGACTTCGGAAGGGATTGAAGTATTTTCTCGAGCTATGAGGGAGCGCATCTTAGAAATCCATCATTATGTCGAATTGGATAAGAATCGCTATACTTTTTTGTACATGGCAGATCAGCAAATTAAGTCTTTGATTCGATGTTTTAAGTCAAGGAATGCTGACGACTATATCAGCAGTTATACGGGAGAGTGAAGATGACTTTTTATAATCTTGATAGTGTCAGCAAGGAATTTGCCAGGAAGAAAACAAAGTTTTGTCTGGTTATTTATGATATCGTAAGTAATAAAAGGCGTTTAAAACTAGCCAAGCTTTTAGAAGGCTATGGTACAAGGGTTCAGCGTTCTTGCTTCGAAGTCGATATAGAAAAGCTGAATTTTGACCTTTTGATAAAAGATATAAGAGACTTTTATCAAGCCGATGAAGGAGACAATATCATCGTATATGTCGGGCATAAAGAAGAAACTGTAGTCTTTAATCCCTATGCTGGCGCTGAGTTGCTGGAAGAGATATTATTCTTTTAATCTTTAAATTTTGCTGTCTTCATGGTATAATAAGGATAAGTTTCAACTGGGATGTCAAACTAGATCTAGTGGTCTGACGCGAAGACCCTATACAAGATATGGGGTTAGAAACCCCAGTCACCTCGAGAGGGTACGGAAATAAAGCGTCATCATAGTTGTCGTACCCCTCCAGTAAGGTTAGAAACCCCAGTCACCTCGGGAGGGGACGGAAACTGAGTTTAGAACACGAACGTCAGTCACATCTTTCTTATGTAAGACCCCCCATTCACCTCGGAAGGGTACGGAAACAAGTCGTTAGCAATCATTAGTACATAATTTTTTGTAAGACCCCCAGTCACCTCGCGAGGGGGCGGAAACAAGTCCGATACAAGCGACACTAGTGATCCCAATAAGAACAGTAAGAAACCCCAGTTACCTCGAAAGGGTACGGAAACCAGTTGATTATTCTTCATTTATCAAAACTCCTGATAAATAGGTAAGAAACCCCAGTCACCTCGTGAGGGGGCGGAAACCCACTCCTCCACTATCTAGCAATTCATCTACTTTTTGCGTAAGAACCCCTAGTCACCTCGGGAGGGGACGGAAACCCCCATCCAGTCATGTCATCTTCATTTCTTAGGTTCTGTAAGACCCCCCATTCACCTCGAGAGGGGACGGAAACTAGCTGCCTATAATCGTTGTATTCTCCGCTAGTAATTGTAAGAACCCCCAACCACCTTGAAAAGGGACGGAAACGTTAAGTAGTGTTTGATCGTTAATACCTGATAAATCAAAGTAAGAATCCCCATTCACCTCGGGAGGGTACGGAAACGAGATAGACTTTCTTTCATAGCTATCTCAATATTTTGTAAGAACCCCTAGTCACCTCGAGAGGGGGCGGAAACTAGAACTTCTTCGCGTTTACCAATAAACTGCGCAGTAAGCCCCCCCAGTCACCTCGCGAGGGTACGGAAACACTGGAATACTGTTTTCTGTCCAGTCAAAACCATCGTAAGCGCCCTAGCGTTCTCGAGAGGGTACGGAAACCAGTAATTCCACTCTTTAAATTCTGGGTTAAACCGTAAGAACCTCCATTCAACTCGAGAGGGTACGGAAACTGGGGGGATTATGATGCGATTTTTAAAATAGGATTAGATATTTAAAATAAGAAAAACCTTGACATCGCTTTCAAGATTTGATATAATAACAATCGTAAAAACAGTACTGATAATAACTAAAAAAGGGCGCCCTAGATTCGGTGAAAAATACTTTCACCGTTTTTAGGCGCTTTTTCTTATTATAGAAAGGAATGGAAATGTGAAGAAAATACGATTGCATCTTTCAAAGGTATCTTTGAAGGATGATGACTTAGTCTGTAAACTGCAGGGCTTTCTCATGGAGAAGCTGTCGGATGACTTTGCCTCTTTCCTCCATCAGCAAGAGACCAATCCCTACTCGATGAATCTTCGTTCGGATAGGGAGGAGTCTATTTGGACGGTAAACTTACTTTCGGAAGAAGCGGAGCAGCAGATATTGCCCCAGCTATTGAGTCTTGAAACGATAAAATTAGAGACTTATTCTGAGGAAATTCTGGTGAAGAATATCGAAATCCAGTCTCTTTCGTCCCAGTCCTTGCTGGAGGTTTTTCAGGGAGATGAGGCTTCGCACTTGATAAGCCTGAACTTCTATACTCCGACGACCTTTAAACGTCAGGGGCAGTTTGTCCTTTTTCCAGATACACGTCTAATCTTTCAGAGTCTCATGCAGAAGTACAGCCGGCTGGTAGAAGGCAAAGCAGAGATAGAGGAGGAAACGCTGGAGTTTTTAGCAGAGCATAGCCAAATCAGCAGTTATCGTCTGAAGAGTCATTATTTCCCGATTCATGGACGAAAATACCCCGCCTTTGAGGGTAGGGTAACTATTCGGATCCAGGGAGCATCTACCTTAAAGGCCTATGCCCAGATGCTTCTGAGATTCGGGGAATATTCTGGAGTCGGAGCTAAATGCAGCTTAGGAATGGGAGGGATGAGAATTGAAGAAAGAAAAACTTGATTTGATTTACCAGGCCTTGTTTCACAATCTTGGCCGAGTTGTTAGTCGCTCGCACGGTCAGCCCGATGATATAGATTTGGGGAAAGCATGGTTAAAAGAGCAACTGCCCCATCTTAATTTTGGTGGGGATAGCAGAACAGAAAAAATAATCGCTTTGGCAAATAATATTGCCAGTGGCTCATTAGATGAAAACGAAGTTTCAAAAGAGCAGCTTTTCAAACCGCTGGCTGATATCTTTAACGCCTTCAAAAAGAAAGAGGAGACTCGTTATCAGAAGTTTGAAGTCTTGACAGATGAGAGCAAACTCAATATTGCCATCAACGAAACAGCTGATATTAGTCAGAACTGTTATGAGGAACTGCTGAATATTTTGAATGAAAAACTGCAACAACTTCCCTTAGAGGAAGAAAGCTTGCCTTCCTTTTTCAATCTTTGGCGGAGCTTGTTTTCGAAAGTTCCTCTACTTCCTGGAGACAAGGAGCTGGGAGATCTCTCTCTGGCAGAGCATAGTCGATTAACAGTTGCTTTTGCTACTGCGATTTTTGATTATCTGGAAAGCCAAGACCAATATACTCTACTAGATGATGAATCCAAATTTTATAGAGAATCAGCCTTCTTGCTAGCTAGTTTTGATCTTTCTGGTATCCAGGACTTTATCTACAATATCGCCAGCAAAGGGGCTGCTAAGCAACTCAAGGCTCGCAGTCTTTATCTGGAATTTATGAGTGAAAATATTGTGGATAGTCTCTTGGAGAAGTTGGCTCTATCACGCGCCAATGCCCTTTATGTTGGCGGTGGCCATGCCTATTTCGTTTTACCCAATACAGAAGCTACAGTGACAGTTTTGGAGCAGTTTGAAATGGAATTTAACAGTTTCCTCCTGAAGCATTTTCAGACGGGTCTCTATGTTGCTTTTGGTTGGGCACCATTTGCTGCAGAGCAGATTATGAAATACCGTTATGGCTCGGTTGCTAGTTATCTACAACACTATCGCGAGATATACCAAGAGACTAGTCGGATGATTTCTGAAAAGAAAATCTCTCGCTACGATGCAACTACCCTGCGAGTGCTCAATAAGGGTGGTAAACAGTCTGAACGAGAGTGTGAAATTTGCCATGCAGTTGGGGATATTAAGGAGCTGCGGATAGGTGGCGAGGATGTACAAAATCTTTGTCCTATTTGTCGTGAACTTAGAGGATTTGCTGCTAAAATTCATACTTTTAACGACACTGAAAATCCTGAAAGGGAAGATTATTATTATTTTCAAATTGTAGAGGGAGAAGAAGGACTGCCGATTGGCCATGGAGCTGTATTGCTGGCTGTGGATGGAGATGATATTCCCGCTTCAGGTCGTTTATATGTGAAAAATAAATTTTCTACGAACTATGCTGCTATTCATGTCTATATCGGAGACCGTCAGGCAGCGAATATCGAAGATTATGCTGGTCTGTCTCAAAAAGAAATCGAAGGAAATGAGGGTGAGACTAGGGGAATTAAGCGGCTGGCTGTTTTGCGTTTGGATGTAGACAATCTAGGTGCGGCCTTTATGGCTGGATTTTCTGAACAAGCAGCTGGAAGTTATAATACTCTTGCTCGCTCTGCAGTATTTTCTCAGCAAATGAGTCTTTTCTTTAAGTTTCATATTAATCATTTTGCAGAAGGTAAGAATTTAACGATTATCTATGCAGGTGGTGACGATGTGTTTGCGATTGGCAGCTGGCAGGATGTTATAGATTTTGCGGTTGATATTAGGCAGAAATTTATTGCTTTTACAAATGGGAAGCTGACCTTATCTGCAGGTGTTGGGCTTTATCCAGACAAAACTCCGATTCATCTGATGGCTTTGGATGCTGGACATCTTGAAGAAGCCGCCAAGTCCAATGGCAAAGATAGCATTTCTCTTTTCAACGAACGGTACACTTTCGCGTTTGATGACTTTATTGATGAGATTTACAAAGGAAAATTAAAGGATATTCGGAGATATTTCTCTGGGCAGAAGGAGCGGGGCATCAATTTTCTCTATCGCTTGGTCGAACTTTTGCAACTTAATGATAAAACGATGTATAAGGGATATGGGCCGGAAGATGATAGAAGGATGAATGTTGCCCGCTTGGCTTATCTATTGGCGCGAATGGAAGATGAAGCTGGCAAAGAGGGGAAGGAGCACTTCAGAGAATTTAAAAATGCTTTTTGGAATTGGTACAAGAGCAGCAGTAAAACACAGAGAGAAGCAGAGTTCGCTCTCATCTACTATCTATATGAGATTAGACATCTACTATCTATATGAGATTAGAAAGGTATAAAAGATGGCACCGTACGAAAAAAATAAGAACAACCGAAATAACGGTAAAAAGAATTTTCAAAACAATCGTAATCAAGATAGATATGGTAATCAAAGTAATGAACAAAAATTTTTTAAGCTTAAGTCGCCTATTTTGACGGATGATTATGTTGATAAAGCTGACCTGGTCATTCATAGCTTGAAAAATTCAGGGACATACACAGAAGGGCCAAACAAAGGGAAGATAAAATTCAAATTAACCAGTACACAAATTCGTAATTTAGCAGCCTTGACCAGCAATCTTTTTGACGAAAGTAAAACAAAAAATGATATTGAGGAATTAAGAGAAAAAATTTCCTATTTGAGGATTCAGTTTGTCTACCAATCCGGAAGAGAACCAGCTGTAGAAGATTTTGTTAAAAAAGCAGGTTTATTAGAAGCGTTGACAGAAATTCAAGATATACCTAGTTTACAGCGCTTCTGTCGATATATGGAAGCTTTGATTGCATATTTTAAATTCAATGGAGGAAGAGATCAATGACCTATTCAAAAGTAAAAATTTCAGGAATTATTGAGCTGAAAAGCGGACTTCATATTGGTACCAGTAATGCCTTCGCAGCTATTGGTGCTACCAATAATCCTATTATCAAAGATCCCCTTACGAATCTTCCCTATATTCCTGGATCTACTTTAAAAGGAAAAATGCGCAGCTTACTTTATCGGACAGACTATAATAGCAACACAACAGAGAAGTTAAGTAAAGATAGTTTGGAAATTAGCCGTCTTTTCGGAAATTCAGAAACTTATAAAATTGGCCGCTTGGTTTTTCGAGATGCCTTTCTAAACAACAAAGAAGAGCTAGGTAAAAGAGTATCTACTTACACAGAAGTTAAGTTTGAAAATACAATCAATCGCATTACAGCTGAAGCAACTCCTCGACAAGTTGAGCGAGCTATTCGTGAAAGTGAATTTGCTTTTGAGATTATCTATTCTATTCAGGAGAAAGAACTCACTGAGGTCGAAAAGGATATGGAAATTCTCAAAGCTGGTTTTGAATTGTTAGAATGGGATTACTTAGGCGGTTCTGGCAGTCGCGGCTATGGTAAAGTGTGTTTTAAAAACTTTGAGGTTAGGACTGTCTTTGGTGAATTTGATGAGGATAGGATTAAAAAAGCCCTGAAACCATTTACTAATGATGAGTCCGATGGTGGAGGAAGTATAGAGATCCCAGATTCAGAAATTAAGTAAGGAGGTCTGCTATGGCCTATCAACTCTATAAATTAGATTTTAAGTCTGCTCATTTTGGAGAAGGTCATTTGGATGATTCGGTCATGACTTTCACGGCAGCTCGTCTTTACTCTGCCTTAGTGCTTGAAGCTATTAAGGCGGGGGTCTTAGATGAGTTTGAGAATTTATCTCGACAGGATGAGTTTGTATTGACTGATGCTTTCCCCTATATGGAAACCCCTTATCTCCCTAAGCCAATCGGCTATCCATTGTTGGATAAAGTCAACCGAAATGAAGATATTATCAAACAGCGGGAAGAAGCAAAAAAAGCAAAAAAATTAGCTTTTATTAAGCTGGGGGATTTTGACTGCTTTCTATCTGGAAATAGTATTGTTGGTGAATCTCTGGCTACAAAATCAATTAACACAAAAAACCAGCCCTTCCAAGATGGAAATCTTTATCAAGTTGCTTCAGTTCACTTTGACAAAAGCAGTCTGTATTTCATCGCCAATCAATCTGATTTGTTGGATCGTTTATTGGAAAGTCTTCAGTTTAGTGGTATCGGAGGAAAGCGCAGCAGTGGTTACGGTGGTTTTACTCTGGATAAAACTGTTGCCCAGCCACTGGATTTTTTGGAAAAATTAACTGTTAACCATACAGGCAAAGTAATGACTTTGACAACTTCCTTGCCGGTAGATAGTGATTTGGAAATAGCAATGAATGGGGGAAGATACTTACTGAAAAAGTCAAGTGGCTTTGCATTTAGTGAGGAGACGGAGTCTAATTATCGCAAGCAGAATCTTTACACTTTTAAGGCAGGTTCAACCTTTTCCAAAACTTATAATGGGCAAATCTGCGATGTCAAGCCAAGTGATGAGTTTTCTCATTCAGTCTGGCATTATGCTAAACCCTTATTCTATATATTGGAGGAATCCAAATGAAGACAAAATATAGGAAATTCAAGCTGACTCTGTGGACCTTGGGACCAGTGCATATCGGTAGTGGTCAGCTTCATACTGCTCGTGAGTATATTCTTGAAGGGGATGAATATTATTTTCCGGATATGGCTCTGCTTTATGACGAACTTATCAAACGAGGTATTGATGAAAAATTCCAAAAGTTCTTAATTGATTCGGATAATAAAACCAATCGAATAAGTGATTTTCTAGTTGAGCATGGCATAACAAAACATGATTTTGGGGGTTATAGACTTAAAGCAACAGGGCTTGAAAATCCTAAAGAAGAGAATGCAACTCGAAATCAGGAAACGACAAATCCAGGAGAAATAAATGGCGTTCATCAATTTATGAGAGATTGTTACGGTAACCCTTATATCCCTGGCAGCTCTCTTAAAGGTGCTATTCGCACTATTTTGATGAATACGCATTGGCACTCAATGAATTTTAAGAA
>NZ_CAJPNR010000067.1 GCF_905372115.1 uncultured Streptococcus sp.
TTTTGGAAAGAAGCACTTTTGTCAGATAGTTTGGAAGAAAGAAAAGAAAAAATTCATCAATATCTTGCTTTTGGGCTAGGAAGTTAAGCAATTCTGTAGTAAACTGTGTCATAGGAATAAATCTCTTTCTAGTAATGTTTCGCAACTCTACTATAACGGATTTATTCCTTTTTGTGTTTACACAACTTATTTTACACTACCCAAAGTGGATGTGTAAATATCACAGTGTGTTTACACCTAAGTATAGACGAAAAGTCATCTATAATCAATATCGAAACAGTTTGGGTGAAATATTCCACCGATTATGTAGTTATAAAGGTGTTGAAATTATTGAGGGTCACTTAATGCCAGATCATGTACATATGTTGGTAAGTATTCTACCGAGGATAAGTGTTTCTAGTTTTATGGGGTATTTAAAAGGTAAAAGTGCTCTCATGATGTTTGATAAGCACGCCAATCTAAAATATAAGTTTGGGAACCGACATTTTTGGGCGGAAGGCTATTACGTGAGTACAGTAGGACTTAATGAAGCCACAATTAAGAAATATATCCAAGAACAGGAAAAGCATGATATAGCGTTGGATAAATTGAGTGTAAAAGAATATGAGGATTCCTTTAGGGATAGTGGTAAGTAATGCAAACACCTCTTTGAGAGGTTTGTGACGAGTCAAGAGCAATGAGGCTTGAACAAAGTGAAAGCCAGCGTCTTTAGGCGCTGGCTGGTGATGTGGGCTTATAGCCCTGGGACAAACCACCCGTTAGACGGGTGGTTATGATGTCCTTTTGTTTTTTAGGAAAAATTGGGAACAAATAGAGGAAGATTTTGTGTATTTGTGATAAAATAGAAGTATGAAAGAAAGAATGTCAGAATTAGTAGAATTGCTCAATCGATACGCCCATGAATATTATACGGCAGATAGGCCAAGCGTATCGGACAGCGAGTATGACAGACTCTATCGTGAGTTAGCGGAGTTAGAAGAAAAGTACCCAACCGATATCCTGCCTGACAGTCCGACGCATCGGGTGGGCGGGAAGATTTTAGAAGGATTTGAAAAATATCCACACCAGTATCCTCTCTTTAGTTTGCAGGATGCTTTTTCACGTGAAGAATTACTAGCCTTTGACCAGCGGGTTCGCAAGGAATTTCCACAAGTTTCTTATCTTTGTGAACTCAAGATTGATGGGCTCTCTATTTCCCTGACCTATGAAAATGGAATCTTGGTAGCAGGAGCGACTCGGGGGGATGGTTCTGTTGGTGAAAACATTACTGAAAATCTCAAGCGAGTCAAAGATATTCCACTGACTTTGAAAGAACCGCTGGACATTACGGTTCGCGGAGAGTGCTATATGCCCAAGGCATCCTTTGATGCGGTCAATCAGCTGCGACAGGAAAATGGTGAGCCTGAGTTTGCCAATCCCCGCAATGCGGCAGCAGGAACCTTGCGCCAGCTCGACACAGCAGTTGTGGCCAAGCGCAATCTAGCAACCTTCCTTTACCAAGAGGCCAGTCCGACTCAGGTTGGCAGCCAAGAAGCCGTCTTAAACAAGCTGGCAGATTTGGGCTTTTCAGTCAATCCTACACATATTCTGGCGGATTCTATCGAAGCAGTTTGGGAGTTTATCGAAAAGATTGCTCAGGGGCGAGACAGTCTTCCTTATGAGATTGACGGTATTGTCATCAAGGTCAATGACTTGGCGGTGCAAGAGGAGCTTGGCTTTACTGTCAAGGCACCCAAGTGGGCCATTGCCTATAAGTTTCCGGCTGAGGAAAAGGAAGCCCAGCTTCTGTCTGTTGACTGGACAGTGGGGCGGACGGGAGTTGTGACTCCGACAGCCAATCTGACGCCAGTGCAGCTAGCGGGAACGACTGTCAGCCGAGCAACTTTGCACAATGTGGACTATATTGCGGAGAAGGATATTCGTCAGAAAGACACCGTTATCGTCTATAAAGCGGGAGATATTATTCCTGCTGTCTTGCGAGTGGTGGAGTCCAAACGTGTCTCAGAGGAGCCTCTGGAAATACCAAGCCACTGTCCGAGCTGTGAGAGTGAGCTGGTACATTTTGAAGATGAAGTGGCTCTGCGCTGCATTAACCCGCTCTGTCCAGCCCAAATCAAGGAGGGCTTGATTCACTTTGCCAGCCGGGATGCCATGAACATTACTGGTCTTGGTCCAGCGGTAGTAGAGAAGCTCTTTGCTCAAAATCTAGTCAAGGATGTGGCTGGAATCTATCGGCTGACGGTAGAAAATTTACTAGAACTAGAGAACTTTAAGGAAAAATCAGCAAATAAATTGTATACTGCTATTCAAGCTTCCAAGGAAAACTCGGCTGAACGCCTCTTGTTCGGCTTGGGGATTCGCCATGTGGGAAGCAAGGCTAGTCGGATTTTGCTGGAGAAATTCCATGATATTCCTAAGCTGTCTCAGGCCAGCCAAGAAGAAATTGCGGCTATTGACAGCCTTGGAACTGTGATTGCCCAAAGCCTGCATACCTATTTTGAGCAGGAAGGCTCTCAGATTCTTTTGGCGGAACTGCAGGAATCAGGTGTGAATCTGGACTATCTGGGTCAAAAGGCCGCAGCTGATGCAGCCCTATCAGGTATGACGGTTGTCTTGACTGGTAAATTACAAAAATTGACACGCAATCAAGCCAAGGAAAAATTGCAGAGTCTGGGTGCTAATGTTTCTGGATCTGTTTCTAAAAAAACGGATCTGGTAGTGGCTGGCCAAGATGCCGGCAGCAAGCTAGACAAGGCTCAGGAGTTAGGAATTGAAATTCGGGATGAAGATTGGCTTGATAGCTTATGAGGCTGAAGTATGAAGGATAAGATTAAACGAGCACGATTGATTTATAACCCGACTTCGGGACAGGAAATTATTAAGAAAAACATTGCGGAAGTTCTGGATGTTTTGGAGGATGTGGGCTATGAAACCAGCGCCTACCAAACCACTCCAGCGCCTCTTTCTGCTCAAAAAGAAGCTGAAAGGGCAGCAAAAGCAGGATTTGATTTGATTATTGCTGCAGGCGGCGACGGTACCATCAATGAGGTAGTTAATGGCGTGGCGAATCTGGATGAACGGCCTAAACTGGCCTTTATTCCAACTGGCACAACCAACGATTATGCGCGTGCTCTGAAGATCCCCATGGGAGACCCCGTAGCGGCAGCCCGCATCATCGAAAAGAACCAGACCATTAAGATGGATATTGGCCGAGCCTATGGTAACAAGTATTTTATCAATATTGCGGCAGCTGGAACCCTAACAGAGCTGACTTACAGTGTCCCTAGCGAGGTCAAATCCCGCCTAGGCTACTTTGCTTATGTCGCAGAAGGAGCAAAAAAGCTCCCTCGCTCTAAGTTCCGCAAGGTCCGTATCAAGCATGACCACGGTGTCTTTGAAGGGAAGATTTCGCTCATGTTTGCGGCTCTGACCAACTCTATTGGTGGTTTTGAAAAGCTAGCGCCAGATACTAAATTAGACGACGGGAATTTTACCTTGATTTTGGTCAAGACAGCCAATCTCTTTGACATGCTGAGTCTGATGATGCAGGCTATCAATGGCGGTCAGCACGTTGGCGATATCAATGTAGAATACCTCAAAACAAGCAAGCTGCAGCTGGAAGTTTTAGATAAAAAAGGTCCATTTATGCTGAATTTGGATGGAGAATACGGCGGCGATACGCCTGTTGAACTGGAAGTGCTGCACGGACATTTGGAATTTTTTGCCAATATCGATGAAATCAGTCAGACAGCCCTTTCAATAGAATAATTTTAGATAAGAGATGAAAGAACATGCTAGACTATAAAGTCTTAGTCCATTACCACAATCCTACTGGAGATTATTTCTCCTATGATATGTGGCAGTGGCAAATAAACCAATGGGGAAAGGAAGCAGCCTTTTCCAAACTTGATTATTTTGGTATTCAGGGGGAATTATCATTTCAAACCTGGGAGCCCTTAGATCACGCTCATGTGGTTATCAAACGTTCAGACTGGTCTAGCCAGTCATGTGACTATCATATTGATTTGTTGCCTCCTCATCTGGTGACGGAAATTTGGCTGATTGAGGGAGATGCTCAGGTTTATTATTCCCTGCAGGCTGCAACGACAAGTCACCAGTATTCACGCCGGCGTCCGCATAACTTTGATATGGCCCTGAGAACAGACTATTTCGATGAATGCTGGGGATATCAAGGCTGGTTGGGACACCGCCAGACAGACGGCGCACATACTTTCAAAGTTTGGGCACCGACAGCTAAGAAGGTGGAATTAGTAGTCTACGAATCGGCTGACAATCAAGCTCCTGTTTATAAAATCTTCCCAATGCAAAAAGGAGACCGATATTCTCACGACCATAAGGAAAATACCATCGGTGTCTGGTCAGCTGAAATAGCAGAAGATTTGACCGGCAAAACTTATCACTATCATGTTAGCTTTGAATACCGCAATTTTTATACTCGCGATCCTTATACTGTTGCGACCAGTCCAGACGGCAAGCGCTCAGCGATTCTTGGAGCGGATGAGACAGAAGTAGCTGGTTTTCAGGCTCGACAAGGCAAAGAAGCCGTCTGGCGTTTGGACAATCCAAATCAGGCAGTGATTTATGAGATGCACATTCGGGATTTGACCAAGTCGGAGACTTCAGGCGTGGATAGTCAGCTGCGTGGGACCTTTTTGGGAGCTTGTCAAAAAGGAACTACCAATCATTTAGGGCAAAAAACAGGTTTTGACTATATCAGTGATTTAGGCGTTAATGTTGTCCAACTTCAGCCCGTGTCTGATCGTCACAAGGACTATGATGAAAATGGAGAGCTGATCTACAACTGGGGCTATGACCCGCAGAATTATCATGCTCCAGAGACTAGCTTTTCCAGCAATCCTGATGACCCAGCGCAGGCTATCCGTGATTTGAAAACGATGATTCAGGCCTACCATGATGCGGGAATCTCTGTGACACTGGATGTTGTTTACAATCACATCTACTCGACCTATGATTCGGCTTTTCAGGCTATAGTACCGGATTATTACTATCGGATGAATCCTAACGGCTCTTTCCAAAATGGAACCGGAGTGGGGAGTGAGACGGCCAGCGAGCACGAGATGTTTCGCAAGTTTATGATTGACTCTCTCCTGTACTGGGTAGAGGAGTTCAATGTAGATGGCTTCCGCTTCGACCTAATGGGAATTCATGATGTGGAAACGATGAATGCCATCCGTCAAGCTATGGATGAGGTGGATCCACGAATCCTGCTCTATGGAGAAGGCTGGGATATGGGAACGGGCCTGAGACCAGAAGACAAGGCTAAGAAGGACAATGCTTATCAGTTGCCGCGGATTGGATTTTTCAATGATACAGAGCGGGATGCTGTCAAAGGAGCAGAAGTTTATGGCGGCATCAAGGCTGGCTTTGTCAGTGGTCAGGCGACGGAGGATATCGTCGCTAAGTCTATTCTTGGCAGCAGTGAGCTAGGCAGCTATCGCAGTCCTGATCAAGTCCTTAACTACGTGGAGGCACACGATAATTTCAACCTGCATGATTTGCTTGTGGAGCTGCATCCTGATGATGATATTCTGACTCGCACCAAGCGGATTGAGTTGGCAACTGCCATGAATCTCCTCATGCAAGGTATGGCATTCATGGAGGTTGGACAGGAATTTTCCCGCACTAAGCTTGTAGCTACGGGGGAAGACGGCCAAGTCCTGCATAGCGATCGCGAAAGGGCTATGAACAGCTACAATGCGCCAGATGCAGTCAATCAGGTGAATTGGGATATTTTGCAGGACCATCAAGAGAGTATTGATTTTATCAAGGACATCATTCGTCTCAAGACAAGCTGCAAGGCCTTTTCTTATCAGGCTTATGAAGATATTTACAAGCATGTCTTTGTTCAATCAGCAGAGCAGGGCAGTGGTTTGATTATCTTTGAGATTAAGGATGACAAGCATTATCAAGTCATTTTTAATGCCAGCGGGCTTCCTTACTATCTGCCTAATGCAGACAAGCTGCGTCTCATAGTGGGCAATAGCCGTCATAAGAAGCCTTTCTATGTTGAAAATCTGACGGTTTCTGTTTTTGAAGTTATTCAATAAGTTATTAGCTACATGAAAAGCGGCTCTTTGTCAACTGTAGTGGGTTGATGAAAAGTTATAATCTGGAGAGGACTAAATCAGTCCTCTCCTTTTTGAT
>NZ_CAJPNR010000068.1 GCF_905372115.1 uncultured Streptococcus sp.
ATTTGAAACCAGTCAAGACGTTGAACATGGTTGCGCCGTAGCTTTCAGCAATCTTAGTCACCAAGTCAGTAGAAACGATAGACTTGCAGAGAGCTGCGTTAGCTGGCAGAGTTCCAGCACTCTTATGAGCTTCCAAGATGTATTTAGCCATAATGGCTCCGATTTGGTTACCTGAAAGGTTTAGGTAGCTGCCGTCTTTTTGCAGAACTTCTACACCGACACGGTCAGCATCTGGGTCAGTTGCAACCAAGACATCTGCACCAACTTTACGGCCTAATTCCTCAGCCAAGGCAAAGGCTGCTTGGCTTTCAGGGTTTGGAGACTTAACAGTAGAGAAGTCTGGATCAGCTACAGCTTGAGCTTCAACAACTTCTACAGAATCAAAGCCTGCTTGAGCCAAAGCACGACGAGCCAGCATTTCACCAGTACCGTGCAGAGGAGTGTAGACAATCTTCATGTCCTTACCGTATTCATCAATCAGTTTTTGGTTGATATTGACATCTTTAACTTCCTTGAGGTATTCAGCATCAATAGCATCGCCAATCACTTCAATCAAACCAGAAGCTTTTTCAGCTTCAACGTCAGCTACCTCAATAGCAAAAGGATTTTCAATAGCACGGATGTAGTCAGTCAATGCATCTGCATCATGCGGAGGCATTTGTCCGCCGTCTTCACCATATACCTTGTAGCCGTTAAATGGAGCAGGGTTGTGGCTGGCCGTAATCATGATACCAGCAAAAGTTCCTAAATGACGTACCGCAAATGAAAGTTCCGGAGTTGGGCGCAGACTTTCAAAGACATAAGACTTGATGTCGTGCTTAGCTAAAACAGCAGCAGATTCAAAGGCAAATTCTGGTGAAAAATGACGGGAGTCGTAAGCAATCGCAACACCGCGTTTTTTGAACTCATCACCTTTTTCTTCAATCAAGCGAGCCAAACCTTCGGTTGCCTGACGGACAACATAAATATTAATACGGTTGGTACCAGCGCCAATTAAACCACGCATACCAGCAGTACCAAACTCAAGATTGGTGTAAAAGGCATCTTCCTTAGTTTTTTCGTCCATACTATTCAAGTCTTCACGAAGATAGTCAGGAAGTTCAGCATAATCAAGCCATTTTTTGAAGTTATCTTGATAAGTCATAGGTGGAGTCTCCTTTATTTTTGAAATGAAGAGATGGAAATTTTAGTAAAAAATCCTGCTCTTAAATTTTCTTAATCGCTTTCATTGTAGCATATTTTCATTAATTTTGAAAGAGGTTACCTAGAAAACGATGAAATACTTTTCAAGACATTGTTTCAAGGATTTCAGAATATTAGAGCTGAATTGCAGTATAAAAAAGACCAAAGCAAGGCTTGGTCCAGAAAACTAACTCATCATCATTTTTTGGCTTTTTCAAGCGCAGGAATGATAGTTGCTGTCAAAATCGCAGAAATGATTAACTCGGCAATGGAATTAGCTGATAGAATTACAGCCAGAAGTGCTTTGATATCACCTTGGTATACATTTGCAAAGAGAAAGAAAATACCTCCCAAGACAAAAATAGTATTGGTTGCAGAACCTACGGAACCAGCTATAATCAAGCCGACCTTATTTTTCATTGCTTTATATACGAAATAAGGAGTGATACCGATGAGAATGCGAGGCACCATGGCAACAAGAAGCGAAGAAAGGCTTCCATTTGGCACAAAAGGGCTAAAGAGATAGCTGGTTGGCAGCAGTACCAAGGTATTGGTAACAACGCTGATACATCCCATAAGGCCGCCTAGAACAGCTCCGACTTTAGGGCCATAGAGGATACTGGCGATAATCACTGGGATGTGAATAATCGTAGGTTTAATCGGTACTGGAAGTAAGTTGAAAATAACCGAGCTGAGCAGGTGCAGTACCAACATGATGGCAAAGAAAATAGCAATTTGAGCAATTTTAGACTGTTTTTTCATAAATAAGTTCCTTTACTGTATTAATAATCGTATCAACTTCGGCTAGAGCACCTGTCCCCTGATCACCACAGGCTAGAACAGCTTCACGCGGTTGGATAATCTTCCATCCAAAATGCTGCAGGCGCTCCAAATTGTGCTGAGTTAGTGGATTTTCAAACATCTTAGTGTTCATAGCCGGAGCCAAAACTTTCTTGGTATGAGGCGGCAGAGCCAGAGCAGTAGCTGTAACCATATTATCAGCTAAACCGTTGGCTAGTTTAGCGATGGTATTGGCTGTTGCTGGCGCTAGCAAAAAGAGGTCAGACTCTTTAGCGATGTCAATGTGATTGACATCGCTAGGGTCAGGTTCTTGCATAATATCAATTGCAACTGGTCTTTGCGACAAGACTTGCAGGGTCATCGGTGTGATAAATTCTGTCGCTGCATCTGTCATGAGGACAGCAACATCAAAGTTTTCTTTCTTTAGACGGCTAGTAATGTCAGCAGCCTTGTAGGCTGATATGCTGCCACTGACCGCTAAGGTAATCTGTGTCATCATTTACCTCCTTATGGACTATGGATATGCAGGTAGAGGAGCTGAGCAATTTCTTCTTTGGATTGAGCTTGGGTTACAGTATCATTTCCGACAAGATAGGCTTTGTGCTCCTGATTAGAAATCTCTGTCAAATCATTGGCGACAATGATTTCTGCCTGATTTTTTATGAGACTGGCTCGCGCGGTCTTGAGTAACTCTTCATCAGAAACATCAACCAAGAGTTTGAAGCCAATCAAGCGAATGTTTGGATTCCATTTTTTTACCAAGCTGATGATTTTTGGTGTCTGTTTGAGAAAAAGAACTTGAACATCATCCTGAGAAGAAATCTTGCTTTCTGAGTTAGTCTTATTCAGAAATTCAGCCATATCAGAGCTAGCAGCTACAGCTTCCAAACCAGTCATATAGACGGGGGTGTAGTCTGAGACAGCCATTGCATGAATCAGTACATCATGTGTGTGAACGAGCGGCTCCAAGTTTTTATGCAGTTCTGTAACGCTTTCAATCTGGACAATGGTAAGGTTGGGATGAGCTTTAGGACGGACAGCTTTGGGAGTCGTCACCAGAGTCACCTGATCGCCCTTGTCTAGGAAAGTTTCAGCTATGATTTTGCCAAGCCGTCCCGTCGAATGATTGGTAATAGAGCGGACACGGTCGATTTTCTCGCTGGTCCCGCCAGAAGTAATCAATATGTTCATAGCCTTATTTTACAAGAAAAAAGAAATTTAGTAAAATAATTCTAATTGCAGAGTGTCACAGCGGAGAAGTGACTAATCAAAAAGTGAACTGCAGTGTTTAATTGAAACTAAAGTTTAGATATGGAGAAAAATAATGAATAAAGATGATTATGAATTTTCATTTTTTGCTGGTGAAAAATATTATATATCATCAGTTGTTGGAATTATAGTGTCGATAATCTTCCCTTTGTTTTTTATAGCAAGTATACAAGGTCATGATAGTGAACACAATTTGGAGTCTTCGTCAAGTTATAGCTATTCGAGCGCTTCTGCAGAAAAAGCGAGCGTTGAAGGTTTTTTAGTATTCTTTGCAATTATTGCGTCTGTGATTATTATCACACTAATTGTTAGGAGTATGAATGCAGAAAAAGATAGTAAATACCCGATTTTAGCGGGAACAGCTGAAGAAATGGTTTTTCGATTAAGCAATGGGAAAGTTCATTTTTTAGAGTGGGAAACTATTGACTCTATTTCTCATAAGGAAGTCGTCGAATATGATGAAGATGGTAGTAGTACTTATCACTATATATGTCCTAGAACTAAGAAAGGAGAAATATTTGAGATCTCTATTTCAAAATTAGATGAGAATTACAGTGATATCCAGAAAGTTTTGCACAAATATCATCCAGAAATTTCTTTGATAGACTTCTAGAATAAAAACAAAACAAGCTTTTTGTAGTGATAAATAGATGGATTATTTCTAAATTAACTTAGAGGAGCATCATGCCATTGATTATCAAACCGACATTAAAAAAACCGAACATTAAAATCTTTTTAGAGCTTAATCATGTAGATTTTGCTCTTTTTTGTTATAATCTTTATATTAATTGACAGAGGAGTTCTTGATGAAAACAGATATTGAAATTGCTCAAAGTGTTGAATTGCAGCCTATTGTTGATGTGGTGAAAAAAGTTGGCATCAACTATGACGACTTAGAATTATATGGTAAGTATAAGGCTAAGCTCAGCTTTGATAAAATTCGTGAGGTTGAAAAAAATCCTGTTGGCAAACTGATTTTGGTAACGGCAATCAATCCGACACCTGCTGGAGAAGGTAAATCTACCATTACGATTGGACTGGCTGACGCGCTTAACAAGATTGGCAAGAAAACTATGATTGCTATCCGGGAACCGTCTTTGGGGCCTGTGATGGGCATCAAGGGAGGAGCAGCTGGTGGCGGTCACGCGCAGGTTCTACCGATGGAAGACATTAACTTGCATTTTACTGGTGATATGCATGCCATCACGACAGCCAATAATGCCCTGTCAGCTCTTATCGATAATCATCTTCATCAGGGAAATGCACTGGGAATCGATCAGCGTCGTATTATCTGGAAGCGGGTGGTTGACCTGAATGACCGAGCTCTTCGCCACGTAACCGTTGGCTTAGGAAGTCCAGTTAACGGTATTCCGCGCGAAGATGGTTTTGACATTACTGTTGCATCTGAAATTATGGCGATTCTTTGCCTAGCTACGGATATTGAAGATTTGAAAAAGCGCTTGGCTAACATTGTTATCGGTTATCGCTATGACCGCTCACCAGTCTATGTTCGTGACCTTGAGGTAGAAGGAGCCTTGGCTTTAGTCTTGAAAGATGCGATTAAGCCAAATCTTGTTCAGACTATTTACGGGACACCAGCCTTTGTTCATGGCGGTCCTTTTGCCAATATCGCTCATGGCTGTAACTCTGTTTTAGCGACTAGCACAGCGCTGCGCTTGGCCGATTATACAGTGACAGAATCAGGATTTGGTGCGGATCTTGGTGCTGAAAAATTCTTAGATATTAAAACACCAAACTTACCAACTTCTCCAGATGCAGTAGTGATTGTTGCGACCTTGCGCGCCCTCAAGATGAATGGTGGAGTAGCTAAGGATGCACTTACAGAGGAGAATGTTGAGGCGGTCCGAGCTGGCTTTGCCAATCTCAAACGTCACGTTGAAAATATCCGCAAGTTCGGTATTCCAGTTGTAGTAGCTATCAATGAATTTGTCTCTGACACGGCTGCTGAAATTACAGCGCTTAAGGAACTTTGTGCAGAAATTAAGGTTCCAGTTGAGTTAGCTAGCGTCTGGGCTGATGGTGCCGAAGGTGGTGTATCTCTGGCTGAGACTGTAGTCAAAACCATTAATAAAGAACCTGCTCATTACACTCGCCTATATGATAATGATCTTTCTATTGAAGAAAAAATAGAGAAAATTGTCAGAGAAATCTATCGTGGTTCAAAAGTGAACTTTGAGAAAAAAGCGCAGACTCAAATTCGAGAAATTGTCAAAAACGGCTGGGACAAGCTGCCAATCTGCATGGCTAAAACACAGTATAGCTTCTCAGACAATCCTGCTGCTCTGGGCGCGCCAGAAAATTTCGAAATTACCATTCGTGAATTGGTACCAAAACTTGGGGCAGGCTTTATCGTGGCTTTGACAGGAGATGTCATGACCATGCCAGGATTGCCAA
>NZ_CAJPNR010000069.1 GCF_905372115.1 uncultured Streptococcus sp.
GGGATATTCGTTCTCCGCTTCAAACATGCTATAACTAGAAAGTTGGGAAATAATGTCGCTTTTGAGACTATCAACCATCTGGTACTTATCTTGGTAGTGGAGGTAGAAGGTGCCGCGATTAATCCCTGCCCGTTTGCAGAGCTTACTGATAGAGATATTATCAAATCTTTCCTCTGATAGTAGCTGGATCAAGGCTTCTTTGATGTCTTCTTTAGTAGTAGTTTTTCGTTTCTGGGCCATTTTTCTTTCCTTTTTGCTTAAATCAACACTTTGTTGATTTTTGATTATTGCTTTTTATCTAAGCTCATTATATAATATCTGTGATTTAGAATCAACACCTTGTCGATTTAAGGAGATGAGGTTTGAAAAGGAGAGAAGAGATATGGCTTATATTGAAATGAAACATGGCTTTAAACGTTATCAGATGGGGGATACGGAAATAGTTGCCAATCACGATATTTCTTTTGAGATTGAAAAGGGGGAACTGGTCATTATCCTAGGTGCTTCTGGTGCCGGTAAGTCTACGGTACTTAATATCCTTGGCGGTATGGATACCAATGATGAGGGAGACATCCTGATAGACGGACAGAATATTGCTGACTACAATTCCCACCAGCTGACAGACTATCGGCGCAATGATGTGGGCTTCGTCTTTCAGTTTTATAATTTGGTGCCTAACCTGACGGCCAAGGAAAATGTCGAATTAGCTTCTGAAATCGTCAAGGATGCCCAAGATCCAGTAGCAGCTCTGACCGCAGTTGGTCTGGAAAAGCGCCTCAATAATTTTCCGGCCCAGCTATCAGGAGGGGAGCAGCAGCGGGTGTCTATCGCTCGGGCTGTGGCTAAGAATCCCAAGATTTTGCTCTGCGATGAGCCGACAGGAGCTTTGGACTACAATACCGGCAAGCAAGTGCTGCAAATCTTACAGGACATGTCCCGCAATCAAGGGGCGACGGTGATTATCGTGACCCACAATGCTGCCTTGGCTCCCATTGCTGACCGGGTTATCCGCATGCACGATGCGAGAGTCAAGAGTGTTACAGTCAATGAACAACCACAGGATATAAGTACATTGGAGTATTGATATGAAGAGAAAGATTTATTGGAAAGATATTCTGCGCTCCTTCACTAGCTCTAAAGGACGTTTCCTATCTATTTTAATCCTCATGATGCTGGGCTCTTTAGCTCTCGTGGGGCTTAAGGTCGCTCCACCCAATATGCGCAGAACAGCAACAGATTATTTGAAAGAGCAACGAACCATGGACTTGGCTGTTATAGCGGACTATGGTTTGGATAAGGCGGATCAGAAAGAGCTGGCAGCTATCAAGGGAGCGGATATCGAATTTGGCTATCTGACAGATGTCACCGTAGACGAAGAGGCCCTCCGAGTATTCTCAGATACTAAGGATATTTCAAACTTTCAAGTGACCTCTGGCCGTCTTCCTAAGAAAGAGCAAGAAATTGCCCTGGCTAGCTTTTGGTCTAAGAAATACAAACTTGGTCAGGAGATTGATCTGACCGAGAAAGCAGGCAGTCGGTCAGTTCTGAAAAACAAGACCTATAAGGTCGTGGGATTTGTCAACTCGGCGGAGCTATGGTCGGATAGAAATTTGGGCAATGCGACTAGTGGCAGCGGGGCTTTATCAGCCTATGCTGTAGTTAGCCCTAAGGCCTTTGATACAGATGTTTACAGTATTGCCCGCCTGCGCTATCATGATTTAGAAAAGCTGGATCCTTTCTCTGCAAGCTATCAGGAGCGTTTGGAGCAGCACCAGACTGCTTTGGACAAGAGCCTGGAAGATAACGGAGCGGCCCGGTTTAAGCGATTAGAGGCAGATGCCAAAAGCACCATTCAGAATGGCCAAGATAAGATCGGTCAGGCTGAGAGTGGGCTAAGCCAAGGAAAAAAACAGTTAGAGCAAGCTCAGAGTCAGCTGGATCAACAAAAAAGCCAGCTAGAAGTAGCTCAAGCCGCTTCTATCCTCCCTCCTGCACAGCTCAGCCAGAGCCAGCAGCAGCTTCAGGAAGCTGAGTCCCAGCTCAATCAGAAAAAAGCAGAGCTAGCTCAGGCAGAGAAAGACTTATCAGCTAGCAAGGACAAGCTAGCTGACGCTAAGGCAGACCTGAGTCGTTTGAAAGAGCCAGCTTATCATAGCTATGATCGCAAGTCTCTGCCAGGTGGTAATGGCTATTATACGTATAAAAACTCCATGAATAGTATTGCGTCGATTGGTAATATCTTCCCGGTGGTGCTCTATCTGGTGGCAGCTATGGTGACCTTTACCACCATGACTCGCTTTGTCGACGAGGAGCGAACAAATGCAGGTGTCTTTAAGGCTCTAGGCTATCATAGCCGAGATATCATTCGCAAGTTTGCTCTTTATGGTTTTGTGGCAGGGAGTCTAGGTACCCTCATAGGGATTCTGCTGGGGCATTATTTCTTGTCAGGTGTGATTTCTTCTATTATTACCAGAGGGATGGTGCTTTCTGCCCCTCATGCTTATTTTTATATTTCCTATAGTTTACTGGCCCTGGGACTTTCCCTTCTATCGAGTGTTCTCCCTGCCTATTTGGTGGCAAGACGGGAGTTGACAGAAGAAGCAGCTCACTTGCTTTTGCCCAAGCCACCGGTCAAGGGCTCCAAGATCTTTTTGGAAAGACTGTCCTTTATCTGGCGGCGCCTTAGCTTTACTCAGAAGGTCACAGCACGCAATATCTTTCGCTATAAGCAGCGGATGTTTATGACCATCTTTGGTGTGGTGGGTTCTGTTGCCCTGCTCTTTGCCGGTCTAGGACTCCAATCTTCTATTGGTGGTATTCCAAAACGTCAGTTTGAGGAGATTCTGCGATACGACTTGATTGTCGCTGTCAATCCTGGGGAGAATCAAGCTGAGCAAGACAAGCTGAAAAAGATGTTGGCAGATGACTCGATTGCTGCCTATCAGGAAATCCACAGTGAAACCCTAACAGAGAAATACAAAGGGAAAAAAGAGACAGAGTCAGTCACTTTAATGGTTACGGACAAGGAAAATTTTGAACCTTTTATTTCTATGGAAAGTCCTGACAAGCAGCAGAAGCTGACTCTCAAGGACGGTGCAGTGGTTTCGGATAAATTGGCCCGCATAGCTGGAGTTAGCCCCGGTGGCAGTATAGAGCTGGATGGCAAGTCTGTCAAGCTCGCAGCAGTCAATGAGAATCATTTTGGCCATTTTGCCTTTATGAAGGCGACGGACTACCAGAAGATTTACGGCAAAAAGCCCGAGAAAAACGCTTATCTAGTGCGACTCAAGGACTCTTCTAGCAAAAATATTGTTGACAAGGCCAATGAATTTATGAGTCTCAAGTCTGTCAAGAGTGTTTCCCAAAATGCTAGCATGGTGAAGCAGTTCAACGTTTTTGCTGATTCTCTTAATAATACGATGCTGGTTTTGGTCCTGATTTCCATTCTTTTAGCAGTTGTCATTCTCTACAATCTGACAAATATCAATGTGGCTGAGCGGATTCGAGAGCTGTCCACCATCAAGGTTTTGGGCTTCCATAATAAGGAAGTGACCCTCTATATCTATCGAGAGACCATTATTCTGTCAGTGATTGGGATGGCAGTTGGGCTTCTAGGCGGTTTCTTCCTGCATCGTTTTTTGATTGAGAAGGTTGCGTCTAGCATTATCAGCTTAAACCCTCAAGTAAGTCCCTCAGTCTATCTGTTTCCTCTAACTGCAGTGACTCTTATTCTGTCCTTGCTTGGTTTCTTTGTCAACTACCGTCTCAGACGAGTAGATATGCTGGAAGCACTTAAGTCTGTTGATTGATAAAAAGACTTCAAAACTTTCACTCACTTGATGGGTGGAAGTTTTTTTGAACTTTGATATAATATTCTTTGTAAAGAAAGAGAAAGACATACGATGACACGAAAAATTGCCTTATTATCCGATGTGCATGGGAATAGCACAGCCTTGGAAGCAGTACTGGCGGATGCGGAAAGCCAGCAGGTGACAGACTATTGGTTTTTGGGGGACTTGCTCCTGCCAGGAACCGGTCGCAGAAATATCTTAGATAGGATGGAGAAGCTGCACATCAGTCTCCAGGTCAGAGGGAATTGGGAAGACAGTCTCTGGCATGCCCTGCACCAAAAGTTAGACTTGACACGTCCCAGCCATCTCTACCTGACCCGGCTCTGCCATTTTGTCCTAGAGGAAATCCGTCCTGAAGAGATTGACCGCATGCAGGAACTTCCTCTACAGGTCTTGACAGAAGTAGAAGGCTTGAAGATTGCGGTTAGCCACCATCTGCCTGATAAGAACTGGGGGCGGGAGCTGATTCATATTGGCGAGCAGAGAGATTTCGACCGCCTTTTTGAGGGAAATGACTGCGCTGTTGCAGTTTATGGTCATATTCACCAACAGTTTCTTCGTTATGGGACTAAGGGTCAGCTGATTATCAATCCCGGCTCTATTGGTCAGCCATTCTTTCTAGATTCGGCTTTGCGTCAGGACTTGCGAGCCCAGTATGCCATTTTAGAGATAGATGAGACGGGTCTGGCTGATGTCGACCTTCGGCGCGTGGCCTACGATGTGGAGCAAGAGCTGAGATTGGCTCGGGAGCTCCACTTGCCTTACTATGAGATTTATCGGGAGAGCTTGGTCAATGGTATCCACCATACTCACAACCACGACCTGCTGCGGGAAATCAGTGAGCGGGAAGGCTATGCGGATGAGATTGCAGCTTTCTTAAAGTCCAGTCGTAACTGTTGAAGTTACACCATTTTTGAGATATAATAGTGAGAGAAAATGATGAGGAAGGAGAAAAAATGCAGATTTCTAGCCGTTTTACCATTGCCACTCATATGCTGATTGTATTGGCTTTGGAGGGAAAAAAACAAAAACTGACAAGTGATATCCTTGCTGGCAGTGTAGGAGTCAATCCAGTTATTATTCGCAAGACCCTGTCCCAGCTCAAGAATGCCGGGATGATTACCGTTGCTCGTGGGACTGGAGGAGCAGAGATTGCCAAAGATTTGAAAGACATTAGCCTGTTGGACGTCTATAGCGTGGTTGAGTGTCTAGGCAAGAGTGGCCAGCTCTTTAGCTTTCATGACAAGCCCAATCCAGACTGTCCTATCGGCAAGAACATTCACAATGTCTTAGACGACCGCTTGGCGGCTATTCAGGCAGCCATGGAAGCTGAATTGGCTCAGACCAGTCTTGACGAAGTTGTCGCAGCAACCGAAAAAGAAATTAAAGAACAATCTGTTTCCTAGTGAGCAGATTGTTTTTTGTTAAGAATTTTCCAAGATGTAATTGTTGACATTACATTAAGATCTGCTATACTAATAGATGTAACGCAAATGATTACAATTTAAATAAATCTTCGGAACAAATGGAAAGGCAGGCATCCGCATCAAGGAACCTATCTCTGTTTTGGGGAAATAGTAATAAAAAAACATCGGGCAGGAAAACTGCTAACATTTAAAATTAAAGAGAGGAGAAAAAACATGACTTTTGAATATGAAAGCAAG
>NZ_CAJPNR010000070.1 GCF_905372115.1 uncultured Streptococcus sp.
GTCAGGGAAGCGATGTGACTCTTGTCCGTCGCGATAAGAATGGCACCTCAGTGACAGCTCGCTATGTTCCAACCGTGGTTGAACCATCATCTAGCAAGGACAGTGTGTCCAGCGGTCGCAAAGGCCAAGCTCAAACGGGCACGCCAACCTTTGAAGGAGCGATTGACCAGGCAGTAGCACCTACCTTTGCGGATGGCAGCACAGAGATGGTTGTCCCAGGTGAGGGAACTTATCGGTTCAATATGTTGGGGGCAGTGACCTTTGTACCGGAAGCCGACTTTGTCGGAACTGCTCGCGGAGTCGTCGTGAAGCGTTCAGATATTTATGGCAATGCCGTGACGGCTACCTATACCCCAACTGTCTTGGGAAGCACTGCTAAAGAAGATACCAGCAGCACAGGTCTTAAAGGCCAGCCGCAGACTGGTAAACCAATCTTTGAAGGCGACGTGGATCCAACAGTTCCGCCAACTTTCGAGGATAGCAGTACCGAAAAGGTTGTTCCAGGCCAAGGTACTTACACGATTGCCCCAGATGGCACTGTGACCTTTGTACCGGAAACGGGCTTTGTCGGTCAAGCTGACGGTGTGACAGTGATTCGCAAAGACCGCAATGGTCAGACGATTTCAGCAGTCTATGTTCCGACTGTGACAGAAGCTCCTGTTCAGCCAGAGCGGACGATTACGCCTGCACCGCCATCTCTTTCTAAGAGTGAGGGTGCAAAAGCCCTTCCTAAGACCGGTACAGAAGAAACCTCATACATAGCAGCAAGTTTACTTGCGGGAGTATCAGGTTTGGGACTGATTGCTTTAGAGAAGAGAAAGAAAAAGTCTGAAGACTAACATAGGCTTGAAGAAATTCTATTAATGAACTAGAAGAATTTCGAGAGAACGCAAAAACAGGTAGAACTTTTGTTCTACCTGTTTATTTATAAAAAATCATTGGAGTTGATGGAGATAATAGAAAGCTTCAGCTGGCTAATGACGATAATGCTCCTAAGTAAATTTGCTAGTTAAAGAGGGCGATTTTACATCTTCATACTTTTAATCTTTTCTTCATCAGGTGTGACGCGCAGGGTTTTCTGGCCTGTATAGGTGACAAATCCTGGCTTTCCACCGGTTGGTTTGTTGAGCTTCCTAGTCTCAATCATATCTACTTGGACCAGATTAGAGAGTCTGGCTTTGGAGAAGTAGGCCGCTAGCTCGGCAGCGTCTGTCTTGACTTCATCGCTGGGCTGAAGATTGCCTGTGATGACCACATGACTACCTGGAATATCCTTGGCGTGAAACCAAAGCTCGTCCTTCTTGGCCATCTTAAACGTCAGCTCATCATTTTGTAGATTGTTGCGGCCAACCAGGATAATAGTTTGGCCATCTGTTGCCAAATATTTCTCCGGTTTCTGTCTTTTCTGGATTTTCTCTCTCTGGCGCCGTCGGATAAAGCCAGTTTGGATTAGTTCTTCTCGAATTTCCGCAATCTCAGTCAGGCTGGCCTGAGCAAGGGCTGTTTCCACGCTCTCTAGGTAGAGTATAGTAGCACGAGTCTCCTCGATCAGGCTGGTCAGGTGTTTGACAGCTTCCTTGAGCTTCTGGTAGCGTTTAAAATAGCGCTGGGCATTTTGGTTGGGAGTCAGGGCTTTGTCAAGCGAGATCATAATCTTCTCACCTGTGTAGTAATTGTCTAGCTCTACCTGGTCCTGGTCGTTGGGCACCTGATGGAGAAAGGTGGTCAAGAGTTCCCCTTTTTGGCGGAATTCTTCTGCATTCTCCGTTGCTAGGAGCTCTTCCTCTTGCTTACCTAGTTTTTTTCGGTTCTTTTCCAACTCATTTTCTACTCGGCGGATGAGCTCGCTGGCCTGCTGGTTGACCCGGTCTCGCTCAGCTTTGTCCTTATAAAAAGTGTCTAAAAGCTCGGATAAGGTGGAGATTTGGGTCTTGCTGTCGGAAAATAGCAGAGCAGAGAAGGATTTTTCGGTCAGGCTTGGCTGAGTCGGACTGGCAAAGAAGGCTCGGAAAGTTTTGAGCTTGTCAGCTGTCAGACGGCCACTGAGCTCAGTAGCCGTATCCCGACCCAATCCCTGAAAAATTTGCTGCAGGCGTTTGGGCTCTAAGTCTTCAGTATGTAGGATTTCAAAGAGCTTTTCATCGCCTACAGTGAAAGGATTAAGACTGCCAGTCTGAGGCGGTGCGACATAAGTTGAGCCCGGCAGGATGGTTCGATAGCTATTTTGTGAAAATCCGACATGTTTGATGGCTTCAATAATCTTACCGCTAGCCTTGTCCAAGAGAATGATGTTGCTGTGCTTGCCCATGATTTCGATAATCAGAGTCACAGCTACGCTGTCGCCGATTTCGTTCTTATTGGAGACGCTGATTTCCAAAATCCGGTCATTCTCCACTTGCTGGATTGCTTCAATAACAGCGCCCTGCAGGTATTTGCGCATCACCATGATAAAGGTATTGGGAACAGCTGGATTTTCAAACGTGGTATCTGTCAGCTGGACGCGCCCAAAGACCGAGTGGGCTGATAGGAGCAGCTTGTGGCTTTGGCGGTTGCTGCGAATCTGTAAAACCAGCTCCTGTTCAAAGGGCTGATTAATCTTCTGAATGCGGCCGCCCACTAATTCGCGGCGGAGCTCCTCAGTCATGTGGTGTAAAAAAAATCCGTCGAAAGACATGCTTTTCTCCTTGAAAGTTGCTACAGAAAATTATAACAAAAAACCAAGCTAAAAGCTTCTAAAGTCTCGCCAAAAAGCAATTTAATTTTTACCTATAACTGCCTCGATAAATCAAATCCGAACATTTTATAAAAATTTTCAAAAAGGTCTTGACATCCTTTCAGGAAAAACTTAAAATATAGGAAATTAGAAAAGTAGTAGATGCATTTGTTTATAGCGAGCTCGTGGTTGGTGGAAATGAGCAGCAAATCTTTACGAAATTGGGCTAATGGATAAAATGAATTTGAAACAATAAGAATTCGGTAGGCACACCTTACAGTGCAGCTTGTTTGATGACAAGACAGAGATATGGGAATACTAGTTATTTTCCATAATTGAGGTGGCACCGCGATTTACGCCCTCACACAGAGTACCTGTGTGAGGATTTTTTGTTGCTTATTATAAAAAAACAAGGAGAATTGCCTATGTTTAAACGATGGCGTCCCTAGGGATTAAACAGAAAAAATATAAAACATAGAAATGGAGAAAGAACATGAAAAATAAACGATTAGTAACTATCTTAGGCCTTCTGGCCGTTTTGGCAATCGGTGGGATTGTCTATTCTAGCTTGAACAGCAAAGGCAACAACACAAAGACCAGCAGCGACAGTCAGACAGTCAAGGTCGGCGTGCTGCAGTATGTCAGCCATCCTTCGCTGGATTTGATTTACAAGGGGATTCAGGATGGTTTGGCTGAGGAAGGCTATAAGGGCGACAAGATTAAGATTGACTTTATGAATGCTGAGGGCGATCAGAGTAAGGTCTCTACTATGAGTAAGCAGTTGGTTTCCAATGACAACGATGTGCTGATTGGTATTGCGACTCCGTCTGCACAAGGACTGGCTGCAGCTACTAAGAACAAGCCTATTGTCATGGGAGCTATCACAGATCCAGTTGGAGCAAATCTAGTGAAAAATCTGGACAAGCCAGGGGGCAATATCACGGGTGTCTCTGACCGTAATCCAGCTAAGCAACAACTAGAGCTGATTAAAAAATTGACTCCAGATGTAAAAACTATCGGTGCGCTGTACTCTAGCAGCGAAGACAACTCCAAAGCTCAGGTAGAAGAGTTCAAAAAATTGGCTGAAGAGGCAGGCTACAAGGTAGAGGAATACTCTGTTCCTTCAACCAATGAAATTGCATCAACTATGAATGTCATGACTGGCAAGGTTGATGCTATCTGGATTCCAATTGACAATACCATTGCGTCAGCTTTTGCGACAGTTGTGTCCAGCAATAAAGAAGCTAAGAAACCGATTTATCCAAGTGCGACAGCAATGGTAGAAGAAGGTGGCCTTGCCTCTGTCGTTGTAGACCAGTATGACCTAGGTGTTGCGACTGGTAAAATGGTAGCTAAAGTCCTTAAAGGTGCTAAACCTGCTGACACTGCAGTAGATATTTTCGACACAGGTAAATCTGTTATCAATACCAAAAATGCCAAAGAACTTGGCATTACTGTACCAGAAGATGTTCTGAAAGAAGCTGGACAAGTGATTAAATAGAAAGAAGGAAGTCTGTTGCTTGACAGGCTTCTTTTTCTCGATAGTCTCTTTTTGTAAATTCTTTAACTGAGCTTGCGAAATGTTTAGAAATCTGTTAGAATGAAGTATAACTGAATAGCAATCCGCAAGACCAGTACCCTAGGGGAAGTTTAACAGGGAGGGGAGCCATCGACTGAGAGCTCTCTAGATGAAAGCTAGGCGAATTCACTTGCTCTAGGATTGATAAGTAAGGTCTGGCTTGCCAGATAAAAAACGGATGGTACCGCGTGTCAACGCTCCGCTTATGGAGATTGATGCGCTTTTTTATTTTGGAGGGAAAATGACGAAAACGATTGAAGAACAACTAAAAAGCCTGCGTGAAGAGACTCTAGCTTCTCTCAAGCAGCTCGAGGCTGAGAATCAGAAGGAACTACAGGATTTGCGTGTAGCAGTATTAGGTAAAAAGGGTTCACTGACTGAAGTCCTGAAAGGGATGAAGGATATCTCAGCTGAAATGAGGCCGATTATCGGGAAGCACGTCAATGAAGCGCGTGATATTCTGACAGCAGCCTTTGAAAAGACTGCACAAGAGATGGAAGAGCAATTAGTCGCTCTGAAACTGGCTGAGGAATCCTTGGATGTGACCTTGCCTGGCCGTCAGATTCCGGTTGGGAACCGTCATATTCTTAGCCAAACTAGTGAAGAAATTGAAGATATCTTCATCGGGATGGGCTATCAGGTCGTGGATGGCTTTGAAGTGGAGAAGGACTATTACAACTTTGAGCGGATGAATCTGCCTAAGGACCACCCAGCACGGGATATGCAAGATACTTTCTACATTACAGAGGAAATCCTGCTCAGAACCCACACCAGTCCGGTACAGGCGCGAGCTATGGACGCTCATGACTTTTCTAAAGGGCCACTCAAGATGATCTCACCAGGGCGCGTTTTCCGCCGGGATACCGATGATGCGACTCACTCCCACCAGTTCCATCAGATTGAAGGTTTGGTAGTTGGAGAAAATATCTCCATGGCAAACTTGCAAGGAACGCTGCAGCTGATTGTCCAGAAGATGTT
>NZ_CAJPNR010000071.1 GCF_905372115.1 uncultured Streptococcus sp.
TCATTTTCTTCCTCCTTTTTAGCATTCTAGCATTATAGCAAAAAAACACTGATTAGGCAAATTTCTCCTGTTTTTATGTTAGGTTTTCTGACATAAAAGCTCTGGATTTTTCGCAAAAATAGCTGCAACTTTTCTTTGTACTTAAAGCAAAGTCTGCTATACTGGAAATGAATGAAAGCAAGGATAGAATGAGGTTCTTATGAAAAAATCACGTATCTTGGACGGAGTCAATCAAGCTCGCTTTGTCCCTCCTTATATTTTGTCTCTTTTACTGGCGATTGTTTTCGTGCAAGGAGGACAGCAGTTGGCCTATCTGGCTTTGGAGCCAATTTCGACTGTCCTCAGTCTTATGCTAGGTTTCTTAGGGCAAGGCGGATTCTTTGAAATCTTCTTCAATTTTGCCCTGCCTTTTCTCTTATTTGGCTTTGTTTTTATGATACTGGCTCTCTTTCTCTGGGTGCGCTGGGCTGAAGGACGACCGCTCGCGACTCTGGGCTTTGTTAAAAAAGGAAGCTTGGTGGAGCTGGTCAAAGGATTGGCAGTAGGTTTTCTCCTCTTTAGTCTAGTCGCTCTGCTTATGCTGTTGAGCGGAGCTGGCTCTTTCGAATGGGGACAGCTGACACTGGAACCTTTTCTCTATATCTTGATTTTGCTTCCGCTTTGGATGATTCAGGGTGGAGCAGAAGAGCTAGTGACACGGGCTTGGCTGCTGCCAGTTGCTGTCAAAAAGACCAACCTGCCCATCGGTTTGCTGACTTCAAGCCTGCTCTTTGCCCTCTTGCACCTAGGCAATCCAGATATTGGTATTCTTCCCATTCTTAACATTGCCTTATTTGGCCTCTTTGCAAGTCTCTATCTGCTCCGGACGGACAATGTTTGGGGGATTATAGGACTTCATGCTGCTTGGAACTTTACCCAAGGTAATATCTACGGTTTCAGTGTTAGTGGTACTGGCGTTGACGCGGCAGTCCTGAACTTTATTCCAAAGTCAGAATGGAGCTGGCTGACTGGTGGAGCTTTCGGTGCTGAAGCTTCTATTTTCAGCTCGCTCATTCTCTTGATGGCTGTCCTCTATTTGATTCTCAAGATGAAAAAAGACGGTAGTTTGACTGAGTTAGTGTGAAAGACAGAATAACTGTGCGAACAGCTTTCTTTTGTCTATCCTCAAATAATATGCTATAATAAATTAAAATGAGGAAAGGAATAATTATATGTTTAAATCTCGTATGTTGGATGCTATCAAGCAATCGCGTTATATTCCGCCGATTTGGTTGGCTATCTTGATTGCTATTGGTTTTGTTTATGTAGGTCGTTTTGCTGGAATGTTCGGAATGTTTCCGATTGGGCTTGTTATTGGTATTTTGTTCCGTGCGACAAACCCCGCTGGAGGCCAAGCAGCACTTATGGAATTTTTCCGTCACTATAGTCTATTTTTTGAACTATTTACTTTCTTTTTTATCGCTCTTACTGTCTTTCTCTGGGTTCGATATCGTGAGAAGCGTCCTTTTTCTGGTCTGGGATTTTATAAACAAGACTGGTTCAAAAATCTCCTTAAAGGCTTCCTTATTGGAGCCGTTCAGTTTTCACTGGTTGTTGTCTTGCTCTTGGCAACGGGGACAGGCAGTCTGAAATTTGGTCAGGTTAGCTTGCAGTCTTTAATTTTTGTCCTAGCTATCATTCCTTTCTGGATTCTTCAAGGTGGGACAGAAGAGCTAGTGACGCGTGGTTGGCTCTTTCCAGCAGTTAGCGCTAAGTCAAATATCTTCATTGGTATCTTGATTTCCAGTGCTCTATTCGGGGCATTGCACCTCTTTAACCCTGGTGTGACCGTTCTTTCTATTGTAAATATCATACTAGACGGTATCTTTGCTTGTTTCCTTATGCTCAAGTATGACAATATGTGGGTACTGGCTGGTATGCACGGCGCTTGGAATTTTGTGCAAGGAAATATCTATGGTATTCAGGTCAGTGGTCAAGGAGCATCTACCTCAATTTTGAACTATAGCTCACAATCTTCTGTGGATTTGCTATCCGGTGGGGCTTTTGGTGCTGAAGGATCTATTTTTGCCAGTATCGTCCTGATTGGCTGCATTGCCTATCTTTACTGGTCACTCAAGAAAGAAAATCGCCTGCCTCAAGCACTGATATTTAAGAAATAACCATTTCGCCCAGTTGAGCTGGGCCTTTTTTATGTCTTTTAACGAGAGGTGTGACAAGGGATATAAGATGGTAGAAGTATGAGCCTCTTAGTTATACCCAAATCCAGAGAAAATAGGGCAAATATGGTAAAATGATAGAAGCACAATTTGAGGAATAAAAGATGATTAACAGAATAACAGATAATAAATTTGAATTGGTTTCCAAGTACGAGCCTTCAGGTGACCAGCCCCAAGCTATTGAGCAGCTGGTGGATAATATCGAGGGAGGCGAGAAAGCCCAGATTCTTATGGGAGCGACGGGTACCGGTAAGACCTATACCATGAGTCAAGTGATCTCTCGAGTCAACAAGCCGACTCTGGTTATAGCCCATAATAAAACGCTGGCCGGCCAGCTTTATGGTGAGTTCAAGGAGTTCTTCCCTAATAACGCGGTGGAATACTTCGTTTCCTACTATGATTACTACCAGCCGGAGGCCTATGTGCCTTCTAGCGATACTTATATCGAAAAGGATAGCTCGGTCAATGACGAGATTGATAAGCTCCGTCACTCAGCGACATCGGCTCTTTTAGAGCGGAATGATGTGATTGTCGTGGCTTCGGTCTCTTGTATCTACGGTCTGGGTTCGCCTAAGGAATACTCCGATAGCGTGGTTAGCCTACGTCCTGGACTAGAGATTTCTCGTGACAAACTGCTTAATGACCTGGTGGATATCCAGTTTGAGCGCAATGACATTGACTTTCAGCGGGGAAAATTCCGGGTTCGTGGTGATGTGGTGGAGATTTTTCCAGCTTCTCGGGATGAGCATGCCTTTCGGGTGGAGTTTTTCGGAGATGAGATTGACCGGATTCGTGAGGTTGAAGCCTTGACAGGTCGAGTCTTGGGTGAAGTGGACCATTTGGCCATCTTCCCAGCCACTCACTTCGTGACCAATGAAGACCACATGGAAGTGGCGATTGCTAAGATTCAGGCTGAGCTGGAGGAACAGCTTGCTATCTTTGAGAAGGAAGGCAAGCTGCTGGAAGCTCAGCGCTTGAAGCAGCGCACAGAGTACGATATCGAAATGCTGCGTGAAATGGGTTATACCAACGGCGTTGAGAACTATTCTCGCCATATGGATGGTCGAAGCGAAGGAGAGCCGCCTTATACCCTTCTGGACTTTTTCCCTGATGACTTCTTGATTATGATTGACGAGAGTCACATGACCATGGGACAGATTCGGGGCATGTACAATGGTGACCGCTCTCGTAAGGAGATGCTGGTTAATTATGGTTTCCGTCTGCCGTCTGCCTTGGACAATCGTCCGCTGCGCCGGGAGGAGTTCGAGAGCCATGTTCACCAGATTGTCTATGTATCGGCTACGCCGGGCGACTATGAAAATGAACAGACGGATACTGTTATCGAGCAAATTATCCGGCCGACTGGGCTTCTGGATCCAGAGGTAGAAGTCCGTCCAACTATGGGACAGATTGATGACCTTTTGGGCGAAATTACTGCGCGTGCAGAGAAGAATGAGCGGACCTTTATCACAACCCTGACCAAGAAGATGGCGGAAGATTTGACAGACTACTTCAAGGAAATGGGTGTCAAGGTCAAGTACATGCACTCAGACATCAAGACCTTGGAGCGGACCGAGATTATCCGTGATTTGCGCTTGGGTGTCTTTGACGTTTTGGTTGGGATTAACCTGCTGCGCGAGGGAATCGACGTTCCTGAGGTTAGTCTAGTGGCAATCCTTGATGCGGACAAGGAAGGTTTCCTTCGCAACGAACGCGGTCTTATCCAGACTATTGGTCGGGCGGCCCGCAACAGCGAAGGTCATGTGATTATGTATGCCGACACCATGACCCAGTCCATGCAGCGAGCTATCGATGAAACTGCCCGCCGTCGGGCAATCCAGATGGCTTATAATGAAGAGCACGGCATTGTACCGCAGACCATCAAGAAAGAAATCCGTGACCTAATCAGTGTGACCAAGGCTGCCCTGCCAGACAAGGACGAAACTGTCGAAATTGAAAGCCTCAACAAGCAAGAGCGCAAGGACATGATCAAGAAACTGGAAGGCCAAATGCAAGAAGCTGCCGGACTACTCGACTTCGAGCTGGCCGCACAGATTCGCGATATGATTCTGGAAATAAAGGCGATGGATTGAGGAATAAATATGATCTGTTTAAGAAAACTAGTGGAAGAAGATTTAATACCTTTGTGGGAGATTGCTTATTCGCATCCCAATCCAATTTGGAAACAGTATGACGCTCCTTACTTTGATGATTATCAGTATTTTCCAAATTTTGAAGAGTTTAAACTACAAAAATCAGAATATTTTCTAAATAACTCGAATCGTTTAGGAATTTTTGTAGATTGCAAACTAGTTGGAACTGTTTCACGTTATTGGGAATGCCAGCAAACAAGATGGATGGAATGGTGTAAATATTAAAAAAATAAACTGGCTTCTACAGAAAGTGATATAATATATGTTGTGGGTTTCTTTTTTATATCCATGACATTCAACTATCAGTTCTAAGTTTTGTACTTGATGGATAAAAGCTTATTTGTGTGCTAGAAGGAGAGGCTATGATTAATAAGGCAAAGGAACTTCAAATTCTTGACTACTGGTATATAAATGAATTTTTGAATCAAAATAGTTTAGAAGATGAAAAAATTCGCCAAGAAGCAGAAATTAAATTAAGTAGTTCAGAAAATATAAAAAAAGTAACTTATTGTATCAGCTTAAATAAAGGAGAAGATTTTTTTTCCGAACTTAAAGCTACTATTAATATACACAAGATGAAGGTTTGGAGCAATATTACTGTTTATCTAGGAAAGGTGAAACGTGAGTTTTGCATAAAAAAAATTGCAAAAATTCTGGGTTCAAAGGAAGAGCGCCCAGAAGAGAGCAATGATTATATTGCCTGGGCAAGTTTACAGTTAAATTCTGACGGTGCCTATGTTGAAGATTCATTTGATTTATCTCCTATTTTGTGGGCTCTTAATCAACTAAAAATTAACTCTGAAAATTTTTCTGGTAATTTATCAATGGAA
>NZ_CAJPNR010000072.1 GCF_905372115.1 uncultured Streptococcus sp.
GATTAGACATCTATTTAATAATTAATGATAATAAGAAGTTTGAATTAGACATGACTTTTCAAGAAAATTCAACTACTGGCGAATACGAGACGGGTGGTTATGGCATGTCTCCGGAATTTAACGAGCTAATTAGAGGAGAAAAGTAATACGCCTGATTATAAAAACCCTGTTGATGTTAGAGAATATGAAGATAAACAACTTGTTGGAACTTATTTATATGAGTATGGGAGTATGCATGTTGTAAAGAATATGATGTAAAAGGGAGGATTATTTAGGCACCGTCTCCCAAATTTATAAAAATATCAAGCGTGATGGAGAACGAGTTTTTGTCTTTACAACTCTTTATCCGTACTGGAGTACTTGAGACTTCTAAAAAAAGTATAACAATGATAAGATAAAACATTAATCCAAATCCATTTTCATTAGGACATCAGTTTGAGCAAAGGTAACAAACTAAAGGAGTCATCATGAAGAAATATTTTGTCATCTTTCTGACTATCATCACGATTAGTTCAGCTATGTTTCTAGGAAGCTGCAGCATTCTAAACAGTCGGTCAGAACAAGAAGAAATGATTCAGATTGCAGAGGGGAAGAAAGCGCAGAGAGCAATAGAAGAATTACTAAGACAGGAAGATTCTAAAGCATTGACAGAGGAGGGGATTATAAAAGAATATTCAATTAATAAAGATGAATTAGACTATAATCCCATGGGAGGATTAATCGTTGAACTTATAATTAATGATAATCCAGAACTAACGATTACCACAACATTGATGGAAGAGTCTGATGGGAAGCTAGAACATATGGGGTACGTGATCTCTGGTGAACTTGCAAAGAAATTGAGGGGAGAATGACATATGATAAAGCATTAAGTGATAAGAAAAAAGTTGATATTGCATTGCAAGAATATTAGATAAAAAATGTTAATCAAGAGGTTGAACTAAGTGACGAAACCTATGTTGGAACTGCTTCCCAAATTTACGACAATGTACATGACAATGAAGAACAAGCTTATATCTTTACGAACTTCTAACAATGATTCCGCTTTCATATTCTCGATAAAAATAGTATAATAATCAATATAAAACATTAATCTAAATCTAGTTTCCCATTTTTGCTAAGGATCCAGCTTTAGCAAAGATGAGAAGTGAAAGGAGCTATCATGAAGAAAATAGTTATTATTTTTCTGAGTATCATCACGCTCAGTTCAGCTATGTTTTTAGGAGGTTGCAGTATGCTAAACAGTCGGTCAGAAAAAGAAGAAATTCTTCAGATTTCAGAAAGTAAAAAGATGAAGAAAGCCTTGGAAAATTTTCTCAAAGGTTTAGATCCTAAAGCTTTGACACCAGAAGGAAAGATTAAATCCTATGAAATTCAAAAGGATAAGTTAGATTATAATCCTATGGGTGGACTAAATGTTTATATAATTATTAATGGGAATGAAGTTTTGAATATTGATATGACTGTTCAAGAAGAAGATACTGGAGAATATGAAGTTGTATCATATGGTATTCCACAAGAATTGAGTGAGTTATTAGGAGAGAATTAACATGGCTAATAATGCAGAGTACAATGATAAGCAGAATGTTGCAGCAGCTTTGGTAGAGTATCGTGAATTAGAATTTGGGAAAAATTATTCAATAGCTGGTAAGAATGGATACATTGGTAATCTTTCTCAGGTATACGACAATGTAAATGGCCATGAAGAGCAAGTTTTTGTATTTACAAATAATGGTAAAGGACCTGAGCAATCTCCGGTCCCTTACTCCGCTTCGGATGCTGAGCGTGCTCAGGTGCAGGATGTGACAGTCATGATGCAGGGCTCTCAGACCAAGACGCACACTCCTAAGTTAATCCACGATACTGTTACGGATTGGCTGCCTACAGACTTTGTGACGGCATCTCACCGTCTGGGACCTGTAGGTGCAGTAGAATATGCTACCCCTTTTGTTTATCGTCATTCAAAAAATATGATTACTCAAAAAAGCCGAGAAGAACTAGATAAGGCAGATCGAGACGTAAGTAATAAGATAGGAAATGTAGTCGGAATCTTTAATAAAGATGCTGGTCAAGCAGTGAAGCAGAGCCTTAATTCTTTCAATAAAAATCCCTTTAATGAGCTGAGGAAGAATGTTATATCAAATCTTGCAGGTGTTTCTGGCGGAACTTTCACGACAGGAATTGCTGCACCGAATATTTTGGTAGCTGCTAGTTATCTCAAAAAGACACAAGAGTTTCCTCCGGCTCAGTTTAAGGATGCGGCTAAGCATCTTAAGGAAACCATTCGTAAGTACCCTAATGCCAAGATTGATCTTTACGGACACTCTTTGGGTTCTATGGATATCCAGTATGCTCTATCCACTCTGACAGAGGAGGAGATGCGCCATATTGGCACAGTCCATATCTACAATGGCCCTAATATCTATCCTCTCTTGCCCAAGGAACAGCAGGCACGACTGGATAGCGCTAAGTATAAGATCTTTAATCATATCGACCATAAGGATATCGTCAGCTTAGGCTACAGCTTATCTGGCAGTGAAAATGCTGCTGGTATTGTACATCATATTGCGACTGTCGAAAAGGAAATAGGTGCTCAGCATATGATGGAGGGCTATATCTACGATAAAAATAAAAATTTTGTGCTTATGGATGGGACAGGAAAGACGACTATCAAGGATACCATCAAAGCCAATATGATTCCTTACCAGAATATGAAGAAGTATCTGTCTAAGGGTGGATTTAGCAGTAATGAAAAGATTTATCTGGACAGTGTTCAAGCCCAGGCAACTGTTCAAAATTTAGTAAATGTGATCAAACTAGGCTATGACACTTTGCAGCAGGCTAGAGATCGGGTTGTTAGCGAAGCAGAAAAGCTAGCAGAGCAGTTGGAAAAGGTTCCTCAGGGCTTCAGTCTTAGTCCAGATGAGGTGGCTGTAGCCTATCAGGCTGGAGGTGCAGATTATCAATCATTGGTCGCATCTTTGCAAGAGCACTTTTATATTCGATTGTCTAAATTTCAGATGCTTCGAATTACCTTTAGCGTTTTGCAAGGTCAGATTGAAGCTGGTATTGAGTTGTTGCTGGCTAGGGATCAAACATTAGCAGGAGATTTTGAGCAATGGAACCAAATCAATCAATGAAGCAGGATATAGCTAAAAAAGAAAAAGAGATGGTGGAACTATACTCAGAACTTCAGAGGGAACGTTTGAAGATTGATAAAGAACGAGATATCATCCTATCTAAGAAAAAAGCTTTTTCCGACATGCTACAAGAAGAGTATGAAATGGCGACTGCTATTTTACGGAACCAAGAAAGGGACACTAGTATCGAATGGCAGGCTTTAAATCAGTATATAGAATCCTATGATATGTTGGCAGAAGAGGCTAGCAGTGAGGAATTGAAAAATCTTGATCTAAAAGATGAGAAAGTTTTGGAAACATTCTCTAAGCAGAGACGCCGTTTAGAATGGGAAATTGAAGATAGCTATTGTCGTCTTCGTGATTCTAAATAAATCTGCTGTTTAGAGTAGAGGAAAGGAAAAAGTCTATGTTTATATCAGAAATAGCTTCAGCACCAGTAAAAAGTTACTTTTCACCATCTAAAACAGCTGATTTGGCAGAAATTAGGAAAGCAATAGAAAAGCAAATTATAACGAATGTTTTAGCTCCTCTTTTGTTAGCTCAAAAAAGCAGCCTTCAAAGCAATTATGATACTCTTTTTACCGATGTCGCAAAGACTGTTCAGGAGAGTGTGAAAGTAGCTGCAGATCAGATAGATAGCTCGATGAAAGGGCAATTTTCTAAAAAAGTTGTAAGCGTTATAGACAACAGCAGTACGAAATTTGAAGAAATTTAGCAATGAACTCTTTGGAATCTAGTTTTTGTTTGGTCAGGAATTGGGTTCAAAGAGTTTTTTTAAACTAAGTCAGTCTGCCTAGCTACTATGTGATTTTGGTACTTGAGTTTTATAAAAAGTGGAATTTTGTGATAGAATAGGGGAGTCGGAGGATTTTTTTATGGCAAAACAAAGAAATGAAATTGAAGAAAAATATACTTGGGATTTGAGTACAATTTTCCCAACAGATGAAGCCTTTGAAGCCGAGTTGGCGCAGGTTTCAGAAGAAGTGAAGGAAGCAGCTAATCTGGCTGGACATTTGCTGGATTCAGCGGACAGTCTCTTAACAACGACTGAAGTGCAGCTAGACTTGATGCGCCGTATTGAAAAGCTTTATTCTTATGCTCACATGAAGAATGACCAGGATACACGTGTGGCTAAGTACCAAGAGTATCAGGCTAAAGGCATGACTCTTTACAGCGATTTTGGCCAAAGCTTTGCCTTTTATGAACCAGAATTCATGGCGATTATAGAAGAGCAGTACCAAGCTTTCCTGGCTGAGCAGCCAGGTTTACAACTTTATCAGCATTATTTTGACAAGCTTTTGAAAAAGAAAGCCCACATCCTGACACAGCGCGAAGAGGAGCTATTGGCCAGTGCTGGTGAAATTTTTGGTGCAGCGGGCGAAACCTTTGCTATCTTGGATAATGCAGATATTGTCTTTCCAATGGTGCATGACGAAGATGGAAATGAAGTTCAGCTCAGCCACGGCAACTATATCACCCTGGTCGAGTCTAAGAACCGAGAGGTCCGTAAGGAAGCTTACGAGGCTCTCTACAGCGTCTACGAGCAGTACCAGCATACCTATGCTAAGACTCTGCAGACCAATGTCAAGGTTCACAACTACAATGCGAAAGTCCGCAAGTTTTCATCTGCCCGTGAAGCAGCCTTGTCAGCGGACTTTATTCCAGAAAGTGTTTATGACAGCTTAGTTTCAGCTGTCAATAAGCATTTGCCTCTCTTGCAACGTTATATCGCTTTGCGAGCGAAGATTTTAGGCGTTTCTGATTTGAAGATGTATGATATGTACACGCCCTTGTCAGAGACAGACTACAAGTTCACTTATGAGGAAGCCTTGGCTAAGTCTGAGGAAGTTCTGGCTATTCTGGGTGAGGATTACTTGAGCCGAGTCAAGACAGCTTTTTCAGAGCGCTGGATTGATGTTCATGAAAATCAAGGCAAGCGCTCAGGAGC
>NZ_CAJPNR010000073.1 GCF_905372115.1 uncultured Streptococcus sp.
CCTTCTTTCAGGAGCAGGACATGATCCATAGCTTCAGTAATTTCTTCTACATGGTGGGTGACATAGAGGATGGTTGGAGCTTGGTCCATCTGTGTAATCTTACCAATCTGATCCAGCAGGCGCTCTCGGGCAAAGAGATCCAGACCGCTGGTCGCTTCGTCTAGGATAAGCAATTCCGGCTTTTCCATGAGACTGCGCGCAATTAGCAAGAGCTGCTTTTCCCCTTGAGACAGACTGATGTAGCTTCGGCCAATCAATTCTTGCCCGCCAATGGAAGCCAGCATTTCCCTAGCTTGGTTCAGCTCAGTTTGCCCGTAAGGAGCGTAGAGAATACTGCTTTTATACTTGCCTGTCAGGACGATTTCTTCAGATGTGAGGCGGCTGGGCAGGCGTTCAGCAATGAAGGAGCCGACTACTCCAATCCTAGTTCGCAGCTGAGGAATGTCGCTGGCACCAAATTCCGTACCCAGAACTGTCACCTTGCCCTTAGTCTTCCAATGTTCAGCCATGAGCAGGCGCAGAAGAGTAGACTTTCCTGAACCGTTGAGACCGAGAATAGCCCAATGCTGCCCCTTTTCCACCTGCCAGTTGAGATCTTTTAAGATGGTTCGGCCTTGTTTAGCCAAGCTTACATTTTCCAGTTCGATAATCTTTTCCATTTTTACTCTTTCTTTCGTTAAATCTCCTTTATTATAACAAAATTTATGGTAAAATAACTGATAGGAGGAGTCAAATGTTTCATAAAAGTAAGCTGATGTTTTGGACCAGTGAGGTCCTTTTGCTAACGATTATCTTCTTTATCTGGCGCCAGATGGGGGATATGATAACCCCGATTGTTAGCGTTGTGAATACAATCTTGATTCCCTTTCTTGTGGGAGGATTCCTTTACTATATTACGAATCCGCTGGTGAAATTTCTCCAGGAAAAGCTCAAAATCAATCGAATGATTGGGATTCTGATTACGCTCAGCCTTTTGTTTGGCTTGATTGCTTTGGGCGTTATTTACCTCTTGCCGATTTTGATTAATCAGCTGAGCAGCTTGATTAATTCAACTCAAGGGCTTTATTGGGAAATTCAAAGTTTTGTCAATCAATTATCTAAAAATCCGCTCTTTCGAAATCTGAATATCCAGTCCATCATCCAGCAGCTCAACCTGTCTTATGTGGACATTCTTCAGAATATCCTTAACAGTGTGACCAACAGTCTGGGAAGTGTTCTGTCAGCAGTTGTCAATACGCTGATGATTTTAATTATGACGCCGATTTTCTTGGTTTATTTCCTCATGGACGGCCATAAGCTTTTGCCCATGCTGGAGCGGACAGTCCTCAAGCGCGATAAACTCAATATCTCCAGCTTGTTGACCAATCTTAATGCTACTGTTGCCCGCTATATCAGTGGAATTTCAATCGATGCCCTGATTATCGGCGCTCTGGCTTATATTGGCTATAGCGTAATTGGACTCAAGTACGCTTTGGTCTTTGCTATTTTCTCCAGTCTTGCTAATCTGATTCCTTATGTAGGACCGAGTATCGGCTTGATTCCCATGGTCATTACGTATGCCTTTACCGATCCTCAGAAGATGGTGGCGGCCTTGATTTACATGCTGATTATCCAGCAGGTAGATGGGAATATCCTCTATCCCCGTATCGTTGGTGGTGTGATGAAAGTCCATCCCATTACTATCATGGTGCTCTTGCTTCTATCCAGCAATATCTATGGCGTTCTAGGGATGATTGTGGCAATCCCGACCTATTCTATCCTCAAAGAAATCGCCAAGTTCTTGGCCAATCTCTATGACAATCACAAGGATGCCCAGCAGCAGAAGAAGAACGAAGAATTTGGGATTATTAATAAATAAGGATGAGTTTGGTAATCGATTGATTCCAGAGTCTCGAGACTAGAAAATAAGACGGAAGAAGGGCCTTCCGTCTTATTTTCATTTCCTGTGCACTAAATTTAAAAATATGATATAATCAGATTTACTTATACATTTCGAGGAGAAAGAATCAATGGAAGACCCTGGCAGTCAGAATATGTTATGGCAAGCCTTACTATTGTTTATATTGACTTTGTTAAATGCCTTTTTCTCAGCTGCTGAGATGGCAATGGTATCGCTCAATCGGGCGCGTGTGGAGCAAAAGGCTGAAGAGGGCGACCTCAAGTATATCCGGCTCTTAGCTGTCTTGGAAAGCCCCAATAACTTCTTATCAACTATTCAGGTTGGGATTACGGTTATCAATATCCTGTCTGGGGCCAGCTTTGCGGATAATCTGGGAAAACTTTTCTCTTCTTGGATGGGAAATTCCGAGACTGCACGTGCTATCGGAACTTTCTTGGCTCTGATTTTGCTGACATATATTTCAATTGTTTTGGGTGAGCTTTATCCTAAGCGTATTGCCATGAACCTGAAAGACAATCTAGCTGTGCGGACTGCACCGGTCATTATCTTTGTTGGCAAGATTGTCAGCCCCTTCGTCTGGTTGCTGTCAGCATCAACCAACCTGCTGAGCCAGTTAACCCCGATGAAGTTTGATGATGCAGACGAAAAGATGACCCGGGACGAGATTGAGTATATGCTGACCAAGAGTGAGGAGACCTTGGATGCGGACGAGATTGAGATGCTGCAGGGGATTTTCTCTCTGGATGAGCTGATGGCGCGTGAACTGATGGTGCCACGGACGGATGCCTTTATGGTAGACATTCAGGACGACACCAAGGAAATCATCGAAAGCATCCTCAAGCAGAGCTTCTCGCGGATTCCTGTCTATGATGGGGATAAGGACAATGTCATTGGACTGATTCATACCAAGCGACTGCTTAATGAAGGATTCATCAATGGTTTTGACAATATCGTTCTGCGCAAGATCCTGCAGGAGCCGCTCTTTGTACCGGAAACCATGTTTGTCGATGATTTGCTCAAGGAGTTGCGTAACACGCAAAATCAAATGGCGATTCTCTTAGATGAGTATGGCGGTATGGCTGGTCTGGTTACACTTGAAGATCTCTTGGAGGAGATTGTTGGTGAGATCGACGATGAGACTGACAAGGCTGAAATCGAAGTCCATGAAATCGGCGAGAATACCTACATCGTATTAGGAACCATGACCCTCAATGACTTTAATGAATACTTTGAAGTCGAAATCGAAAGCGATGATGTGGATACGATAGCTGGTTATTACTTGACTTGTGTGGGGACTATTCCAGACCCGAAAGAACGCATTAGTTACGAAGTCGAAAGTCAGAATAAGCTACTCATTTTGACCAATGACAAGGTTAAAAATGGCCGTGTCACGAAAGTTAAGGTTGAAATTTCTGACATTATTGAAGAAGCAGAAAAGGCTGAGAAATAAACTCAGCCTTTTAAGTTTCCTTCAAGTTTTTTATAAGTCTGCCTTAAGTTTCTGGGATTATACTAATACCATCAAAATAGAAATGAGGACAGTCCAATGACATCTAAAGTTACCCTATATGATAAGCAAGTATTGACATTCTCACAGGCGCAAAAGTAGGAAAGGAAGTAATAAGAATCAGTAAATTTTAAAAAGCAGCAGAAACCCTTAACTAATTTTTTCATATAAATCTCCTAAAACAAGTATAAAGAAATTTTGAGGCTCTTTGTCGCTCCAAAACAAGGCAGCCTTAGACTACTCATAAAAGAAACCACCTCTGCCAGTTGGAAGACAGGGGTGGTTTTGTGATCTGGATGGAACTCAAGGTTATTCTTTCTGACGTTTAGCAAAATCCACAAAGCGAAATTTGTCTAGCTTGTGACGGCTCTCGGTATATTGAAACTGGCGGCCGTCTGCCAGATAGACCTGAGATTTGACAGAGACGACCTGCTGGTCCTTACCTAGGTCCATGAGAATCTTGTCTCGGTCATTGGCGTGGTCAATGGTAAATTCCTTCTTGGCATAAGCGATATTGAGCTTTAAATCATTTTCCAAATAGGCATAAATGGACTGCTCAGCGATTTCCCTTGTCAAGTCAGGGACGATACCCTTGTCTAAATAGTCAATATCTAAGACAGAGGCGATTTGGTCTACAACGCGCTGACGGACGATTCGCCAAACCAGTCGGTAGGGAGGGAAGCCAGTGATGTCGGATAGTTTCTGATCTACGGTAATCTTTTCCAAGCTGACAACATTGGTTTTGGACTGCATATTATTCTGCTTGACTACTTCTTGATAGCTGGTCAGCTTAGACACAGGAAAGTCAAACTGTTCATGCTTGATGACTTTGGAACCCTGTCCGCGGACTTTTTCAATCAATCCTTCTTCCTGTAGCAGGGCCAGAGCCTTGCGGACTGTGTCGCGGCTGACCTGATAGTCTTCCGTCAGCTGATGCTCGCTGGGCAAGAAGTCTCCGACTGCATAACGTTCCTCTAAAATATCTTTCTCAATCTGTTTGAATAATTGTTTGTATTTCTTCATCATAAACCCCACTTGTTTTCTTTTTTGCATACAACCTAGAAAATTTTATCAAAAATGAGGGCTTTTTTCAACAAACAACTCGCCTACATCTTTGAAATCGATTACAATAATTTGTAGGAGTGTGTTGAAAAACTGACTCGTAAAAAAATATAAGGAGAGTGCTGGATTCTCATTCAGCCAGTAGTCAAATGGGAAAATTTGAGAAGGAAGCCAAAGATCTGCTAGATGCAATCGGCGGCAAAGAGAATGTCACAGCAGTTAGCCACTGCGCAACGCGGATGCGCTTTGTACTTGGCGACGGTAAAAAGGCTAACGTCAAGGCCATTGAGGCCATCCCAGTGGTCAAGGGAACATTCACAAATGCTGGGCAATTCCAAGTCATCATCGGAAACGATGTGCCCATCTTTTACAATGACTTCACTGCTGTTTCAGGTATTGAGGGAGTATCAAAAGAAGCAGCCAAGTCTGCTGCTAAGAGCAA
>NZ_CAJPNR010000074.1 GCF_905372115.1 uncultured Streptococcus sp.
TTCGCGACAACTATATTAGTATATCACCCAACCACACCTCCTGTCAATACCTTTTTCCAATTTTTTTAAATTTTTCTAGAATTTTTTATTCATCAGAGGCTAGCCTCTATTAAAGAGAGGGAAGATAAGCTTCCTCACCTAGTTGACGTGCTATTAAACCAGCTCTCGCCAGCTGAAGCAAACTCTCTGTGAATTCATAAATATGCTCTCTTTCGCTTGTGGTCAACTCTTTTTTAGAAAATTTTCTTCTTAAAGCTTTGTAATCTCGACCTTCCTGTTGAAAGAAAGGAGCATCTTGTAAATAGGCTTTTACATTCTCCAAGTTTTCTAAAATACCAAGATGAAAAGCGGCAGAAGCAAAAGTTTTATCAAAAGGCTGGGTGCAGACGCTCCGAAACTCTACTGTCCCCCGTGTCGTCAAATCTTGATACTGGTAACTTCTGTGATTCTTGAAGTCCGTTTCCCTTGGAGTCAAGTTTACTTTTTCACCTGAAAGGCTATAAGCCTCAATAGTTTTCTGACTCATGTATTCATTAGCAGCTATCGGATAGAAATAGTAGGATTTACCTTCCCGTTCAGCAGTGAAAAGCGCTGATTTACTAAGATAAGCAAAAAAATCATCTTCTGTTTGAAAGTCTTTCGAATTAACGCCTGCATTTTCCTGTAAAATGCCATGCATCGATTGCTCCCAGAAAATATCCCGAGCTATTTTTGTATCCCAAGAAGAATCTGAAAACTCTGAATTGGCAAAGAGGTATGCTTTAGCAGCTTCAATTTGATTGAAGACATTGATGACGCTTAAATAATTTTCTCTTGAGACATCCAGCTGAACTTGACTCCCACAAATAAAAGCACCATATTCTGGATAATTGTGCAAACCTTCCATGTTCTTTCCCATAGCTAAATACTGCATCAGCATTTCATATCTTGGATATTTAACTGGACTATTATCATTTTCAGCCCAGAAAGGATGAATACCTTCTCCTTGAATTTCATGGTTTTCTTCGCGCAGAATTGGCTGAATAATGTTCAGATAGTTCTTAAAACGCTCTTCAACTTCTTGAATTCTACTAGCCTTGGCAAAAGCGAATTCCAAAGTATTGTAAGAAACCTCAAAAAGAATTCTGTCTTCATTTTTAGTAGATTTCAGTTGGATGGGATTGCCATCTCTATCAAATCGTTCCGACTCAAAATCATACTCTTTCAACAGACATTTCAAAAGATTCTTGGCAACATTTGGATCCGTCGCTCCGCCCTGGCAATTGACAATAGGAAATTCTAACTCAATGCCAATGTAGACAGTTGGATTTTCTTTAATATTCTTTAAATAACGCTCTTTTAAAATTTGGATTGAATCAGTCATTTCCATTTCCTATAAATTTTTGATAGTGTTAGAGTATTATAACAAAATTTCAGGTGTTTTCCTAGCTTCATGCAAAAACGCCTGCTTACGAAATTGTTTTTGGATTAAAAGCAATTTCGTAAACAAGCGTCTACCTATTATCAACTATATGATGAGTGTTCCCGCTAGGAAAGAATCCTAGCGGTAGACCAGAGCTAGACTAAGAATAGAAATTCTATTCCATCATCATAACACTCAACAAAGATTGATGATCTTATACCAATTCGATGATTGCCATTGGCGCAGCATCTCCGCGGCGCGGTTCAGTTTTCAGGATACGAGTATATCCACCGTTGCGCTCTGCATAGCGTGGTGCAATCTCAGAGAACAATTTTTGAAGAGCAGTAGTTGTAGTATACTTTTCTGTTGCTTCATCATAGTTTTCTGATGCGATTTCATTGCGTACAAAAGCTGCTGCTTGACGACGAGCGTGCAAGTCTCCACGTTTGCCCAATGTAATCATTTTTTCAACTGTTTTACGGATTTCTTTAGCACGAGCTTCAGTTGTCACGATTGATTCGTTGATCAGCAAATCAGTAGTCAAATCGCGAAGCATTGCTTTACGTTGTGAGCTAGTGCGTCCTAGTTTACGGTAAGCCATGTATTCCTCCTTTATTTATCGTTTTTTAACCCCAGACCGAGATCAGCAAGTTTAACTTTTACTTCTTCCAGACTCTTGCGTCCCAAGTTACGAACTTTCATCATTTCAGGCTCAGATTTTTCTGTCAAATCAAATACAGTATTGATACCTGCACGTTTCAAACAGTTGTATGAGCGAACTGACAAATCTAATTCTTCGATGGTCCGTTCCAAAATGCGGTCATCAGAAGTCTTTTCTGCTTCCTTCATAACATCTGCAGCAATAGCTACTTCTGTCAGGTTAGTGAAGAGATTCAAATGTTCCGTAAGGATGCGGGCTGAAAGTCCCAAAGCATCTTCTGGAATAATTGTTCCATTCGTTAAAATTTCAAGGGTTAGTTTGTCAAAACCATCGTTGCTACCAACGCGAGCTGGCTCAACCTGGTAATTAACTTTTGTCACTGGCGTATAGATAGAATCCACCGCAAGTGTTCCCACTGGTGCATCATCTTTCTTATTTTCATCTGCAGGCACATAACCACGACCACTGTTGACAGTCATCGTTGCCTTAAAGCTTGCGCCTTCTCCAATTGTAAAGAGATAATGATCAGGGTTTATAATTTCAATATCACTGTCTGTCAAAATGTCTCCGGCAGTTACTTCTGCTGGCCCTTCAACATCCAGTTCAATAATCTTTTCGTCTTGGACGTAAGATTTTACAGCAATCCCTTTGACGTTCAGAATAATTTGCATCACGTCTTCACGGACACCGGAAATTGTATCAAACTCGTGCAAAACACCTTCAATATTAATTGAAGTAACAGCAGCACCTGGAAGTGAAGCCAAAAGCACACGGCGAAGAGAATTTCCTAGTGTTGTACCATAACCACGCTCAAGCGGCTCTACTACAAACTTGCCATAATCTTTATTTTCATCAATTTTTGTTATATTTGGTTTTTCAAACTCAATCATTTGCTATACTCCCTCTTAAACGAAAAGCAGTGTAACGGTTGGTGATTATACACGGCGACGTTTTGGAGGACGAGCACCATTGTGTGGTACAGGAGTCACATCACGAATAGCTGTTACTTCAAGACCAGCGGCAGCAAGAGCACGAATAGCAGACTCACGACCAGAACCTGGACCTTTTACAGTAACTTCAACTGATTTCAGACCGTGTTCCTGTGCAGATTTAGCAGCTGCTTCAGATGCCATTTGGGCAGCAAATGGTGTAGATTTACGAGAACCTTTAAATCCAAGAGCTCCAGCAGATGACCAAGCAATCGCATTACCATGCACATCAGTAATCATAACAATAGTGTTATTAAATGTAGCGTGAATATGAGCAATACCGGATTCGATATTTTTCTTCACACGACGTTTACGTGTTGGTTTAGCCAAGACTTTTTACCTCCTTATATTATTTTTTCTTACCTGCAATCGCAACAGCTTTACCTTTACGAGTACGGGCATTATTTTTAGTGTTTTGTCCACGGACAGGAAGTCCACGACGGTGACGGATTCCACGGTATGAACCGATTTCCATCAAACGCTTGATGTTCAAGTTTACTTCACGACGAAGGTCACCTTCAACTTTAATCGCATCTACTTCACGACGGATAGCGTCTTCTTGTTCGATTGTAAGATCTTTTACACGGATGTCTTCTGAAACTCCAGCAGCTGCCAAGATTTTCTTAGAAGTTGGAAGTCCGATACCGTACACATAAGTCAGTGAAACGACTACACGTTTGTCATTTGGAATGTCAACTCCAGCAATACGAGCCATTTTTTCTCCTTTCTATCTTATCCTTGACGTTGTTTGTGTTTTGGATTTGCTGGGCAAATTACCATAACACGACCATTACGACGAATAACTTTGCAGTATTCGCAAATTGGTTTGACCGATGGTCTTACTTTCATTTTTTCCCTCCAAGTTTTTCGATTATTTAAAGCGGTATGTGATCCGTCCACGTGTCAAATCATAAGGACTCATTTCTACAGTCACACGGTCTCCCGCTAAAATACGAATATAGTTTTTACGAATTTTACCAGAAACTGTTGCTAAAATCTGATGTCCATTTTCAAGTTCAACCGTAAACATTGC
>NZ_CAJPNR010000075.1 GCF_905372115.1 uncultured Streptococcus sp.
GTCCATCTCTTTTTACTGAGCCTGCTCTGGCTAGATGATGTAGAAAATGTTGATACGGCATTAAAAGCTGCCCACGACTTAAACCAAAAAATTGCTTGTAGCCACCCGCTGACTGCCCTGCCAGATGAGGCAGACAGCTCAGCCCTTCTTCAAGCTATGGAAGAGCTCATCCAGCATTTTGAACTGCCGACATACTACCAGACCTTGCTTAAGCAGCTTAAGGAGGCACTTCTGAATCCTCAGCTAACCCTATCTGGCCAGCTCCTACCTTATATTCATCAGGATTCCTTAATGGCCTTTGGGCTAGAAAAAGCAGAGGAATATCACCGCTATGCTTGGACTGCTCCTTATGCCCTCAAAGGCTACGAAAATATGGAACTGTCCACCCAGATGCTACTCTTTGATGCCATTCAGAAGGGTCTGAATGTCGAAATTTTAGATGAAAATGACCAATTTCTCAAGCTTTGGCATGGTCACCATGTGGAATATGTCAAGAACGGCAATATGACCTCCAAGGATAACTATGTCATTCCTCTGGCTATGGCCAATAAAACCGTCACCAAAAAGATTTTGGCTGCAGCTGACTTTCCCGTTCCAGCTGGATCAGAATTTTCTTCTCTTGAAGAGGGACTGGCCTATTACCCTTTGATTAAGAACCGACAAATTGTTGTCAAACCTAAGTCAACCAACTTCGGACTGGGCATCTCCATCTTCCAAGAACCAGCTAGCCTAGAAGCCTACCGCAAAGCTTTGGAAATTGCTTTTTCAGAAGACGCTGCCGTCTTGGTGGAGGAATTCATCGCTGGAACGGAGTACCGCTTCTTTGTCTTAGACGGTCAGTGTGAGGCAGTCCTCTTGCGAGTAGCAGCCAATGTCGTCGGAGACGGTCAGCATACTGTGAGAGAATTGGTTGCCATCAAAAATGACAATCCTCTGCGCGGGCGAGACCATCGTTCACCACTCGAAATCATTGAACTGGGGGACATTGAACTGCTTATGCTGGACCAGCAAGGCTATGGACCAGATGATATTCTACCTGCTGGGGTCAAGGTTGACTTACGACGCAATTCCAATATTTCTACCGGCGGAGACTCGATTGATGTCACAGACAGCATGCACCCGTCTTATAAGGAACTTGCTGCAGACATGGCAAAGGCTATGGGAGCTTGGGCTTGTGGCGTTGACCTAATCATCCCTGACAGCTCTGCTATTTCCACAAAGGAAAATCCCAACTGCACCTGCATCGAGCTCAACTTCAACCCCTCTATGTATATGCACACCTATTGTGCTGAGGGACCGGGACAAAGCATCACCCCTAAAATACTAGCCAAACTTTTCCCAGAAATGGACTGATAATATACGAATCGCAGGGAATTCCTTGCGATTTTTGTTTGAATACTTGAGACAAACGAAGAAGCTTTCGTTCTAGAAACAACGCTTGCTTTATTGAGAGGAAGCAAATGCCTTGCTGAATTAAGTAAATATAAAAAATGGTCTCAATATATAAAATCATTTCAATCTTTATCCTTCAAAAACCAGCTTTTATGTTAAAATAGAGATATCACATTGAGAAGAAAGAGAAACGTCCATGTCGAGGAGAAATGATGATTCCAACCAGCAACCAGAATGGTTTAGCTGGATTTGGATACTTGTATTTGTATTTGGTTCTGGAGCTGTAGCCAGCTATCTAATTCCCATAGCTATTCTGGGAGCTATTGGCTACGGAATCTATCGCCACCAAAGCCAGAAAAAAGTTCGGATTGAAGCTAAACAAGCCAGCATTGGCCGGATTGAAGATTTGAAATCAGAAATTGGTCAGGCTGACCGCCGCATAAAAAAATTGGAAGCCTACCAAGAAGATGGGGACCAAGAAAGCTATCAGAATTTAGCTCTAGAAATTCTTCCCCAGCTAACCTATATCAAAAATGCTGCTAACGACCTACAGGGAGAAATTCCTGCTTCAGTCTACCAGCGAATCCAAACCAAAATTCGTACTGTAACCGATGAAATTGATGAACAACTGAGAAAGATTGAACGAGAGAAAAAACGAAAAGAAGCGCAGCCTAAGAAAACTAGTCTAGAAGAGCTAGCCCCAGAATTGGTCGCTACGGTTCACAATATTCAGATTGACCATGAGGCCATTCTTCAAAAAATCTCTCAATCTGAAAGCAACAATAAGGAAGAGCTGACTGCCATTCATCAGTCCCAGATGGAGCACTACGAAGATATTTTAGAAGGCTACCTCAAAATCAAAGCTTCTCCCAAAGATTTTTACAATGCAGAGGAGCGGCTAGCCAAGGCCAAAGCAGCCATCGAGCAGTTTGACTTGGACCTAGACGAAGCGCTGCGCCAGTTAAATGAAGCTGATTTGAGGGACTTTGACATTAGCCTGCGTATCTTAGATAAAGAAAAGCACACAGACACCGGCCTTTAAGCTATATAAACTAAAGGAGAAACTATGAGCCAAGAATTTAATTTTGATATTGATAAAATTGCCAATAATGCTATCAGCAAAAGTGACAAAACAACAGAAATCATCGAAGCCAACACGACTCAAGAAAATGGTCAGCTAACTTTTCTGGAAAAGCTGACTCCTGAGCAACAGAGTGCGATTACAGCTAAAGCTCCGCAGCTGGTGGATAACTTCGTATCAGACCAAAATGCCTTGCTGGACTTTGGCCAATCTGCTGTAGAAGAGGTCAACGGTACTGTCAATCGTATCTTAGCCGAGCAGAAAAAATTACAAATTCCTCAGGTAGATGAGCTTTTAAAAAATACCAATAAAGAACTCAATGGCTTTGTCGCAAAATACAAGGATGCTCAAGTAGCAGAACTGGACAAGAAGCCTAATTTCCTGGAAAAACTCTTCAAACAGAGCAAAAACACTCTTCAAGAATTCTATTTCGACTCACAAAATATTGAGCAGAAAATGGACGGCATGGCTGCAACAGTCGTCAAACAAGAAGATGTTCTGGCTCGCAATATTGTTTCTGCTGAAATGCTGATTGAAGATAATACCAAATCAATTGAAAACCTAGTCGGAGTTATTTCCTTTATCGAAGCTGCTCAGCAAGAATCTGGCAATCGAGCGCTCAAGCTGCAGGCTGAAGTTGCTCAGCTAGATATGACAACCGTTGACTACCAAGTCAAATCGCAAGAATTAGCTCGAATGACAGAGGTGGTTAATACCCTAGAGCAGCAACACACTGAATATGTCAGCCGTCTCTATGTGGCTTGGGCGACAACTCCTCAAATGCGTAATCTGGTCAAGGTTTCCTCTGATATGCGCCAGAAGCTAGGAATGCTCCGCCGAAATACCATTCCAACGATGAAACTGTCTATCGCCCAGTTAGGCATCCTCCAGCAATCCATGAAGTCTGGTCAGGTAGCTGACGCTATCTCTAATGCGAATAACGCTGCCCTGCAAATGCTCGCCGAAACGAGCAAGGAAGTCATTCCTCAGCTGGAGCGGATTTCTCAAAGTCCTACTATCGCTGTTGAGTCTGTCACTAAGCTGGCAGAAAGCCTTGTCGCACAAAACCAAGGCATTATCGAAGCTATTGATAAAGGGCGGGAAAAACGCGCTCTGCTAGAAGCCACTGTTATCCAGTCTGCAGAGACCATCAACAACTCTGTCAAACTGCGTGATCAAAAGATTATCCAAGCCCTGTTGGACCAAGGCAAGGAAGCCCAGAAGGAATTAACGACAGAATAATAAAAGAGCCTAGGTGTACTGACCCCAAAAGTTAGACAGAAAAAATCTAACTTTTGGGGTGTTTTTAAATGAAACT
>NZ_CAJPNR010000076.1 GCF_905372115.1 uncultured Streptococcus sp.
GAGATTTTTGATGGAACGGTTAGCCAGCTCAAGGAAACCTTTGGCAAGATGAAGACTCTTTCCTTTGAACTGGTGCCAGGTCAAAGTCATCTCGCTTCTCACTATGAAGGCTTGCCTGATATGACCATTGATAGACAAGGAAATAGCCTCAATATTGAATTTGATAGTTCCCGCTACCAGTCAGCTGATATTATTAAGCAAACCCTGTCTGATTTTGAAATCCGTGATTTGAAGATGGTGGATACGGATATTGAGGATATTATCCGTCGCTTCTATCGAAAGGAGCTCTAAGATGGTCAAATTGTGGAGACGTTATAAACCCTTTATCAATGCAGGGATTCAGGAGTTGATTACCTATCGAGTCAACTTTCTTCTCTATCGGATTGGTGATGTGATGGGGGCTTTTGTCGCTTTCTATCTCTGGAAGGCTGTCTTTGATTCCTCGCAAGAGTCTTTGATTCAGGGCTTCAGTATGGCTGATATCACCCTCTACATCATCATGAGTTTTGTGACCAATCTCTTGACCAAGTCAGATTCTTCCTTTATGATTGGGGAGGAGGTTAAGGATGGCTCCATTATCATGCGCTTATTGAGACCGGTGCATTTTGCGGCTTCGTACCTCTTTACAGAGCTTGGTTCTAAGTGGTTGATTTTTGTCAGTGTCGGACTTCCTTTCTTGAGTGTGATTGTCTTGATGAAAATCTTATCGGGGCAAGCTGTTTTAGAAGTGCTGGGATTAACCGTCCTATATTTCTTTAGCTTAACGCTGGCCTACCTAATCAACTTTTTCTTTAATATCTGCTTTGGATTTTCAGCCTTTGTGTTTAAAAATCTATGGGGGTCCAATCTACTTAAGACTTCCATAGTGGCCTTTATGTCTGGAAGTTTGATTCCCTTGGCTTTCTTTCCAAAGCTTGTTTCAGATATTCTGTCCTTCTTGCCTTTTTCATCCTTGATCTATACTCCGGTCATGATTATCGTTGGGAAATATGATGCTAGTCAGTTTCTTCAGGCGCTTTTGCTACAATTCTTCTGGCTCTTAGTGATGGTGGGCTTGTCTCAGTTGATTTGGAAACGAGTCCAGTCCTTTATCACCATTCAAGGAGGTTAGTATGAAAAAATATCAACGCATGCATCTGATTTTTATCAGACAATACATCAAGCAAATCATGGAATACAAGGTGGATTTTGTGGTTGGTGTTTTAGGTGTCTTTCTGACCCAAGGTTTGAACCTCTTGTTTCTCAATGTCATCTTTCAACACATCCCCTCGCTAGAAGGCTGGACCTTTCAAGAGATTGCCTTTATCTATGGATTTTCCTTGATTCCCAAGGGACTGGACCATCTCTTTTTTGATAATCTCTGGGCACTGGGACAACGCCTAGTCCGAAAAGGAGAGTTTGATAAGTATCTGACTCGTCCGATTAATCCTCTCTTTCACATCCTAGTCGAGACCTTTCAGATTGATGCCTTGGGCGAACTTTTGGTTGGTGGAATTTTACTAGGGACAACAGTATCAAGCATTGCTTGGACTCTTCCCAAATTCCTGCTTTTTTTAGTCTGTATCCCCTTTGCGACCTTGATTTATACTTCCTTGAAAATCGCGACAGCCAGTATCGCTTTTTGGACCAAACAGTCAGGCGCTATGATTTACATTTTCTATATGTTCAATGATTTTGCCAAGTATCCGATTTCGATTTACCACTCGCTTATCCGTTGGTTGATTAGTTTTATCGTGCCTTTCGCCTTTACGGCCTACTATCCAGCTAGCTATTTCTTGCAGGAAAAGAATGGACTCTTTAATATCGGTGGTTTGATTCTAATTTCCCTTGTCTTCTTTGTCATTTCTTTGAAACTATGGGACAGGGGCTTGGACGCCTATGAAAGTGCTGGATCGTAAGATAGAAAATATGATTGGTCCTAAAGCTTAAATCAAGAAAGGGTTTTAAGATGATGGTAATTGAAGAAGTGAAGGAAGAAAAACAAAAGATGATAGTGGTTAGCGAAGTTTTGAAGGATCTACCAGAATGGTTTGGAATACCTGAAAGTACACAAGCTTACATTGAAGGAGCTACGGATTTGCAAGTTTGGGCTGCCTATCAGGAGAGTGATTTGGCTGGCTTTGTAAGCTTATCATACTCTAGTGAAGATTGTGCTGAGATTGACTGTCTAGCTGTTAAGAAATTCTATCATAGAGCGGGAATTGGCAGTCAACTTCTAGGGGGGTTAGAAAAATCTGCTCGTCAAAAAGCATCCTATCTGCAAGTAAAAACGGTAGCACCAGGTCATTATCCTACTTACGACAGGACCAACGCTTTCTATCAGACTCAAGGCTTTAAAAAGTTAGAAATCTTTCCTGAACTTTGGGATAAAAGCAACCCTTGTTTGATTTGGGTTAAGAAGTTGTGAAATTTTCCCTTGACAAAAAAACTCAAGATGCTAAAATAAAGGGGAAAAGGCGCCGATTTAGCTCAGTTGGTAGAGCAACGCACTCGTAACGCGTAGGTCACAGGTTCGAACCCTGCAATCGGCATACATAGGTCTTAGAAATCTTGTAAAAGCAAGATTTCTTTTTTTACTGGACAAGGTGTCAATTATAAAAGTTTGAATGCAAAGAGGTTAAAATATCTTTACATGGTGGAAAAATCAAGAAAATCAAAGAGAAATATGATACAGTGAATTAGTATAAAAAGAAAGGAGCAGGTGTTTATGAAAAAACGATTGCTATTTTTTTTAATTTTACTAATTTCCATATTTATTGGTATAGGACAAGTTCGTGCTGATAGCAGTGACTCTGATAGTTTTTCAGATTCTAGTAGTTTCAGTTCGTCTAATGATTCAGATTCTGACGATGATAATTCCTCTGATTTAGGCAGCGGTCTGTCTGCTGATGCAGACGATTTAGGTCACTTCTCTTCGGATTCTGACGATGGCACATCTGACGATGATGATTCCTCTGATTTGGGCAGTGGCTTATCTGCTGATGCAGATGATTTAGGTCACTTCTCTTCGGATTCTGACGATGACACATCTGATGATGATTCTTCCTCTGATTTGGGCAGCGGTTTGACCGTTAATCCGGATAGTTTAGGTGACTTCGCTTCAGATATTCCAACTATTGATTCTTTGGATGCGTCAGCAAATGATGGTGATAATTTGACTAATCTGGGGAATATTTCTGCCCCAGTTTCTACAGAATCAAGCAATCCAACAACGAGCACAGATGAGATAATGGCGGGCACACCAGATGCAGCAGTAGCGACCGCTCCCACACCCCTTACGGATGCAACTAATTCTGTCACTACTACAGATGAAACGACGGCTTCCTCGACTCCTATAGATTCAGCTAATCCAACAACTGAGCCAGTAGACTCGGCAGGATCTGACAAGCCTAATTTGGCAGAATCGGCAACTGAATCAAGCCCTGCGGATTCTACAGGCAATGGTTTGACAGCTAATTCTGATAACTTAGGTAGTTTCGTTTCGGATAAACCAGCCGATACAACTGGATCCGAATCTTCTGCTGACCTTGGCAGTGGCTTGACTGCAGATGCAGATAGTCTAGGTAGTTTTATCTCAGAATCAGATTCTACAACTGAGTCAATAAACTCGGCAAGCTCTGACAAGCCTAATTCGATAGATTCG
>NZ_CAJPNR010000077.1 GCF_905372115.1 uncultured Streptococcus sp.
GATAGCTAGCAACATAAATCCCCAAGTCCAGCCGAAGTTCCAGGCCAGGAACGGCAAAATTAGTTTTGGTTGTGGTTTAATAGTTGTTTCTGTATTCATGAGAATACCTCCTTATAATATAATTAAACTCAAGTTTTTGAGCCAAATCTTCAAAGACAGCGACTCGTTCATTCCGAAATCAAAAACTTGGCTTCTGCTTTCAGATTAACAAAAAAGCCAGTTGCCTTTCTAGCGACTGGACTTGGAATAAAGAAAAAATCTAGTTGCTTTTTGAGTGATTGAACTTGGAATCATTGTCAACTGTCAGTTGCAAGTCAGTTATATCAAGGGTTTAGAGCAGTTGGCTGATTTTTTACTTTGACTGGTAAAATGTCCTTTCTAGGATAATTGGCTTTTCAAACCACAAAACAAAAAGACATTTTTATCATGCCTTTCTTCGATTTAATCTAAAAATAAACCTCCGCCAATTCGAAAATTAACTGAGGTTTTTTGAGCGGATTTTGAGCGGATTTTGAGCGGATTTTTAAGCTAACTGATAGATCCGATCCCGCGTTGTTCCACTTGTTTTCAGAAGACCGAATTCTACAAATATATTCAAATATCTACGGGTTGTAGCCTCGCTTAATCCTGTAATCTCTTGTACTTTTGCATTAGCTATTTGTGAATGTCCCTCCAAGTAAGCTTTTACCAGCTGATAAATTTCTAACTCTCTTGGCTTTAATGTCTTGTGAAGTATCCTGTCTGCATCTTCATCAGCTTTTTCTTGGTATTCTTCTAGTGTTTCTAGTATGGCCTGCAACATAAACTCAGTAAATACTGTAGAGTCATTAGTATCATTGCTGATGGTCAAGGCATCATAATAACCCTGCTGATGAGCATAAATAACTGATTCTACTGGCAGCCATTCAAAAATTGGATTCCATTGACTGAGAATCAGACTCTGCCATAGACGTCCCATTCGCCCATTACCATCTTCAAAAGGGTGAATAATCTCTAACTCAAAGTGAACGATACAGGACTTGACAATGGCCGAGACCTCGCTTTGCTCTGCCCATTTGAATAAATCCTTGACCAAATTGGGGACAAACTGTGGTCTAGCCCCAACATGAACTACTCTCCCCTCGCCATCATAGACTCCAACATCCCCTAGCCGAAACTGTCCCGACTGCTTGACTAAATCCTTAGTCAGCAAGCCATGTGCCAGGAGAAAATCATCCAGACTATAAGGGTTTAGCCTGAACACTCGCTCATAGGCTTCATAGGCATTTTGCACCTCATGAATATCTTTTAACGGACCAAGAACACGCCTGCCTTCAATGATGTCCGTTACCTGTTCTAGTGATAAGCTATTATTCTCAATAGCAAGTGATGATTGAATAGATCGGATTCGGTTTTCCTTCCGCAAATACAGCTTACGTTTTTCAATCGAAAGTTGAGTAGTCAGTTCAGAAATTTTCTGAACTAGGTTCAATATCCTCTCTGTAATACGATAATTCGGTTGCATTTTACTCCTTTAAAAAAACATTTTCCCTTATCATACACTATCCTCTACAAAGTCACAACCAGTTCAAACCAGTCGTCTTCAGCTTTCATTGTCAAGTCCCCGCTCAGGATTTCGACTAACTGCTGGGTGATGTAGAGCCCCAACCCTGAAGACTCCTCGCTGCTGGATAGGTTTTCTGAGTAAAAGCGATTAGTCAGCTTATCCAGATATTGGATAGGCTGCTGGACGATATTTTTGACGGTAAAGATACAATGCTCGCCCTCTTTTTTCAGTGAAATGCTGGCGGCCTTACGGCCGTGCTTGAGGACATTGCTTATCATATTTTGGACAATGCGCTCTAAAATTTCTGGGTCTGTCTCTAACTCTAGACCTTCAGCCAGCTCTACCTGCAAGTCAATCTGGGCTTTCTGAAAGGCGTCATAATAAGTAAAAAGCTGCTGGGTTACTAGCTGGGATATATCTGTCGGCTGGACATTGGCTCGAATGGCACCCTCCATCAGCCGGCGATACTCCATCAAGGCTTCCAGCCGTTTGGATACCATTCCCAGACTATCTGCAATTTTGATTAGCTGCTGACTTTCCTGACTCTCATCCTTCAAGAGCTGCTGGGTATAGCCGCTGGCAATGGTCAGAGGGGTGCGGATATCATGGGCAATATTACTGATAGCCATATCCAGCGTCTTCTTTTCCTGCTGAACAACAAAGGTCGTCTTATCTAGCTCCCGAAAGAGCAGCTCAGCTTCCTCTGTCAGCTCTAAAATACTGGGTGCATGAGCAGCAGGAGCCAGACGATTCTGGCTCCCTGTCTGCCGCTTCAGACGAATCTGCTGTGCCACATCTTTGACCGCCAGATGATAGCGTATGAAACCAATGGCCAGAAACAGACTGATAAGGGCAAATAAAATCACTAACACCAACATATCAGTCCTCCTTGAGCCGGACACCTAGTCCCCAAACAGTCTCTATGTATTCCTCTGTTGGGTCCAACTGAGCCAGTTTCTTACGTAGATTGCTGAGGTGGGTATTCAGGGTATTATCCCCAGGCAGATAGCTCTCTTCCCAGACCTGCTCAAAGAGCTCTTCCTTGGTGTAGATCTTCTTGGGATGACGGAGCAAGAGCTGGAGGATATGATATTCTTTCTTGCTCAAACGGACGCTTTTCTCACCACAGATCGCCTCAAAGGTAGCCTTGAGCAGACGGATATTTTTAAAGGACTGGCCTTCTTCCTCGCCAGTCAAAGCCTGCTGGCTACGCAGCTGCACGGTGATACGGGCAAAAACCTCATCCAGATTGAAGGGTTTGACAATATAATCATTAGCACCATTCAGCAGGTACTGGCTAACCAGCGCTTTCTCACCAAGGGCTGTCAGCATAACCACTGGCACCGTAGCATTGCTGCTGCGAATTTCCCTCAACACTTCATCACCATTCTTACCCGGCAGCATGATATCCAAAAGGACCAAATCAATCTCCTCCCGCTCAAACAGCGAAATGCCCTCTGTCCCCGAATAGGCAGAATAAACCGTGTGTTCCTTCTGAAAAAGTTCTTTTAGAATTTCATGAATATCACTATTGTCTTCGATGAGTAAAATATGAGCCATAAACACTCGCCTCCAGAAATTTCCTATCACTAGTGTAGCAAGGATAAGAGGCTAAGTCAATAAAAGATGGACTATTCGAAAAACTTTAGAAATATTTTAGAATTACTTGAAGGATATTTGAGAATTGAACTTTAAAATAGAAAGAAATAAGAAATGTATGTGCTATAAAAAGGAGTCTCAGAATGTTTAAAATTTTTTGCAAAATCGTTTTTAGAAGTATTACTTTCGCCCTTGAGGGCTAAGGAAAAAAGGAGAATCGCATGAAGAAATTGATTTGACTGATTCTTTTATCAATCTTAAGGTCAAGGATTTTTCAACAGGAGCTGAAGTGCAAATGCCGACTTTTGTACAGAGTACGGCTAAATGAGGCAAAAAATCAATGACCTTATCAGAGTACAAAAATCAAACCATTTAAAGGAAAAAATTCTATGACTAATGAAACAAGAATAAAACCACAACCAAAACTAGTCTGGCCGTTCCTGGCCTGGAACTTCGGCTGGACTTGGGGATTTATGTTGCTAGCTATC
>NZ_CAJPNR010000078.1 GCF_905372115.1 uncultured Streptococcus sp.
AGAAAAGAATCAAATTTTGCAAAGGCTTTCTCAAAATTCTGTATTAGTTTCTCTCTCTTCAGAAAAATACTTGTCTAGGCTGGCCCAACAAATAAAAAAGAATCTGGAATTTTTTCCAGATTCTTTCTAGACTTTAGTTTTCACCTACTAAAATTGCCAAGGTTTCATATGGCTGCAAGGTCATCACATGGTCAACCTGAGTCTTGCCATAGTTGGATAGGAGAACCTGGCCATTTTGATAATCCGGCAGGATGTCCACCGTAATCGGGTCAGCATAGAAGTTGTTAAGGACTAAAAGCTTTTGTCCTTGCCACTCCCGCTCAAAGGCATAGACCTGAGGACTGTCCTCATAGGCTGGCTGATAGCTGCCCTCTGCGATGATAGGTAGTTCCTTACGCAGGGCAATCAATTTCTGATAAAAAGTAAAGATTGGTCCCTTGATTTCATTTTCCACATTGATGAGAGGATAGGATTTGCCCGCCTTCAGCCATGGAGTTCCTGTTGTAAAACCTGCATTGGCTGAATCATCCCACTGCATAGGCGTCCGAGAATTATCACGAGATTTAGTCTTGATGATCCTGAAGGCTGCTTCTGGCGATTGACCTTCAGCAAGCAGACTCTGGTAAGCATTGATGGACTCGACATCCACATAATCTTCCATGGAGTCATAGTCAGGGTCCACCATGCCAATCTCCTCACCCATGTAGATATAAGGCGTCCCGCGCGACAGGTGAATACTAGCTGCCAGCATGGTCGCCCCTTCATTGCGGAAATTTTCTACATCAACAAAGCGGTTGAGAGCTCGCGGCTGATCATGATTGTTCCAAAAAAGTGCTGACCAACCGTCGTGATCGCTCATTTCCTTGCCCCAAGTATGGAAGAGGCGTTTTAACTCTTCAAAGTCAAAGGCCTTAAGCGTCCACTTCTGTCCAGCTTCATAGTCCACCTTGAGATGATGGAAATTAAAGGCCATAGATAGCTCCTGCCGGTCTGGTGCCGTGTAAAGAATGCAATTGTCAATCGTCGTAGCACTCATTTCGCCAACCGTCATAACGGAATCGTCCTGACCAAAGGTTGCTTCGTTCATCATACGCAGATAGTCATGCACGATTGGCTTATCAGTATAGGCTGGCTTGCCCTCCTGCTCTGGACAGTCCGTCAGCACTTCATCTTTTCCAATGACGTTGATGACATCAAAGCGGAAGCCCTTGACTCCTTTGCCTCGCCAAAAATTCACCACTTTAAAGAGCTCTTGACGAACATTGGGGTTGCGCCAGTTAAGATCAGCTTGAGTCACATCATAAAGATGCAGATAATATTTGCCCGTATCGCCAAATGGCTCCCAAGCACTGCCACCAAACTTGGACAGCCAGTCCGTTGGCTCATCCCGCAGGATAAAGAAGTCCTGATAGTAGGAATCCCCAGCCAGCGCCTTTTGGAACCACTCATGCTCAATCGAGCAATGGTTAAGAACCATGTCTAGCATAAAGTCAATACCATGCTGCTGGCCAACCTTTACCATCTCTTCAAAATCTGCCATATCCCCAAAGACAGGGTCTACCGCAGTGTAATCAGAAATATCGTAACCGTTGTCCCGTTGCGGACTCGGATAGAAAGGATTGAGCCAGATCATGTCCACTCCCAGCTCTTTCAGATAAGGAAGCTTTTCAATAATCCCGCGAAAATCTCCCAAACCATTGCCAGTCGTGTCTTTAAAAGATTTTGGATAAATTTGGTAGACAACCTTTGTTTTATCAAGCGTCATATTTTCTCCTTTTTTGAGAAAAGGGACAGGTTTTAAAGCACCGTCCCTTTCTATAGTCATTTCATTTTTTTAAAGCGGCTTAGCGTTCATCAACTGACTACCTCGCTCAACTTCCCGAGGAAGTTGTTCAAGTTCCTCCACTTGATAACTGTCTGAGTTTGTAATGATGACTGGTGTTTCCGTTACATAGCCCGCTTTCTTGATCATGTCTATATCAAAGGAAATGAGCTTGTCACCTGCCTTGACCTTATCTCCTTGAGACACATAGCCCTCAAAGCCTTTGCCTTCCAGATTAACAGTATCCATTCCGATATGCATCAGGATTTCAACACCTTCATCTGACAGGATACCGATGGCATGCTTGGTTGGGAAGAAGACTGTTACTCTACCATTGACTGGTGAAACCAACTCCCCTTGGCTAGGAACAATGACAACTCCACGCCCCATTAAACCTTGTGCAAAGACAGGATCTGTTGCCTGACTCAATTCTTTGACTTCTCCTGCCAGCGGACTAGTAATCGTTACAGGAGCTGATGAATCAGCTGCTTTCACCTCTGGAGATGACTCGGCTTTGGATGGCCCGGCAAATTCAGCCTCTTCCTGAGCTGCAAACTCTGCCTGCAATTCTGGATCTTCCTCTGTCTTCGTCAAGAAGCCTGTCTTGTGGAAAAAGAAAGTCAGGAACATTGGTACAAGGATTGCTACAAGCATAACTCCTGCAAATGGAATCATATATTTTGCCTGGATAGAAAGGATACCTGGTAAACCACCAATACCAATGGCATTTGCTGTTATATTAAAGGTTACAGAAAGCAGACCCGCAATAGACGAACCAATCATTCCCGCAACAAATGGATAAACGTACTTGACATTGACCCCGAAGAGAGCAGGCTCAGTAACACCAAGGTAAGCTGAAATGGTTGCAGGCAGGGAAATTTGCGCTTCCCGCTCATCATGGCGTTTCATAAGGTAATAAGCAAATACAGCTGAACCTTGAGCAATATTAGATAGAGCAATCATTGGCCAAAGACCAGTACCACCGGCATCAGCTACCAACTGAGTATCAATGGCATTGGTCATATGGTGAAGACCTGTGATAACAAATGGAGCATAAAGGGCACCAAATACTGCGCCAAAGAGCCATTTAACTGGACCAGTTAAACCTGCAAGTACAACTGTTGAAAGCCCCTGACCGATTGTCCAACCGATAGGACCCAAGACAGTATGAGCCAGAATCAGAGCAGGAATCAATGATAAGAATGGCACAAAAATCATAGATACTACTTCTGGAATATGTTTACGCCAAAAGATTTCCAGATAAGATAGAGATAAACCTGCTAAAAGGGCCGGAATAACCTGAGCTTGGTAACCAACACGATTGACAGTGAAGAAACCGAAATCCCAAACCCAGTCCTTAGCGATTTCAGCTGCTGGTGTCGATGCTACTGAATAAGCATTGAGCAATTGTGGTGACACCAAACAGATTCCCAAGACAATCCCAAGAATTTGGCTAGTTCCCATTTTACGAGAAACAGACCAAGTGATTCCTACCGGCAGGAATTGGAAAATTGCTTCTCCCGGAAGCCACAAGAAATGGTTAATTCCAGACCAGAATTTGGATACCTCTGTGATTGTTTTCCCATCCAACATAGACCAATGCACGCCCTCAAGGACATTTCGGAAGCCAAGGATTAACCCTCCGACAATCAAAGCTGGAATGATCGGGGTGAAAATTTCCGCCAGAGTGGCCATAACCCGCTGAAGGGGATTTTGATTGCTCTTAGCAGCAGACTTGGCTGCTTCTTTTGATACTCCCTCAATACCTGAAA
>NZ_CAJPNR010000079.1 GCF_905372115.1 uncultured Streptococcus sp.
GAATAATCCTTCGGAGCAAATAGAGATGTGGAAAACCATATCAAGGAACCTATCTCTGTTTTGGAGAAATAAAAAAAGATTTGGCAGGAGCACTCCTGACATTTAAAATTAAAGAGAGGAGAAAAAACATGACTTTTGAATATGAAAGCAAGATTTATCTAGGAGAGGTGGCACTTTATGTGGCTGACTTAGCAAGACAAAGGGATTTTTATCAGCGCGTTTTAGGCTTGGAACTTTTGGAAGAGCAGGATGGAGAGGTGGCTTTGGGCAGGGACGGACAAGTTCTGGTGAGGCTTTTAGCAACCAGTGACCGGCAGACCGTCAAGTCTGCTTACGGTCTTTATCATCTGGCACTCTTGCTTCCAAGTCGTCAAGCTTTGGCGGATATCCTTAAGCATTTATCAGAAAATAAAGTACCTATGGTTGGAGGAGCGGACCACGGTTATAGTGAAGCCATTTATCTGGAGGACCCAGAAGGCAACGGCATTGAGCTTTATCGGGACAAGCCTCAGGCTGATTGGGATATTCGAGAAGATGGCCGCATTATCGGAGTGACGGAAGCGCTCGCGGCTCAAGAAATCTATGAACTGGGTCAGGAAGTCCAACCGTTTAGTATTGCTAAAGGCACTCGTATGGGCCATGTCCATCTATCTGTGAAAAATAGCAGAGCAACCAGTCATTTTTACCAAAAGCTTCTATGCTTGGAGGACAAATTTTCTGTACCTTCTGCTAGCTGGCTGGCATCTGGAAAATACCATCACCATTTAGCCGTTAATGAATGGGGAGGTTCTCACTTGAATCATCGTCAACCTAAACAACAGGGACTAGCATATTTTGAGGCGCAAGTGGAAGGAAAAGAAGACCTAGTAGCTATTTATGAAAATGCTCTGGACTTGCAGGCACCAGTCCGATGGATTAGCTCCCAAGAGCTAGAAGTCACAGACCCAGATGGGATTGTGGCTAAGCTTCAAGTCACATAGTTAAATACGATGTCATCCCCCATCTGCTAAAGATAGGGGGATTTTGTTTTTCTGATGAGAAAGCCAGATTGTTATATTTCCGCTTCCAAAATGATGGTATAATAACTAAAAGAAAGGTGGAGAAATGTTAGCTAAAAATATAATCTATTTAGAAACGTCATCTATCTTTGACTGGGGACAAATCATTTCCTACTTATCAAGAGAGGAAAAGGAAGTGATGTACCAAGTTGCAAATGACAGAATTAAGCGCTTGTTTAAAGTTGAAAATGAATTTTATCTTTGTACGATTTTTTACAATGAGCAAGTTCAAGAGATATGTATCCAGGCAGAAAATCAGACTATTTTTTCTGCTGAGGCTAGAAAAGTTATTAGCAATTTTGTCAGAGATTGGTTGGATTTAGATCAGTCGTTAGATAACTTTTATCAGTTTGCACAAGAAGATGATATTTTATCTCCTTTAGTTCAGAAATTTTACGGACTTCGTTTGATTGGTGTCCCAGATTTTTATGAGGCTATTACTTGGGGAATTTTAGGACAGCAGGTAAATCTTGCTTATGCTTATACCCTAAAAGAACGTTTTGTCAAGAAATATGGCGAAGCTTTTCACTATAACCATGAAACTTACTGGCTTTATCCAAAGCCAAAGATGGTCGCGAATAGTATGGCTGAGGAGTTATTGGAGTTGCAAATGACTCGTAAAAAAGCAGAATATTTGCAAACAATATCAAAGCTCTTGTATCAGGGCACCATTTCAAGAAGTTATTATCAAAAGTTAGATACAGCTGAGCAAATTGAAAAAGAGCTGCTTAAACTTTATGGTGTCGGTCCGTGGACGGCTCATTATGTGATGATGCGATGTTTTCGTATCCAATCGGCTTTTCCGATGGCTGACATTGGATTGCAGAATGGCATATCTTATATACTTGGTTTAGATGAGAAACCGTCTAAGGAATTGCTGTTAAAGTTAAAAAATGAGTGGGGAACATGGTGTTCATATGCAGTTTTTTATATTTGGCGTTTGCTTTATTAGTTGATTATCATCGAAAAGGAGAAGAAATGTACATAACTTATTACAAATCCCCAATCGGCCGTATTCTCATTATGACGGACGAAACTGCCCTGCTGGGGCTGTGGCTGGAAGGACAGAAATATTATGGCGCAGGCTATGATTTGGAGCAAGCACAGCAGGAGGAAACAGAAGTAAGCCAACGCGTTGTTGCATGGCTAGATGCTTATTTTAAGGGGGAAAATTCTCCAACAGATGAGATTCTACTGGCACCTCAAGTGACTGAATTCAGAAGCAAGGTTCTGGCAGTGTTGCAGAAGATTTCCTACGGTCAGACGGCTACCTATTCAGATATTCTACGAGAGTTACAAGCCGAGTATGGTAAGATTGGTTCGGCCAGAGCAGTCGGAGGTGCGATTGGGCATAATCCTATTTCTATTTTAATTCCCTGTCATCGGATCGTTGGAAGCGATGGCGAGCTGACGGGTTATGCCGGCGGACTTGATAAAAAAGCTTACCTGCTGAAGCTGGAGGCGAGGAAATGATGGCGTTAGGACATATGGCTGAAGATTGGGAGTGGGAGGCTATTAAAAGTAATAACAGTGATTATGATACGTTTTTTTGGTATGGTGTTAGAAGTACCGGAATTTTCTGTCGTCCCTCATGTGCCTCTCGTCTTCCCAAAAAAGAAAATGTAACGATTTTTCAAAAAGCAGAGCAGGCAGTTGAAGCAGGATATAGACCATGTAAACGATGCCGTCCACTAGGAAAGCCGGTTAGCAAAGAGGAGTGGGTAGAAGAAATTGATCATATTTTAAAAGGATATTTCCAGCAAAGTTTAACTTTGAAAGATTTAGCTTTTATGGCAAAAGGCTCTGAGTCTTATCTTCGGCATGTCTATAAGAGTGTGACTGGAAAAACACCACAAGAACGTTTACGCGAACTTCGGTTAGAATACTCTAAAGAAATACTAATCACCACTAATCTCTCAATACAAGAAGTTGCAGAGCATTCAGGTGGCCTGCATGCAGCCTATTTCGCAAAATTATTTCGGAAGACTTACGGAGTGAGTCCGATGGAGTATAGAAAACGACATTATAAATAAGAGTATAATGAATTCTCATGATGTTACAGCGTAGATTTTAATAGCGAATACCTGTTGGTAATAAATACTTATTGAAAACCAATTGTCAAATAAGAAAGGAGATTTTTACTATGTCTAAACAAATTGTAGCCCCGATTCAATTGCGCCACGGTGCCAAATTAACCAACCGTTTGGTGCTGTCCCCTATGTATACTTTCAGTG
>NZ_CAJPNR010000080.1 GCF_905372115.1 uncultured Streptococcus sp.
CAAAGTCAATACCGTTTTCATCGATAACATAACCGTTTGAGTCAGATACAGAGATAACAGTTGCACCAAGCTCAGTTGCTTTTTGAAGAGCATATTGAGCTACGTTACCAGAACCGGAAATAACCACCTTCTTGCCAGCAAAGCTTTGGCCGTTAGCCTTGAGCATTTCTTCAGTGTAGTAAACCAAGCCGTAACCAGTTGCTTCTGGGCGAATCAAGCTACCACCAAATCCAAGGGGTTTACCAGTCAAGACACCCGCATCGAATTGGTTAAGACGTTTGTATTGACCATAGAGATAGCCGATTTCACGTCCGCCGACACCAATATCACCAGCAGGAACGTCAAGAGATGGGCCGATGTGTTTTTGCAATTCTGTCATAAAGCTTTGGCAGAAGCGCATCACTTCAGCATCAGTCTTACCTTTGGGATCAAAGTCAGATCCACCTTTACCACCACCGATTGGCAGGCCAGTCAAGACGTTTTTAAAGATTTGCTCAAATCCGAGGAATTTTAAGATACCTTGGTTTACAGTTGGGTGGAAACGAAGTCCGCCTTTATAAGGACCAACTGCTGAGTTAAATTGTACACGGTAACCGCGGTTGACTTGTACGTTACCTTCGCGGTCTACCCAAGGAACACGGAAGCTGATAACGCGCTCAGGCTCAGTAATACGCGCTAGGATGTTTTCTTCAATATATTCTGGATGTTTTTCAAAAACAGGCTCCAGAGTATTGAGAAACTCTTCAACAGCTTGGAGGAATTCTGCCTCGTGTCCGTTGCGGGCTTTTACGATCTCGAAAGTGCTTTGGATATATTCTTTAGCAGTTGTCATCTGTCATTCTCCTTTAAATAAAATAGTAAACCATCCTGTCGGAAGCTGCTTGCAGCTTGTGTGACGAGGATGTGTTTAGATTTTTAAAACAGGCATCTTTTAGATGTCATATTTTATTACATGGAACATTATAACAGACTTTTTTTCTCTTGTAAAGAAAAAAGTTGAATTTTCTAAAAATTTCCACAATTTGTTTTCTGAAACATTCCAGAAAATAGTCAAGCGAACGGGATGTTTTCCGAACGTTAGTCAGGAATTGCTGGTTTAAAAAACGAAAAAGCGGAGTTTGGTGATATAATAGAGGAAATGAGCTAAAGGCACTCGCCTTCAGAAGAAAAAGGAGCGTTTTACTATGGTTTCGACATCGACACAGATTGCTGGTTTTGCATTTGACAACTGCCTGATGAATGCAGCTGGGGTTGCTTGCATGACAAAAGAGGAACTGGCGGAAGTCAAAGATTCTGTTGCGGGAACGTTTGTGACCAAAACAGCGACGCTGGAATTTCGTCAGGGAAACCCAGAACCGCGCTATCAGGATGTTCCGCTGGGGTCTATCAACTCCATGGGCCTGCCCAACAATGGTTTAGACTACTATCTTGACTACCTGCTGGAACTCCAGGAAAGCGAACCAAATCGCACTTTCTTCCTCTCTTTGGTCGGTATGTCGCCAGAAGAAACCCACACCATTCTTAAGAAAGTGCAGGCAAGTGACTTTAAAGGCATTACTGAGCTCAATCTCTCCTGTCCCAATGTCCCTGGCAAGCCACAGATCGCTTATGACTTTGAAACGACGGAAAAAATCTTGTCAGAGGTTTTTGCTTATTTCACCAAGCCCCTAGGCATCAAGCTGCCTCCTTATTTTGACATCGTGCATTTTGACCAGGCTGCTGCGATTTTTAACAAATATCCGCTCAAGTTTGTCAATTGTGTAAACTCCATTGGAAACGGCCTTTACATAGAAGATGAGTCAGTGGTCATTCGTCCGAAAAATGGTTTTGGAGGTATCGGAGGACAGTACATCAAGCCGACCGCTCTGGCCAATGTCCATGCCTTTTACCAACGCCTTAAACCAGAAATCCAAATCATCGGAACTGGAGGTGTCCTGACGGGGCGCGATGCCTTTGAGCATGTCCTCTGTGGAGCCAGCATGGTGCAAATAGGAACAACCCTTCATAAAGAAGGAGTGGCAGCCTTCGAGCGTATCACCGCAGAACTCGAGGATATTATGGAAGAAAAAGGCTATGAAAGTCTGGAAGATTTCCGAGGAAAATTGAAGTATATTGAGGGGTAATCTTCTATACAAGAGTTATTGTGATTTGAAATGAAGAACATGGCTGGGTTGAGAAGTATTGAAACCCAGCTTTTTCATATCAATTTGAAGAAAGTTCAAATCAAATTGCTATAATTTCGACTCCTTTTATGAGAAAATAGACGCAAAGAAATGAGGTGTTTTTATGGCAGAAATTTATTTAGCAGGTGGATGCTTCTGGGGCTTGGAAGAGTACTTTTCCCGAATTGAGGGTGTGGAGGAAACGACAGTGGGATACGCCAATGGACAGGTGGAATCAACTAACTACCAGCTGATTCACCAGACGGATCATGCAGAGACGGTTCATCTAATCTATGATGAAGAGCGGGTCAGTCTGCGGGAAATCCTGCTCTATTATTTCCGAGTTGTTGATCCTCTGTCGGTCAATAAGCAGGGAAATGATGTAGGACGTCAGTATCGGACGGGCGTTTACTATACCAATCAAGCCGATAAGGCAGTCATTGAGCAGGTTTTTTCTGAGCAGGAAAAGCAGTTGGGACAAAAGATTGCTGTTGAGCTAGAACCTTTGCGCCACTATGTCCTAGCTGAGGACTATCATCAGGATTATCTCAAGAAAAATCCTGGTGGCTACTGTCATATCAATGTCAATGATGCCTATCAGCCCTTGGTCGATCCAGG
>NZ_CAJPNR010000081.1 GCF_905372115.1 uncultured Streptococcus sp.
TTTTGAGAATGATAGCTAGCAACATAAATCCCCAAGTCCAGCCGAAGTTCCAGGCTAGGAACGGCCAGACTAGTTTTGGTTGTGGTTCTATTCTTGTTTCATTGGTCATAGAATTTTCTCCTTTAAATGGTTTGATTTTATCTGCTTGCTTTTTGTAGTCTGATAAGGTCCTTAATTTTTTGCCTCGTTTAGCCGCGCTCTGCATAAAAGACAGCTATTGTACTTCAGTTCCTGTTGAAAAATCACTAACCTTAAGATTGTAAAAAGAATTAATCAAACGGTTTACCTCATGAGACAGTCCATTCCCAAAAAGAAAGCGGGAAAATAATCACAATGCCCACCACTGGTAGAGCGACCAATAAAGAATGTTAGCTACGATAGCGAGAGCAGATAGACTCGTCATGATTGTCAATAAGAGCCGACCTTTGCCAAGTCCCTTTTTAGCCTTACTCAAGAACGGGTAGATGGCACATCCTGCTAAGATTAAACCTAGAACTGCAAAGACTATATAAGGCCATATGCTATAGGGGTAACTACGATTACTTGCTAGAAAAGCTGCAACAAGGCCATAGAAATTTAAAGCCACTCCTACTGCCGCTAAAGAGGTCAGATAAGTCCAAATCCGAAGTTTCTTAGGTGTTTTAGGCTGGCCTTTTTTGAATACCAATCGAAAAAGATCTAAACCACCCCGTACCAAAAAGAGAATGATACCGAAAACAATTCCTACTGCCGCTGAAATAAGCATGGCCCAGTCTGCCAAAATTTCGCTATCCTTGACTCTGAAATAACCTCCATAGGAAGCTGTCACCTTGGCCTTATCTCCGCTGCCGCTGACTACTGAAAAATCCTGACTCAAAAGTGGATTATCCTCGGATTTCTTGACAAAACGAGTATAAAGGAATAAGCTTCTAGAGATAGACATAGGACCACTGGCAAAGTAGCGAGTAGATCGGTAATTTCCAGACTGGAATTTGTCAAAGGTGGCTGAGTCCGTCTTTTTCTTAGGTCCAAAGACCAAAGCCGGCATCTCATGGTTGTAGACGAATTCGTGTTCTTGATTCGTCATGATAGTCATACCGATGCCATTTTTCAAGTCTAGCAGGATGAAAGAGGAATACCCCAAGGTATTACCGCTATGGCCGACAACAGTCATGCCAAACTCTGTAGCCCAGAAACCGTGCATATTGAGCGGCAGCTCTGTCCCTGGATAGGTCGAGGTCACTGTGTATAGGGTCGCCCAAGTCTCAGCTCGCTGGAAGAGCTTCTCTTTCTTCAAAAGCGCTTGGGCAAACTTCTGAAAGTCAGCCATGGTAGAGGCAGCATTTCCCATTGGATAGAGCGCTGAGTATAAATAGGCAGTCCCCTTCGAAGTCTGACCATCTGCACTATAGGACAAGGCCTCCATTCGCTTCTTATAAACCTTAAGATTATCCTTCAAATCTGAAGACATAGCTGTATCATTCATCTCTAATGGCTGAAAGATATGCTCATGGACATAGGCAGAGAAGTCCTGTCCGGAGATTCGCTCGACGATATAGCTCGCCAAACCGGCAGAGAAGTTTGAGTAGCTAGTCATGGTGCCGGGTTCGTAGGACTGGGTTGGCTGATTAGTGGCTAAGCTTTCCTCAATTGTCAATCCTGTCTCTTCCTTATAGCCCTGAATTGACTCGCTAAATCCCGCCTGATGGTTCATGAGATCAATCATAGTGATCGGCTTGTCATAGCGAAGGTTTTTTAAAAATCCCTCTGGCAGATAGGTGCGGATGTCTTCCTCTAGGTCAATCTTTCCCTCTTCTCAGAGCTGCATGACGGAGACCCAAACCGTCAGCTTGGTAACCGATCCCCATTCAAAAACGCTGCTATCATCCGTTTTGACTTTCTTTTCCTTGTTCATATAGCCAAAGTTTCCTTTGTAGATGGTGCCATCCTTATCAAAGACCGTCGTCGCTAAACCAGCTGTTGTTTTTTCATGTTCCTTGACAAAACTTTCGATTTTCTGACCGATTTTGTCACGGTCCGTACCAGACGGCAGCTTCTGTTCTTCAGCCAAGGCTGTAACCGGTCGGAAGAGTCCTAGAGTTATAATCGTTAAAAGTGTTAGAATAAATGATTTTTTCATGATATTTCCTTTCTATTTAGCTTCAACAATCGCATAGGCGATACTTCTGTATACCATTCGGATAAAAATTCTTAACATAGCTTTCTCCTTTCTTACGCAATGATTTGCATCATCTAATCAAAGGTCATAGTTTCTACAGCCACCCTTGTCGCTTCATCTTTCTTGACATGGTCCTGAATCTTTTGGCTAATCTGAATTGCCACCATTTTAGACTTCAAAGATTGCTCCGTTGTCTTAGCTTGAGGCGTTTTTACAAGTCCCAAGCTTAGGACTGCCAAAAGCCAAAGAAATAACGTTTTTGGCATGATTTCTTACTCCTTAGATACAATTTAAAATGACGACTGGAATCTATCCCATTCCAGCTCTTCTTATCTTTTACAAATTTTAAGCCTATTTGTATAATCATTTTATATA